>JBKECS010000011.1:0-116979 GCA_047974805.1 Nostocoides sp. | reverse complement strand
GGAACCGGCCACATCGTCGAAGTCGATCTCCTCGAGCTCCTTGAGGCGGCTGAGCCGCTTGGAGACGGTCTGGAAGTTGGTCAACATTCCGCCGAGCCATCGGTGGTTCACGTACGGCATACCGACCCTCAGGGCCTGCTCGGCGATCGACTCCTGGGCCTGCTTCTTGGTGCCGACGAACAGGATCGTGCCGCCGTGGGCGACGGTCTGCTTGACGAAGTCGTAGGCCTCGGTGAGGTAGGTCAGCGACTGCTGCAGATCGATGATGTAGATGCCATTGCGCTCGGTCATGATGAAGCGCTTCATCTTGGGGTTCCAGCGACGGGTCTGGTGCCCGAAGTGGACGCCGCTCTCCAGGAGCTGGCGCATGGTGACGACGGCCATGATGGCGTCTCTCCTTGTGCGTGTTCAGTTTCGTCGGTTGGCCGCGGGGTTGCGGCTACCTGCCTGGTGCCCTGACCCGCCCCGCGGTTTGCCGCCGACCGGGGTCGTTATGGCATACGGACTGCTGGAGCGGCGCCCACCGGCTTCGGTGATGTCACGTCAGACGGTCGAGGGGCACGCGAAGTCGACCGCGAACGGTCGCCCGATCATTCTACGGCCCGGCAGGCCCAGCCGGAAATCACCCGAGTCGCGAGCCACAGCCCCTCGGCGCCCTGCCTCCGATGAGCTGGACCGGCGATGGGCCGCCCGACCAAGACGGTACCGTCCGGACATGGATGCCCCCCTGGTCGCTCGCATGCGAGAGTTCGGCACGACGATCTTCGCCCGAATGTCCGCCTTGGCCGTGCAACATGACGCCATCAACCTCGGCCAGGGTTTCCCGGACACGGACGGGCCGGCGTCAATCCTTCACGCTGCGGTCGAGGCCATCACATCGGGACGTAACCAGTACCCGCCGGGTCCGGGGGTCCCAGAGCTGCTGGCTGCCGTGGCCAGGCATCAGGAGCGGTTCTATGGCCTCCAGCTCGATCCGGGAAACCAGGTGCTCGTCACCGCCGGAGCGACCGAAGCCATCGCCGCCACCGTCCTCGCCCTGGTCGAACCGGGCGAGGAAGTGGTCACCTTCGAGCCCTACTACGACTCGTATGCCGCCACGATTGCCCTCGCCCGCGGAGTGCGCCGCACGTCGACGCTGCGCTTTCCAGACTTCGCCGTGGACGAGGCCTCGCTCCGTGCGGCGTTCTCGGCGCGCACCCGCATCGTCCTGCTCAATACCCCGCACAATCCCACGGGCAAGGTCTTCTCCCTCGCGGAGTTGGAGCTCATCGCCTCGTTGGCTCGCGAGTACGACGCTTGGGTGGTCACCGACGAGGTCTACGAGCACCTGACCTTCGATGGTGCTGTGCACGTTCCAATAGCTAGCCTGCCCGGCATGGCCGAGCGGACGTTGACCATTTCCAGCGCGGGCAAGACCTTTTCAACCACAGGCTGGAAGGTTGGTTGGGTCAGCGGGCCGCCCCAGGCGGTCGCCGCCGTGCGCACAGTGAAGCAATTCCTCACCTATGTCTCCGCCGGACCCTTCCAGTCGGCCATCGCCCATGGGCTCGGCCTGCCGGATCAGTCGTTCACCGCACTGGCCGCGTCGTTGCAGGCCAAGCGGGACTTGCTGGTCAGCGGGCTGCGCACGGCGGGGTTTGCCCTCTCGCAGCCGCAGGGCACATACTTCGTCATCGCCGACGTGGCACCGCTAGGGGTGACAGATGCGGTGAGCTTTTGTGATCAGTTGCCGGCGTCGGTCGGTGTCGCTGCGGTGCCGGTCTCGGTGTTCCATGACGACCCGGACGTGGCCGCCACGTTGGTCCGATTCGCCTTCTGCAAGAGGGATGAGGTCCTTCACGAGGCGGTCCGGCGGCTCCGGGCACTGCGCTAGCTGGATCGAGAGCTGATCTCGCGTGGTCCTGGGCTGCGCGATCCTCGAAGGACGGCACCGCAGTCGTCATCCACAAGCTGGATCCACCCTTTGACGGTTTCCACATCCCTGCCGCTCGACACGGTGGAGCAGCCGGACTCGCGGCAGGGTCGGACACATGGTGACACGACGCAGCGGCCATGCAATGGCTCTCGGCCTAGCGCGAGCTGGTGTATGCCGCGCCATAGGCGCTCGACCAATCCTGCGGATGGCGCTGTGGGCAGCAGCGCTGGTCCTCTTCGCCCCGTCGGCGGCGGCCAACACGTTGCCAGAGCCTGGCGCAGCGACATCGGGTCGACCGCACACGCTCATCGATGCTTCGGTCATATCCAGACCCACCTCAGCGATACCGTCGCCCGGTCCACGCTGGAGTTGGCCGGTGGCCTCGCGGCAAGTCATCCGGCGCTTTGACCGGCCGGCCAACCAGTGGGCTGCCGGTCACCGTGGCCTCGACTTGGCGGCCCGGGCCGCAGATCCCGTGACCGCGGTCGAGGACGGCGTCGTGACGTATGCCGGGGTCGTTGCCGGAGTTGGCGTGGTCGCGGTGACCCACGCGGATGGGTTGCGGTCGACCTTTCAACCCGTGAAGGCCACGGTGATCGTCGGTGAGCGGGTCAGGGCGGGCCAAGTCATCGGCGCGGTGCTTCTGTCCGGCTCACACTGCGCACCGGCAGTGTGCCTGCACCTCGGCGCGGTGCGCGGGTCGCACTATCTGGACCCGTGGCCGCTGCTCGTTCGCAGCCCCATCGTCCTCTTGCCAGTCGATCCAGAGTCGTAGGCTGGCACCATGGCCGGAAACGTCGTCACCTGCCCCTCCTGTGGGAGAAAGAGCCGACTGCCCACGGTGGCCTCCGGAAAGGTTCGGTGCCGCGCCTGCACATCGTTCTTGCCGTGGATCGTCACGGCTGGGGACGCCGACTTCGATGCGGTGACCAACAGCGACAAGATCCCCGTGTTGGTCGACCTGTGGGCGACCTGGTGCGGCCCGTGCCGCCAGGTGAGCCCGGCATTGGAACAACTGGCACGGGAGCGTGCCGGCACCCTCAAGCTGGTCAAGGTCGATGTCGACAAGAGCCCCAAGATCTCTCGCCGGTTCTCCGTTCAGGCGGTCCCAACGTTGCTGTTGCTCAACAAGGGCAGAAAGGTGGCAGAACAAAAGGGTGCGGCGCCGATAGCCGCGCTGCGTGCTTGGGTGGACCAGTCCTTGGGTTGAACCCCGCTTGGCTGAGGGTCCGCGCGCGCAGCCCTCAAGGCGGGGCCGGTCGCCATGCACCGCACCATGGCATACCGCAGGGGGTATGTTTCCCCCGTGATGGACTCACTGCGGATGTGGCCGCTTCGACGCTGGGTCAGCGCTGCGGTGGCGGCCGCGTTGACCTTGGTCGTTGTCGCGGTCCCGACGGCGATCATCCCAACGGGTGTTTTCGGCCGCGAGGTGCCGCCGACCGCGTGGTCCTGGCCGGTGGTGGTGATCAGCAGTGTGTTGGCCGGGATGCTGTTTGCCACCTATGTCAGGGTAGAGCACGCCGGTACCGGCCGTGCCGGGCCGGTTCGCGGTGCGGGCGAGCCGGTCTCGAAGACCGGGGCACTGGGTGGGTTCCTGACGTATCTGGCCGTGGGCTGCCCGGTGTGCAACAAGCTGGCGTTGATCGCCTTGGGTTATACCGGTGCGCTGCGGTGGTTCGCCCCCGTGCAGCCGTACCTGGCCGTGCTCGGCATCGTCTTGTTGGGGTGGGCGTTGCGCGTGAGGTTACGTGGCGAGCTGGCCTGCCCCGTGACGTTCACGCCCGCGGGTGAGCCTGAGCGTACGAGCTCTTGAGCCGCTCGATGGAGACATGGGTGTAGACCTGCGTTGTGGCCAGTGAGGCGTGCCCGAGCAACTCCTGCACTTGCCGCAGGTCAGCACCTCCTTCGAGCAGGTGCGTCGCTGCGGAGTGACGCAAGCCGTGTGGACCGAGGTCCGGGACGTCCGGCAGTGATTCAAGCACGTGGTGCACCGCCCGGCGAACGGTGCGCGCGTCGATCCTGCCGCCACGGGCACCGAGGAACAGGGCGGGGCCGGATCGGGCCACTGCCAACTGCGGGCGACCCCGCCCAAGCCACGCTGCCAGAGCCTGCGCGGCCGGGATTCCATAGGGGACGGTGCGTTCCTTCGCGCCCTTGCCGAGGACTCTGATCGTCCGGGTGGCGGTGTCGAGGTCGTCGACGTCGGCGGCGACCAGTTCGCCAACCCGGATGCCAGTGGCATACAGCAGTTCTAGGACGGCCCGGTCACGAACGGCCCGGGGATGATCGTCGTCGGCCATGACCGCAGCGATGTCCATGGCGGCGGCGGCGTCCTGTTGGGTGAGCACTCCCGGTAGCCGCTGTTGCCGGCGGGGCGCGGTCAGACGGGTGGAGGGGTCTGTGGCCAGCAACCCGGTGCGGTGGGCCCAGCGGCAGTAGCTTCGTGCCGACGCTGCTCGCCGGGCGAGGGTGGCCCGGGCGACGCCGGCATCCGCCTGAACCGCAAGCCAACTGCGCAGGTCACGCAGGGTCAGTTCGCGTGGATCCCTGGTCTGGGTGCAGGCCTGAAGGTGGTCCAACAGCGAGGTGATGTCACCTTGGTAGGCCCGAATGGTGTGCTCCGACCGACCGCGCTCCAACCTCAGGTGACGCGCGAACGCGGCCACGGACGGGTCAAGGTCCGCTGGTGACATGCCCTCAACGGTGTCATGGTCGCGCAGCGATCTCGGGGCGACCCGCCGCAGCGAGGTGCACCGCCCGCCAGCGCCGGTCACCTCCCAGATCCTGGCCGGAGCCCCCACCCGCTACTCGGCGGGCCGCCGTAGCTCGTCGAGGTAGGCATACGTGGTCACTTTGGAGATGCCAAGCCGACGCGAGACCGTCACCACCGATCGTTTGATCTGGAAAGCGCCTTGTTGGTCTAGATGGGCCAGGACGATCATGCGGTCGGCCTTATCCATCATCGACACCGGCTTACCGACGGCGTCGATCGAGGCGTCCAACAACGAGTCCAGCACGGTGGCCAGGTTGCGCGACTGGGTCTCCTGGGGCGGCATGTCGCGGTCGGCGACCGGGATCATCTGGGCGAGCGAGGCTTGGGCGTTCTGCAATGGGGTCAGGTCGACGTTGATACACAGTGCCCCGATGATGCGGCCGGATGAGTTGCGGTAGTAGATCGAGGAGCAATGCAGTTCGCGCCCGTCGTCGGTGCGGCCACGGTAACCGAAGGCGTTGTGGTCGGCTGACTCATCCCGCAGCACCGCCAGGGCAAGGTTGGTGGAAGGGCCACCAACACGACGTCCGGTCACTTCTCCGTTCTCGATGGCCCGGATGGTGTGTTCAAGGTTGCGGCGATCCCCGCTGAGGTCGTGCAACACCACCTCACAGTGGGGGCCGACCGCGGCTGCGACGGCGCGCATGACCGGCCCCAACGCCGCCTCCAACTCTGCGATGGTCTCGAAGGCGGGCGTCACATCCGCCCCTAAACCGTTGCCTACTAGCGTCATTGGGCTCCTCCTCAACTCATCGACGCATGCCACATTAACAAAACGACTGGTGCTTGACGAAGTGTGTGATGGGACTTTATAGTTCATTAAGCCAAGGGTCGACACGATCCTTCGTACTGGCAGATCTGAACATATTACCCCTGTTCACAGCCATTTTTGTCCCCCAACCCCATTGTCCCAAACCCTTGACGAATGGTTGATGCATGTCAAAAACGACCCTCTCCAGCGACCTGGCATCCCCACCCGGAGGTCCGTATTCGCAAATTGTCATCCACAACGGGCTGGTCTACCTCGCAGGCTGCACACCGCACACACCGGGAACCGGGCACCTCGTTGACGGCGATTTCATCACACAAGCCCGGGCGGCCTTCGGCAACGTACAAGCCCTGGCCGCCACCGCTGGAACCTCCCTGGACCACGCCCTGAAGGTGACGGTCTATCTCCGGGACATGGCCGACTTTGCGGCGATGAACGCTCTCTTTGCGGAGTACATGGGCGATCAGCCACCTGTGCGAACCACTGTGCCGGTCGACCTACCCGGGTTTGCCATCGAAATCGACGCAACCCTCGCCCTGCCCACCCCCTCCTGAAAAGAGTCCTCACATGAAGAAGACAACCCTGCGCAACGTGGCCGCCTTGGGCCTTGTCTCCATCGTCTCGATGACGGCGTGCAGCCCCAGCCCCAAGCCCACCGCCAACGCGGCGACCGGCAACAACGTGCTCCAGAGCGTCCTCGAACGCGGCAAGCTCCGGGTCGCTGATTGCCTGTCCTTCGCGCCGTTCGGCTACACCAACGAAGCGGGCAAGCCGGAAGGCTACGACATCGACATCGCCAACGAGATGGCGAAAGAGCTCGGCGTCGACCTCGAGGTCGTGGACACCACCTCGGCCAACCGCATCCCCAACCTGAAGACTGACAAGGTTGACGTCGTCATCTGCAACTTCACCCGAAATGGCGAACGACAAAAGGAGATCGACTTCACCGATCCGTATGTGGTCGCGACCCAGTCGCTCCTGGTTAAGAGCGACTCGGGAATCAACGATGTCGCCGGCATGACCGGGAAGACCGTGGCAACGGTCAAGGGCTCGACCAACGGCGACGCGGTGACGAGCGTCAACCCCAAGGCGAAGGTGCAGCAGTTCGACAGTGCCTCAGCGGCCATCCTCGCCGTTCAACAGGGACAAGCAGACGCCATGGTCGAGGACTCGAACTACCTGGCCTACCAGGTCAAGCTCGATCCGAAACTCAAGGTCACCAACGACGCCCTGGTGCCCTTGGAATACAACGCCTTCGGGGTCAAGCAGGGTGAGCAGACCTGGCTCAACTGGCTCAACGGCTTCTTGTTCCGCCTCAACGCATCGGGCAAGAACGTCGAGCTGTACGAGAAGTGGTTCGGGTCCAAGCCGCGCTTCCCACTCAACCCCACGTACTGAGCACTAAGGAAGGCCAAAGACGATGGGCTACCAGTGGAGCACCATCCTGGGCTATCTGCCGCAATTCTTCAGCGGCGCCTGGCATACGGTGCAAATCACGGCTATGGCGTATGCGCTAGCACTCGTATTGGGCTTGCTCGCCGCTGTCGGCCGCGACTCGACGATTGCCCCGCTGCGTTGGATCTGCGGCGCATATGTCGAAGT
The DNA here is from genome assembly GCA_047974805.1 of Nostocoides sp. Classification (GTDB taxonomy): domain Bacteria; phylum Actinomycetota; class Actinomycetes; order Actinomycetales; family Dermatophilaceae; genus JAJXUB01. The sequence goes on along the minus strand of JBKECS010000011.1, from coordinate 109,917 downwards.
CATTAGGAACACTCCGGTCCTTCTACAGATCTTCATAGTGTTCTTTGGCCTTCCTTCGCTCGGCCTTCGATTGTCGGCCTTCTCGGCAGGGATCGTGGCTCTTGGAGTCAATGTCGGCGCGTATGTCAGCGAAGTCTTCCGAGCGGGGATTTCATCGGTTCCGCGCGGCCAACGCGAGGCCTGCCAAATTCTGGCGTTGGACAGGTCGAGCATCTTCTGGAAAGTGGTGATGCCGCAGGCTGTCAGAGCCGTCTTCCCGACGCTGGTGAACTTTGCGATCATCACCCTCCTCGGCACCTCATTGCTGTCCGCGGTCGCCCTGCCGGAACTGACCGGCGAGGCGTTGGTGATCAATGCCCGTACGTTGCTCTTCGTCCAGGTGTTCGTGATCCTGCTCGCGTTCTATCTCACCTTCAGCGCGCTCATCTCGCTGGGTGGAGCGCTCATCGGCAAATATGCCTTCCATCCCCCGCTGCCTCCCCGTCAGCGTCGTGGGCGGCCCCTGGCGACGCTGCGTAGGCACTCCCGCCGCAAAGCGGTGGCCGCATGACCATGACCACGGACCTCGGCGCCGTTCTACCGAGCCTGCCCCTCATGCTCAAGGGCCTCGGTGTCACCGTTCTTCTCTCGCTGGTCTCAGGGGTGTTAGCCACCCTTATCGGTTTGGTTGCAGCAGCAATACGGACGTCCCGAGTCGCCGGAGCCAGTCAACTATCCATCCTCTATACCGAGGTCTTCCGAGGGACCCCACTGCTCATTACGCTGCTCTTCGTCTACTTCGGCGTCGCCGCATACGGATTCGAGCTCAATCTTTTTGCCGCTGCCGTCGCTGGTCTGGCAATTTATCAAGGCGCCTACATCGGCGAGATATTTCGGTCCGGAATTGAGGCCGTGCCGAACGGCCAGAGAGAAGTCAGCCAAGTTCTCGGTTTCGGAAGGATCGGAACCTTCGTCCACATCGTCCTGCCGCAAACTCGGCGCGTCGTGTTGCCGCCCTTGGGTGGCCAATACATTGCGCTCATCAAGGACACCTCGATTGCCTCGCTCATCGGAGTGGCCGAGTTGATGCGACAAGGACAGTCCGTTGTTGACCGGCTTGGGCAACCGGTCGCCGTCTATGCAGTTGTCGCTGCCCTCTACTTCGTCGTGTGCTATCCGGCCTCCCGCTGGGTCCGCGCCTTGGAGAACAGGAACCTCACATGAATGCCGTCTCGGCTCGCCCAGACATCGAACTCCTACACGTGGCAAAGTCCTTCGGCGCGACCACCGTGCTCCGCGACGTGTCGCTGCATGTCGATCACGGTGAGGTCCTCTGCCTCATCGGTGCTTCCGGGTCGGGGAAGAGCACCCTGCTTCGAATCATGAGTGGCTTGGAGGTGGCCGACTCCGGCGAGGTATGGGTGAACCAGGTGCCGATGCATGACCCTCGCCAGGCCAAGCACGTGCGCGGGCACATCGGGATGGTGTTCCAGCAATTCAACCTCTTCCCACACAAGACGGCATTGCACAACGTCACCTTGGCCTTGACTCGGGTGCGCAAGCTGAGCAAGGCCGACGCCGAGTCACGAGGCCGTGCGGCGCTCGACCATGTCGGATTGGCCGACAAGTCCGATCAATATCCATCTCAGCTCTCCGGGGGCCAGCAACAGCGCGTCGCCATCGCGCGGGCCTTGGCGATGGAGCCGAAGATCATGTTCTTCGACGAAGCCACCTCAGCCCTGGACCCCGAGTTGGTGGGCGAGGTAACGCAGGTGATGCGGGACCTCGCCGCCGAAGGCATGACCATGGTCGTGGTAACGCACGAGATGCGATTCGCCCGCGACACCGCCACTCACGTGGTGTTCATGGACCAAGGCGTCGTCGTCGAGAAAGGCAACCCCGCGGATATCTTCGGCAGCCCGCGAGAGGAACGAACCCAACGCTTCTTGGCGCGCACGCTATGACACGACACCGTCGACGAATCACTGCCGGCGACAAGGGCTTCCCCACCGAGGCGATCGGCCTGACCATCGCCGACTACCTGGCGACCTCGCCCACCATCGACACCTGGTCCACGCCCTTGGTTCTCCTGCACCAAGGGCTGATGGAACAGAACGCCGACACGCTGCAGCGTTGGGCCGACATGTACGGCTTCGAGTACATGCCTCATGGCAAGACAACGATGGCCCCGGCCTTGTGGTGGCACCAGATCAACCTCGGGGCCACCGGCATAACGCTGGCCACGCCCAGCCACCTGCGTGTCGCCCACGCCCACGGAATACCCCAGGTTCAGCTGGCCAACGCCCTACTCGACCCCGGCGCTCTGCTGTGGGCTCAAGAACGCGTGGAAAACGGATGGGAGCTGTGGGTTTGGGCGGACTCAGAGGCCGTCATCGACCACATGGAAACTGTTCTCGGGCCGCGGTCGCACCGGATCGGTGTGCTCGTCGAACGGGGGACCACCGGCGGACGTACCGGCGCTCGCACACACAATCAGGCACAGTCCATCGCCCAACGGATCAGTATGTCGCGCAGCGTCGACCTCGTCGGTGTGGCCGGCTACGAAGGAGCCGCAGGACACTCACGCTCCGGCGCCGACATTGACGCTGTCCGCCGATACTGCGACGAACTCGTCCACCTCTTTGATCTGGTCCATGACCAGTGTGCGCAGCCCCGTCCGGTTTTGTCGGCCGGAGGTAGTGCCTATCCGGATATCGTGGCCGACGCGTTCGCCGACCTCCGACAACGCTCCCCCCTGGCCCGCCTCGTGCTTCGATCCGGCGCCGCCCTGACACACGACGACGGCTTCTACGCGGGGATATCCCCCCTGGCGACCTCGGACAACCCCTACCGGCTGCCGGCGTTGTATGCCGCGACCAGGGGGCGGGCACGGGTCGTTTCCCGGCCCGAACCCGGACTCGCCATCTTGGATGCAGGCAAGCGGGACCTTCCCTACGATGAGGGACTCCCCCACGCTGTGGGATTCTCCGCGCACGTCTCAGCGATGAATGACCAGCACGCCTTCCTGCGCGGCTCCTTTCCCGATGATGCCGTCCAGGTCGGGGACTGCATCGACCTCGGCCTATCCCATCCCTGCACAACGTTCGATAAGTGGCGCCTTATCCCAGCTGTCGCCAGCTGGGATTCAGATGCCCCAGTCGTGGACGTTGTCGAGACCTACTTCTGACGGCATACGAACCCGCAAAGGCACGCCCATGGCAGAACTCACCCTCTGTAGTCCCCGTACCCCTCTCCCCTCCGCGATTACCGGACCCGGTGTCATCCCGGTCCTGCGCGCAGCCAGCTCACCGCGCTATGACGCGGTCCTGGACACCATCGTGGAAACCGGCATCTTGGCGATCGAGCTCACCCTGACCACTCCCGGCGTCATCGAGGCGATCGACGATCTGCGGACCCGCCTCGACGGATCCGGTGCACTCCTGGGCGTCGGGACCGTGACCGATGCCCAAACCGCCGTCCGGGTCCTCGATGCAGGAGCCCAATTCCTCGTCACACCGATCGCGTCTGAGGACGTCGTGCTGGTGGCCCGAGAACGGCACATCCCGATCATCCCCGGCGCCATGACACCGACGGAGATCCATGGGATGTGGCAGGCAGGTGCCAGTGCGGTGAAGGTGTTCCCCGCTGGAACAGTGGGACCTGCCTACCTGGACCAGCTGCGCGGCCCGTTCCCCAAACTCGAGGTCATTCCCTCAGGAGGGTTCAGCCTCGAGGACGTCCCTTCCTGGATTCGGGCCGGGGCCGCAGCCATCAGCATGGGCAGTGGGCTCGTGGGCTCGGCGTTGGTCGACGAAGATCTGCCGCCGCTGCGGCGGCGCTGTCAGGATCTCCTGGAGCACATCCGGCACAGCAGATCATGACCGGGGGTCTCGTCGCTGTCGGGGAGACTCTCGGGCTGGTCACCGCAGGACGCCTGCCCTACGACCGTCGCGCCCACCTCAGCTTTGGAGGTGCAGAGTCGAATGTCGCCGTCGGCGTCACACGGCTGGGCGGGCACGCCACATGGGTGAGTCGAGTCGGCCGCGATGCCATAGGCGAACTCATTGTCCGCGAGCTTCAGGCCGAGGGCGTTTGTTGCCAGGTCAAGACCTGCGCGGACGAACCCACCGGGGTCATGATCAAGGAGGACCTCGCCGGGGGGCGGGCTCGGGTGCACTATCACCGCTCCGGCAGCGCCGCCAGCCGCCTACAGCCTGAGGACGTTGAGGACCACCTCCTGCTAGGTGCCTCGATCGTTCACGTCAGCGGCATCACCGCAGCGTTGTCCGAGACCGCACGCGCAACGGTTCTCGACATTGCTGCCCGAGTGGCCAAGACACCCACGTTGTTGTCGTTTGATCTCAACTTCCGCTCGCGGTTATGGGATCCGAGCACGGCTGCATCGTTCTACCGCACCATCCTTCCGCTCTGCGACATCGTCTTCGCCGGCGAGGACGAAGCCCGGATACTCTGGCCCACCGAACCGACGCCCCAGGGATTGGCAAGATCAATCACCGCGCACGGGCCGGCCGAGGGCATCATCAAGCTCGGCGCACGAGGCGTGGTCGCGACCGCGCATGGCCGCAACTATGCGATGCCAGCCTTTCCCATTCAGGTCCTCGACACCGTCGGAGCCGGGGACGCCTTCGTCGCCGGGTACCTCGCCGATCGACTGCTCGATGCCGATCCCGCCACGTGCTTGGACACAGCAAACCGGGCCGGCGCCGTGGCCTGCCAATCCTCGGGAGATTGGGAGGGGAACCCCACGCGATCGGAGCTGAGCGGCCTGGAAAGCTCGGAGCAAGTTCTTCGCTGAAACGCGTCGTCGATTCCGGCGGGTTGGGGCGGTCCGCTCCGGCCTTTAACGGCGATGGGCTTCACCGAGTCGGGGTCTTGCGCCAGCCGGAGTCGTGACGCACCACGACCCCGTCGCCGTGCAGCCGCGCCAGCGCTGCAAGCACCGACGTTGCCGGCAACCCGGTCACGGCCACGAGCCCGTCCACCGGTTCTGGTCGGCGCACCGGCACATGGGCATAGACGAGTCGCTCGGCCTCGTTCCAGTCCTCGTCGACCTGACGGATATGTGCCCCGGCGGCTGCGTCCGTGCCGAAGTCGCCGAAGGCATCTGCGGCCTCATCGACGGTGCCGACGAGGATGGCCCCGGCGTCCCGGATGATGCCGTGACAGCCCGCGGATAGGGGAAGTGTCACGGGGCCGGGCACCGCCGCGATGACACGGTTAAGGTCTCGTGCCCACCTCGCGGTGTTCAGCGAGCCCGATCGAAGCCCGGCCTGGACCACCAGGGTGCCGCGGGTCGCGGCGGCGATCATCCGGTTCCGGGCGAGGAATCGCTGGCGCAAGGGCGCTGCTCCCGGCGGCAATTCGGTGATCACCGCTCCATCCTCAGCAATCTGGTCAAACAAACTGGCGTGCGAGGCGGGATAGGCCCGATCGATCCCGCAGGCCAACAGGGCCATCGTTGTCCCACCCGCGGCCAGCGTCCCGTCGTGGGCCGCACGGTCGATGCCGAAGGCACCCCCCGAGACAATGGCGAACCCGCGTTCGGCGAGCCCGAAGGCCAAGGATCGTCCTTGATCCACGCCATAAGGACTGGCTGCTCGGGCGCCGACAATGGACACCGATCGTTCCAGGCTCGAGGCCACATGTGCCTGGCCGCGCACCCACAGACAGTGCGGAGGATGCTCCAACTCGTCCAGTCGGGTGGGCCACTCTTCGTCCTCGGGGGTGAGGATACGCGCGCCGAGCCGCACCGCAATCTCTTCCTGTCGGCCGGGATCGATCTCGGCCGCCCGGGCCGCATGAGCGGGTGTCGCCGTCGCGAGCGCCCCACGCTGGAGGTCGCGAAGCGCCCGAAGGTGCCCCACCGTGGCGATGTGAGCAAGGACGGCGCGCTCCCCTCGTTGTTCCCGGGGGTCGTCACGGGCCACCGGCTCCAGAACACTAGACCAGACGATCCTGGCCGCTCGTTCGGTATCGATGCTGATCATGCTGCCTGCTCCAGTCTCATCATCAACGCTGTGCCCAGGTCGTCTCGCCCCGGCACGGTGTGGCCCTGACGGTCGGCAATGGACCACGCCAGGCGCATCACGCGGTCGTACCCACGCAAGGTCAGCTGGCCATGGTCCAGGGCACGGTTCAGGTCGCTGACCGCGGCAGCAGGCGGGCGCCAGCGCTGCTCTCTGAGCACCCGACCGGGAACCTGCGCATTGAGCCGAAAACCGATCGGGCCCCATCGCTCCAGTTGACGCTGTCGAGACTGTCCCACCCGGATAGCGACCTGAGAACTCGATTCCGGCTCCTCGCCCACCAGATCGGCTCGACCGACCGGCTCCACTCGCAGCTGGATGTCCACGCGATCCAACAGTGGCCCGGACAACCGCGACGCGTAGCGACGCAGCTGAAGGGAGGAGCACGTGCACGCGTTCCCCGTGCCGCCGTACCGGCCGCACGGGCACGGGTTGGTCGCTAACACCAACTGAAAGGCGGCCGGGTATGCCACGCTGCCCATGGCCCGACCGACAACGACCTGTCCACTTTCCAGCGGTTGACGCAGGCCCTGTAGCACGCTTGGTCGGAACTCGCCGGCTTCGTCGAGGAAGAGCACGCCCCGGTGGGCCCGGCTGACCTCACCGGGCCGGATCGTCGAGGTGCCGCCGCCAAGAAGGGCGGCCTGGCTGGCGCTGTGGTGCGGCGCGACGAAGGGTGGGCGACGTGGCAGGTCAGTAACCCGGCCAGGCATATCGTGCACCGAGGCGATGGCTTGGACTTCCAACGCCTCCTCCCGGGTCAACGGCGGCAGGATGGTGACCAGGCGCTCGGCCAACATGGTCTTTCCAGCCCCGGGAGGTCCGGTGAGCATGAGGTGGTGACCTCCGCCCGCAGCCAATTCCAGGGCCAGCCGGGCTTCGCTTTGGCCAGCCACGTCCCGCAGGTCGCCACCCCGGGGACGTTCGGATTCGATGGGGTCAGCCGCGTGGGCATGGGCGGGCCAGGGGGCGTCACGCTCGAGCGCGGCATACCCGTCCACGAGATCGCGCAGGTCCCGGACCCCGTACACGGTGACCCCGTCCACCAGGGCGGCCTCGCGAGCATTGGCGGCTGCCACCACGATGGTTCTGACGCCGTGACCCGCAGCGGCAAGGACGGCCGGCAAAATCCCCCTCACCGGGCGAACCGATCCATCCAGGCCGAGTTCACCAAGGTGGGCGAACCGCGCAGCACGACCGGGCAGCCGGCCACGAGCGATGAGGATGGCGGCGGCGATCGGCAGGTCGAAACCCGTGCCGTGCTTGGGCACCGAGGCGGGGCTGAGGTTCACCGTAATCCGGGTCTGGGACCAGGAGGTCTCAATACCGGAGGCGGCTGCTTTGATCCGATCGGGAGCCTGAGCGATCGCCCGGTCAGGCAGACCCCCGATAGTGAAGGCGGGCAGGCCGCTCCCGACGTGAGCCTCCACCTCGACCAGGGTGCCGACCAAGCCGGTGAGGCCCACGCTGATCGTGCGGCCGAACGCACCGGCCATCAGCAGACCCCGACCAGGTGCGAGAGCCGAGCACGCCCGCCGTCCGGCCAGACGATCCCGATGACGTCGATCCTGACCACATCGGCGCGCTCGTCATGGGCCGCCAGCCAAGCGCCGGCAAGGCGACGCAACCTGAGCTGCTTGGCCACGCCGACAGCCTCGACCGGAGCGCCGAAGCCCTCCCCACGCCGGGTCTTGACCTCGCAGAACACCACCGTGTTCCCAGCTCGGGCGACCAGGTCCAATTCGCCGAGATGGCAGTGCCAATTCCGATCGAGGATGGTCATCCCGCGGTGCTGGCTCAAGAAGTCCGCAGCCAGGGCTTCGCCGCGCCGGCCCAGAGCTTGACGGTCCGCGGCTGTGACCCGAGGGTGGCGATCTCGATCGTTCACCACTCAAGGCTGGCGGGGCCGGCGCCCTTGCGCGAGCCGTACTCGCGGCCTGTGGATAGGGCGACAGCACCGATAACCGTTGTGGATAACGGGATCAGTCCGAGCGGTTCCGGGCGAAGACCACCGGTCGACGCGAAACTACTAGTCGTCGAGATCCGGCGACCGATCCGTGATGGCCGGGTGTCCTAGAAACCGTCGCCCTTGGGCAACTCCAAGTCCGACTTGGCCAGTTCCTCGATGTTGACGTCCTTGAACGTCACCACGCGCACGTGCTTGGCGAACCGCGCGGGACGATAGATGTCCCACACCCAGGCATCGGTCATCGTCACGTCGAAGTACACCTCCGCGCCGTCGCCGCGGACCTTGACATCAACCGCGTTGCACAAATAAAAGCGGCGCTCGGTCTCCACGACGTGGCTGAACAACCCCACGACATCGCGGTACTCGCGATAGAGGGCCAGCTCGGCCTCGGCTTCATACTTCTCGAGGTCCTCGGCGCTCATCGGCCCTTGGCTCCTTCCGTCTGCGACTGCTCCGGCAACGACCCATCATTCCCCACCCCGGGTAGATGCCACGATCGACGGTGCTGCGCGCACGGCCCATGTTCCCGAAGGGCTTCCAGATGATCCGGCGCGGCATACCCCTTGTTGAACCCCCACCCATAGGCGGGGAACTCTCCGCTGAGGCCGATCATCAACCGGTCCCGGACCACCTTGGCCAGCACCGACGCCGCCGCCACCGATGAACAGCGCAGGTCGGCCTTGATCATCGTCGTCACCGGCGGCGTGCTTTCCTGGCTGTTCTCCCCAGCGAAGGCGAACAGTCCCTCATGGTTGGGGTCGGTCAACCAGTCATGGTTGCCGTCGAGGATGACCAGGTCCGGCCGGACTCCCTGATCCGCAACCTCCCGCAGCGCCCGGACTCCGGCCAGGCGCAGAGCCGCGACAATCCCGACCTCATCGATCTCGCTCGCGCTGGCGTGGCCAACGGCGTGGGCGACCGCCCACCGCTGCACCAGCGGGACCAGTCGCTCCCGGTTTCCGGCGGTGAGCAACTTGGAATCGCGTAACCCCGGCGGGGCGGCGCGGCAGGCCTCGTCGATGATCACAACACCCACGGACACCGGACCGGCCAACGCCCCGCGACCCACCTCGTCCATGCCGGCGAGCAGAGCATACCCCTGACGCTGCAGCGCTCGTTCGGTGCGCAACGACGGCTTTGTGGACCTGGTCGCACTCGGCATGCCTATCTGCCCTCCCTACTCAGGGGGACGAAGCACCCGAAGGCGCAGGCACCTCGGCATACGCATCGGCATGGTTCGACAACCAGCCGAACCGATTCAGCGGCCACACGGTCACGAATGCCCGCCCGGTGACGTCAGCGATTGGCACCGAGCCATCCGCACCCGTCCCGGCGGAGTCGTGGAAACGGGAGTCCTCGCTGTTGGCGCGGTTATCACCCATGACCCACACCTTGCCCGCAGGCACGGTGATGTCGAACGCGATGTCGCTAGCGTTCTCGCCGGAATGGACGTACGGCTCATCGACGGCAGTTCCGTTGATGCTCAACCGATGCTGGTCGTCGCAGCAGACCACATGATCGCCCGGCATACCGATGACCCGTTTGATCAGATGGTCATCGGACGCGCTGGGAACCAAGCCAACAAAGGTCAGCAGGTCGCGAAGGCCGTTGAGGATGGCCCCGTGGTCGCCGCGCGGCATCGGCGCCAGCCAGTGATCGGGGTCGGAGAAGACGACGATGTCCCCACGCTTGAGATCGACCGGGTTCGGAGTGAGTTTGCTGACCAGGACCCGGTCGTTGACGATGAGGGTGTTCTCCATGGAACCGGAGGGGATCCAGAACGCCTGAACCAGGAACGTCTTGACGATCAGGGACAACCCCAACGCCAACACAACGACGACCACGAGTTCGCGCACGGTGACCCACAACCTGCCGAAGAAGCGGCGAACCGGACGATCCGGTTCGGGGTCAGCCACCATCCCTGATCGGTGGTCAGCCACCATGTCTGATGGAGGCCGGGCGCCGGGTTCATCCGGAGAAGGTGCGGTCACGAAGTCGCCTCTGGGATATCGCTGAATACGTCGGTCGACGGGAGCGGGCCACCCTGTGCGGCCGGCCAATAGCGGAAGGTTGCCTCCCCGAGGATCTCACCGACGGGAACCATCCCACCACCCGGGTCCCCCAAATGGGCCCGGGAGTCGGCCGAGTCGGCCCGGTTGTCCCCCAAGACAAAGACCTTGCCCATCGGAACGCGCACGTCGAAGGGCGACTGGCTGGCCACCATGCCCGAGGGCAGGTACGGCTCGCTGACCTCGACCCCGTTGACGCTGAGCCGGCCCGCCGCGGTGCAGCAGGTCACCCGGTCCCCCGGGATCCCGACGATGCGTTTGAGGTAATCCTTCTCCCCCAGATCTACGCCCACCGCACGGGCGATCCCGTGCAGGGCGTCGCCGACGATGCCGCTGGCCTGCGGCGGTGACCGGTCCGGCCCACCGAACACGGTAGTGCCGTCGAACACGATGAGATCACCGCGGTGCAGGTCGTCCTCGCTGTACAGGCGGCTTACCAGCAGGCGATCCCCCGGCGCGATGCCCGGCTCCATCGAGCCGGACGAGGCATAAAAGCTGTCCATCAGCAGCGCCCGGACGATCAGGACGATGACGGCGGCCGCCACCACCTGCCAGATCAACCGAGCGAGACGACGAGAGCCCGCCACCGGGGCCAGGTCGGCCGATGACGTAGTCGGATTCTCGTCGATGATGTCGCTCGGCATCGTCCGCCCAGCGTAGTCGAGCGGTGGCCGTCACCGGCCCCGCGGGTCAGGGGGCCCTGGCCTATCAGCTGGCCGGGGTGGCCTCGCGCTTCTCTTTGATCTTGGCTGCCTTCCCACGAAGGTCACGCAGGTAATACAGCTTGGCCCGGCGGACGTCACCGCGGGTGACGACCTCGATCTTGTCGATGATCGGAGTGTGGACGGGGAAAGTCCGCTTGACGCCGACCCCGAAGGACACCTTGCGGACGGTGAACGTCTCGGTGACCCCGCCGCCGTGGCGTCGAATCACCACGCCCTGGAAGACCTGCACCCGGGAACGGTTGCCCTCCACGACCTTGACGTGAACTTTGATGGTGTCACCGGGGCGAAAGTCCGGGATGCCGTCCTTGAGTTGGGCGCTGTCGAGTTCGTCGAACCGCTGCATGATGTGCTGCTTCCTCGTTGGCACCACAGGTCGCCCACGGATATTCGGTCTGATCTCGCGTTGGGGGTGGTCCCGACCGGTCGCATGTCCACGTCCGATGTCCTGGCTATGGGCACTCCCCCTGTGGCGGGGACCGTGTGCGTCGGGGCGCAAGGACCAATTTTGCCAGAGGGATACCGCATACCGGAAATCGTCGCGTCGCCTCCTCTCGCCCTACCGTATGCCTGTGAGCGTCAACCCGGGGTGGCCAATCGCTTTCGCGCTCGTCCTGCTGCTGGCGCTCACCCTCGTGGCGTATGCGTTCGGCCGGTTCCCCAACCCGTCCGGGCCGGCGATCGCCGCGGCCCGCAGCCTCGTTCAATTGGGCGCCGCCGCCCTGGTCATCACCGCGGTGATCCGCTCGCTTTGGGCCTCCTGCGCGTTAGTCGCGGTGATGTTCGCCGTCGCCGTCTACACCACCTCGGCACGCGTGGGGGCTCGGCGCAGCTGGCCGTATGCCGCGGCGGCCATGGCTGCCGGGCTGACCCCGGTGCTGCTCGTCGTCTTCGGTACCGGCACCGTGCCGTTCGCGGGCATCTCGATCATCCCGGTCGCGGGAATCCTCATCGGGAACGCGATGACCGCGCATACCCTCGTTGGCCGCCGCGTGTTTCAGGCCATTGACGCCGAGCGCGACGAGGTGGAGGCGGCCCTGTCCATCGGGTTGACCCGTCCCGCGGCCTTGTCCCTGGTCGTCCACCCCTACGTGCCGGAAGCACTCATTCCCGGTCTGGATCAGGTGCGCACGGCCGGAATGGTGACCCTACCCGGGGCCTTTATCGGGGTGCTGCTGGGTGGCGGTAGCCCGGTCCAGGCTGGCGCCGCCCAGGTGCTCGTGCTGTTCGGCATCATGGCGACGCAGACGGTCACCGCCGTGGTGCAGGAACGCTTCGTGGCCCGATCGTTGATGATGCCGGTGGCCCTGCGCGCTTCCCTGCCGCCCGGATGACCCACGGGCTAGCCAGTGTGGGGCGCCTCGCCCAGGACGCGGAGGGTGGCCAGCGTGGGGTCGGCGGCATAGGCAATCCGGGTGCCGTGGGCCGCAGCATCCCGGAGGGAGGTCAGTGCCTGCGCGGTGATCCGCTCCCCCGGCGCGAGCACCGGGACTCCGGGAGGGTAGGGCGCGACCAGTTCGCCGCTGACTCGGCCGACAGACGCTGACGTGGCGATCACCTCATGGCGACGAAAGAACGCCTCTCGCGGTGAACACACCTGTTCCGGGACCACGCTCCAGGCCGCGGCCGGCGCGACCGGGCGGGCCAGACCCCGGTGCCGCTCAATGGCCCCGATCAGGTGGTCCACGAGCACCGTCACGGCTTCCCTGCCGTCCGACATGGTGATCATGGCGACAAGGGTGTCCCGGTCGGCATGCTCCACCGGCAGTCCGGCGGTGAGGAGGTCGGCCTCGACGGCGACGCCGTCCGCGCCGGTTCCCGCCAGCAACAGGACGAGCTTGAGTGGGTCGAACGCGGCGCCGCCGGCCACCATCAGCCCTGGAACCTCGGCCAGACGGCCCCGCGCCCACGTCACCAGGGCGAGCGCTTCCCCGAGCAAGGCGGCGCCGTCCCGCGCCAGCAGGGCGCGGGCAGCATCGATGCTGGCGAGGATGGCGCCAGCTGGTGACGTGGTGGCGGTGGCCTCGATGCCGGCATCAAGGCGGGCCGGGTCGATCCGTTGGGTCCTGGCCAACACCATGGCGCCCTGGCTGATCGCGGGAAGGGTCTTATGGGCCGAGGTGGCCAACGCGTCGGCGCCGCAGGCTAGCGCGTGGGCGGGCAGGTCCGGATGGAACCCGAAGTGGGCCGCCCAGGCAGCGTCGACCACCAGCGGCACGTTGTGGGCGTGCGCCACCTGCGCCGCGCCGGCGACATCGCCGAGGGTGCCGACATAGCTGGGATCGCCGATGAGCACCGCCACCGCCTCCGGGGCATCCTCGAAGCCACCGGCAACGTCCTGCGCGGTCACGCCCACCGGGAAACCGGTCACCGGATCGGTCCTGGTCGGCAACCAGACCGGGGTCAGCCCGGCAAGCACCAGCCCGAGCAGCACGCTTCGGTGCAGCGTGCGCCCGACGAGGACGCGGTCCCCCTGGCCACCTAGGGCCAACATGAGACCTTGATTGGCGTGGCTGGACCCGCCGACGGAGAACCGGCAGACATCCGCCCCCCAGAGCTGCGCGGCCCGCTGCTGGGCATCGCTGAGCGCACCCCGGCTGACCTTCATCGTGTCCAGGCCGCCGTAGTAGGGCACGTCACCGGCGACGACATCCCCGACGAGGTCCGTGCGCTGTTTGTGTCCGGGGATGGTGAACGGGGTAGGGCGCCTCTCCTGGAACGCCAGCCACGCATCGAGCAGAGGGGCGTCGGCTCGCAGGCCTCGTGGGTCAGTGGCCATGGGCGTCGGCACCGGCGGGGGGAGTGTGCCCGCCCGCGACGCGTTTGGTCAGCTCGAGTGTTCCGGGGCCGCCCGATTCCCCCGGGGCGCGGCGGTATCCCGCCTTGCCGTAGATCCAGCGCTGGCGGGCGCTGACTGCCCCGATGAGCAGGCAAAAGCGCCGTATGCCGGGCGGCGCCTGGTTCTCGGCAAGCCGCAGGAGTGCCTGGCCCAGGCCGCGGTCCTGCACGTCGGGAGCGAGCATGAGGCGGCTGATCTCCCAGGTCGGCTCCTCCCCCGGGCGCCGCCGAGCGCGCACCGATCCCACGAGGCGGCCCGGATCGTCCCCAGCCGTCGGGGTCCTGGCCAGCCACGTGGTCCAGCCACTGGCTGCGACGAGCGATGCGGCGACCTCGTCCAACGACTCGAGAAGCGCCGGGATCTGCCAGGAGTCCGCTTCGCGTCCCTCCGGCAGCCAGCAGGCGCGTTGCAGGACGAGCAACTCGGCGGCATCGGCAGGATCGGCTGGGGCGACTCGCCAATCCTGCGCCGACATGATCGTTGCCGAGATCGGAAGCAGATCGGGGCGGCGCTCGGCGGTGCGGTCCAACCGTTGCTGATGGCGCCAGACAGCGATGGCGGCGTGATCCCCGGAGAGCAATACCGGCGGGACCTCCCGCGCGGTGCCGTGGTCATCCCACACCGCCGGCCGGGTATAGACCGGGTATTCCAAAAGCCCGTCCTCGTGGGATTCCTCTATGAGGGATTCGGCGTTGCCGATGACACCCGGGAGCAGCCTCCCGATCGCCTCCACCATCGCCAGGACCGCCACCTCCCCGCCATTGAGGACATAGTCGCCCAGGGACATCACGCTGACCGGCATACGGGCAGCGGCGTGCTCGTAGACGCGTTCGTCGATGCCTTCGTAGCGTCCACAGGCAAAAGCCAGCCACGGCTCCTTCGCCAGGGCACCGGCCAGCTGCTGGGTGAACGGTGTACCGCCCGGCCCGGGCACGATCAGGTGTGGCACGGCGGGTGCGTCAGGCGAGCCCGGCGCACCCTGTGTGCGCACCCGCGAATCGGCCTCTGTGGGGCCTCCGGTGATCCTCGCTAGCGCCTCCGCCCACGGTTGTGGTCGCATAACCATCCCGGCGCCGCCACCGAACGGGGCGTCGTCCACGCTGTGGTGCCGGTCGTGGGTGGACGCGCGCAGATCGTGCACCCGAATGTCGAGCAGCCCCTCCCGGCGTGCCTTGCCGATCAGGGAGAGTTTCAGGGGGGCGAGGTAGTCGGGGAAGATCGTGACGATGTCGATCCGCATGCGTCAGCCCCGGCCGAGATCGAGCAGTCCACCCGGGGCATCGATAACCACCCGGGCCGCCTGCACGTCTACGACGGGCACGAGCGCGTCGACGAACGGCACCAATGTCTCGTGACCGTCCAGCAGGCGGATGCGTAGGCGGTCCTGTGCGGCACCGGTCTCCAGCCCGCAGACCTCCCCCAGCCGAGTCCCGGTCGGGTCGAAGACGCTCAACCCGAGGAGTTCGTCCTCGTACCAGCCGTCGTCGGCCCCATCTGGTGCACGGTCAGGCGCCGACAGGTCCGCGCTCGACACCGGGTCGGTCACGTCCGGCAGCATCAGGAGGGTGCCCCGCAGGCCTTCTGCCCCGGTGCGGTCCGGTATTTCAGCGAAACCGAGCAACCAGGTGCCGTTGTGCACCCGGGCGGTGCTGATGGTCAGTTCGCGGGGAACGCCGGAACCGGGCACGGCCGAAGTGTCCAGGGTGTGCCCTGGCGTCAGCCGCGCAGCGGGGTCGTCGGTGTGCACCTGGACCGTGACCTCGCCCTTGATCCCGTGGGGTTTGCCGATTCGGGCGACGACTGCTGGCATACCGGGCATCCTTTCACCGATCGTGGCCGATCATGATGAGGGTGGCCGCGTTGCCGCCCCCTCTCGTCGCGTATGCCCGCACTCGGCGACATGAGGGCGTTACCCCGTCAGGCCGACTCGCGTGCCGTAGCGGGCCACGTAGGCGCCGAGATCACCCGTCGTCAGCGCCCGGCCAAGCTGTGCCGCCTGTGCAGAGTCAACGAGGTCGACCGCCGCCTGATCGATGGCGTCGAACGCCGCAATGGGGACCATGACCGAGGTGATGTCCTGACTGGACACGTCCCGCGCCAACGGAACCAGCGCAAGCACGCGGGCTAGATCGATCCCGCTGACGGTGACCGCCTCCTGCAGCGACGCCACGAGAGCCAGCGCCGCCTGCGGGTCCCGTTGGACGTGCCGCTTCACCTGGGCCAGCAGCCCGATCATCAAGGCGCGGTGGCGTTCGGTGCGGTCCAAGTCACCGTTCGGCAGATCTTTGCGTTCCCGGGCATAGATCAGGGCCTCATCCCCGTTGAGGGTGATCGCTCCGGCCGGAAAGGTGCTCGATCCGCTCGTCGAGGCGTGCCGATTGGTCACGGTCACGCCGCCCAGCTCATCGACGACGCGGACGAAGGAGGAGAACCCCACCTCGACCGTGCCGTCCACCCTCAACCCGCCCAACAGCTGCGACACCGTCGAGGCCAGGCCTGCGGCGCCCGCTTGGGCATATGCCGCGTTGATCTTGCCGCTGGTGCCATCGGGAAGGGTGACGTAGCAGTCCCGGGGCACGGACACCAGGTTGACCCTGCGGTGGTCGGCGGCGAGCTGGGCCAGGAGGATGACATCGGCGCGCTCCCCGGCCAACCCGTCACGAGCGTCGGACCCGATAAGGAGCACCGTGAGCGGAGTGGCCCGGGTCGGGGCCGAACTCGTGGCACGCGTAGACGGCACGGGCGCCACGGGCACCGTTGTGGTAGGCGTCGTGGTATTGGTGGGCTTGGGGCTGGCGCAACCTGCTAGGGCCAGTACGCCGAAGCCACCGATGACCACCCGCACCAAGCTGCGTCGCTCCACTGCTCCCATCTGCCCCTCCCAACGATGCGACCGGCCCGGCTATCGGTATGCAGTCCGGGCAGCCCTGGTCCTGCCCGCCCCGGTGCCACCGGCAGATCCGGTGACGCCCCGAGGGATGGCAGCTGCGCCCAGCGGCAGCCGATCCGATCAGCGAATCCGGTCGGTGTCGACGATGTCGACCCGCACCGAATGTCCACCGGCGAGCGCGTTCATCACGGTGCGCAGCGCGCTGGCAGTGCGGCCCGAGCGGCCGATGACCCGGCCGAGATCCTCCGGGTGAACCCGGACTTCCAGGAGGTCACCGCCGCGACGGGTCGACTTCTCCCGGACCACGACGTCGTCCTTGTGGTCGACGATCGAGGTGACGATGTGCTCCAGCGCCTCCTCGAGCATGCTCACTCCGCGGCGTCCTCGGCAGGCGCGGCCGCCTCAGCAGTGACGCCCTCGACAGCGGCATCCTCGACAGCACTCGCCTCAGGAGTGGAGCTGGCGGTCGCCTCCACGCTCTCCTCGCTCGGTGCGGCCTCGACCTTCTTCGCCGCCTTCTTCTTCGGCGTGGTCGCCCCCGAGGAGTCGTCGGCGGCCTTGCCTGCGGCGGCGATGGCAGCCTCGTAAAGGTCCTTCTTGCTCGGCTTCAGTTCGGCGACCTTCAAGGTGCCCTCGGCGCCCGGCAGGCCCTTGAACGTCTGCCAGTCGCCGGTGACCTTCAGCAGCGCCAAGACGGCTTCAGTCGGCTGTGCGCCGTTACCCAGCCAATACTGCACGCGCTCGGAGTCGATCTGGATGAGCGAAGGCTCCTGGGTCGGGTGGTACTTCCCGATTTCTTCGATGGCCCGGCCATCGCGCTTGGTCCGGCTGTCCATGACGACGACGCGGTAGAACGGGGCGCGGATCTTGCCCATCCGCTTGAGACGAATCTTGACGGCCACTGACGTGGTCTCCTGTTTCTTGTCATGAGATGCGGCCAGACCGCATGGGCCACCGTGTCACCGGTGCCATCGGGGTGCCGTACCTCGGGGTAGGCCCGTGCCGCGACTGCGCCAGGAGGAGACCCCTGGCATACGGCACGACGAGTACAGCGGGCCATTCTGCCATCGGAGAGCGCAAGGTCCCAATCGACGCTAGGCATATGCCGCGCTGACCTTCGGTGGCGACACCCACACCCTGTCCGAGTGGGCGATCAGCTCCCCGCTATCCACGTGCGAGCCCCGGGTTTCATGCGGCCGGATAGGCCACTCCGCGCAGGACCACCGCCCTTGGAGCAGCCAACGTTCCCAGATCGGTGCGCGGGTCATCGGCGAGTACGAGGAGGTCGGCATCGGCGCCCTCGATCAGCCCCGGGCGGCCGAGCCATTCCCGGGCGCCCCATGTGGCCGCAGACAGAACCGCCTGGTTGGGCAGGCCTGCCTGCGCCAGTTCGACGCACTCCGCTGCAACCAGGCCGTGGGCGAGCGCCCCCCCGGCATCGGTCCCCACATAGATAGGAATACCGGCCTCGTATGCCGCGCCGATGGTGGCGTACCGGCGCTCATGCAGAGCCAGCATGTGACGGTGATAGTCGGGGAACTTCTCCTGTGCCGGCGAAGCGATCTGCGGGAAGGTCAGGATGTTGACCAGGGTCGGCACGATCGCGATCTGCCCGGCCGCGAAGGTTTCGATGGTCTCCGGCACCAGGCCGGTCGCGTGTTCGATGCAGTCGGTGCCGGCGGCGGCGAAGTCGGCCAAGGACTCCTCGCCGAAGCAGTGCGCCGTCGTTCGCGCGCCCTCTTGGTGGGCGGCAGCGATGGCTTCGGTAAGGACCTCTGCTGGCCAACAGGGAGCGAGGTCACCGGTATCCCGGTCGATCCAGTCCCCGACCAGCTTCACCCAGCCGTCCCCGGCACGGGCTTCCTGACGAACCGTGGCAACGAGGTCCTCCGGCTCGACCTCCCAAGCGAAGTTGCGGATGTATCGCCGCGTTCGGGCGATGTGGCGTCCGGCTCGAATGACTTTGGGCAGGTCAGCGCGTTCGTCGATCCACCGGGTGTCCCCGGGTGCGCCGGCATCGCGAATCAGCAGGGTGCCGTGTCCCCGGTCGGCCAGGGCCTGCTGTTCGGCCTCATCCCGGGGCACTTCGCCATGCGGACCCAGCCCGACGTGGCAGTGCGCATCCACCAGACCGGGCAGCACCCAACCATCGAGGCGTTGCACATCATGATCGCCAACCGGTTGGGTGAAGGTGATCCGGCCGTCGATGATCCATGCCTGCTGAACCACGTCGTCTGGCCCCGTCAAAATCGGTCCGGTCAAGTGCACTACCGTCGCCATTCCTGCACCCTAGCCCGTTGACTGCGCGTAACTCGCCCGGGATTTAGCAGATTCCCGGGCGGGTTACGCGCACTCAACGTAGAGGCGAGGTGGGGGGATGGAGGAATTGGCGCAGTGCGGCGACGACGACGTCAGGCGCATCGGTATGTACCCAGTGCCCGGCTCCCTTGATCCGCACCTGGCGCAGACGGGGAAAGAACGCCCGCATCGTGTCTTCATCCCCCTGCGTGACATATCCGGAATCCCCTCCCACCAGCCAGAGAACCTGCCCCGGGTATGGCTTGACGTCACCGGGACGAAAGGGGAAATCGGCAATGGCGGAGCCCGCGCCGGCGTCGGCGTCGGCGGCAATGAGATCGAGGTTGACCTGCCACCGCCACTCACCGTCCTCGCGGCGCAGATTCTGCAGCAGGAACGCCTTAACCTGTGGGTCCGCCTCGTCGAAGGCTTCTTCGACAACCCCTCGGGTTGGGCCCATCGCGGCCAACGGAAGACGTCGCATCTTCTCGATGTATCCGTTGAACCGGTGAAGGTCGCCGTAGGACTTCGGCGTGATGTCGGCGACGACGAGCCGGTCGATCAGGTCCGGCATGAGGAGGGCGAGCACCATCGCAGCCTTCCCGCCGAGGCTGTGCCCGACGACGGTCCATCCCTGGTCCGACCGCGTCGAAGACCCGCCGTCGCCCGCTGCCGCGGTCAGGGTTTGCGCGACCGCATCGGCGTAGGTGATGAAGGAGAAGTGGTCCCCGGCCGGTGTCCACGGAGACCGGCCGTGATCGGGTAGGTCGATGAGCAGGCAGCGTGCCTGGTCTCCGTCAGGTCCGGCCAACGCCTTCGCGATCTGCGCCCAATTGCGACCCTGACCGAACAGTCCATGCAGGAAAGCGATCCGAGGACCGGCACTGCCCACTGCGATGGAGTGCAGCGGCCCCGAGTCGACGGCGAGGCTCATCGCTGCCTCACGAGCAGCTGTGGCGAGCTCACCTGCCGAGGAATTTCTCGAAGCCGGCGGGCAGGTTCGTCGGGTCGAGCTCGGGCGTGGCACCACCTGAGCCGCCGAAGGCCGCCCCGGAGTGCGCCGTGGCGCGGTTCCCGGCCGCACGTTCCTGCTCGGCACGCTTGGCCGGGTTGCCGGATTTGGCCTTCTTACGAACCGGCTGCTGCTTCTTCCGCTTGCCGCCCCCACCACCTGGCATACCTGGCATGCCGGGCAGCCCCCCGCCCTTGGCCAGCGACTTCATCATCTTCTGTGCCTCACCGAAGCGAACAATGAGCTGGTTGACCTCCGAGACCGACACCCCTGAACCGCCGGCAATCCGGGCTCGCCGCGACCCGTTGATCTGTTTGGGGTGGGTGCGTTCGAACGGGGTCATCGAACGCACCATGGCTTCGATCCGGTCAAACTCGCGCTCGTCGAGGCTGTCCAGCTGGGCACGCATCTGTCCCATCCCGGGCATCATCGCCAACATGGACTTGAGCGAGCCCATCTTCTTGATCGCTGCCATCTGCTGCAGGAAGTCATCGAACGTGAAGTCCTCCTGGGCGAGGAACTTGCGTTCCATCTCCTTCGCCTGGCGCTCATCGAAGGCCCGCTGGGCCTGCTCGATAAGGGTGAGTACGTCGCCCATGTCGAGAATGCGCGAGGCCATCCGGTCGGGGTGGAACACCTCGACATCGGTGAGGCCTTCACCGGTGCTGGCGAAGAGGATGGGTTTGCCGGTCGTGCCGACCACGGAAAGGGCAGCGCCACCGCGGGCATCGCCGTCGAGCTTGCTCAGCACGACCCCGGTGATGTCCACGCCCTCGTCGAAGGCGTGCGCGGTCTCCACAGCGGCCTGGCCGATCATGGCGTCGATGACGAAGAGGACCTCGTCAGGGGTGATCGCGTCCCGGATCGCCCGGGCCTGGGCCATCAGGTCGGCATCGACAGCGAGCCGCCCGGCGGTGTCGACGATGACGACATCGTGCAACTTGCCCGTTGCGAAGCGGATCCCGTCCCGGGCGACGGCTACGGGGTCGCCGAAGCTTCGGGTCCCTTCGCCGGTGGGACCCACCGCGTCGTGGCCGCCGACGTTGCCCTGTTCGGGTGCATAGACGGGCACACCGGCGCGTTCACCGACGACTTCAAGCTGAGTCACCGCGTTGGGCCGCTGCAAATCCGCGGCGACAAGCAGCGGTGTATGCCCGGCGTCCTTCATCCGTCGACCGAGTTTGCCGGCGAAGGTCGTCTTTCCCGAGCCCTGCAGGCCGGCCAACATGATGACCGTGGGTGGGTTCTTGGCCAGGCGCAGCTCACGGGTCTGCCCGCCGAGAATGGCGACCAACTCATCGTTGACGATCTTGATGACCTGCTGGGCAGGGTTGAGCGCGGCAGAGACCTCCTCGCCCAACGCACGCTCGCGCACATCGGCGGTGAACTGCTTGACGACCGGGAGGGCGACGTCGGCGTCGAGCAGGGCCATCCGGATCTCCCGGATCGTCTTGTTGACGTCGGACTCGGACAGGCGCCCCTTGCCCCGCAGATTCTTGAAGGTTGCGGTCAGGCGGTCAGACAGGCTGTTGAACACCGTCAAACCCTAACGCGGTGGCCCGGGCTACGTCGGGTCACCGCTTTCGCACGTGTCGATGACGGTGGCCACCATGCTCGCCGTCGCCGCCGGGCCGAGGATGCGCCCGCCGACATCGGTGAGATAGAACGTGTCCAGCGTCTGCCCGGCATACGTGGCCACGTGGGCTGAACGGACCGAGATCCCGGCAGCGGCGAAGGACCGGCCTAGTTCGTGCAACAGCCCCCGCCGGTCGGCCGCCCTGACCTCCAGCACCGTGGCATCGGCGCAGGCACCGGGGACGACGAACGCCCGGGCTTGGCCGGGAGCGCCGTACCCGGAGGAGCCGCTGGGCACCGCAGCCACCCGGCGCCGCTGCAGATGACCCAACGGGGTGCGGTCCCCACCTGCGAGCCGGCCAAGGCCACGCGCGATCGCCGCCGGGTCCGGTTCGGCGCCACCGGGAGCTTCGACATGCCATTCGTCCACGGCGATCCCGTCGATGGTCCGCAGAATGGCGGTACGCACCAGCAACCCCTGCGCCGCCAACAAGCCGGCGGTGTCAGCGAACAACCCGAGCCTGTCCCGGTCGAAGATCTCCAGCCTGAAGGCACCACCCTCGCGCTTGACTCTTGCACACGCCTCCCCCGAGCCGACCGTCGAGATGACGTCCTGCGCCAGCACGATCCCCGACTCGGCAGGTAGATCTTCCATGGAGGTCCCCTCTCGTTGTGCTCGAAACACCTCCCGTACGCCATCGTCGAGTTGACGCAGCAGCGCGGCCCGCCAGTCCGTCCATGCCTTCGGGCCCGCCGCCCCGGCGTCCGCCTCGGTCAAGGCAAGGAGCACGTCATAGGTGGGCTCGTCTTCTCCAGCCGCGGCCACAGCGGCGGCGATGGTTGCCGGGTCCTTCGGATCGCGCCTGGTGGCGAGTTCGATGAGGGTCAGATGTTCGCGAACGAGGCGTTCGATGACCCTGACGTCCTCGCCGTCGAATCCCATCTGGGTAGCGATGTCGCCCGCGATCGGGGCACCGGTCACGCTGTGGTCGTGGGCGTCGGGCAGCTTGCCGATGTCATGCAGCAGGGCGGCCACGAGCAGCAGGTCGGCCCGGGCGACCTGACGCACCAAGCTGGCGGCGTAGACGACGGTCTCGATGAGGTGCCGATCGACGGTATGCCGGTGCACCGGGTTGTGCTGCGGCCGGGAACGCACTGCCACCCACTGAGGCAGCCACTGTTCGATGATGCCGGCCTGGTCCAAGCCCTCCCACACCCCGACTAATCCAGGGCCGGATGCGAGCAGGTCGGCGAACAGGTCGCGGGCCAATTTCGGCCACGGCCGCGGTACGGCGGGGGGCCTGGTGGCCAGGTTGCCCACGGTGACCGGGGAGATCGGCAAGCCGGCCCGCGCGGCCACCACGGCGGCGCGTAGCGGAAGCATGGGATCGGTGTCGACACTGGACTGGCCACCGAGGACGACCTCGCCATCCGAGACGAACATCCCGAAGCCCAGCGGTGTCATCTGCGGCCGTCTGGGGCCCACCCGGAGGGTGCGGGCTCGTTGGGATTGGGAGGCTTTCCGCACCGTCGCATCGAGGGCGTAGGCGATGGTGCGGCCCGCCCAGGAGACCTCGGTGAGCAAGTCGTCGGCGCTGGCACGTCCGAGCAGGGCAGCCACCGCGTCCTGATCCTCCCTGCCCAACCGGTCGCGGCCTCGTCCGGTGACCACGTGCAGGGCGTCGCGGACGTCGAGGAGGAAGTCGTTGGCCTCGTCCACCTCACCACGGGGGCGATCGGTCAGCCAGGCGGCGGTCATCGCACGGATGATGAGCATGTCCCGAAGACCACCATGGGCTTCCTTCAGATCGGGTTCGATCGAGTGGGCCAATTCGTCGTAGCGTCGGTGCCTGGCGCTAAGGGATTCCAACATCTCCGGCAGTCGTTTGCGGGCTCCGGAGCGCCAGTCGTGTGCGACGACGCTGCGGGCAGCCGCGACGACCTCGGGGTCGCCGGCGACCGGGGCGAGGTCGAGCAACCCGACAGCCGCCGTGAGGTCTCCCTGGGCTACCGATCGGCATTGGTTCACCGTGCGCACGCTGTGGTCCAGCCGGACCCCCGCGTCCCAGATCGGGTACCAGATCCGGTCGGCGAGCGCGGTGACCTCCCCTGTGGAGAGGGAGCGGCCATAGTGCAGCAGGAGCAGGTCGTAGTCACTGAGCGGGCCGGCGTCTGCCCGAGCGAAGCTGCCTACGGCGGCAAGGGCGAACCCGGACGGCACCTGGCCCGCGGTCGCCTCGCGCCACACGGTCGTGAGCCAATTGCGGCCGAAGCCCGCAAGCGCTTTCCGCCGCCGCTGCCCAGCACCCGGTTCGGTGAAGTTCCGAGTGCCGGCCAGATCCAGGCGAGCGGAGGTAAGGCTGCCTGGTTCGCTCATGACGTTCCTTTCGTTGCTGCCCGGGCCCCAGGCCCGGCACGCGGCTCCCGCCGCTTGATGCTCGCGGCGAAGCCGGGTTAGACCGGCGCGGCGAACACTCGCGAGGGTGGCCGGCCGAGGCGTGGCCCCGGCCGGCCACCGCGGGGTGACCCGGTGGTGAGACGGTCGGCCTAGATGGCGTCCACGCCGCGCTCGCCGGTCCGGACCCGGGCGATGTCCTCCACGGGGGTGACCCACACCTTGCCGTCGCCGATCCGCCCGGTTTGCGCGGCTTTGACGATGACATCGACGACAGAGGCTGCGTCGGTGTTGTCTACGAGGACCTCGACTCGGACCTTGGGGACGAAGTCCACGGTGTATTCCGCACCTCGATAGACCTCACTGTGTCCCCGTTGCCGCCCGTACCCGGAAGCCTCGCTGATCGTCATACCGGTGATCCCGAAGGCTTCCAGGGCCTCCTTGACCTCCTCCAGTTGGTGAGGCTTGATGATGGCGGTGATGAGCTTCATTTGGTGACTCCCGTCGAGATCGTGGTCGAGTCGCTCTGCTCGGAGCGAGCCTCGGGGAGGCCGCCGGCCAGGGCACCCAGCCGGCCGCCACGCTCGATGAGGTCGTAGGCCGACTCGGCATGTTCGGATTGGTCGATACCGGAGATCTCGGCGTCTTCCGGGATCCGCCAGCCCATGGTCGCCTTGAGCACGAGGGCAAGCACCACACTGATCACACCGGTCCAGATGAGGGTACAGAAGGCCATGACGACCTGAACGATGAGCTGTTTGATGCCGCCGCCGTAGAGCAGGCCGGTTTCGGTGGCCAGCAGACCGACGCCGACGGTGCCCCACAGGCCGGCGACCAGGTGCACGCCGACGACGTCGAGGGAGTCGTCGAAGCCGAATGTGAACTTCAACCCCACGGCGTATGCCGACAGCGCGCCTGCGATGATGCCGAGCACGATGGAGCCGAAGGGGCTCAGCGCGCCACAGGCGGGGGTGATGGCAACCAGGCCGGCGACGATGCCTGACGCGGCGCCGACGGACGTGGCGTGTCCGTCCCGCAGCTTCTCCACGAGCAGCCAGCCGAGGATGGCGGCGCAGGTGGCGACGACGGTGTTGAGCCATACGAGGGCGGCTGTCTCATCCGGAGCCAGCTCGGAGCCTGCGTTGAAGCCGAACCAGCCGAACCACAGCAGCCCCGCGCCGAGCATGACCAGGGGCACGTTGTGCGGACGCATGGCGATCTTGCCGAACCCAACCCGCTTGCCGATGACAAGCGCCAGGACGAGGGCGGCCATACCGGCGTTGATGTGCACCACGGTGCCGCCGGCGAAGTCGATCGGTGCGACGTTGGCCGCACCGTCGCTCGAGCCGAAGAGCAGCGCCGAGAGGGAGTTCTCCCCTCCCCCGAGGACCCCGCCACCCCAGACCATGTGCGCGATCGGGAAGTAGGACAGGGTCACCCAGAACGCCGAGAACACCATCCAGGTGGAGAACTTCACCCGGTCGGACAGCGCGCCGGAGATGAGCGCGACCGTGATGGCGGCGAAGGTGAATTGGAACCCGGCGAAGATAATGCCGGGAATGCCGCCGTAGCCCTCGTAGCCGAACGGGTTGATGATCTCGTTCGCGCCGTGCAAAGCCCAATAGTCGAAGGGACTGGCGATGATCCCACCGAGATCGCTGGGCCCGAAGGACATCGAGTAGCCGTAGAGGACATAAAGGATGCCCACGAGCGCGAACGCTCCAAAGGACATCATCATCATGTTCAGGACGGACTTCGCCCGGTTCAGTCCGCCGTAGAACAGCGCCAGTGCGGGTGTGGTCATGAGGAGGACGAGCGAGGCACACACGATCATGAACGCCGTGGCGGCGTAATCGATCGGTGGCGCCTCGGCCGCCAGAATGGGTGCTGTGGTCATGGTGACACTTTGGCTGGCGGGTGTTTCGTGGCATCTGCCCTTGTGTTACGCCCATGTTGCCGATTAGGGGTCCGCGTAAGCATCTGGTTACCTGCACAGCTCGAGCCGTCCTCGATCACCTGAGTGTGGACCAGGGCAGGGTGTTGCCCGGCGAACCGAGTGGGTGCCCTCCGGTAGTCTCCGGTCATGTCTGGACCCACCATTGACCAAAGCGCCGATGCCGTCGGGTTCTCCTGGCTGAACCAGGATGGCACGCCAACTACGCTGACCGACCTGGTGGCCGCTGACCCGACGGAGGCCAAACGGTGGCTACCGACCCACCTGGAGGCGCTGGACTCCGCACTGGTGACCATGGCGGGCACCTTCGGGGAGATCCTCGGCGGAGGGCGTCGTCCCGACCCCGAGGAGGATCTGGCACTCGGCGCCGCGGTGTCCGCAGTGGATCGGGCATGCCGGGACTACGCGAGTGCCGGCGTCAGCAGCGGCATACGTCCGGACACCCGAGCAGGACAGATCATCGGCACCGCCGTCATCATGAGCGTCCGTGGTCGGGCATCCCGAGGCATGATGGCGCCCGCCCCGTTGGATGAGCAGCTGGCCGAGCCACCGACCGGCGTGGTCGGCGGCCATGCCCGGCTGGTGTGGGCGGACGAGGACACCCGCTGGAGGGGCGCGCGCTGGGTGGTGGAGACCACCGACGGGCAACGGCTCCCGGCCACGTTGTCCATGCTGCTCAAAGACTCCTCCGGGGTGCTCACCGACGCCGCCCGGGATGAGCACCGTGCCGCCCTGAAGGAGATCGTCGAGGCGTGCGGGAATGCCCTGATCGAACCGATCCAGGCCTCCGGCGCCGTCGATTGGCTGCTCTTCGATTTCCTCATGGCACACCGGGACGGCCCCGACAGCGGCGCGGTCGAGTTGCCGGTGACGGCTCGCGCTGATGCCCGAATGATCATCTCGGCCGCGGCCGCCTCGGTAGAGTTGCGCAGCCGCTTCGATCCCGCCCTGGCCGACACCTGACCAAGCCCCGCGCGACGCGGCCCTGCCCCCTGCTCAGTCGACGGATTCGCCCTCGAGCGGCCTCAGCCGCGCACGTCGGATTCGGTGATCGTCACCAGGTCCGAGGTGGTCAGCGACCGGTCCTGCTGGACCAGGCGTCGCGCCTGGCGCAGGCGGGCCCGTCCCACGGCGTCGCGGACGGTGCGGGCATTGGCGAAGCGCGGTTGGGTCACCTGCTGCGTGAGGAACTCGGCGAACGCCCGGTCCGCCCCCTCATCGAATCCGAAGCGCTGCGCGGTCAGCATCCCCCGAGCGATGGCGTGCAACTGCTCGACGGTGTAGTCCTCGAAGGTGATGCGATGGGCTACCGTCGAGGACAGGCCCTCATCGGCTGCCAACAGCCTGGCCACCTGCTCATGGCTTCCGGCGACGATGACCACCAGCGGCGAGCCCTCGGTGGTGACGGCGCGGGTCAACAGATCGATGGCCGCCTGCCTGTCGCTGTCCGGGCGGTCTGTTGACCGGACCTGATCGATGTACAGCACCCCACCCGCCGCCGCGGCCATGGCCCCCGCCATGCGAGCGAACCCATCCTCGGCGATGTCGCCGACGAGGCTCTCAACGGTGATCGCGTGCATTCGGGGGGTGGTGACGTAACCCAGGTGGTGCAGGATCTCGGTCGCCCTCCGCGCGACCGTCGATTTGCCGGTTCCGGGTGGGCCGGCGAAAGCCATGTGCGGCCGCGGCCGAGCGGCCGACATGCCGAACTGGTGGCGCGGCTGGTCCAGACGGAGGGAGGCGGCGATCTCGCGGAGCCGGCGCTTGGCGTGAGATTGTCCGACCAGTTCTGCATCCAGTCGTTCCAGGGTCGCAGCCACTTCCTGACCGGTGCCCTCGGCCCCGCGGCCGGCCGACGCGCCGTGACGCGCGGGATCCCATTCGTGCACCCTCGGGCCCCCTCGGTCCGGTTTGGTGACGGTTCGTAGCATCGCTGACTCCCAGCTCGGGCTGGCGTTCCCTGTGATTGGCGATAAGTGTGGCTCGACCCGTCGAGTATGCCGCGAACCTACTGAATTAAATAGTGAATTTCTGCTTCTATCCCTTAAGCTTTTGCTTAATTGTGAGCAACCCCAACGGAGGAAGTCATCACCGTGAGTTCCCCTGGTGAGCCCCCCGACCCCCCGGCGTCGACATCGTCGCCGCGCGGTCATGTCACCTGGTCGCGCTTGGTCACCTTCGCCGAGGTGGCCGACCGCGGGTCGGTGCGTGCTGCCGCCCAGGTTCTCCATGTCACCGAGTCGGCGGTCTCGGCCGCGATCTCGGCTATCGAACGACAACTCGGCGTGGCCCTGCTGCGACGGGAAGGCCGCCGGGTTGTGCTGACCGATGCCGGGAGCACGTATGCCGACTACGCCCGGACCCTGCTCGGCTTGGCCGACGAGGCGGCATCGGCCGCAGTGGCGCAGACCTCGCCCCGCTTGCGCGTGGGGGCGGTGTCCGCGGCCGCCGAATACGTTCTGCCCGCCGGCCTCGGGGCCTTCCGGCGACGCCATCCCGGGGTGGAGGTCAGCGTCACTGTGCTCCCCCGCGATCCGTTGTTCGCCGCCTTGACACACCACGAGTGCGACGTCGTCATCGCCGGGCGGCCGCCACGAGGCTTAGCCCTAGTGCCGCGGGCGCGCCGAGCCAACCGCCTGGTCGTCATCGCCAGCCCGAGCGCAGCCGCCACCTGGACGAACGCCACCTGGCTGCTACGGGCCGAGGGATCTGGCATCCGGACGGCCACGGTCAAACTCTTGGCGGACCTCGAGCTAACCCCCGAACTGCTTGAGTTGGGCAGCCACGGCGCCGTCGTCGCCTCGGCCCGGGCCGGCCTGGGGGTGACGCTCGCCCACGAGGATGCCGTCGCCGATGACCTGGCCAGCGGCGAGCTGGTCGTCCTCGACGTGCCGGGCACCCCTCTGGTCCGGCCGTGGATCGTGTCCACCAATGCCTCCCCAACGCCCTCGGCTCTGGCTTTCGTCGACCTGCTGTGTACCGAACAAGCGATGGAGGGCCCGGCTTTCACACCCATCCCACCCCCCAGATCGCCCGCACGGGGGAGGTAACCACCGCCGGGATCGACCATGGTTGACCGTGAGAAGTGCTCGATCCGCAGCAGAAGGGCCTGCTATGCCGACGTTGGCCGAAACCGCCTCCCAACTCCTCCGTTGCGACCGGGGTGCGCTGGCGGCCGACGGGCATCCGCGGGCCATCTTGGCGTGGTTGCGAGCCGAGGGCATCACGCCCGGGGATGAGTCCGGCCGAGACGTCCATCGCATGCTCATCACGACGCCGGGCCTGGCCAAATTCCTGTCCGCGGTCATCCTCGGCGCGAGCACCTTCAGTGAGTTCTTGGCCGACGGTACCCCGTTTCCACAAGCGTGCCGCCAGCGTGGCCTGCTGGTCGGGGTCACGGTGGATACCGGCCGCAGCGCCATTCCCCGCGGGGAAGGCGCCCTGGTCACCGAGGGGCTGGATGGTTTGGCTGAGCGGCTGGCGCGGTATGCCGCCGCAGGCGCCGCCTTCGCCCGGTGGAGGGCAGTCATCGATGTCGACCATGCACATGACCTGGCGATCTCGGCCAACGCCCATGGGCTCGCTCGCTTTGCCGTGCTTGCCCAAGAGGCCGGGCTGGTGCCCATTGTGTCGGCTGAGGTGCTCACCAAGGGCACCCACCCGATCCACCGCACTGCCCTGGTCAGCGAACGCACGCTCAACGCCGTCTTCTCCCAGTTGGCGCTGCACCGGGTCGACCCGGAGAGCCTCATTCTCGCCACCTCCTTCATCGCCCCGGGGCCCTCGGCGCCACCGGCAACCTCGGAGGAGGTGGCCGCGGCCACGATCGACGTCCTGCGCGCCTGCGTCCCAGCCAGTGTTCCTTCGGTCGCGTTGCTCTCCAGTGGCCATCCGGTCCAGCAGGCGTGTGCCCACCTGGCGGCGACGCTCGCCCGGCCCCAATCGGTGCCGTGGACCAGGACGTTCTGTTTCGGGCGTGCGTTAACCAACCCGGCAGTGCGCGCCTGGGGCGGCCGGCCCGAGCGGGTGCACGATGGACAACGGGCCCTGCTCACGTGGTCGGCCCGGGCCGCGAACGCCATGGCCGGTTCGGGCACATCGGCCACACGCTCGAGCGGGTCGGCCCCATGTCGAACCAACCCGATGCCGGGTAGGTTGGCGACCAGCTGATGGTCGGCGGGGGCAGATCAGCTGGTATGGCGTGGGGGCCGCCCGGCGTCGGCGGCCCCCACGCGGCACCGATCTCAGGGCGTTGAGTTCGGTGCCCCGACCGAATGGTCGGCGTTCTGGGCGCTGGCTTTGACCAGCCGCGGGTTGGTCACCTCGAGCTGTGCCCGGGTAGCCAGGCGCAGGCCATCGGCGTCCGCTGCGGTGAGCACATCGCAAGCGAACCCCCAGTGCAGGGCGACGTGGGCGCCGGGGGCCATCCCGTCCGCGAACGGCTTGCCGTCGACAAGCCAGTCGACTTCGTGCGTGACCGGCTGGAGGTCAAGCCCACGGCCCGAGGTGTAGGTCAGGGTCTCGGTCGCGACGACGAGGCGCTCCCCCTGCACCGCGACCACCTCGGCGGGGCTGATCCGACACGCCTGGAGCACCTCCAATGGCTCCGGCCGCCCGGTGGCCAGCAGGCGCGTCCACGGATAGACGCCCAAGACGTGGAACAGATGCGTCGGGGCTGCCTCGGGAAGCAAGTCGCCCTGTAGGTGGGCCCAGTAACTTCCTGCCTGAGGGGCGATCCGGTCCAGCAGGTCGATGCCGAACCGCTCCCGGTCGACCCCGGCAGCCGCGCCGGTGCCGAGCCAGTAGCCGCGGACCACCACCGGATCGAGCGGGTCCGCGCCAAGGGCCCGACCGAGCAGCTCCTGGTAGGGCCAGGCGCCGGAGAAGCGCTTGGCCAGGGAGCGTACGTCGACCTGCGGGCTCTCTCCCAGGGCCACCTGAAGCAACCGCTCGCCTGCGTCCGCCTCCGGCGGGCCGCAGTAGCCCCGAGAGGTGGGCCCGTAGGCATACCGGGCGAATATCCGTTCCCCCGGCAGGATCCGGTCGCTCGCGACCGGAGACATCTCTTCGCTCACCGATTCCCCACGGCCACGGCGGTCTCGCGGTGCAGCCGACCGAAGGTGTAGTACGCCGCACAGGCTCCCTCGGGTGAGACCATGCACGTACCGATGGGTGTTTCCGGAGTGCAGGCAGTCCCGAAAACCTTGCATTCCCATGGCTTGATGGCGCCCTTGAGCACCTCACCGCACTGACAGGACTTCGGGTCGGCCACTCGGACACCCGGCATGGAGTAGCGCTCCTCGGCATCGAACTCGGCATAGTCCGGGTGGACCTTCAGCGCCGACTGGGCAATGAACCCCAGACCGCGCCACTCGAAGTGGGGCCGGAGCGTCATGGTCTGGGCCATGAGCTTCAGCGCCGCCACGTTGCCCTCCGGACGCACCACCCGGGTGTACTGGTTCTCCACCTCGCAGCGTCCGTCGACGATCTGCTGCAGCAGCATGTGCACGCTCTGCAGAATGTCCAGCGGCTCGAAACCGGCCACGACCAGTGGCTTGCCATAGGTCTCCGGAACGAACCGGTAGGGCCGGGTACCCACCACGGTGGACACGTGGCCCGGCCCGAGGAATCCGTCCAGGCGCATGTCGGGGCTATCCAAGATCGCCTTGATCGGCGGCACGATGGTCACGTGGTTGGCGAACACGGCGAAGTTCTTCAGCCCCAGCGCCTTCGCCCGGGCAAGGGTCGCCGCGGTGGACGGCGCGGTCGTCTCGAACCCGACCGCGAAGAAGACCACGGTCGCCTCGGGGTTCTCTAGGGCGATCTTCAACGCGTCCAACGGGCTGTAGATGAACCGGACGTCCGCGCCGCGGGCCTTGGCATTTAACAACGACCCTCGGGTGCCAGGCACGCGCATCATGT
This sequence comes from Nostocoides sp., assembly GCA_047974805.1. Classification (GTDB taxonomy): domain Bacteria; phylum Actinomycetota; class Actinomycetes; order Actinomycetales; family Dermatophilaceae; genus JAJXUB01. Next base: position 78,246 of record JBKECS010000011.1, on the reverse strand, counting down.
CCCCGAAGGTGGTGAAGATGACCCCGTCCTGCTCCGCCAGCCACATGGCGTCATCGATCCGACCCATGGGGATGACACACACCGGGCATCCCGGGCCATGGACGAGCTCGACGTTCTCGGGCAGGACGTGTTCGAGCCCGTGCCGATAGATCGTGTGCGTATGCCCTCCGCAGACCTCCATGAACTTGACGTGCCGATCCCCGACCAGGTCGGTGATGGAGGCCACGAGGGCACGGGCAGCGGCGGGGTCGCGGAACTCATCGACGAACTTCATCGGTCTTCCTTTACGTCAGCAAGCATGAGTCGGGTGGAGGGCAGTGGCACGGGGCATGGCTCCGGCGGGTATGTCGCGGTCATGGGCTGATGCTCGAGTTGCTGAAGGCCGCGAGTTCGTCCTGGTAGTCCTGACCCATCTTTTGGACTTGGTCAAGGGTGAGCGTCGCCTCATGCTCGTCGATGAGCGCCATGGCGAACCCGACGTGGATGAGCACCCAGTCACCGACCTTCGGCGGCGTGATGTCGGCCAAGAGTTTGACACTGATCGCCCGTCGCACGCCGTTGACGTCGACCATGGCGATGTCGTTCTCGTCGTCGACGATGTCGACGATCTGTCCGGGTATGCCAAGACACATAGTGGTTCTCCTGTTAGGTCGGTCGGGCGGGTCAGCAGATCCGAGGCAGGGGGTCACCGACGAGCATGTCGACGATGCGGGTGCCTCCATAGAGAGTGCGCAGGGCGACCAGACCGGCGAGGTCCTCGACCACTTCGCCGATGACCACCGCCTCGTGGCCTCCCGGCAGTGATCGCAGCGCCACCACGGCGTCCTCGGCGTCCTCAGCCGGAACGACGGCAACGAACCTGCCTTCGTTGGCCACGTGGATGGGGTCGATGCCCAGGATGTCGCAGGCGGCTGCCACGGTCTCATCGACGGGCAGGCAGGTCTCGTCGAGCACGATGCCGAGGTCGGTGTCCTGGGCGAGTTCATTGGCCACCGTGCCCAGCCCGCCACGAGTGGCGTCGCGGAGCCACCGGGTGTTCGGCACGGCGGTCAGGAGAGCATCGACGAGGCCGGCCAGCGGTGCGGTGTCACTGACGATGTCGGCCTCCAGGGCCAGGTCGCCCCGGGCGATCATGATGGCCATGCCGTGGGCTGCGATGGGTCCGGACACAATGACCCGGTCACCCGGTTGCACCTTGTCTGCGCCCAGGGCTCTCCCCTGCGGGATCACCCCGACTCCGGCCGTGTTGATGTACAAGCCGTCTGCGGCGCCCTTGGGGACGACCTTGGTGTCGCCGGTGACGATCGCCACTCCGCTGCGCTCCGCTGCGGCAGCCATGTCGTTGACGATGCCCCGCAGGTCCTCGATGGGGAAACCCTCCTCGATGACGAACCCGGCAGACAACCACTGCGGCCGAGCCCCGCACATGGCCAGGTCGTTGACGGTCCCGTGGACGGCCAGATCCCCAATCGATCCGCCGGGGAAGCGCAGCGGCTGAACGACATAGGAGTCGGTGGAAAAGGCGAGTCCATCGGAGCCGCTGGGCGGCAGCAGCGCCCCGTCGCCGAGCTGGTGCAGCCCGGGGTCACGGAAGGCCTCGAGGAAGACCGCGTCGATCAGGGCTGCGGAGGATTTGCCGCCTGCGCCGTGCGCCAATGTGACGACATCGTCCAGGAGGCGCGGGCGCCGTTTGCGAATCCGTTCGATTCGGTCCAGCTGCGCCTCCATGCTGGTGGGCGCCGATCTGGGGTTGTTCTCCGTGTGGGCGCTCATGATGTTCCTTTCCCCGGACCGGGCGTTGCCAGGGCCGCGTTCGTCGGGTGTAACGGGGTATCCAGTTGCGGGGCCGAGGTGGCGGTGGATGAGCCGGCCGCCAGGTGCTCCTGCACGGTCTGGAAGAGGCGATAACCCAGCAGGGCCTGACTCTCCTGGATCCGGTGGATCGACACGGAATCGACGACGAAGCAGACGTCGACGTCCGCACTGGTGGACATCTGGCCACCAGTGCCGCCCGCAAAACCGATCGTCGCAGCTCCGCGACGGCGAGCCCAGGCCAGGCCGCGGAGCAGGTCCGCTGACGACCCGGAGGTGGACATGGCGATGGCCATGTCGTTCTCCCTCGCCCTGGCCTCCAGCTGGCGGGCGAACACGACCTCGAAGCCGATGTCGTTGCCCAGGGCGGTCAGTATCGCCATATCGGCCGTCAGCGACCAGGCCGGCAGCGCTCGGCCTGAAACTGGCTGGGCGAACAGGGCCGCGAGGGTCTCTGCATCGGTGGAACTGCCTCCGTTGCCGAACGTGAAGAGCCGTCCGCCGGCGGCGAATCGCTGCGCCATGTCTGCGCCGAGCTCCGCGATCGTGTCGGCGTACGTTGCCAGCGTCGCCGCCCTCAGCGCCGCGCTCTCGGCCGCTTTCGACCGGGCGGAGGCGGCCAGGTCGTCCAGCAATGCATCGGCATCGGTTTCTTGAGCCTCCAGGAAGGGATAGAGGAAGTCCTCCTGGGGTTGCGCGCCGGCATCCTTCGAAGCGCTCACCTGGTCACCTCCTCGAGGCCATCGGCTGCCTCGAGCCGGGAGATGGCGGTCCCGGCATGCACCAGCACGAGGTCCCCGGGGAGCACCTCGCCCACCATGGATGTGTCGATCTGCTCCATCCCGCCGGGTGTGCGAACCTCCACAAGCCCCAAGGGCCCCTGCGGACCGGAGATGACCTCAGCCGGGACGGCGTCGTCGCTGCAGGTGATGCAGACCTCATCGGTGCACTCGGCGTCCTCGACGCGCAGCAGGCCGGGGTGTTCCAGGCATACGTGGGTCAGTTCCCACAACAGGTGATACAGCAGCACGAATCGGCCGGTCGCCGGGATGAGATCGTCGTCCTCATCGAGCCACAGCACGTGATCGGCCGCCCCGGCCCGCGGCCGCGGCCCGTACCCAATCCACAGAACCTTGGCGCCCCAAGCCGGGGCCTTCGCCGCCACCGAGAGCGCCACCTGGTCATCCGCCCTGGCGATGACGAGCATGACGTCGCCGGCTCCCACGGAAACTCGGGCCCGGTCGACCAGTCCCGAACCGCACAGCGCCATGGCAGGCAATGACCTGGTCCCCACGATGACCGGGTGGACGAACTCGACGGCGACGTGGTGGGCGTGAGGCTCCCACTGCGGGGCCAGGGCCCATAGCGAGCCGCCGGCATGGAACCGGCGGGCCAGTGTCAGGGCCGCGGAGGACAGGTCCTTGCTGAGCGGTTCGGGGAGCAGGTCGACCTGTGGGATCGCGGAGGTTGCCGTCATGATTCACCCAGCCTAGATCCGGTCGGCGAGGGCTCTCTCGCCGACTGCGCGGGCACGGTCTGGGGCGAGCCGAGGTCGATCTGTTCGGCCGACTCACCCTCGTCAGGGAGCAGACCCACCTGGCGCATCATGGCGATCGTCGTGGCGGCCTCCTCCGGACTGACCCGGGTGAGGGCGAATCCAGCGTGGACGATCGTGTGGTCCCCAACCGCCAGCTCTGGAAGGTAGTTCAACCGGATGGTTCGTGTCTCACCGGCGAAGTCCGCCTCGGCCAAGAGCGCACCGTCTTCTTCCCATCGTCGGGTGATCCGTCCTGGAACTCCTAGACACATCAGTGGACTCCTTCCGTCGTTCGCTGCCATGCGGCCCGGGCGATGACCACCTGGCCGAGGCTCAGCCCGCCATCTGTGCACGGGACCCGTTCGTGAGTGAGGACCTCATACCCGGCCGCTGTCAGACGACTGGCGATGCCCTGGCGCAATTCGTGGTTCTGGAAAGCTCCGCCGGTCAGTCCGACAGCGGACACCCCGACCCGGTCGGCCGCGGAGCGAGCGGCGCGCGCAGCGGCCGCGGCCACCGCGGCGTGGATGCCGGCGGCGATGGTGCCTCGATCGGTTCCCCGCCGCAGGTGCTCGACCACCGAGCGGACCAGTGCGGCGGTGTTCATCACGCCGTCCTCAACCGGCATGTCCAGCTCGATGCTGGCTGTCGCGGAGCGGGCCAGCACCTCCAGCTCGACGGCGGCCTGCGCCTCATAGGTGACTCGGTCGCGCAATCCGCACAAGGCAGCCAGCCCATCGAACAGTCGACCCAGGCTGGTCGTCCAGGTTGCTGGCGCGGGCTTGTCCACCATTGCCCTGACCGCGGATCGTTCGGGGCCGGTCAGGCCCGGCACCAGGCCGCCTGCGTCCTGGGCTACGCCGGCCAGGTTGAGCAGCGACAAGGCGATCCGGGCGGGGGCGCGCACCGCCGCATCGCCGCCGGGAAGCACGAACGGCTGCAGGTGGCCCACCCGCTGGATCCGGTCGACGCCATCGGTGGAGGAGAGCACCTCCCCTCCCCAGATGGTCCCGTCGCAGCCGTAGCCGGTGCCGTCAAAGGCTAGGGCGATGATCGGGTCGCTGAGCCGGCCGTGCTCGGCCAGCAGGGAGGCAAGATGGGCGTGGTGATGCTGCACGAGATGCACCGGTATGCCTCGGTCGGCGCCCCACCGGGCGGCCAACGCCGTGGTCGCATATCCGGGGTGGCGATCGGCGGCGAGCAGTTCGGGGGTCGCCTCGTGCAGACTCAGCAGTTGCTCGGCGGATGCCTCGAAGGCGCGCTGGCTCTCGATGGTGCCCATGTCACCCAGGTGTGCCGACACGAAAGCCAGGTCCTGCCGGGCAAGGGTCAGGGTGTTCTTGATCTCGGCACCGACGGCGAGCACGGTCGGTCCGGCAGGTACCGGTAGCGGCAGCGGGGCATACCCTCGGGAACGACGGATCGGGTTCAGTTCGCCATCTCGGGCGGCTACCAGGGAGTCCTCACAGGGCACGTGGATCGGCCGGTCGTTGGTCAGGAAGCCGTCGGCGATGCCACCCATCCGGGTGAACGCGTCCTGGTCGAGATAGCACAACGGCTCATCCCCGAGGTTGCCGGAGGTCATGACGAGGACCTGAGGTCCGCTCTGGCCGGTGATCGGATCGGGCGCGAACAGCAGGTGATGAACCGGCGTGTAGGGAAGGACGACGCCGAGTTCGTCCAACCCCGGAGCCACCGGATCAGCGATCTGACCGGTATCGCGGCGAGGTGCGATGACGATGGGATGCTCCGGTCCGGACAACAGGGCCGACACGTCGCGGTCGATGTCGATGAGGGCACCGGCAGTTGCGGAGTCCGCGGCCATGAGCGCGAACGGCTTGTCCGGGCGGCGCTTGCGATCCCGCAGTCGCTGCACCGCTGCCGGGTTGGCGGCGTCGCATGCCAAGTGGTAGCCACCCAGGCCCTTGATCGCGACGATCTCCCCATCGCCCAGGGCCTGACGTGCCGCGGCGAGCGCGACGTCCGAGCCAGCGCGGCCCGGCCGTTCGGGTAGGTCAGCAGCGCCGTCGCCGGCCCGTCGGTAGCTCAGCGAAGGGCCGCAGTCATGGCAGGCGATGGGTTGGGCGTGGTAGCGCCGATCCCGCGGGTCGGCATACTCGGCGGCGCACGCCGCACACAGCGGCAGCTGCGCCATGGTCGTGGCCGGGCGGTCGTACGGCAACGACCGGATGATGGTCAACCGTGGCCCACAGTTGGTGCACGAAATGAACGGGTGGCGGTATCGACGGTCATCCGGATCGGCCATTTCCGCCAGGCAATCCGGGCAGACCGCGGTGTCCGGCGGCACGAGGGTGCGCGGGCCTTCGGATCCGCCGGAGGCGACGATGACGAATGCCGCTTCGGCATCCACCCGGTCGGCGTCGGCGCCGAGGACCTCGACGACCCGGGCCAATGGGGGCGCGTCTGCCACCAGACGCCGTTCTCCTTCGGCCACGACGTCGGCGACACCTTGGAGTTCCAGGACGACGCCCGTGGCGTCGTTCCAGCACCGGCCGGTGAGCGATAGGTCGTCGGCCAACCGGGCAAGGAACGGGCGGAAGCCGACACCCTGGACCACTCCCCGAACGGTGAGCCGACGACGAACCACATCCCCCGTAGCGCTCATCCGCGCTCCCACAGCACGATTCGGTTGTTCCCCGAGTCGGCGATGGCGAGCAGGTCCCCGGCGACACCGAGCCCGTAGGGCCAGCACAGGGTGTCCGCGGCCACCGATTCCCATCGGTTCTCCCCGATGTGGGCGAAGTCGGGTTGGGCGAGGACGTGGTCCGGGTGCGCGTTCGGGCCGGTCGGCACCTGGTTCCAGATAAGCACCCGGTTGTTGGCCGTGTCAGCCACGAACAGAGCGCCATCGACCGTATGCGCGGCATACGGGAATCGCACCATGCGGCCGTCGTGCGGCCGGTACGGGGATTCGGTAGCTGTGGTGAAGTCCTGCTGCCCGATGACGTGGTCCGCCGGGAGGTCACGATCGGGGTGGCTGGACCAGCCCAGGAGGCGGTGGTTGCCGGCATCGGCCACGAGGATGCCGCCGTCGGCCGAGGCGGTGATCGTGTGTGGCCAGCGGAAACTATCCGGCCCAGGTTCGCCGCCGCGGTTCTCCTCCCGGCTGTGCGGGTCGGGTTGACCGAGCACCACATCGGCCGGACGCCCATCCAGCGGCAGGCCCTGGCGCCAGCCGAGCACCCGCCGGTTCCCGGTGTCGGCGACATAGAAGATGCCGTCGATGACGGCAATGCCGAACGGCCAGTACAGCGTGGACCCGGTCACCGGTCCACCGGCATTCGGCTCGACGCGCTCGGCATCCGGTTGGCCGATGACATGGTCGGGAACGGCACCGTCGAGCGTCGGCACCGAGTCCCACACGAGAATGCGGTGGTTCCACGCGTCAGCCACGACGAGGGCTCCGTCGATAACAAGCACTCCGGTCGGCAGGTGCATCCTGCCCGGGCCGGCGCCGGGGCTGTCGGAGGTGTCGTCCGGCTGTCCCAGCACCACGCTCGCGGGGGCACCGTCCTGGCTCGGCAGCCCGTGCCACAGCAGCACCCGATGGTTGCCGGTGTCAGCGACGGCGACCAGTTCGGGCGAAAGCCAGACGCCCCGCGGCCCATACAGCCAGGAGCGGGTCGGGGTCGCCGGGGGCAGCAGCAGGCCTCCCGGGGCGTTGGCACCGAGCACCGTCCTGGGTCGCCAGCCGCCGTAGGGTTGCGTGATCGCCGCAGCATCGGCTCCGGGCACGATCCCGACGTGCGGGGTGCTGGCCGTGAGGATGCGCACCTTCATCAGGTATGCACCCGCAACCACACGTGGCCGTCGTCGACGCGCAGGGGCACTGGGTCGAGTTGGGCGCCAGGCAGGGTGAGGCATTCCCCGCTGGCGGCGTCGAAGGTGAAGCCGTGCCCCGCACAGGTCAACGTGCCTTCTTCGGGATCCAGCAGCCCGTCGTCCAGACGCCGGCCCTGGTGCGCGCAGGCATTGACGTATGCCGCCAGCCGACCGTCGAGGTTCACCACCACCGCATCTACGCTAGCCCCGTCCTCGGTTTGGGGGCGGACCGGCACCATTCCGGTGGCCGGCAACTCGGCTACCGCCAGCGCTTTGGCCCACCCAGGTTCGGGTTGATCCGTGGCCGGACGTCGTCCGATCGCCGACAGTGGAATGAGTGTCGGTCCCGGGTCGGATGGCAGAACGTGCACCGACGTGACCCCCGCGACCTCGGTCAAGAGGGCGTCCTCGATCGCCGAGCGCAGTGTCGTCGCCACCGACGAACAGCCCGTGCAGGCTCCGGCAAGCCGGATGTATGCCGTGCCGTCTTCGACCCGATCCAACTCCACTTGTCCCCCGTGCGAACTGACCTCGGGGCGAATTCGTTCGAGCACCCGCTCGGCCTGGGTCTGCGGATCGGTCCGGATGATGCCGTGCGAGAGCAGCACGGCGGAGATGACCGGGTCGCCGACGGCATCGAGCAGGGCATCCCGCGCCGTGGTGTCGGTGCGAAGGGCACGGACGAGATGCACCAGCGCAGCGCGATGCAGGTCGTTGTGCGCGGCCAGAGCTTCCTTGGCGACGGCGGCGGTGTCCGGGTCAAGGTCGTCCACCCGGGCCAGGGCCTTGTCGAGGCGACCGGCCAGGTCGTCCAGATCGCGGTCCTCGGGAAGCCGGACGGTGGAACCTGCGGCGTCGGCGCTCATCAGCTCGCCTCGCCGGCCGCGGCGCCATCCTCGTCTGGGACCCCTGCCCTAGCGATCTCATCGAGGATGGAACGCACGGTCATGACCGAGTCGTGGTCGAGATGCTCCTCAAAGATGAACCGGGCCTCGGCCAACTTGGCCTTGGCGTGATCGAACACGCCGAGGTGTGCCAGGGCGTTGCCCTGATTGGTCAACACCCGAGCGCGGCCCAGGGGGTCGGTGTCTCGGTCTCGCAGAGCCAAGACCTCTTCATAGAGGTCGACAGCCTCGGTGAGGTTGTCGCCCTGCTTTCGTGAGGGCGAGTAGACCAGGGCGTTGGCCAGATTCAACGTCGCTGATGACCACGGCGACGGGGCGCTGATCGGGTCGAACACCCGGCGCGCCGAGCGCAACGAGGAGATGGCGACGGCGGACCGCAACGCATCCGAGGCCTGGGTCATCGGCATCATGAGATAGGCGGTGCCCAAGCCGAGGTGTGCCATCGCCCAGACCTCCGGCGCGCTCTCCTCGTCCACGAGCGCCACGGCGGCCGAATAGTGCGCCACCGCGGGTTGGAGCATGCCGCCGTCAGCAGCCGATTCATGCAGCAGCGCGCCGAGCCGCTGGTGGAGTTCGGCGCGGGCTGGGTTCAGGTCGGTCTCCTCCAACAGGCGCAGCACCGTCTCGAGCTCGATGACGGCAGCACCGACATCGCCGCCGTTCTCTGCGCGGAGGATGGCGCACTGGCCCCGCAACAGGGCCTGCAGCGGCACCGCCTCTGGCGGGCAGGCCGCCGCGGCACCGTCAAGCAACTCCATGGCCCGTTCGACCTGCTGCTCCTCCAGCGCCGCACTGGCTTGTGCCGAGATCACCAGCGCGGCCACGTCATCACGGACGCGCAGGCTGGTCGGCGGGTGGTCGGCTCGGCCCAGCATGTAGTCGACCAGATCTACCAGGACGGCCAGGTCATCGGGCAGCTGTTGGCGCACCTGAGCAGCATCGATCCCGTCTGGGTCCAGCACGTACCGGTTGAAGGCGCTGACTGCGTCCTGCCCGGTGAAGGTGGCGATCGCGGCCTCGGTGTCCCCGCGGAAGGCCGCGTCGTGGCCACGCAACGAATCGGGCCATTGGGAGGGCGTCTGGCCCGCGACGAGCGCGGACCTGACCTCGTCGTGCCCCGGCCCTGGCCCGATCAGGAGAAGTCCTGCGGGCAGCGGGAAGGCCCCGATCCCTTGGGGTCGTGCAATATCCACCACGGCTCTACGCCCCTTACCTGTGGTCTGGTGGCCGCAACTCTCTCGCCGCGGCACGCCTGATGATGTCGGCACTGCGCCTCGCCTTGGCAGCAGTGCGGTATGTCTGTATGCGTTTACGGACGACGCCGTCGGCGAAGGCGACGACGATGTCGACCGCCCACTGACCCGCGACCTCGACCACCATGGTCTCGACCGCGAACGCGGAATCGTCCCCTACGGGCTCACCTGCATCACCCTCGTTGTCGTCGTTTGCTTCAGTCACTGCAACGATGCGCCGGCGGTGGGCACATCGACGTGGACGGCTCCTGCCGAAGGATCCCAGCGGCAGGCGTACCGGCCCGGTGGCAGATCCCGGTCGATCAGTTCCCGTACCAGGATGGATCGATCTCCGGCGGTGTTGCGCTGTTTGAGCACTCCACCGCCGTGGGCCGGACCTGCCAGCGGGATGAGGTCGAAGCCCACATCCGAGAACTGCCCACCGACGGCGCCGGTGGGGAAGTACTCCTGCGCCGTCTCGGCGTCCATGCGCAGGTACCCGTCCGTGGACACCTCCACGACCGGACCCCGCCCAGCCGGGAAGAAGTCCTCCCGGACGATGTCGATGACCTGACGCATGGCCGCTTCGACGGGGGCGGACAGGTGTCCACCCGGGGTGAAATCGGATCCTTCGATGAGCAGCACCGTGACCGTCTCCGGCATCGCTGGCCCGAGCAGCCATCGGCCCAGCGACAGGGCGTGGTCCCATCGGAAGGAGTGGGTGTGCAGTCCCGTCAACGGGGGCATGTCCTCCAGTTCGTCCGCGGGCACCCGGTAGATCGTGCCAGCCGGACTTCCAGTGGTCGCCGCGTCCACGATGACGACGTGATGGGCGCCGCGCATTTGGAACGCCACATCCATGCCGGCCGTACCTCCGTCGACGAGGCGCACACCGTCAGGGACGCCGCCGGCCCACAGTGCCCGCACGAGAGTGGGGCCGACGGCGTCGTCGCCGCGGAGGATGTTCCCGCAGCCAATCAAGAGAACATCGCATTCCGCGACCGGTTGCCCATCGTCGAGCAGCTCATGCAGGGCATGAGTCTGCTCGACGATGGGCGTAGAGGTCATGACGTCATGCCGTTGACGACGAACTGGCTCAACTCGCGTCCGGTCTTTCCGTCGTAGGCGTGCACGGTGCAAACCAGGCATGAGTCATAGGACCGGGCCACGTGACCGAGTTCCACCGGGTCCTCCATGTCGACGATCGGTGTGCCGATGAACGCCTGCTCCATCGGGCCGAGCACCGAATCACCGTCACGTGGACCGATGTTCCACGCGGTGGGGGTGATGACCTGGTAGTTCTCGATCTTGCCGTTCTCGATGACGATCCAGTCCTGCAGAGCGCCGCGGGCTGCCTCGGTGGCACCCCAGCCCTTGCCGGATTCGTGCTCCACCGGTTTGGTGTAGAAGCTCTCCGACAGGTCGATCCGGGACAGCCAGTCCATAACCCACTGGTAGTACTTCGGTCCCTCGTGCATCCGCGCCATCTGCCGGACGAACACCGACGGGCCGAGCCGGTCGAGCATGTTGGCGAACAACGGGTCGCTGTCCTGGTGCTCTGCCGGGTTGGGCGCAGCCGCCGCGATCCGGCGGGCCAACGGACCCGCCTCCAACGGAACCCGGCCCAGGTCGGGGACGTCGTAGCGGGGCGATTTGGCCCAGGAATACTTGCCCTCCGGTCGGGCCGCAGCCGGGTCGATCGGGATGGTCTCGCCCTCCCAGGGGTGCAGCGGCCGGCTGCCCTGATAGAACGAGTGGGTGACGTCCTCCGAGACGCGCATCTGGTCGTATTCGAAAAAGCGTCCACCTGCATAGACCCCGCCGCGACCGATGAGCGCGTCCTGACGCCCCTCGACCGTGGGGTTCTCGTACAGCTCCGGGTCCAGGTAGGTGCCTGGAGCGATGAAGTTGCCCGGGCCGGCCCCGTACTTGTCCAGGCCCACGTCCAAGGCATACCGGATGAAGAAGCCGCAGTCCGAGTTGCGCTGGGACTCGTTCTCGTCCACCCAGGCCAGCACGTCGTCCCAGGTCTTGTTCTCCAGCCAGCGCTCGATGGAGCAGCCGAGCCACTCCTTCTCCAGCCAGTTGTCCTTCCAGTGGTTCAGGATCGCGGTCGCTCGCGTGACATCGGCCAGCGTCGGCGCGCTCATCACGCCGCCGGGGACCATGAAGGAGCTGTGCGGCCATTGCCCGCCGAAGATGGCATACACCTCGACCGGCTTGTTGGACAGGACCACACCCTTTTGGTACGCCGTGCCGACGTAGGGCGCGAATCGGCGCACCGCCTCGTCGTACAGCGGCGACTTGGCGTAGTTCTTGTTCGTCAGGTCGATGGCGAACAGCGCGTAGAAGTAGCGCGGGATGGACTGCAGCGTCTCGCAGGCCTGGGCAATGTTGCGGATGAGCGTGGCGTTCGGCGGCACGTGCGTGCGCCAGGCGGTGTCCAAGGCGTAGGCGGCCTTGTAGAGATGGCTGCCGCCGCAAATGCCGCAAATACGCGGGGTGACGACGAGCCCTGCCTGGGGGTCCTTGCCCTTGAGGATCATCTCGAAGCCACGGAACATGGCGGCTTCGGTCCACGCCGAGGTGACGTGCCCATCTTCGATCGTCACCCGCACGTCGAGGTCACCCTCGACGCGTCCTAGTGGGCTGACGAACAGATCGACGGCTTGGGTCATTGCTGATTTCCCCTTCTGGTGAGAAGCATTATGGTGCGGCGGCCAGGCTCAGACGACGAAGATGTCTTCCTTGGTCCACTGCGGAGCGGCCACCCGAGCAGCGGCGGCGTGCGCCATGTAGGTCAGGTGGTCGGTACCCTCGGGCACCTCTTGCGGAACCACTCCCGAGACCTTTTGGGTCTTGAAGACCGTGCCTGCGGCCAGGTCGCGGAAGGGGAATTCTGGTTCGGTACAGCCGATGCACGGCATACCGGCGCGGGTCTTGCTCGATTGCCGATTCCACAGGATCCGGTTGCACGGGCTGTGCGTCATCGGGCCACGACAGCCGAGTTCGTAGAACAGGCACCCGGTTCGGGTCCCCTCGCCGAAGCTCATCGAGGACTGCTTGTATTCGAAGAACTGCACCCGAGTGCATCCGGTCTGGGTGAAGGACTTGAAGAACGTCTGCGGCCGGTGCAGGTCGTCAAGCGCGATGTCCCCGGCACGGCCGGTCGCCAGGGCGACGATGATCTGTGTGATCCAGTCCGGGTGGGCCGGGCATCCGGGAATATTGATCACCGGCAGGCCAGACTTGCTGCGCCAATCCGGCCCGAGGAAGCCGCCCTTGGCCCGCTTGTGGAACTGCATCCCCGTCGAGTCGCTCGGGTTCGGCTCCATAGCGGGAATCCCGCCCCAACAGGCGCAATCGCCGATGGCGACGACGATCGAGGCGGCGTTGGCCAGGTCGGTGACCCAGTCCTTCATCGGCCGCTCGGCGAACATGTCATATCGACCGGACCCGTCCGGACCCTCGATGACCGTTCCCTCCATGACGAAGATGTCCAGCGGCTTCTCCCCGCGAGCACAGGACCAGAAGATGTCCTTGGCCTGCTGTCCGAGTTCCAGACCCAGGGAGGGATGCCAGAGGAGTTCCAGGCCGAAGTCGACGATGAGATCGACGACGTTGGGTTCTTCGGCGTTCAGGAACGACATCGAGTTGCCGGAGCAGGCCCCGCCCTGCAACCACAGCACTGACGACATAGGTGATCTCCTTCTTACCGGGCGGTAGGTGTGGTCGAGCTGCCGAGTTCGGCGCCCATGGATTTGAGAACGTTGAGGAAGAACCCCAAACCGCGGGCAATGTCAGGGTCCTTGAGCAGGCGCATGAGTTTGAACGGCCCGTCGACCTCAAGGTGGTTGGCCGAGGCGTTCTCAGCACCCTTGGCCAGACCCCGGCCGAGTTTGCCCACCTGGTCGATGACCTTGGGCTCGGTGATTCCGGAGTGCATCACTTCGTCGATGATCCCCGAGCCGACGATGTCGAGCATGACCGGTGCCACCTTGGGCATGACGTTGGCCAGATCTCGTAGGGCGCCGGCGACCCCAACAAAGTCCAGTCCCTTGACCGGGCTATCCGGCGCCTCGGCCATCGAGCGAGCATCGTTCAGCGAGGCCAGCAGGGATTCGCCGATGATCTCCGAGCGAGCGGTGAATCCGTTCAGCCCCTCGACCATGACGGCGAGAAGATCGGCGTGGTCAAGGATCGTTGCCAGTGCTCCGGCGACCGCTGGGTCGTTCAGCCGTTCCTGGAGCGCGGTCGTATTGCTTGGTTGCGCCGAGAGTGTCGGTTCGTCCCGCATGCCACACCCTTTCCAGTTGTCGTGACTCGCGTCACGCTAGGTTCTGGCCGGAAACGTGGCTATCAGTGGAGCGCATAAGCTATCCATATTGCGCAGAATCATTGTGATGAGAGCGCAGCCAAGATGTGATATGAAGTCCGGGTAACTGAGGAAGGGGCGGTGATGACGCGGCTGTCCAAGCTCGGGTTCATCGACACCCGCCGCACCCGTACGCCCGTGAGACGTCGAGTGCAATCGCGCGGTGTTCCGGTCGCCCTACGCGATCACGAGGTGTTCCGTACCGAGGATCGACGGGAGGCCAGCGACTTGCTCCAGGCCTTCGTCGGCCGGTGCACGTTGATCCTGCAGGACCCCCAGGCAGCCCCGTTCCAGGCGAGCATGCACGCCGTGCGCATACGGGATGTGACGCTGGCGCATCTGGATCTGCATGCACCCGCCTCGCTCGACATCACAGCCACCGGCATGTGGTACAGCATCCACATGCCGACCTCGGGCTCGGGAAGCGTCCGATTGGGCACGAGCACAGAGGAGATCAGCCCCTATCGCGCGTTGGTGACCAACCCAGGGGACCAGCTCTACCTCACTATGGACCTCGACAGCCCGCACGTAGTCCTGCGGATCGAGGCCGACGCCCTCGAGACCGCTGTGGCCCGTATGCGTGGGCGCACCTCGACGACCCCGATCAGGTTCGCTCCGATCATGGACTTGACCAGCGATGTGGCCACCCGGTGGCACACGGCGATGCAGTTGCTGTCCAGCGAAATCCTCAACCAGGGATCGCTGCTGCACCAGGGCGCCGGTGCCGGACCGGTCGAGGACTTCGTCATCTCCACCCTGCTACTCATCCAGCCGTCGAGCCATCACCACGATCTCGTGCGGGAGCACACCCGCAGCGGCCGTCCGGCGGTCCGCCGTTCGATCGCCTACATCGAGCAGAACATTGCCCGGGCCATCACGTTGGACGACCTGGCCCGGCACGCGCGGATGAGCCGGCGGTCCATCCAACAAGGCTTCCGGGCCGACCTGGGCACCACCCCGATGGCCTATGTGCGCGATCTTCGGCTGGACCGGGTTCGTGCCCAACTCGCCGACGCTCTGCCCGAGGACGGTGTCACCGTCACCGAAGTGGCCCAATCGTGGGGGTTCACCCACCTGGGCAACTTCGCGGCCCTCTACCGACGGCGCTTCGGCGAGACCCCGTCGCTGACTCTGCGAAAGTGATGACGTGCACGAACTGTCCCTATGCCAGCAGATCTACAAGGTCGTCGCCCAGGCCGCCCAGGGCCGCGAGGTCCAGACGGTCCACCTCCAGGTGGGGCGGCTGCGCCAGGTGGTCCCCGAGACCTTGACCTACTGTTGGACCCTCGTCGTCCAGGACGGACCGCTGGCGGACTCCCGCCTCCAGATCGAATCGATCCCGATCACGCTGGCGTGCCGAGCCTGCCACGAGCTGACCGAGGTCGAGCACGACCTCGTTCTCGTCTGCGCGCGCTGTGCCTCCGGAGACATCGAGGTCCGAACCGGCGAGGAATTCCTCATCACGTCCATGGACGTCGGGGAGGCCCGAACCACAGCCCCGGCGCCCCCGTGACCTGGCCGGCGTCGGCCCATCACCGCATTCATCATCCGATC
Organism: Nostocoides sp.; assembly: GCA_047974805.1. GTDB lineage: Bacteria > Actinomycetota > Actinomycetes > Actinomycetales > Dermatophilaceae > JAJXUB01. The sequence goes on along the minus strand of JBKECS010000011.1, from coordinate 62,988 downwards.
AACCTCTGACGAAGGAGTCCTCATGGGGCGCTTCCACCGCCACGACGACGGCACCGTGCACGACCACGACCACGACCATCATGGCGAACCCGCTGATCCCTTGGCCCACGGCGACATGAGCGCGTATGCCACCGGGACCGAGCGCGTCGTCGTGCTCGAGCGGATCTTCGACGAGAACGACCGGGCCGCGGAGCGCAATCGGAACCGGCTCGAAGAGGCCGGGGTCACCGCGATCAACCTCATGTCCTCCCCTGGGGCCGGCAAGACGACGCTGTTGGCCCGCACGCTTGCCGAGCTCTCTGGTGAGGTGCGCTGCGGTGTCGTCGAAGGCGACATCGAGACGAGCATCGACGCGGACCGTCTTGCCGGCTTCGGAGCCCAGGTCAGCCTGCTGAACACCAGCGACGGTTTCGGTGGCGAGTGCCACCTGGACGCCCCCATGGTGGCCCGGGCGTTGGACAGCCTGGACCTGCCCGCCCTGGACGTGCTCTTCGTCGAGAACGTGGGCAATCTCGTCTGCCCAGCCGAGTTCGACGTCGGCGCCCAGCACCGGGCGATGGTCTACTCCATCACCGAGGGTGAGGAGAAGCCGTTGAAATACCCGGTGATGTTCCGCGCGGTCGACCTCGTCATCGTTAACAAGGCCGACCTCATCCCGTATCTGGACGCCGATCTGGCAACCTTCGAGGAGAACCTGCGCCGAATCAACCCCACGGCCGAACTCATCACCCTCAGCGCCCGGACCGGCGAGGGCATGGACGCGTGGATCGACTGGGTCCGTCAACACGTCCCGGCCGTGACCCCCACCTAGCCCAGCCCCGCCTCCGGATTTGCGCCTCAGGTGGGAACCCGGAGCTTGGCAAGGGAAAGTTCCCCTTGCCAAGCTCCGGGTTACCTTGTCATGTCCTGGTCGACGGGACCGTGATTGTCGCCGACAAGCCGCGTGCAGGCATACCGTCCAGACCGCCGGGGCGCTCAGGCCCCTAGTCGAGAATGGCGTCGACGAAGGCATCCGGATCGAACGGGGCCAGGTCGTCGGGACCTTCGCCGAGGCCGACGAGCTTGACCGGCACCCCCAGCTGACGCTGGACCGCGACGACGATGCCCCCCTTGGCTGTCCCATCGAGCTTGGTCAGCACCACCCCGGTGATGCCGACGACCTCCGCGAACACCTCTGCCTGCCGCAATCCGTTTTGACCCGTGGTCGCGTCGAGGACGAGCAGGACCTCATCGATCGGTGAGAGCTTCTCCACGACACGCTTGACCTTGCCAAGCTCATCCATGAGCCCGACCTTGGTATGCAGTCGCCCGGCCGTGTCGAGCAGCACGACGTCGCATTCGTTCTCCTGGCCGGCTTGGACGGCGTCGAAGGCCACCGCCGCGGGGTCGGCACCGTCCCGGTCCGAGCGCACCGTCGGTACCCCGACCCGGGAGCCCCAGGTCTGCAGTTGATCGGCGGCGGCGGCCCGGAAAGTGTCGGCGGCGCCCAAGAGGACGTCCTTGTCCTGGGCGACCAGCACGCGGGCGAGCTTGCCGACGGTCGTCGTCTTCCCAACACCGTTGACGCCCACAACGAGCATGACGCTGGGACGATCACCCACCCGGCTGTCGGCCAGGGTGCGGTCCATCTGGGGGTCGATGAGCTCGAGTAGGTCGGCCCGCAGCCAGCCCCGAACGGTGGCTTCGTCCCTGGTCCCGGCCACCGTGACTTGCGTCCGTAGCTTGTCCACCAGCTCGGTGGTCGCCTCCACCCCGAGGTCGGCGCCGAGCAACGTGTCTTCGACCTCTTCCCAGGCCTGCTCGTCCAACTGGCCCCGGGACAGCACGGCGAGCAGCCCGCGTCCGAGGACGGTGTTGGACCGCGAGAGCCTGGCCCGGAGTCGCTGCAGCCGCCCGACCGGGGACTCCGGCCGTTCGAGGGTGGCCGTGGGCGCCGGTCCAGGCGGGGCCTCTCGGTCGCTGAGATCCTCCGGCGGGCCGGGCTCGGCGAGGTCCGGTGGCAGCTCGCCTGCCTCGCCGTCGGCCTCCTCCGGCCTGCGTGGCGCCGCACCGGTCTTCGGTGGTGGCGCTACCCGGCCCGACCGGGCCCGGCGGGAGCGCAGGAGCCCGAGGATCACCAGCCCGGCGACGACCAGGACGGCCACAGCGATAATGAGGGATTCCTGGGTGTTCACGACGGTGATCCTCTCAGTGATCCGTGCGGCGTGGGTAAGGCAGTCCGTCAGAAGATCCGTACCCGATCTTGCTCGGCCAGCCACATCCCATCCGTTGGCTCCACCTCGAAGGCTTCGTGGAATTCGGTGAGATTGCGGGCGATGTTCGCCCGGAGGCCTGCAGGGGCATGCGGATCGATGGCCAACAGTCGGATGGCTTCGGCCTCGCGAGCCTTCCCACGCCACACCTGAGCCCAGCCGAGGAAGAACCGCTGGTCTCCGGTCATCGAATCGATCACCGGCGATCCCGAGGTTTCACAGGCGATCCGGTATGCCTTGAGCCCGATAGTCAGACCGCCGAGATCGCCGATGTTCTCCCCCACGGTCAAGGCACCGTTAACGGTGCGCCCGGGTGCGTCGGGCGCCTCAAGGGTGTTGAACTGTTCGATGAGGGCGTGTGCCCGCTCCTCGAAACGATCCCGGTCCTGCTGAGTCCACCAGTCCCGCAACTCCCCCGCTCCGTCATATCGCGAGCCCTGATCGTCGAACCCGTGGCCGAGCTCGTGACCGATGACGGCGCCGATGCCGCCGTAGTTCACCGCGTCGTCCGCGGTGGCATCGAAGAACGGCGGCTGCAGGATGGCCGCCGGGAAGACGATCTCGTTCAGGCCGGGGTTGTAATAGGCATTGACCGTCTGCGGGGTGAGGAACCACTCGTCTCGATCCACCGGGCCGCCGAGCTTGGCGAGTTGGCGATCGAGTTCGGCAGCTGCGGCTCGGCATACGTTGCCGAAGAGGTCCTGCGCGTCGATCCGCAGGTCGGTGTAGTCCTTCCAACGCTGTGGATAGCCGATCTTCGGGGTGAACCGGTTGAGCTTGTCCAAGGCCTGTTCCCGGGTGGCCGGTGACATCCACGCCAGGTCGGTGAAGTCCCGCCGGAAGGCCTCGACGAGGTTGTCCACCAGGTGTGCCATCCGGGACGCAGCCGCGGGCGGGAAATGCCGTTGCACGTAGGCCTTGCCCAGCCCGTCCCCCATCCCATCCTCCACCAGGGCCACGCCACGCTTCCAACGGGCGCGCTGCTGGGTCATTCCCGACAACGTCTCACCGAAGAAGCGGAAGTTCTCGGTGACGATATCGACCGTCAGGTAGGGCGCGAATTCGTGCACCAGATGCCAGCGCAGCCATGCTTGCCATGTGCTCAACGGGTGCTCGACCAGCAGCCGCGACACGGCCTGGACGAAGCTCGGTTGGCGCACCACCACCTGCGCGTAGGCCGCCTGCGGAGCCCCCATCGCCGTGAACCAGGCGGCCCAATCGTAGGCAGGCGCCCACTGCCCGAGCTCCTCCGCCGACACCTTGGTGTAGGTCTTCAATGGATCCCGGTTGCTCACCCGATCCCAATGCTCGGCGGCAATCGCGCTTTCCACGTCGAGGACGCTGCTCGCCGCCTGGGTCGGCTGGTCCACACCGGCGAGCGCAAGCATCGCGGCGACATGATCCCGGTAGGCCGACCGCACAGGGGCATACGACACGTCGCGGTAGTACGACTCGTCCGGCAGGCCGAGTCCGCCCTGTTCGAGGAAGACGATGTAGGCGCTGGCATCCCGGTCGTCGGTATTGACGAAGGGGTAGACCAGCCCGGGCACCCCGTCACGTATCCAACGGCCGAGGAGGGCGGGAATCTCTGCGATGTCGGTGAGCTGGTCGATCTCCTCCAGCAGGGGCGCCAGGGGTGCACGCCCCACGGCCTGGACCCGCGCCTCGTCCATGAACGAGGTGTACAGGTCGGCCAGCTTGCGTTGGGTCGGGTCCAGATCTGTCCCGGAGGCGGCACCGGCGACGAACTCCTCGATGATGGTCCGGCAGTCCGTTTCGGCGCGATCGCGCAGCATGTCGAAGGTCCCGTAGCGGGCCCGGTCCGGCGGAATCTCCACATCGGCAAGCCAACGGCCGTTGGCGAAGGCGAACAGATCGTCCTGAACCCTGACGGTGTCGTCCTGCGCTGATCGGTCGATCCCGGAGTGCACGATGCTCATGGGACCCATCCCATCACGGCCTCGTGTTCTGCGCGTCCGTCACTCGACCGCCGGGGCGGGGGATGCTGACCTGGGGCTCAGCTCACCGGGTGGGTGTCACGTTCGGCTGGGGATGGGTCGCTCCGGGTGGCGGCGTCGCCGGCTGCGAGCTGAGGTTGCTCGTGGGTGGCGCTGTGGTCCGGACGCGCAGCTTGGCTCGTCCCGTGCCCCCGGGAGGCGGTCTCTCGCACCGCCGCGACGATGTCTTCTCCGCGGGCGGTGAGCACGTCGCGGCCTTGACGCCGTGCCGGGATGGCGACCAGTCCGACGACCACGACCGCCAACACCACACAAAAAAGCATCCCCACCACCAGCGCGACCATGGTCTAAGCCTCGCTCACCGACGGGGTTCGATCAAATCGACGCGTGTTCGGTGTGTCGTCGGCGAGATCGCGAATACGTTGGGAGACAACGGTTGTCACGCCATCGCCGCGCATGCTCACGCCATACAGTGCGTCGGCCACCTCCATGGTGCGCTTTTGGTGGGTGATGACGATGAGCTGGCTGGAGTCGCGCAGCTCCTCGAACAAGGTGATGAGCCGTCCGAGGTTGGTGTCGTCTAGGGCCGCCTCCACCTCGTCCATGATGTAGAAGGGGCTGGGTCGGGCCTTGAAGATGGCCACGAGCAGGGCGACCGCGACCAAGGACCGCTCACCGCCGGAGAGCAGGGAAAGCCGTTTGACCTTCTTGCCCGGTGGCCGGGCCTCGACTTCGATGCCGGTGGTCAGCAGGTCGTCCGGGTCGGTGAGGAAGATCCGGCCCTCCCCGCCGGGAAAGAGCCGCTCGAAGACCCGCTCGAACTGCACGGCCGTGTCGGCGAATGCCTCTCCGAAAACCTGTTGGACCCGGGTGTCGACCTCACGGACGATGTCGAGCAGGTCCTCCTTGGACCGCCGCAGGTCTTCCAGTTGCTCGGTGAGGAACTTGTGTCGCTCCTCCAAGGCTGCGAACTCTTCCAGCGCCAGCGGGTTGACCCGTCCTAGTGCGCTCAGGCCGCGCTCGGCTCGGCGCAGACGCTTCTCCTGCTCCTCGCGCACGTATGCCGTGGGCTCAGGTACCTGGTCGGGGTCGCTGGGCTCGTCGGGGCCGGGAATGTAGGGCACGAACGTGTCGGGTCCGTACTCGGTCGTAAGCGTCTCGGGGTCGATGCCGAGCTCTTCGATGGCTTTGGCCTGTAGTTGTTCGATCCGGGCGAATTGCGCCGCGCGGGCCACTTCGTCACGGTGCACCGAATCGGTCAGTTCGGCCAGTTCGTCCTGCGCTGACGTCAGGTCGGTGCGGATGCCGGCCATGGTGGTCTCGCGGTGCTGCCGGGCCTGGTCGGCATTGTCGCGCGCGATATGCGCCGCGGCCAGTCCGGCCTGAGCTCGCCCGACCCCGTAGGTAGCTGCCGCGGCGACCGCGGCGGCCACCTCACGCTCGCGGACTCGCCGCTCGCGCCGTTCCCTCAGGCGTTCCCGCGCGGCAAGCTCGTTGCGCGCTGCCCCCTCAAGGGATTCCGCCCGGGTGCGAAGCGACCGCGCGCGCTCCTCTTGGGTGCGCAGGCTCAACCTGATCTCAGTCTCAGCGGTTCTCGCCCGGCTTGCCTCGATCTCCAACCGGTCCCGTTCCTGCGTGGACGGCTCCTCGATCTCCCCTGGCTGGGAGACCGCGCGCTCGAGCCGATCGGCCAAAGCGGTCAGTTCGGACTGGTCGGTGGCCAGGGCGGCGGTGGCTGCGGCGATGTTGCCCGAGAGCCGCTCCGCCTCGGACTTGGCGTTGCGGGCACCCGAGCCAAGGGAGCCCAGGTGCTCGGCGACGGCCGCCATTCTCGCATCCGACTGGTGCAGGGCCTCGAGTGCTGCCTCGACGGCGCCGGTCGCCGTGGCAGCCTCTTCCCGGGCAGACACGAGGGCGAACCGTGCCTGCTCCCCGCGCGCCGTGGCCGCAGCGGCCGCAGCGTTGGCCGCGTCCAGGGCGGCTTGCAATTCGATGACGCTGTCGGCACCTTGGCTGCCGCCACGGACGAATCCCGGCCCGAAGACGTCGCCATCGCTGGTCACCGCCGTGAGGCCTTCACCGCGATCGACCACCTCGGCGGCACGGGCCGGGTCGGGCACGATGGCGACGCGGGCCAGCAGCTGGCGTACCGCAGGCTCGATCCGGGGATCGGCTCCGACGACATCAACGGCCCAGCGCGCCCCGGCCGGCAGGACGCCCCAGGAGGCACGATCATGCGCCTGGGCCGTGGCGGCCACGAGCAGGTCCGCCCGGCCTGAGTCACGGGCACGCAGGGATGCCACCGCCGAGCGGGCCGAGCCGGCCGAATCCACGGCGAGCGCATCGCCGGCCCAGCCCAGCGCAGCGGCCACCGCAGCCTCGAAGCCGGTCTCGACGTTCAACAGCTCGGCCACGGGCCCCAGGATTCCGTGGGCTTCGGCGGTGGCGAGCAGGGCGGCTGCGCCGTCCTGTCGCCGCAAGGTCAATTGAAGGGCCTCTACCCGGGCTATGGCCGCCGAGCGGTCACGATCGGCCTCGCGTTCCTCCTCCATGAGCGCGTCGACGGCTGCCTTGGCGGACTCGGCGCGGCTTAGCGCAGCCTCGTGGATGCCGTCGAGGTCCTCCTCACCCTCTTCGTCGGTGGCGACGGTTGCCTCGAGTTTGGCGAAGTCCCGTTCGTGCTCAGCGGCCCGATCCAGTGCGGCCTGCACAGCCCCCTGCAGGCGGGCGATCTCCGCTTCCCGAGTCTCGATCCGGCTGCGTCGTGAGGCCACCTGGCCGGCGAGGGTGGCAATCCCTTCACGTCGGTCGGCCGCGGCCCGGGTCATCTGGGCGATTCGGTCCTGCTCGGTCGCATACGCCTGCTCGGCGGCGGTTCGGGCGGTGACCGCTTGCGAGACCTCGGCGGTGATCGCGTCGATCGCAGTGAGCAGGTCCTGCTCCGCGGCGCGGGCCTGTTCGGCTTGGGCGCGTAGCTGTTGCGGGTCTCTTCCGGCCGTGTCTTCCTCCTGCTCGTCCCGAAAGAGCAACCGGACGCGGTCGGCGGCCAGGCGGGCGGTGGAGTCCAGCCGATCCACCAGCGACCGGAACCGGACCCAGCGGTCCGCCGCCGCGGTAAGCATCGGCTGGGCGGCGGCAGCCTCATCCTCGGCGGAACGCAGCTGTCCACGCAACGCGACGACGGTGTTTTCCAGCTCGGTACGGCGGGCGATGAGCGCGGTCTCGTCGGCGACCTCTTGAGCCAGGGTCGAGGTCAACTGGACTAGGTCGTCGGCCAGGAGGCGCAATCGGGCGTCGCGGGCCTCGGCTTGGATGACGGCCGCTCGGCGGGCGGCTTCGGCCTGGCGGCCCAGGGGCCCCAGCTGGCGACGAATCTCCCCGGTGAGGTCGGTGACCCGGGTGAGGTTGGCCTCCATCGTCTCGAGCTTGCGCAGGGCCCGTTCCTTGCGTTTGCGGTGCTTGAGCACCCCGGCAGCTTCCTCGATGAAGCCTCGGCGCTCTTCGGGGGTGGCGCGCAGAACGGCGTCGAGTTGTCCCTGGCCGACGATGACGTGCATTTCCCGGCCGATGCCGGAGTCGGACAGCAGTTCTTGGACATCGAGCAACCGGCATGGGGTGGAGTTGATGGCATACTCCGACCCGCCGTTGCGGAACATCGTCCGAGTGATTGTGACCTCGGCATAATCGATCGGCAGGGCGCCGTCGGTGTTGTCGATGGTCAGGGACACTTCGGCGCGGCCCAACGGGGGCCGGCCGGCGGTCCCGCCGAAGATGACATCCTCCATCTTGCCGCCGCGCAGCGACTTCGCGCCCTGTTCGCCCATGACCCAGGCCAGTCCGTCGACGACGTTGGATTTGCCCGATCCATTCGGGCCGACGATGCAGGTGATCCCCGGTTCAAGCCGCATCGTCGTGGCGCTGGCGAAAGACTTGAAGCCCTTCAGGGTGAGCGTCTTGAGGTACACGTCAGGTGAACGGTCTTTTCCGGCCGGTCGCGGCCACGATGGATCGGTAGTCGGCGTTCACCCTACCCGTGGGGCAGCCTCAGATCGGGGATGTCGCCTCCCTCCCCCCTCCCTCCCCCACCTCCGGTTTTACGCCTCAGGTGGGAAGCCAGAGGTTCGCAAGGAATAGTTTCCCTGGTGGAGTTCAGGGTTCACTTGTGAACATCCGCGAGCGGCGCGCACCCTACGCGTCAGGGCGGCCGGCGATGGCCTCGTGGTGATGGATCACCTCGGCGATGACGAAGTTGATGAACTTCTCGGCAAACTCGGGATCGAGCCCGGCCTCGCGTGCCAGCGAACGCAGACGAGCCACTTGGCGCTCTTCCCGGCCAGGGTCTGCCGGCGGCATGTTGCGGCGAGCTTTGAGCTCCCCCACCGCCTGGGTGCACTTGAAGCGTTCCGCGAGCAGATGGATCAGGGCCGCGTCGATGTTGTCGATGCTGGCCCTGAGGGACACCAGCTCCGCCGGTGTCTGGTCGGGCATCCCGGCCTCCGCCGGGGCCACACCGGTCGACGCCGACCCGGGGCCGACAGCTGGGATTTCGCTCATCGACTCATCGTAAGAACGATCACTCTCCGAAAAGCGCACTGTCTTGACCATCGGTCATCGTTCGAGGAAATTCTCGACGCCGCGGGCCACGTCCCACTGTGGCGCGGAGATGAGTTCGACCCGTCCCGGCCGTCTTTGGGTGGACGGGGACTCACCGAGCCGCTGCAACAGGATCTCCAGTCCCTGGCGGGAGCCTTCGGCTACGACTTCCACCCGGCCGTCGGCGGTGTTGCGGGCATGCCCGGTCAGGCCCAGTTCTAGCGCCATCGTCCGAGTCCACCAGCGGAACCCCACGCCTTGCACGCGTCCGCGGACGAACACGGTGACTCGCTGAATGCTTGGTGGCCCGGCGGGTGTGTTGGGAAGGCGTGGCATACGAGAGTTCCTAAGAGCGGGGCCGGCTGGCGCGCTGACACCGGGGACAGAAGTAGGAACTGCGGTTCATGAAGGACACCCGCCGGATGGGGGTACCGCACCGGCTACACGGACGACCGGCCCGCCCGTATGCCTCCAGCGACCGCTCGAAATAGCCGCTGGTACCGTTGACATTGACATAGAGCGCATCGAAACTCGTGCCCCCCTGCGCCAGTGCCGCGCTCATGACGTCCTTGGTATGCCGCAGCAGCCCGGCAAGCGAGGCTCGGGACAGGGAGGCTGATGGCCGCTCACCGTGGATTCGGGCGCGCCACAGCGCCTCGTCCGCGTAGATGTTGCCGATGCCGGAGACCACCCGCTGGTCCAGCATCACCCGCTTGACCGCGCTCGCGGACGCTTGGAACCGCCGAACGGTGGCCGCCGCATCAAAACACGGATCAAACGGGTCGGCGGCGATATGGGCGATAGCGGTGGGGACGCTGGCACGCTCGTCCCCGCCGGCGTTGGGTAGCGGCGACAAGGCGAGACCACCGAAAGTACGTTGATCGACGAACCGCAGATCCCGGCCGGCGTCGGCGAAGGTGAAGCTTGCCCGCAGATGCTTCTCCTCGGCAGCGTCGGCAGGCGAGACGAGCAGCTGCCCACTCATGCCCAGGTGGATAAGCAGCGCCAGATCCTCCTCCTCATCCGCTGTCAGGACCAACCAGAGATATTTGCCTCGCCGGTGTGCCGCAGCAACCTGGCGTCCCGCCACCTGGGCAGCAAGATCCGCGGGCCCGGGCTGGTGGCGTCGGGCAACCCGTTCGCCGCGCAGCTCGAGATGCTCGATCCGACGGCCGACGACGTGATCGACCAGGCCGCGCCGGACGACTTCCACCTCGGGTAGTTCAGGCATGTCCGCCGTCGTTCGTCACTGCCGGTCAGCCATGGGGGTCGGGCTCAGCAGACAATCCGTGCTCGATCCGCAGCGCTCGCCAGCCCTCTTCGGCTGCCTGCTGCTCGGCGTCCTTCTTGGTCCGTCCAATGCCGCGCCCGTAGCCGGCACCACCGATGACGACGGTCGCCGTGAAGGTCTTGGCGTGCTCCGGTCCTTCGTTCTCCACGTTGTAGGTCGGCGACCCGAGGCCGAGCTCGGAGGCGATCTCCTGAATGGAGGTCTTCCAGTCCAGTGCGGCACCGAGGTCCGCCGAGGCGGTCATCACCGGATCGAGCAGGGAGTGGATGACCTGGGCCGCTGCCGCCATGCCGCAGGACAGGTAGATCGTGCCGATGACCGCCTCGGTCGTGTCGGCGAGGATGGAGTCCTTATCTCGGCCTCCGGTCGCTTGTTCGCCACGGCCCAGATGGAGGTAGTCCCCTAGCCCGATAGTGCGAGCCACCCCAGCTAGGGCGCGCATGTTGACCGTCGCCGCACGCAGCTTGGCCAGCCGCCCCTCGGTGAGGTCCGGGTGCACCCGGTACAAGTGGTCGGTGACCACGATCCCGAGCACGGAGTCCCCGAGGAATTCCAGCCGCTCGTTGTGCGGTATGCCGCCGGCCTCGTAGGCGTAGGAGCGGTGGGTTAGGGCACGCTGAAGGAGGTCATGGTCGACTCGTGCACTGGTGACCCCATCGAGATATTCGGCTAGGTCGGCGACCGGCCGAACTGCGTCCCCGCCATTGCCCCGCATGGCTGGCGGAGGGTCAGGCCTGGTGTTCGGCGCGCTCGGCCTCGGCGTAGCGCCGACCGTTGTAGGTGCCGCACGACGGGCAAGCGATATGGGCCTGCTTGGGCTGCTTGCAGGTCGGGCACGCCACCAGCGGCGTCGCCGTGGCCTTCCAGTTGGCGCGGCGCGAGCGGGTGTTGGAGCGGGACATCTTCCGCTTCGGGACAGCCACGTCAGTTCCTCTTCTCGTTGGTGGCGGTCGGGCCCGCCAGGGTGGCCAGCGCCGACCATCGGGGGTCGATCTGCTCATGTTGGTGCTCCGGATGGTCTGTCAGCACCACTCCACATTCGGAGCACAGGCCCTGACACTCCTCCCGGCACACCGGTTGGAACGGTAGTGCAGGCACCACCGTGTCACGCAACACCGGCTCGAGGTCGATCAAGTCGCCCTCCATCCGGTACGGCTCAGCATCGTCATCGGCGCCCACCTCACGGTGATGCTCCGCCCGGTTGGGCCAAGCGAACAATTCCTGGAATCGAGCGTCTACAGACAACGTGACCGATTCCAGACAGCGTACGCACGAGCCGACCGCGTTCGCCTGAACCTCCCCGGTCACCAGCACTCCCTCAACCACCGATTCCAGGCGCAGGTCGAGCTCTATGGGCTCACCTGCCGCGATCCTGATGACATCGGTGCCGAGGTCGGGCGGTGCCTCGACGGTCCGGTGCATTTCAACCATGGCACCGGGACGATGGCCGACGTCTCTGGTGTCGATGACCAGAGGCGCGCGTGGATCGAGTCGTGTCATGGGCGTTGCAGTTGGATTCCGTTGAGGGGTTGGTTCGTGCGAACGAACGAAGACCGACTCACAAGATTACCGGCTTTGACGCCTGTGCCCAAAACGACCGCGGTGGCTGACGACACGGGTCTGGCTCAGGGGGCCAGGCGATCAACGAGCCCCTGTCGGACGGGTTCGGGGACCAACCCGCTCACGTCCCCGCCGTAGCGAACGACTTCCTTGATCAGGGAACTGCTCACATGGGCGAACCTCGGGTCCGCCGGGAGGAAGAGCGTTTCCACCCCGGTCAGATGACGGTTCATCTGAGCCATCGGCAGTTCGTACTCGTAGTCGGCGCTGCCACGCACGCCCTTGATCATCACGTTGGCGTCAAGCTCCTGGCACAGGTCCACGAGCAGCCGGTCCCGGGAGGCGGTCACGGACACGCCTGGCAAATCCGCCGTGACCTCACGGACGAAGGCGACCCGCTCCTCGACCGTGAAGGTGCCCGCCTTCGCCGGGTTCTGCAGGACCGCAATAACCAATTCATCGAACAGCACCGCGGCACGGCGGAAGATGTCGGCGTGTCCCAACGTCACTGGGTCGAAGGAGCCGGGGCAAACGGCGCGTCGGGTGCTCACCGGGCCAACTTACGCCAGGCCGTCGACGTGGGGGAGGTCACCGGACACGATGGTGCGGACGGTCCCACCGACCCAGATCTGCCCATCAATGTGATCCACCCGGACTCGGCCGTCCCGGCCGAGCACGCGGCCCTGGGATGCCACATAGTGTGCTGGCAAGACCCCAGCGGGCACGAGCCACTGCGCTAGCGCGGCGTTGAGCGAACCGGTCACCGGGTCCTCGTCGAAGCCGGCGCCGTCGTCGTAGAACGCGCGCACCTCCACGTCGCTCCCCTGCGGGTGCTCGCCCGTGGCATACGGCCCGATCACACCCACCGCCAGGTGGTCGAACGCCGACCGATCCACCACCAGCTCCAGCACCTGTTGTGCCGTGGCCACCCGGACCCCGATCCATCCCGGCCCGTTGTCGCACCAGGCCATGTCGACCGCCCCGTGCTCGCTCAGGCCGAGGGCGCCCAGGACGCGGTCGCGGGTCGAGGCGTCCACCGGGCCGGTACGTACCAGGGATGGTGCCGCGAACGCCAACAGACCGGCCTCGATGCGAACGGGCACGAGGCCGGCTGCGCACTCCTGTATGACGCCCCCGTCGCTTGCGGGGGCACCTCCGGCGGCCAGCCAGGCGTGGGCACTGCCAAGCGTGGGGTGTCCGGCGAAGGGCAACTCCGATCCCGTGGTGAAGATCCTCACTCGGTAGTCGACGCCGGGTTGCGTCGGCGGCAGCAGGAACGTCGTCTCGGACAGGTTCGTCCAGGCGGCGATGGCCTGCATCTGTTCGCTGGTCAGCTGCTCGGCATCGTGGATGACGGCCAGCCCGTTCCCGGTGAACGGTACCGACCCGAAGACATCGGCAACGGTAATCCGCACGCTCCCTCACTCCTGCATCTCGGCATACCACAAGGTCGTCTCGCCATAACGTTTGCTGCTGGTCCCGCTGAGCCCGGACGGCCAATCCGGCTCCGGCGAGCGAGTCGAGCGCTCGACGATGACCAACCCCGAACCACTGAGCCACCCGGACCCCAGCAGCAGGGACAGGGTGCCCGCCAACTCCGGTTCACCCATCGCATACGGAGGGTCCAGGAATGCCACGTCGTATGCCTGCGCCGCCGGGCCGCGGTCGAGCACCGCGTCGACGGTGTCGGCGATGACGGTGGCCTCTACCAGGGCGAGGTCGGTGACGTTGGCGGTGATCAGTGAGGCGGCGCGGCGGTCGGATTCGACCAGGGTCGCGGCGGCGGCGCCCCGCGAGACCGCCTCCAACCCGACCGCTCCGGAGCCGGCGTACAGGTCGAGCCATCGGGTACCGGTGAGCCGTCCCCGGGAAAGACCGCGGAAAACAGGGCTTCGCGGACCCGGTCGGACGTCGGCCGGGTGCCGTTGCCTCGCGGGGTCTGGAGGCGGCGGCCCCCTGCCCGACCGGCGATGATCCGGGTCATCGGTCAACCACGCTCCAGATAGACGGCCCGTTCCTGGGGCAACCAGCTGGCCACGGCGGCAGCCAGCTCGGGGTAGTCGGCAAGGCTCGGGTCGCCGGCCACGACGTCAAAGGCGTCCGCTCGGGCCGAAGCGATCAAGGCTTCGTCGCGCAGCAGGGAGAGGAATTCCAGCGAACTTCGACCGTGTTGACCGGTCCCAAGGACGTCGCCCTCGCGACGTTGCTCAACGTCGAGCCGGGCCAGCTCGAATCCGTCGGAGGTCGCGGCGACGGCGTCGAGCCTGGCCTGGGAAGTCTCGTTGGTCGTGGCGCTGACCAGCAGGCACAGCCCCGGGTAGCCGCCGCGTCCGACCCGGCCACGCAGCTGATGCAGCTGGGAGACCCCGAATCGGTCGGCGTCCATGATGACCATGACGGACGCATTGGGCACGTCCACGCCAACCTCGATCACCGTGGTCGCCACGAGGACGTCGATCTGCCCGGCGGTGAATGCCGCCATGACGGCATCCTTTTCCTCGGTCGGCAGTTGCCCGTGCAGCATCCCGATCCGTATGCCGGACAACGCCGGGTTGGCCGCCAAGTCGGGGGCCAGCGCGGTCACGGCGTGGACAGGTCGGGGTGGCGGTGAGGTGTCGCCAGGGTCCCAGAGCTCGAACTCGCTGCCAGACGTCGCGTCCGGGTCGATCTCGTCGAGACCGTCCAAGCCGGCGTCGGTGTCGTAGGGATGAATGCGCGGGCAGACCACATACGCCTGCCGACCGGCCTGAACCTCTTCCGCGACCCGGGCCCAGGTCCGCTCGAGCCAGCCGGTCCGGTCCGCCGGAACGACATGGGTTGTGATCGGCGCACGCCCGCCCGGGAGTTCGCTGAGCACCGAGGTCTCCATGTCGCCGAACACGGTCATGGCCACGGTCCGCGGGATCGGCGTGGCCGTCATGACCAGCACATGGGGCGGGTTCGTCCCCTTGGCCCGCAAGGCATCTCGCTGCTCCACCCCGAAGCGATGCTGTTCGTCGACGACGACCAGGGCGAGGTCCTCGAAGGTCACCGCCTGTTGGATCAGGGCGTGGGTGCCGATGACGATGCCTGCCTCGCCGGTGACGATGGCCAGCAGGGCGGCCCTGCGGGCGGTGCTCGATTGACTTCCGGTGAGCAGGACGACTCCGGTGGACGGCCCCTGCCCGGCGAAGAGGCCTCGTTCACCCAGCGGCCCGAGCAGGGCCACGATGGAGCGGTAGTGCTGAGCGGCAAGTACCTCCGTGGGAGCCAGGAGCGCGGCCTGTCCCCCGCTGTCCACCGCGGCCAGCATGGCCCGCAGGGCCACGACGGTCTTGCCCGACCCCACCTCGCCTTGGAGGAGCCTGTGCATCGGGATCGTCCCGGCCAGATCGGCAAAGATCTCCTCGCCGACCCGCATTTGTCCCTCGGTCAGGGGCCACGGCAGTCCGGCGTCGAAGGCAGCGAGCAGCCCGTCCGGGCGGGCCACCCGCGGCGTGGTCGCCTGCCCGGCGTGCTCGGCGCGCCGCGCCCCCAGGGCCACCTGGAGCAGGAATGCCTCGTGGTAGGCCAACGTATGCCGCGCCTGGGTCACCGCGGCCAGATCCGTGGGCCGGTGCAACGCCGTCAAGGCCTGCCGGCCGGTGAGCAGCCCTCGACGGTCGCGGATCGGTCCAGGGACGGGGTCGGGCCAGTCCTCGAGTACGTCGAGGCAGGCATCGACTGCCCGTTTGACCGTCCAGTTCGCGACCCGGGGAATCCGGGTGTAGATCGGCAACAGGCCTCGACGCTCCTCGGCAAGCTCTCCCGAATCGTGAACGATTTCGTAGTCGGGGTGCGCCAGCTGAAGTTTCTCCCGGTAGGCGGTCACCTGCCCGGCGAATACCGCCCTGACCCCTGGCACGAGCTTCCGGTCATGGCCATGGGCGTTGAAGAAGGTCACCTCAAGGCTCCGGCTGCCGTCGGTGATCTCGACCTGAAGCATCGTCCCGCGTCGGGCCCGCATTCTCCGCGTGGTGGCGCTAGCCACCGTAGCCACGACAACGGCATACATGCCGACCTGGAGGGCGGACAGGTCCGGTGTCCAGGTCATGTATCTGCGGGGCCGGAAGGCGAGCAGGTCAGCGACGGTCTCCATGCCGCGTGCCTTACGCAAACGGCCCGCCACCTGGCCGACGACCTTGTCCAAGGCAGTGTCCGGTCCGACGCTGCTCACACCCACCCCCTCACTCGACCCCGATGAGTAACGGGTAGTGCGGCTGCCCGCCGTCGATGCTGGCCACCTCCAGGCCTCGACCCACGACGGCGGCCTCCACTGCGGCACCAATCCCCTCGGGTGCGTCGAGGCCAAGCACGAGGGTGACCAGTTCCCCCCCGTCACCAAGCAGCCGATGCAGCACCGCGACGGCCACGGCGGTCAGATCTGCCCCGATGATGACGAAATCGCCGTCGACGATACCCAGGACGTCGCCGACCTGGCAGCGTCCGGCCGAGGTGATGCCCTCGCGTGCCGCAATGGTCACTCCCCCGTGACGCGTGGCGGTGGCTGCCTCGGTCATGGCCACGGCGGTTTCGGTGGCGGATGCCTCCGGGTCGAAGACGGCCAGGGCGGATATGCCTTGGACGACGGTCCGCGCGGGGATGACGTGAACGGTGACGCCGTCCGCGCGGGCTGCCGTCGCGGCTGCCGCGGCCGCCATCTGGGTGTCCCGGTCGTTGGGCAGCAGCAGGACGGTCGAGGCCCCTGCCGTCTTGACTCCCTGCAGCAGCGAGCCGGCCGAGGCGCGTCCACCGGGCCCGGAGGGCACCACCACGGCACCTGCCTCCTCGAAGAGGGCGGCGATGCCGGGTCCCGCGGCGCACGCCACCACCGCGACCGCGGCGTGCGAGGATGAGATTTGCGTCGCGAAGTGCTGGATGGCGATCCGGCGTACGGATCCGGCGGCGATCCCGGCTTCGATCGCCGCGCCGGGATCGTCGACGTGCACGTGCACGCTCCACAGGTCGGGCCCCCCGACGACCAGGAGGGAGTCCCCGAGGGCATCGAGGGTTCCGCGCAGGGTCTGCACCCGGGACTCATCCGTGCCGTCCACGAGATACATGACCTCGTATGCCGGACCGTTCGGACTGGTCACGTCCTTCCCGGGGCGCTCTCCGGCGAAGGGGTGCACGGACGAGTCGTCGCCGAGCCGCGCTGAGGAGCCGATCGGCCCGCCACCACCGACCAAGGAACGCAGTTCGGCCATCGGGTCACCCGATGGGGTGCCGTCGGTGGCCAGCACGCGTCGCAGGGCCTCCACGAGGAGGACATACCCGGCGGCTCCGGCATCGACCACGCCGGCGGCCTTGAGCACCGGCAGCTGATCCGGGGTTCGAGCCAGGGCGGCCAGGGCTGCGTCCCGGCATTCGGTGACGAGCTCGGCAAGGCCTGCGCCGGCCTTGACCGCGGTCTCCGCGGCATCGGCGACGGCATCGGCCACGGTGAGCACAGTGCCCTCGACCGGTCGAACAACCGCCGCGCGGGCTACGTCGGCGCCGCGGCGGGTGGCGCGGGCCCCCAGGGCTGCGTCCAACTCCTCCGCGCGGTCGTCGCTGACCACGTCGGCGAAGCCGCGCACGAGCTGGCTGAGGATCACCCCGGAGTTGCCCCGAGCGGACAGCAGCAGCGCTCGGGCGAAATCGCTCAATTCCCCGGAAAGGGTTCGCTCCCCCTGTCCTGCCCCCGGGCCGGCGTGTGAAACGTCGCCGGAAGAGGTCGAGGCGAGCGCGCCTTCGTAGGTCAGCAGCAAGTTGGTCCCGGTGTCGCCGTCGGGCACCGGGTAGACGTTGAGCCGATCCAGGTCATGGCGATGGGCGGCCAGCAGCGTGCGCGCAACCAGGGCCCACTGGCGGGCCCCGCGGGCGGTCAACACGTCACGCATCCCCCGAGGCTAACCAAATGTGCGGCCCCGTTTTGGCCGGCACACGCGGGCTCAGCTAGGATTAACCGGTTCCCGCGGCGAATGGTCCGTTCGTCGCGTCCGATCGGCGGCCCCGCTGTCCGCGTATCGGATGCCTCCGCGGGTGCGCGACCTTCCGACTTCACCAAGGAGAACCCCGTGGCTGCCACCTGCGACGTCTGCGGCAAAGGCCCCAGCTTCGGCCACAGCATCTCGCACTCCCACCGGCGCACCAAGCGCCGCTGGAACCCGAACATTCAGCGGGTGCGTGCGCTGGTCGGCCCCACCGGAACGACCCCGAAACGGCTCAACGTCTGCACCTCCTGTCTCAAGGCAGGCAAGGTCGTCAAGCGCTGACCCCAACCAAACATGACGCCGGGCCGGCAATCCTCAGGGGTTGCCGGCCCGTGGCGTCTCACCCGGCGAAATGGTCCCAGCCGGCCGCCACGGCAGGCTCCCCGTCGAGGGCCACACCAAGTCCAGGGCGAATCCTGCCGATGACCTGCCAGCCAGGGGGCAACGGCATCCCGTCCGGGAAGCAGGCGAGCAGGCTGTGCTCCTCGCCGCCGGTCAGGACACACTCCAACGCATCATCGGCGGACAGCGCTTCGGTCAGCGGATGGGCGAAGGGGGCGAGCGCGGCCACGCGAAGGTCGACGAGCACACCGCTGGCGCGCCCGATCCGGTCGGCGTCGCGCAGCAGGCCGTCCGAAATGTCGATCATCGCGTGGGCGCCGGCTGCTGCCGCGACCGGCCCCTGCTCGATTGGCGCGCGGGGGCTTAGGTGAGCCGCGATCAGAGCCGAGTCGGTCCGTGCCTGGTCCGGCATGGAGCGAGATTGCAGGAGTAGCAGACCGGCTCCAGACATGCCGAGGGTCCCGGCCAGGGCGACGACATCCCCCGGCTGAGCACCCGAGCGCAGGACCGGAGCTTGCCCGGCCAACTGCCCGAATGCGGTGACGCTGAGCATCAGGGTGCCTGACGGAGCGCCAGAGAGGTCACCACCGGCTACGTCGACGCCGGCCCGGCGCGCGGCCTGCCCGAAGGCTCGGGCAAAATCGACCACCCACGCGAACGGCGTCGCGGGATCGGCGACGAGACTGAGCAACACACTCCTCGGCTGCGCCCCCATCGCCGCCACGTCGGCCAGGTTTTGGGTCAAGCACTTCGAAGCGACATCGGCAGGGCTCGACCAGTCATCGCGCCAGTCGGTGCCGCGCACCATCGAGTCTGTCGTGGCGATCAAGGGCCCGGATAGGGACAAGACGGCGCCGTCATCTCCGGGGCCGACGTCCTTCCCGCCGGAGGTCGGCAACAGGGCCAGCAGGGTGTCCAACACCTCTTCCTCGCTGTACTGCCCCAGCAGGGCAGCGCCGCGCGGGGTGCGGTCGATCACGATGAGGTGCCTCCCTGGACTGACGATGGGCCTGCGAGCACGGTAGCGTCTTGTCTGCCAGGGGCCGAGCACCCCACGATGACCGGGAGACACAACGTGGTTCAGGCATACATCCTCATCCAGACCGAGGTCGGCAAGGCAGCAGACGTCGCTGCCGAGATCGGGGCGATCCATGGCGTGGTTACGGCGGAAGACGTCACCGGCCCCTATGACGTCATCGCTCGCGTCGAGGCTGACACCGTTGACGACCTCGGCACCCTCGTCATTGCCAAGATCCAGGACGCCGGTGGCATCACGCGGACGCTGACGTGCACCGTGGTGCACGTCTGAAGGCGTATCCCGCCACCGCCGATCGGCGCCGAACCCATCGGGTCGGTGGCCCCCTCTTGGTCTTGGCCGTCGCGATCTTTGTTGGTGGATGCTCGGGCGATGTCGCTGTGCACGTGCCCGCGCGTGCGGGCGAGTGCGGCAGCCCGACCTGGCCGGCGAAGGTGGGATCGGCGACCCGCACCCCCACCGATCCGGCCGATCCGGCGGTGGCTGCCTGGGGTGATCCACCGATCATCGCCCGTTGTGGGCTGGCCGACCAGGGACCGAGCACGGATCCTTGCGTGCGCGTCGACGGCATCGACTGGGTCGCTCGCACGCTGACCGACGGCACGGCCTTGACCAGCTTCGGCACCAGCCCGGCGATCGAACTCCTCGTCCCGAGCAGCTACGACCCCGCACCGTTGCTCCTGCCTGCCTTCAGCGCGATCGCGTCCGGCCTTCCGACTAACGGTCACCGCTGCTCCTGAGACGCCCGGTCCGGTCCGGCGGCCTACCGCAGCCCCAGGCGACGCTGGAGGGCCAGTTCGATGAGCTCGTCGATCAGGGCTGCGTAGGAGATGCCGGTGGCCGCCCACATCCGGGGAAACATCGAGGTGGGAGTGAACCCGGGCATGGTGTTGACCTCGTTGATGAGGATCTGACCGTCATCGGTGTAGAAGAAGTCGCACCGGGCCAGACCCTCGCAACCGGCCGCGTCGAACGCCTGTGCCGCCAAGGCTCGGATCGTGTCCGACACGTCCTGGGGGACCTGGGCCGGGGCTTGCAGCACAACGTCCTCGGCATGAAGGTACTTGGCGTCAAAGTCGTAGAACTCGTGCCCGGAGACGACCCGGCATTCACCGAGCACGGACGTTCGAGGCGGCTCGTTCCCGTGCCCTTGGAGCACGCCACACTCCAGCTCTCGTCCGGCAATGGCAGCCTCGACCACCACCTTGGGATCGTGCGCACGGGCGCTGTCAATGGCCCGTTCCAGCCCAGCCCGGTCGCTGGCCTTGGACACCCCCATCGAGGATCCGGCCCTGGCGGGTTTGACGAAGAGTGGCCAGCCCAGGCCGCTGACGCGGTCCAGGACCTCGCTGCGGTCGGTCAGCCACTGTCGATCAGTAATGACCGCATACGGGCCGACCGGCAGACCGACCGCTTCAAAGACGAGCTTCATCAAGTGCTTGTCCATCATCACCGCCGAGGCGGCTACTCCGGAGCCGACGTAACGGGTGTCGGCGAGTTCTAACAGTCCCTGGATCGTGCCGTCCTCGCCGAAGGCGCCGTGCAGCAGCGGGAACACGACGTCCACGCCGCCGAGGCTGGTGGGCACCCGATCTGGCTCCAAGATGACAAGGTCGGGCCCTGCGGCGCTGGACGGCACGACGACTGTGGGGCCGGCGTCGGCGACGGACGGTGACTGGTCCGCGGTCAGCCGTAGTGGTTCGGGATCATCGGACATGAGCACCCATCGCCCGTCCTGGGCTATACCAATGGGAATGACGTCATAACGATCACGGTCGATCGCTGCGAGGACGCTGGCTGCTGTGGAACACGACACGGCGTGTTCCGATGATCGTCCGCCGAAGACAAGCGCCACCCGGATCTTCTTCTCGTTCGTCATCGCCCGCGAGCGTATCGCGTTCGGGCATGCAGCCGCCGAGCCGTTCCCCAGCGTTTCGGTGCTCCCCTACCCTGACCTCATGGTCCAACGTGCACTCCATCCCGCCACTGCGGCCGTCCATGCGGGCCGCCCCGCCGGAGCCGGTATGCCGCTCAGCCCCGCGCTGGTCCTGGCATCGACCTATCTAGCCGACGGCGCGGTGGATTACGGGCGCGGAGGGAACCCGACGTGGTCCGCCTTCGAAGAGGCGGTGGGGGCCCTTGAGGGAGGAGACGCCTTGGTGTTCGCCAGCGGTATGGCGGCCATTTCGGCCGTCCTCTCGCTCGTGCCGCTTGGAGGCGTCCTCGTCAGCCCCGAGTCGGCCTATTCGGGCACAGTGGTCCTTGTCGATGAACTCCAGACGTTGGGGTTGGTCCAGGCGCGCCGGGTGGACGTTACCGACACCGACGCCGTGCTGGCCGCGATGACTGGAGCCGACCTGCTCTGGTTGGAATCCCCGACGAATCCGCTGATGGGGGTAGCTGACCTGGCGACCATGCTCCCGGCGGCCGCAGACGCCGGGGTCATCGCGGCGGTTGACAACACCTTCGCGACGCCAGTGTTGCAGCAGCCCTTGACGATGGGCGCCGATGTGGTCGTGCACTCGGCGACGAAGTACCTCTCCGGGCACAGTGACGTGTTGCTGGGTGTCGCGGTGACCGCCACCACCGACCGCGGGCGGGATCTGGGCGGACGTCTCGCGACCCACCGGCGGGGCCATGGGGCGATCGCCGGGCCGATGGAGACCTGGCTGGCGTTGCGGGGTTTGCGCACCCTTCACCTGCGCATCGAACGAGCCACGACCAGCGCTGCCGTGCTGGTCGCCCGTCTGTCCGAGCACCCGGCCGTCACCAGAGTGCGCTACCCCGGGTTCGGCGCCATGGTGTCGATAGAGGTCCGCGGAGACGCGGCAGCGGCCGAGGCTGTGTGCGCAGGTACGACGGTCTGGGTGCATGCCACCAGCCTCGGCGGGGTGGAGTCCCAGCTCGAGCGTCGACGGCGACACCCGTTGGAACCAGGCGATGTCCCGGAGAACCTCATCCGGCTCTCGGTGGGCATCGAGGATGTCGACGACCTGTGGTGGGACCTGGACACGGCCCTGCGCAGCATCTAGCCCCGCGACGGTGGCTACTCCCCCTCAGCCTTGCGTGCCCGAGACATCAGGGCACCGACCACTTCGGCCGGGGAACGTCCCTCGTGCACGACCTTGACCACTTGCTCGGTGATGGGGACCTCGACGCCGACATCTCGGGCCAACTGCAGCACCGAGTCACAGCTCTTGACCCCTTCGGCGGTCTGTTTCGTGACGGCGACGACCTCGTCCACCGACATGCCGCGGCCCAGGTTCGCACCGAAGGTCCGGTTGCGCGACAGCGGTGACATACATGTGGCGATGAGGTCGCCCACCCCGGCCAGGCCGGAGAAGGTGACCGGGTCGCCGCCCAGGGCTAGGCCGAGCCGGGTGGTCTCGGCCAGACCTCGAGTCATGATCGAGGCCTTGGTGTTGTCCCCGAAACCCAGCCCGTCGGCCATCCCGACCGCCAAGGCAATGACGTTCTTGATCGCTCCGCCGAGCTCGGTTCCGACGACGTCGGTGTTGGTGTATGGGCGGAAGTACGGCGCCGCACACGCTCGGGCGACAAGCTCGGCGGTGGCTTCGGAGCTGCTGGCCACCACGGCCGCGGCCGGTTGCTTCGCGGCAATCTCCCGGGCCAGGTTCGGTCCGGAAAGCACCGCCACCCGGGCTGGATCCACCCCACCGACTTCGACGATGACCTGGCTCATCCGCTTGGTCGTGCCCAGCTCGACGCCCTTCATCAGTGAGACCACGGCGGCGGTGTCGGTCAGGATGCCGCCCCAAGCAGCCAGGTTTGCCCTCAGAGACTGCGACGGGACCGCCAGGACGACCAGGTCGGCTCCGGTGACGGCCTCGACGGGGTCGGTTGTGGCCCGCACCGAGGAGGGCAGGGCGATCCCCGGCAGGTAGTCCTCGTTGCTGCCAGCGTTGATCTGGTCGACAACCGCTGCGCGCCGTCCCCACAAGATGGCGTCGGTTCCCGCATCCGCGAGAACCGCGGCGAAGGCTGTGCCCCAGGATCCCGTGCCAAAGATTGCTGCGGTGGTCATGATGGCCGCTCCTTCCTGTTGGGGTTGCCGGTCGGTGGTAGGCCAGCGGATCTGGCATCGAATCGCGATGTGGGGGCCGGCTGGCCACGCAGGTCCGCGACGATATCGGTGATGGCCTCGATGATCCTCCGGCTGGCCTCGCCGAGCACCTCGGCGTCGACACCACGTCCGTACAGGTCGGTGAGGTTCACCGGCGGACCCGCCCGGAACCTCAAGGTCTTGCGGGGGAACAGGTGCGGCAGGCGACCATAAGGACCCAGAACGTCGCCAGCCCCCCATTGTCCGATGGGGATGACGGGGCAGCGCGTGGCCAGGGCGATCCGGGCGGCCCCGCTCTTGGGCACCATGGGCCAGCCGCGTGGGTCCCGCGTCAGGGTCCCTTCGGGATAGATGGCGATGCACTTGCCGTCCTGGACTGCCTCCACGGCCGCGTCGAAGGCATCCTTGGCCTGCCCGGATTCCCGGAACACCGGGATCTGCTGCGCGCCCCGAAGGACCGACCCCACCAGTGGGATGGCGAAAATCGAGTGTTTGCCGAGGAAGTATGGGTCCACGCCAGCGTCGAAGAGGAAGTGCGCGAAGGGCAACGGGTCGGCGTGGGTGACGTGGTTTGCCGCCGCCAGGAACCCGCCCTCGACCGGGAGGTTCTCCTGACCGCTCCAGTCCCGTTTGGTCAGGCTCATTAGCGCCGGCCGGACCACCCCGACGGCCAACCGGTATGCAGTCGGCAGCGGGTTGATCCGTCGCCGCGCGGCGCGGATGTCCGCGGGAGTACCGCGCAGATTGGCGGGGTCGTCGATATGGGCAGCCATGGTGGCGCCATCCTCCCTGCAGACGCCTACGGTGTCGAGCGGCCGCGCCCACCTGGCACCATGTCAGCGTGACGTCCTCCCCTGACTGGCACCTCGTTCTTCCCATCAAGGGCGGGTCCTCCGCCAAGTCCCGTCTGCACGTGCCCGGCGTCAACCGGGCCGATCTGGCCGCCGCGTTGGCGTTGGACGTCCTCGATGCCGTGGCTGCAGCCGACCTGGCCAGTGTGTGCGTGGTGACCTCTGATCCGTGGATGGCCGCCGCTGCCGCCGACCACGACGTCGCGGTGCTGCCCGATCCGGGGCTGGGCCTCAATGCGGCGGCGCGGGTCGGGTTGGCCGCAGCACCGGCGCGGAATGCTCGGGGGGTGCTCCTGGCGGATGTGCCCGCCCTGACGGCTTCGACGCTGCGCGAGGCGCTGGCGACCTGTTCGCAGTACCCGCGAGCCTTTGTCCCGGATCGGCACGGCTGGGGGACGGTGCTTCTCACTGCGGCACCGCGGGTCCCGGCGCCGATCCACTTCGGCCCGGACTCGGCGATCGCCCACGCCAATGTCGGTTACGAACGTCTCGATCTGGAGTTGCCCGGGTTGCGCACGGACGTGGACACCGCGGCGGATTGGCGCGTCGCAGCGCTTATCGGGCTGGGGGCGCATACCCGGGTGTTTGCGGGCAGCCCGGCACTTCAACCTGGGGCGGCCGGGCCAGCGGGTTAGGCTCGGCTCGTGCAGGCCAGCGTTCATGCGTTCGACCCTCAGACCCGCGAGGGGAGCGCTCTACTCGATGACGGGCGGGAGGTCGGTTTCACCGCTGCCGTTTTCGCCGCATCCGGGCTCCGGCAGCTGCGGCCGGGTCAGCGGGTGAGCGTCGTCCTTGCCCCGGATTGGGCAACGGTGACCCGACTGTGGATCGTGGGGATCGGATCGCAGGAGACGATTCACTAAAGCTCCGCGGTCCGGCGCGGCTCGGTTTCGAAGCAGCCCTAGGCGAGCGCCCGTTCGTCCGAGCCTTCGGTCTCAAACACCGCACCGAGCGCAGAGAGCTTGTCACCGAAACGCTCATAACCCCGGTAGATGATTTCCGTACCGTGCACCGTGGAATCCCCATGAGCCGCCAGGGCTGCGATGACGTAGCTGAACCCGCCCCGCAGGTCGGGCACGCTGATGTCGGCCCCGCGCAGTGGCGTCGGACCGGACACGACAGCGGAGTGTTCGAAGTTTGCCCGGCCAAACCGGCAGGCGGACCCGCCAAGGCATTCCCGGAAGATCTGAATCCTGGCGCCCATGGCGTTCAAGGCCGAGGTGAAGCCGAATCGGTTCTCGTACACCGTCTCGTGGACGATGGACAACCCGTCGGTTTGCGTCAGCGCAACGATAAGCGGCTGCTGCCAATCCGTCATGAACCCCGGATGCACGTCGGTCTCCAGAGCAATCGAGCGCAGGGTGCCGCCCGGATGCCAGAATCTGATGCCTTCGTCGTCGATGTCGAAGGCGCCCCCAATCCGCCGGAACACGTTGAGGAAGGTCATCATCGGCTGTTGCTGCGCGCCCAAGACGTAAATATCCCCCCGGGTCGCCAGGGCAGCGCAGGCCCAGGAACCCGCCTCGATCCGGTCAGGGATGGCCAGGTGATCGAAGCCGCCGAGACGATCTACCCCTTCGATATCGATGACACGGTCGGTGTGGACCGAGATGATTGCCCCCATCTTCTGCAGGATGGCGACCAGATCCATGATCTCCGGCTCGATGGCGGCATTGCGCAACTCCGTGATGCCGCGGGCACGCACCGCGGTGAGCAGGACCTGCTCGGTTGTGCCCACGCTGGGGTAGGGCAGGCTGATTCTGGCCCCGGAGAGTCCCTCCGGTGCGGTCAGCCGCATGCCTTCGGGGCGCTTCTCGACCACCGCGCCGAACTGCCGCAGCACGTCCAGGTGGTAGTTGATCGGCCGCTCCCCGATCCGGCACCCACCGAGATCGGGGATGAAGGCTTCCCCCAACCTGTGAAGCAGAGGGCCGCACAAGAGAACGGGAACCCGCGAGGTGCCCGCATGCGCGTCGATGTCGGCCACGTGGGCCTGCTCGATTCGGGTGGGGTCGAGCACGAGCTCCCCGTCCCGGTCAGTCGAGGAAATCCGCACGCCGTGCAACTCCAAGAGTCCGGAAACCACCTGGACGTCCGAGATCTCCGGTATGCCTCGCAGCCGACAGACATCCTCGGCCAGCAGCGCGGCGACCATGGCCTTGGACACGAGGTTCTTGGCCCCGCGGACCTCGATGTCCCCTACCAGGGGGACGCCGCCAGAGATGTGCAGGGCCGAACTCATGTGCTCAGCCTGCCATGCCGAGGCCGACACATCTCCCTTAGCCGTCGCCGAGGGCAGGTGACAATGATCGACGGCCCTACGATGGCGACGAACACAGGAGCACGATGAGCGCACCCCGCCTGACGATCGCGTCGATCGCGACCGGGACACCGATGGGAGCCGAGGCATACCAGGAGCAGATTGCCCGACGCGCTCCGGAAGCACTCGCCGAGGTCTCCGACCGCGAGTGGGTGGTGCGCCGGCTGACGCTCGGATCGATGCGCGCCTCCTTGCCGGGCGCACGACGCATCCCGCTGGGGCGCATTGCCCGAGCGCCGGAGGGAGCCCGGCAGGTGATCGGCCGCGCGCTCTTCAGCCGCAACGCGGTGACCCACCGCATGAACCTTGAACTCCCGCCAGCCCCGAGCGGCGACGTCATCACGCTGCACGACGTGATCGCCTGGCGCTACCCCGATGAGTCTCCCCCGGTCGCGGCCGCGGCTGCGGAAGCCCGGCGTGCGGCGGCGGTGATCTGTGTTTCGCAGCATACGGCCGCCGAAGCGGTCGAACTGCTCGGCATCGACCCCCCTCATGTCGTGCACAATGGAGTGGACGACCGGTTCTTCGGCGCCGCCGGGCTCACCACCCAGCGCCGAAACGAGTTGCGCCTGACCGGCGACTATGTCCTGCACGCCGGCGGCGCAACCCGTCGCAAGAACCTCGAGGCGCTGGCGGATGCCTGGCCGCGGGTTCTCCGCGCGCGACCGCACCTGCAGCTTGCCCTGGCCGGCCCAGCGCACCCGCGACGCACCCAACTGTTCGACGGTATGCCGGGGGTCACGTTGCTCGGCCGCCTCCCGGAGCAGGACATGCCGGGGCTCGTGGCCAGCGCCACAGCGGTAGTCATCCCCTCGTTGCACGAGGGGTTCGGGCTGCCGGCGCTGGAGGCGATGGCAGCCGGCGTCCCGGTGGTAGCGGCAGCCACCAGCGCCCTCCCGGAGGTGGTCGGTGACGCCGGCCTGCTGGTCGAGCCCACCCCCGACGGGATCGTCGACGGGCTGGTGACGGTGGCCGCTCACGACGGCGCGATCGAGGCCTTGGTGCGCACTGGACGGGCCCGAGCCGCCGAGTTCACCTGGGAACGATCCGCGGCAGGGCATGCACGAGTCTGGGACTCGGTGGGCATCTAGCCGATGCCCACGGCGGGCGCGCTAGCCTGCAACCCTCCTCGTGGCCGGCGCCCGTCCACCGGCCAAGGCGCTCGAGGGGAGCTTGCTCGGGTCCTCGACGACCTCCTTGAACAGGGTGCCGGCCTTGAAGCGCGGCACGGATGTGGAATCGATCGGCACGGCTTCGCCCGTGCGTGGGTTGCGCCCGGTCCGCGGTGCTCGATCCGTACGTTCGAAAGTGCCGAAGCCGGTGAGGGAAACCTTCCCACCGGCGGCGACCTCACGAATGACGAGATCGAGGAACGCCTCCAGCGCGGCGGTAGCCCGCTTGCGGCTACCGGTCGGGCCTTCGAGGGCGCGAATGACATCTGCCTTGTTCACGTGCTTCTCCATCAGTGTCGGCGAGGGGACCCCGCACAGAATTCGCCAACTCGGACATTTAGTCCCATGTGGAACATCACGGTATGCGTTCAGCGCCCAGGAATCCACCACCGCAGGCGTCATGCCGACGGACGAAAGCGTTTCGTAATAAGTACAGTCGTTGCGATATGACTAGGGCACAGTCTGGTTCAGCTTCCGGGCGTGACCAGCAGAGGTTTCCACCCCGGGCGCGTCGTTTCGAACTCGGCGATGTCCCCCTCATGCCTCAAGGTCAGCCCGATGTCATCCAGGCCTTCCATCAGACGCCAACGGGTGTAGGCATCGACCTCAAACGAGGCGACGATGTCCCCCGCGGTGATCGTTGTTGAATCGAGGTCCACCGTGACATCGGCCCCGGGTTCGTTCTCCAGGTATTTCCACAACAACTCGATGTCGTCCTGGTTGGCCTGGGCAGCCAGCAGGCCGGCCTTGCCTGCGTTGCCCCGGAAGATGTCGGCGAACCGGGAGGAAATGACGACACGGAATCCGTAGTTCATCAGTGCCCACACCGCGTGCTCCCGGGAGGACCCGGTGCCGAAGTCCGGCCCGGCGACCAGGACCGAGCCGGCGGCATACGGCTGCTGGTTGAGGATGAAGGACGGCTCCTTGCGCCAGGCCGCAAAGAGCCCGTCTTCGAAGCCGTCCCGGGTGACCCGCTTGAGGTAGACAGCCGGAATGATCTGGTCGGTGTCGACATTGCTGCGTCGCAGCGGGACCCCGATACCGGTGTGGGTGGTGAACTCTTCCATCAGGAGGCCTCCTGCCTGACCGGCTCGAGATCTGCGGGACTGGAGAGGGTGCCACGGACGGCGGTCGCGGCGGCAACGACCGGGCTAACCAGATGGGTTCGGCCACCCTTGCCCTGACGACCCTCGAAGTTGCGGTTCGAGGTCGAGGCGCTGCGCTCCCCCGGTGCCAACTGATCCGGGTTCATCCCCAGACACATCGAGCACCCCGGCAGGCGCCAGTCCGCCCCGGCTGCGGTGAAGACCGCATCAAGGCCCTCTGCCTCGGCCTGGAGCCGCACACGCGCCGAGCCGGGCACGACGAGCATCCGAACCCCCTCAGCGACGCTGCGTCCGGCGAGCACGGAGGCCGCCGCGCGCAGGTCCTCGATCCGGCCGTTGGTGCACGAGCCGACAAAGACGGTGTCCACGGCGATCTCGCGCAGCGGGGTACCGGCGGTCAGGCCCATATATTCCAGCGCCGTGGCGGCCGCGACCTTCTCCGACTCGTCGGCGAAGCTGCCCGGATCCGGCACAGCGGCTGCCAACGGCAACCCTTGACCGGGGTTGGTTCCCCAGGTCACGTAGGGGGTGAGCGCCGCGGCGTCGATGTCGACCTCGGCATCGAAGACGGCATCGTCATCGGAGCGCAGCAGACTCCAGGCGGCAACCGCCTCTTCCCACTGCTGACCGACCGGCGCATGGTCGCGACCCTTAAGGTAGGCATACGTCGTGTCGTCCGGTGCGATCATGCCCGCCCGGGCGCCGGCCTCGATGGACATGTTGCATACGGTCATCCGGGCTTCCATGGACAGCGCGCGGATGGCGCTTCCGCGGTACTCCAGGACGTATCCCTGCCCGCCACCGGTACCGATCTTGGCGATGGTGGCCAGGACGATGTCTTTGGCGGTCACGCCGGGGGCCAGGTCGCCGTCGACGTTGATCGCCATCGTCTTGAACGGCTTGAGCGGCAGCGTCTGGGTCGCCAGGACGTGTTCGACCTCGGAGGTGCCGATACCGAAGGCGAGGGCCCCAAAGGCCCCGTGCGTCGAGGTGTGGCTGTCCCCGCAGACGATGGTCATGCCCGGCTGGGTCAATCCGAGCTGCGGGCCGACCACGTGTACAATGCCTTGTTCGGCATCACCCATAGGATAGAGCGTGATGCCGAACTCGGCGCAGTTGCGCCGCAACGCCTCCAGCTGAGTCTTGCTCACCGGGTCGGTGATCGGCCCGGGGGTCGTCGGCACGTTGTGGTCCTCGGTGGCGAGGGTCAGATCGGACCGCCGGACCGCGCGGCCGGCCAGGCGCAGCCCGTCGAAGGCCTGAGGGCTGGTCACCTCGTGGAGCAGGTGCAGGTCGATATAGAGCAGGTCGGGTTCCCCATCAGCGTGGCGAACCACATGGTCTTGCCAGACCTTCTCGGCCAGCGTTCCGGCCATGGTGTTCAACTCCCCTTCGCTCCGGTCGACGGCGCGTCCGTATGCCCGGACGCAGCCCTGCGTCATTGGCAGCGTTTCACCACCGCACACCAAAGGAACTTGCGTCTCAGGCAATGAGACGGCAATATCAAGACATGGACAGTTCCAGCGGAGTCGGTGTTCTCGACAAGGCAGCCATCGTGCTCGGCGCCCTCGAAGCGGGCCCGTCGACCCTTGCCCAGCTGGTCACAGCCACGGGATTGGCCCGCCCGACGGCTCACCGGCTAGCGGTCGCGCTAGAGCATCACCGCCTCGTCGCCAGAGACCTTCAGGGTCGCTTCATCCTCGGTCCCCGGCTCGGCGAACTGGCCGCGGCGGCCGGTGAGGATCGTCTGCTGGCCACGGCCGGTCCGGTGCTCGGCGCATTGCGCGACCACACCAACGAGTCTGCCCAGCTCTTCCGGCGGCAGGGAGATCACCGGATCTGCGTCTCGGCCGCCGAGCGCCCGGTCGGGCTTCGTGATTCCATTCCGATCGGAGCCTCGTTGTCTATGCTGGCCGGATCGGCTGCCCAGGTGCTGTTGGCCTGGGAGGAGCCGGACCGACTGCACCGGGGCCTGCAGGGTGCCGCCTTTACCGCCACCACGCTGTCGGGGGTTCGTCGTCGTGGCTGGGCCCAAAGCGTCGGCGAACGCGAGGCGGGGGTTGCCTCGGTGTCGGCGCCGGTGCGCTCCCCCAGCGGCCGGGTGATCGCTGCGGTTTCCATCTCGGGACCGATAGAGCGGCTGTCCCGACAGCCGGGTCGGCTGCATGCCGCGACCGTGATGGCGGGGGCGAACAAGCTCACCGAGGTGCTCGCCAGGCAGGCGGCAGCGCAAGAAGCGCAGGCGGCCGAAGAAGCCTGAGGCGTCGGTAGGTTCCGCCAGCGGGACTCATCCGCACAAACACACATCGGCTCACTCCGGAGCGGAGTGAGCCGATGTCACGTGGTAGCCCCGACGGGGTTCGAACCCGCGCTACCGCCTTGAGAGGGCGGCGTGCTAGACCGCTACACAACGGGGCCTTGGACTGCGAAACCCTACCGCGAGAGACGGCATACGCCGAATCGCGGTGGAGTGACTTGTCGCAGTGGCTGGGGTACCAGGACTCGAACCTAGAATGAGTGAACCAGAATCACTAGTGTTGCCAATTACACCATACCCCAAGGGGTATATCGCCCAGTCTGGCCTCGCAGCTTCCCGGTCGATGAACCGAGGCGCAACTTTACCGGCCAGGTCCCCACGCCCCCAAATCGATGTCACGCCGCAGCGGCAACGACCAGTGCGAGTGCCTCGACCAGCGATGACGGCGTCGGTATGCCGCGTGCCCGCGCCGCCTGAAGATCGTTCGAAGTGGCTGGGTCCCCCTGACGCCGAAGCCACAGGCCACTCAAACCGGCGTCCTGAGCACCAACGGGGTCGACCGTGAACTCGTCACCGATATAGGCACACTCGCCGGGCGTCACCCCGATGCGCCGGCACGCATGGTGAAAGACCTCCGGTGCTGGTTTGCCCACGCCCAGGGTGTCACGGGTGATGACGACCTCGAAGGTCCCCGTCAGCCCGGCGGCGGCCAGCTTCTCCTGGGTGTAGCGCCCGGATCCGTTGGTCAACACCCCGAGCGCCAGGCCGTGCGCGTGTGCCGTGGTCAGCGCTTCGGCGACATCGCCGAACGGCGCCAAGCCGGCGAAGAAGTGTTCGTCGTATGCCGCCGCCCAGGCCCGATCCGGCTCGCTGGGCAGCCGCGCGTGTAGGAAGTCGGCCAGGTCGGCGACGCGCTCGGCCCGCATCTGCTCAAAGGACATGTGCCCGCGCGTGAACGCCACGAATAGCCCGCTCGGATCCTCGCGGAACCGGTGTGCGGCCGCCGCGGCTCGTGTCGGCGTGGTCTGGGGCCAGAGCGTCCGGACGGCCTTGACAACCCCGGTCATCATCGCCGATCGCGTGGTGATGAGCGTGTCATCCAGGTCGAACAGCAGGCCACGCATCGGCATACGGGCGCTCTCGTCGCTGGAATCGGCAGGCACTCAGATGAGGGAGTCGCGCAGCCGCGCCAGCCGGGCCAGCGTGGAGGTCTTGCCGAGGATTTCCATCGACTCGAAGAGCGGCGGGCTGATCCGCGCCCCGGAGACGGCGGTACGCAGCGGCCCGAACGCGACCCGCGCCTTCAGCCCCATTCCGTCGACCAGCACCGAGCGCAGCGCCGCCTCGATGACCCCAGCGGTCCAGTCCGTCTCCGGATGCATCATCTCCCGGCGCGTGTCGTCGATTCCCTGGAGCGCGACGACGGCAGCCTCCAGGACTCCCCGGGACGTCTCGTCCAGTTGAGCCACGGCGTCGTCGTCCCAGGTCAAGTCGGCATCGTCGATATAGAACGGGGCGACCAGGGACACCGATTCGGACAAGGTGGTGATCCGGGTCTGAACCAGCTGCGCGACACTCTTCAGTCGGGCCAGTTCGGATAGCAGCGGGTTCTCCCTAAGGACTCCCCCGGCCTGAAGGAAGGGCAGCAGCCGGGAGGTGAAGTCGGGAAGTTCCAGACCGCGGATATAGACCCCGTTGAGCCAGTCGAGCTTTTTGAGGTCAAAGATCGGCCCGACCGGGTTGACCTTGGTCCAATCGAACCGCTGGGCGAACACCTCGAAGGTGAAGACCTCGACATCCTCCCCGTCCGGACCGGTTGCCGGTGGATAGGCCATAAGGGCAAGGAAGTTGACCAGGGCCTCGGGCAGATAGCCCTGCTCTTGGAACCAGGTGAGCCGGGCGGCCGGGTTCTTCCGCTTGGAGATCTTGGACTTGTCGCTGTTGCGCAGCAGCGGCATATGCGCGAACGCCGGCAACGGCAGCCCGAGCCACTGATAGAGAAGGACGTGCTTGGGCGTTGAGGAGATCCACTCCTCCCCCCGGACGACATGGGTGATGCCCATCTCGTGGTCGTCGACGACGACGGCAAGGTGATAGGTGGGGAACCCGTCGGTCTTGACGATGACCTGGTCGTCCGGCCGAGGCGCGGAGACCTTGCCGCGGATGAGGTCATCAAAAACCAGGGGCGCGTCGTCGGGGATGTACATCCGCACGACGGGCGTCTGCGAGAACCCGGGCAGCTGCGCGCGCTCCTGCCTGGTCTTGCCGTAGCAGAGCCGGTCATATCCGGTGGGCAGCTTGCGCCTCTGCTGGTCCTCGCGCATCTGTTGGAGCCGCTCCGGGGTGCACCAACAGTGATAGGCATGCCCGGTGTCGAGCAGCTTCTGGGCATACGGGGCGTAGGTCTCCAGCCGCTCGGACTGGCGGTAGGGGGC
Source organism: Nostocoides sp. (assembly GCA_047974805.1). Taxonomy (GTDB): domain Bacteria; phylum Actinomycetota; class Actinomycetes; order Actinomycetales; family Dermatophilaceae; genus JAJXUB01. Next base: position 29,738 of record JBKECS010000011.1, on the reverse strand, counting down.
ATACGGGCCGCCGATGTCGGGGCCTTCGTCCCAGGTCAGGCCGAGCCAGCGAAGGGTGTCGAAGACCTGCTGTTCGCTGTCGTGGCGAAAGCGCGCGCGGTCGGTGTCCTCGATCCGGAGGATGAATTGACCGCCCTGATTGCGCGCGAACGCGAGATTGAACAGGGACATGTATGCCGTGCCGACGTGCGGGTCGCCAGTGGGCGAGGGAGCGACACGGTCACGGACGGGGCCAAAGGAGCTGCTCATGATGTGCCGATTCTAGGGAGCGGCCGCGCGCAGAGGCATTCAGTTGAGGATTCGTCGCGTCCGGTGACCTGCGGGATGCTCCCGCGAGTTGTCCACAGAGGCTTTGCATTGCCTCGCATCTCGTACGTATGTTCGATAGAATTGGTCGTATGCCACAGCCACAGCCTCCAGGGCGCGCGGTGTCGAGGTGGGCTACGTCGTGTCTGCTGCGGTGGGTGCGGCGCCGGCCCCAGACATCGCGGAGATGAGGAGTGCCACGACCGCGGCAGCGGATCGTGCGCGGGCGGCCCTGGCATCGTTGCGGGGCCGTACGGATCTGACCTCCGCTGAGCTCGTCGGGCTCATCGAGGTGACTCAGGCGGTGATGAACCAGTGGGCCGCCGCGCAGACCCTGGCGTCTGCGCAATTGGCCGCGACCGACGACGTGTCCGTGCCGGAGGGTTTGGTTGAGGAGTTCCGCGGTCTGGGGCATATCCGCCTTGATGCCGGGGCGTTGGTCAGTGAAGCGTTGGGCGTCTCGGACCGGGTCGCCGTTGAGCGCGTCGCCAGCGCCGTCGGATTGGTGACCCGCACGCGGGTGCTGATGGACGCGATGGCTGATGGCGTCCGGGACGCCTACCGGGCCGGGGTCGTGTTGCGCGAGGTGGACGAGGCCGATCCCGAGGTGGCTGACCTCGTGGCGGGCCAAGTCGTGACGTGGGCGGGGGATCGGCTCGCGGGGCTGCCACCGGCGCCGCTGCGGGCGCGCACGAAGCGATTGCTGGATCGGGTCGATCCCGAGCTGGTGCGGACCCGCCAGGCCAAGGCTCGGGCCGATCGGGACCTGCGCCGGTGGTGCGATGTCGACGGCAAGGACATTTGGGAGGTCCATCTCACCGCCGAGCAGGCGGGTCCGGCGTACGCGGCAGTCGACGCCAAGGCGAGTGACCTGCGACGTTCCGATCCGGAGCTGACCATCGGCCAGGCACGCGCCGACGGCCTTATCGCCCTCATCATGGGCCAGACCACCGCCCACTACACGCTGCACCTTGCCGTTCCAGAGCAACAGATCGCTCCGGAAGCACCGACCCGCCCATATCTCGCCGACCTTCCGCAGCAGCCGACCCGCCCACACGTTCACGCCCACGCGGAGTCATGCTCAGAGCTAGCTGCGCCCGCCGAGGGACTTCTCAGGGTGACCGGCTTCGGCCGGCCCTCCGGGTCGACGGTGCTTTCCCGCTCGTGGCTGGAACAGGTCGCCGCGGACGCCTCGACCACCATTACGCGCGCGGAATGCCACCGGGAGACTGGCGCTCTCTTGCAGTTGTCCGCAACGGATCATGTCTCGGACGCGGCGCGGCCCGAGCGTTACGTACCGCCCAAGGCGATGCGAGACCTCGTGCGTGCCCGGGATGGGCACTGGCGCGTCCCCGGCTGCACGATTGTGGCGAGATTCTGCGATCTCGACCACGTCCGACCGTGGCCAACCGGGCCCACGGCGGCGGAGAACCTCATGTATCTGTGCCATCGACATCACCGGATCAAGCAACGACCCCGCTGGCGGGTCACGATGACCGCTGATGCCCGGGTGACCTGGACCGACCCCACCGGGCGACAGCGGATTACCTCACCGGTGGATCACTTGCGAGCCGACGAGGCGCCGGTCGACGGCCCGCTCCCCACTGTCAGGGCCTGGGATGGGCCGTAGAACGCCCACGACCTGGAGTGGGGTGGTCTCCAGCCCGCGCCGGGACTCGAACACCACCTGCAGTACCTCATCACCCGGGCTGGCAGCGATATGGCCGGCGGAGCCGGGGGATGAGAACGGATCACCGACACCACTAGTCAGCGGCGACGAAGGGATTGGTCAACACGCCGATGCCGGCAATGTCGACGCTGACCTTTTGACCTGTCGTGACCGGACCGACCCCGGCCGGGGTACCGGTGAGGATGATGTCACCGGGCAGCAGAGTGAACGCGGCTGAGGCATACGCAATGAGGTCGGCGACCCCGAAGACCATGTCGCCGGTGTTGCCGTCCTGGACGATCTCACCGTCGCGCATCGTGACCAACGCCTGGTCGCTCGGGTCGAGTTCGGTCTCTATCCACGGCCCCAGTGGACAAAACGTGTCGAAGCCCTTGGCCCGCGCCCACTGCCCATCACTCGATTGCAGGTCGCGCGCCGTCACGTCGTTGGCGCAGGTATAGCCGAAGATCACCGACGCGGCATCCTCGGCCGCCACATCGCGGCACATCCGTCCGATGACGACGGCCAATTCCCCCTCGTAGTGCACGTTGCTCGACTGTCGCGGCATGACCACCGGGTCCCCCGGACCGACGACTGCGGTGTTCGGTACGAGGAACATCAACGGCTCTACCGGTGGCTCTCCACCCATTTCGGCGGCGTGATCGATGTAGTTACGACCGATCCCGATGACCTTGCTGCGGGGAATGACCGGCGCAAGGAGGCGCACAGCGTCGACCTCGTGGACAGCCCCGGTCAGCTCGATCTTGGTGTAGAGCGGATCACCGGTGATCTCGGCGATCTTCTCCCCCACTCCATCGACCAGCCCAAAGGCTGGATCCTCACCTGTCGTGAACCTCGCGATGCGCATCCGGCCAGCCTACGGCGTAGGCGAAGCAGGGTTCACAAGCGGGCAGCCACACTCGCCCCCATGAGCTCATACCCGGCGCGAACCTGCTCAGGTGCCATCGGGCGTCCCCGAGGCTCCTCGGGTGCGACGACGCAGGTCGTCCTCCTCGATGAGGTGATTGATCAGCTGCTGCACGTCGTCGCTGTCGGGGATGTCCTTGAGCTCCTCATCGGGGCTGTCCCCGGCCGATTCGATCCGCAGCGAACCTGCACCGATGAGCCGATCAAGCAGCGTCTGGGTGAAACCCACGTCGGTGATCTTGGTCAGGGCGATGTCCTTACCGGACTTGGTGAGGATGCCCCGGCGCACCATGACCCGGTGGCTTGTGATGACGTAGTGCGTCGTCCGCCACCGCAGGAACGGCACAAGCACCGACCACACCAGGAGGATGAGCCCGGCCGCGAGCACCACGGCCTGCAGGATGTTCCAGTTGCCGGTGTCCGGGGTGAGGACAACCGCCGCGATGACGGCGCTCGCAATCACCAGCCCCACCAGCGCAGGCACGACCACGGTCAGCCAATGCGGGTGCAGTTCTTTGACCACCTGCTCATCCCTGGCCAGGACGTTCTCGGGAAACCCCACCTCGTGCTCCTCATCCGTGCGCGGGGGTGGCCGACCAGTTTCGGCACAAGCAGCGGGCCACCCACGATCTCGACCCAGCCTATCTGCGGGGCTGTCGCGCCACCGGCTACGGTGGCCGATGTGAGTCGCCCGGATGTCCTCCTCTCCCCCGGGTCGTGGCGGGCCCGAGTGGCTGCCCACGAGGCCCGCATCGACACTCTGACCGCCGGACATACCTCTCGACGCAGGCAGGGCGTCAAGCATCCGATCGAGGACTTCCTCTTCGTCTACTACAACCACACCCCGGCCAAGCTGCGTCGATGGCATCCCGGGCCGGGGGTGGCCCTCGACGGGGCCGCGGGTATGCCGCGCGCAGGCTGGACCCACTACGCCACCAACGCCGCGGGACACGTCAGGATGGACGTTCGGGGTTTCATGGCCGCCCGCGGTGACGCCGTCCGGTTCGTTCACCACCTCCTTCGCGCTTCCCTGGACCGGCCGGCCCGGCTGGGGTGCTTTGCCTTGCACGAGTGGGCCATGGTCTATCGGCTTCCTGCCGAGCAACTCCGGCACGCCGGGTGGCCGCTGCGGTTTGGTGCCGCCGGCACCGATCAGGTCGTGGAAGGTCACGACATCCGATGCAGCCACTTCGATGCCTACCGGTTCTTCACTCCCGACGCCGCACCACGCAACACCCTGCGTCCGACCCCGGAGACTCAGGCGGAGATGGAGCAGCCCGGCTGCCTTCACGCCGGGATGGACCTCTACAAGTGGGCGTTCAAGCTCGCGCCGGCCATCCCCTCGGAGCTGACCGGCGACGCCTTCGAGCACGCGCTGGCCTCCCGCCGACTCGACATGGAAGCCTCTCCCTACGAGCTCACCGACCTCGGCGTCGAACCGCTCGCCATCGAGACCCCCTCGGGCAAGGCCGAGTTCCGCCGGCGGCAGGCGGAGCTAGCGCAGGCGAGCAACGGCATACGTCAGCGACTCATCGACATATGCGATCAGCTCCTAGCGAGCGAATGATCGCCCTGGACAGCGCATTGCGGCCTGGCTACCCGTGGTGGTCTAGACCGAGGTCGAGGTTACGGACGCTGTGAGTCAGCGCCCCTAGGGAGATGACGTCTGGTCCCGCCTTCGCCAACGCGACCACTGTCGCCTCGGTGACTCCGCCAGAGACCTCGACAACAACCGGGGCCGGATGGGTGCGGACGCGCTCCACTCCGGCCGCGACGAGCTGGGGTGTCATGTTATCCAACAGGACCGCGGTGACCACGGGACGCTGACCAGCGGCGATTCGATCGGCGTCGAAGGCGAGCACGACCTGTAGCTGGTCGAGGGTGTCCACCTCGATCTCCACCGGGGTCAGGTGACCTGCTCGTTCGGCGAGCCGCTCCAGCACACGGTGCAGCCCCCCGCCGAGGGCGATGTGGTTGTCCTTGACGAGGATGGCGTCATAGAGACCGAACCGGTGGTTAGCGCCACCGCCATGGACCACGGCGTCCTTCTCCAGCGAGCGCAACCCCGGGGTCGTCTTGCGCGTATCGATGATCCGCGCCGACGTCCCCTCGACCAGTCCGACCAATCCGGCGGTGCGAGTGGCAATGCCCGACAGGTGCCCGAGCAGGTTCAGCGCGGTCCGCTCGCCGGTGAGGATCGCGCGGGAGGCTCCCTCGATCGTCGCCACTTGTGTCCCGGGCGCCAAGGCACCCCCATCGTGCACATGCCAGGTCACCCTCGTCGACGGATCGACTGCCCGGAAGGCTGCCTGCGCAGCGTCACACCCCGAGAGCACACCCGCCTCTCTCGCAACGATATCGGCCGCCCCCGTGGCTTCTGCGGACACGGTGACCAGCGTGGTCACGTCACCCACCGGCCCGAGGTCTTCGAGCAGGGCCGTGGCAATGACCCGGTCGATCTCCTGCTTCGTGCTCACGCGGGAGCCTCGAGGAGGGTTCGGCTCGGGTCGTCGGTCCGGCGGTGGGCCCCGACGCTGTGCGGATGGGTCAACGCCGAGTGGGCGATCAGCCAGCCGACGTATGCCGCATCCTCACCCGTGTGGGGCTCCAGCTGGGCCAAAGCGGCCAACAGCGTCGGCGCGTCGCGCAGCACACCGCAGGACTGACCGAGGATGGCACGAACCTGCCCCAGCGGCATACGTGGCGCGTTGATCGACGTACCCAGCGAACGCCTCGTGGCCGGGTCGGCGTGCGGGACATCGGCCCGCCAGTGGGCGACATCCACACTGACCAGGTCCGCTGCGGCCGCCTCACCGGTCACAACGGCCTCGAGCAGGCTGTTGCTGGCCAGTCGGTTCGCCCCGTGCAGGCCGGTCCGGGAGGTCTCCCCCACGGCATACAGGCCAGGCACCGAGGTCCGTGCCCGGGCATCGGCGGTGATCCCGCCCATGAAGTAGTGCAGCGTTGGGCGGACCGGGAGTAGGTCGTTGGCCAGGTCGAGGCCGGACTCTGCGCACAGCGCCGCGACCGAAGGGAAGCGCTGCAGCACATCGTGTACTCCCCGGGCGTCGAGGTAGACCTTCCGGTCGGCCTGAAGCTGCTCCCACACCGCCGCCGACACGACGTCTCGAGGTTGCAACTCCTCGACGAATCGCTTCCCGTCGGCGAGCAGGACCGCCCCGGCGCCGCGTAGCGCTTCGGTGAGCAGGGGCATCGGATCGCGCCCGACGTCCAGCCCGGTGGGGTGGAACTGGACCAAGTGCATGTCGTCGATGCGTGCCCCGGCGCGCGCGGCAATCGCCACGCCCTTGCCGAGCGCGGTCAACGGGTTGGTCGTCTGCGGGAACAGCCCACCGACGCCGCCGGTGGCCAACACGACCCGGTCGGTGGTAATGGTGCTTTCCCTGCCGGCCTCATCCATGACCACGAGTCCGGCGACGTGTCCGCGCTCGGTGAGAACAAGCCGATCGGCCAGGTAGCCCTCCCAGAGTTCGACCGACTCCAGGAGAGCGACGTTGGCGGCGACCGTCGCGGTGATGGTGGCGCCGGAATGGTCCCCGGCGTGGGCAACGCGGTGGCGGCTGTGCCCGCCCTCGAGGGCGAGGTCGAAGTCGCCGTCCGGCTCCACGTCGAATGGCACGCCGAGATTGGACAGGCGGCGCACGACGTCGGGGGCTGCGTCGGTGATCCGGGTGATGGTTCGCCGGTCACCGGCATACGCACCGGCCTTGAGGGTGTCCTGCGCATGCAGGCTCGGGGAGTCGTCCTTCGCCAGCGCCGCCGAGATGCCCCCTTGCGCGAACATGCTGGCCGCCCCCTGGGTGATCTTTTCGGGGGTCACGAGGATGCAGCGGTTGGGTGCCAGGGCGCGGGCGACCGTGAGCCCGGCCAGCCCCGAGCCGACGATGACCGGCACGAGCGGTGCCGACGAAGCAGTCATCTTTAGAACACCTCCAACATGCGCTCGATGGCGCGTCGCGCGGGTGCGGCCACCGAGGGGTCCACGGTGACTTCGTGCTGCCCGTTCTCCAGGCTCGCCCGGATGGTCTTGAGAGTGTTGCGCTTCATGTGCGGGCACAGATTGCACGGCCGGATGAACTTGACCCCGGGGTTGTCGGCCGCCACGTTGTCGCTCATCGAGCACTCGGTGATCAGGGCGACGGTGGCCGGCTGCTCGGTCTCAACATAGCGCTGCATCTGCGCTGTTGATCCGGCGAAGTCCGCCTCGGCAACGACCTCCGGAGGGCATTCGGGGTGGGCCAGCACGGTGACGCCGGGGTGGCCCTGGCGGATCTCGACAATGTCCAGCGGCGTGAACCGTTCGTGGACCTCGCAGGCTCCCGGGTGGGTGACGACGGCGACCCCGGTCTGGGCAGCGATGTTCCGGGCGAGGTACTGGTCGGGGATCATGATGACCTCCTCGACACCAAGGGACTCGATGACCTTGACCGCGTTCCCCGACGTGCAGCAGATGTCACTTTCGGCCTTGACCTCAGCTGAGGTGTTGACATAGGTGACGACGGGCGCGCCCGGGTGCGCCGCGCGCAGATCGCGGATGTCCGCAGCGGTGATGGACTCGGCCAACGAGCAGCCTGAACGCAGATCCGGGATGAGGACGCGCTTGGCCGGGTTGAGCAGCTTGGCGGTCTCGGCCATGAAGTGCACACCGGCCAAGACGATGGTGTCGGCCTGCACATTCTGCGCCTCGCGAGCCAACGCGAGGGAATCACCACTGATATCGGCCACCCCGTGGAAGATCTCCGGCGTCATGTAGTTGTGGGCCAAGATGACGGCGTTGTGCTCACGCTTGAGCTCGTCGATGACAATGATGTCCTCGACGAACGTCGCCCACTCCACATCCGGAACGATGTCGCGCAGCCGCTTGTGAATGGCGTCAAGATCAAGTCGGGTCCCCACGCTCATCTCGCACATCCTTTTTCTCAGAGTGAGCAAATCTGACGTCTATGATAACGCGTCCTGCCCACATGTCCATTCCTCGGGTCACGCCGTGGACGGACGTCTCACCGGCTGCGGTGTACCGGCAGCTTGGTGCCGACCAGGTCGCGCTCGGTGAAAACGGACCGGCGGAACCGGTACAGCCGGGCCGGCCGCCCACCGGTGCGGGGCTCGACCGCACCGGTGGGTTCGACGAGGCCGTGTTGGTTCTCGACGACTCGACGGAAGTTCTGCGTATGCACGGTGTTGCCCGCCAGCGCCTCCACCACCTCCTGGAGCCGACCGAGGGTGAAGCTTTCTGGAACGAGCTCGAACACGACGGGCCGATACTGCAGCGTTGCCCGCAGCCGGGCCAGTCCCGTGGCCAGGATCCGGCGATGATCGGCATACATGGCTGGTCCGGTGAGCGAGGCGACAGCAGCGTCCCCGGACTCGGGAACCAGCCCGGCCTCCCAGAGCAGTTCGTAGCGTTGCAGCGCCATTTCGGGGCGCCACGGATGCCCGTCTCGGCCGAAAAGGAAGTCCACCCGCGATGCCCTGCCGGCGCCTGCCGCAGCCGGATGCGATGTCTCGCCCGTCTCGAGTCGTATGCCGCCGGGGCCGCTGTCCTTCGGTCCGGCCGCCCAGGCGGTGAGCGCCTCGAGCATGTGCTCTCGACGCTCGGCAGCCAACCCGGTCCGGCCACGCCGGTCCTCCCAGGGCAGCACGTCGTAGATGTCCGTCCACGCCGAGGTGGAACCCGGGCGGGTCAAGCCCAGATAGGAAATGGAGACCTCGCGGTCAGCTCCGGCATCCGGGGCGGCCGCTGCGCGCCCGGCATCGGCGAAGGTGTACAGCTGTTCGACGAATCCGAGCCGGTGGCCGGCCTGCTGGAGAACGAATTCGCGAACGCTGGCCTGCAAAGACGCCTGGTCATCGCGCAACGGGCCGGCTGGCAGCTGCAGCGGGTCCCCGGACGAGAGGACCCGTGGCCGGTCCGCTTCCACGGCCATGACGACGGCAACCAGCTCGACCCGGACAGCGGAGATCTCGGGCTGGTTCACGTCCTCACCCTAGTGGGGCCCAGAGCTCGTCCTGGGCAACCGGCGTCAACGGATGGGGACCGCGGCAACCAGGAGGCCGTAGGTCACGCCGTCGACCAGGGCCGCCCAGGACGCTTCGACGATGTTGGCCGCCACCCCGATGGTTTGCCAGGACGTCGACCCATCGGAGGTTTCGATGAGGACTCGCGTCACCGCATCGGTGCCGTGAGCGGCGTCGAGGATGCGCACTCGGTAGTCGATGAGTTCCAGGGTGGCCAACTCCGGGTATGCCGGGAGCAGCGTCTCTCGCAGCGCATGATCCAGTGCGTTGACCGGTCCGTTGCCTTCGCCGGTGGCCACGATCCGTCGGCCTCCCGCCCGGGTCTTCACGGTCGCCTCCGACAGGGCTTCGTCACCGTCACGCCGGTCGGTGATGACTCGCCACGATTCCACCTCGAAGTAGGCCGGCAACTGGCCGAGCTCGCGGCGGAGCAAGAGCTCGAAGGAGGCGTCTGCCGCATCGAAGGTGTAGCCGCGCTGTTCTAGGTCTTTGACGATGGCCAACACCCTCCGGAGGGTTTCGGCATCGTCGGGCCTAGCCGGGTCGAGGTCGAAACCGAGTTCGCGGGACTTCAGCTCGATGGAGGCCCGGCCGGCCATGTCGGAGACGAGCATGCGCATGTCGTTCCCGACGAGTTTGGGGTCGATGTGCTGGTAGAGATCGGGGTCGACCTTGATGGCGCTGGCATGCAGCCCCGCCTTGTGCGCGAAAGCGGAGGACCCGACATACGGCTGGCGGCTGTAGGGCGGCACGTTCGTGACTTCGGCAATGGAGTGCGCCAGCCGGGTGGCCTCGGCCATCAAGTGCGGCGGCACGAGGTCCAATCCCTGTTTGATCTGTAAGTTCGCCACCACCGTGAGCAAGTCGGCGTTCCCGGTCCGCTCGCCGTAGCCGTTGACGGTGCCTTGGATATGGATGACCCCGGCGTCGACCGCAGCCATGGAGTTGGCCACGGCACAGCCGGTGTCGTTGTGGCAGTGGATCCCCAGCGGCGCACTGGTGGCCTGGAGGACGTCGGAGACGACGTCGGAGACCTCGCTCGGCAGCATCCCCCCATTCGTGTCGCACAGGGCGACCACCTCGGCCCCGGATTCGACGGCCGCGCGGACACACTCCAGGGCATACGCCCGGTTGTCCCGGTAACCGTCGAAGAAGTGTTCCGCATCGAGGAAGACGCGTCGTCCCTCCTTGGTGAGGAAGGCCACCGTGTCGCGGATCATGTCCAGGTTTTCTGCTGCCGTGGTTCGCAGGGCACGCTCGACATGCCCTAGATGGGACTTCGCCACCAGGGTGACCACGCTGGCCTGACTATCGAGCAGGGCTCGCACAAGGGGGTCGCGCTCCGCGCTGCCCCCGGCCCGTCGAGTCGCGCCGAACGCGGCGAGGGTCGCGTTGGTCAGGGTCAACTCCCGCGCCGCCCGGGCAAAGAACTCCGTGTCCTTCGGGTTCGCGCCTGGCCAGCCACCCTCGATGTATCCCACCCCCAGGTCATCCAGATGCTTGGCAATGGCCAGCTTGTCCACGACGGATAGATTCAGCCCCTCCTGCTGCGCGCCGTCGCGCAGAGTGGTGTCGTAGACGTGCAAGGTGCTCATGTCGCTGGTTCCTCGAATGCTCGGTCGCGATGGTGCGACGAAGGCAACGTCGGTTGGCCCCCTGTCGATTGGCCTGGTGTGGGCCGCCAGGTGGGTGTTCCTTATGGCCCGACGCCCTATCCTCCCCTACCGCCGCCGCCCGCGTGACGTGTGGTCACACAAACGAAAAGACCCCCCGAGTGCGGGAGGTCTGCGCGACGAGAAGGGCCTCGTCGCGCTAGTCAATAATGAACGCCCCAGGGCTGGGATGCCGCGGGGCCGCCTTGTCGGATGTCACGGGCTCAGCCTGTCACATCGGTCCCCCAACGTCCAATGTGGTCAATCGGTGAGCGCGTGGCCACCACGGCACCCAACCTCGCCACGTATGCCCACATCGGGCGACTCTGGCAACTCACCGCGCCCGGCGAAGCTGTTCTCGAACGCGAGCCGCAACCACCTCGGGACGCCGCAGATCCGTCCATGTCAGTCGGACCATCCCGAAGCCAGGCTCCCGGATGGCATCCTCGCGCAGCTTCTCCGCCACGAGAGCATCCTTCCCGTGAGCGCCCTCATACTTCACCTGCCATCGAATTCCACGACGACAGTGTCCTCGATAAGGAAGTCGACCCTGGCGACGAATGTGCCTCGGCGGCGCAGCACCACCTGGGAGCGGACCTGCCAGCCCAGGCCATGCAACAGGAGACGGGTCCGCGTTTCTCCGGGCGATTCGCAGGCTTGGTCGACCAAGGCCAGCATTCGTGCGACCCTTCGGTGCCCGGGGCGGCGCGGTGGCGGGGAGAGACGCTCGATGTCGCTGAGATGGACAATCCCTCGGTGCACGGCGGCATCCGCAGCAACGAGGCCCGATGCCAGACCCGACCTGGTAGTCACCGTGACGATGGCCTGGGCCGGCGCGACCACGCTCAGGCCCTCGACCCCGGTGATGGCTTCCACCGACAGCGGAGCGATGACGATGCCGTTGCGACGGAACCGGCTGTTCACCGGAGCCATCAGGTCGATCCTGCGCAGGTCGACCCCGAACAGCGGCAGACCCAGGACGGCTAACGCGGCATGGCCAGCAAGCACCGATCCCGGTCGAGCCAACGCGGCAGCCCGGCATCGCAGCACGTAGCGAGCGTGTGAGGCGCTCTCCTCCCATACCCGGGAATCGGCATACGCGCCACGGCTGAGCCGCACGAGGTCACCAGCGCGGACCAGCCTGGCCAACTCGGTGCGGTCACCACCGATCCGCTTGATCGTTTGTGTGACGACGACCCCGTGGTGTGCCGCCATAAGTTCCCTGATAGCCGGTTGCATGTCGCCCACGATGGCTATCGCAGGTCCATTGCGCCATCGGCCGGATTCACGCTGTGCACAGCCGACCAGTCCCCGCAGCGCGTGTGGACCAGCGAACCAGTGACGCTCAGTGTGGGCGTTCGCGGCGAACCGGGCCGCCCTGACGCCCACTGTGCTCACGTATGCCCACTCTCGCCGACCAGGGCGGGTTAGGTCGGTACGCAACGGAACCGGCAGGTGCGGTTGGCGCTCGCCGCTGGTGGAGGTCATCCGCCGCAGCCGGCCTGGGGCGTCGGCCAGGGTCCCGGGCCAGCTGCTCAGTGCTCACCCGCGGCGCTGACCAGGGCATGGAACAAGCGCGGATCGCTGCCTGCTTCCGGATGCCACTGCACGGCCAGTCGGAACCGCCCGCTGCGGTCCTCCATGGCCTCCAACGTCCCGTCCGTATGCCACGCCGCCGCACGCCAGGTTGAGCCCGCCAGCGAGGAAGCGAGGACCGCTTGATGGTGATAGGTCGGCACGTCCACCACCTCGTCGCCGAGGATCGAGGCCAGCCTGGTGTCAGCAACGATGCTCACACGGTGAGTGCGGAACACCCCCACCTCCGGGGAATGGTCGTCGTGACCGACCAGGTCGGGCAGGTGCTGCACGAGGGAACCGCCGTCGGCCACGGCAAGCACCTGCATGCCGCGACAGATCCCCAGCACGGGCAGGTCCCTGGCAACAGCCCCGGCAGCCAACGCCAGTTCCCAATCGTCCCGGTCCGCCCGTGCCTCTTGGGCACGTCGATCGGGGTCGGCGCCATACCGGGTGGATTCGATGTCCGCCCCGCCGGCGAGGATCAGGGCATCGAGCCGCTCCAGCACACTCGCGGCCGCGAGCGCCAGCGGGTCGCCGTTCTGGCCGGTCGGAGGCAGGAGCACGGGAACGCCGCCGGCGGCCATGACGTGCCGGACGTAGTCGACGGGCAGCACCGCCGAACGTTGCGCCATCCACGGCGCCCGGTCCACCGGTTCGACATAGCAGCTCACGCCAACGATCGGCGTCCGAGATTGCATGGGCACTTCGTGGTGGGCCTAGAGCGGGGTGACGTAGGCGCCGGAAATGCCGCCGTCGACGAGGAAGGTCGAAGCGGTCATGAACGACGATTCGTCCGAGGCGAGGAACAGCACTGCATTGGCCATCTCCTCGGGTTCACCGAATCGGCCCATGGGGATATGCACGAGCCGCCGGGCCGCCCGCTCCGGATCCTTGGCGAACAGTTCTTGAAGCAACGGGGTGTTCACCGGTCCAGGACACAACGCATTGACCCGAATCCCCTGGCGGGCGAATTGCACACCGAGTTCGCGCGTCATCGACAACACACCGCCCTTGGACGCGCTGTAGGAGATCTGCGAAGTGGCGGCGCCCATGACCGCGACGAATGAGGCCGTGTTGATGATCGAACCGCGGCCCTGGTCGATCATGTAGGGCAGGGCCGCCTTGCAGCACAGATAGACGCTGGTGAGGTTGACCTCTTGCACCTTCCGCCAGGCGTCCAGGTCGGTGTCGAGGATGGAGTCATCCTCCGGCGGGGAAATCCCGGCGTTGTTGAAGGCGATATCGACGCTTCCGTAGGTCGATTGTGCCGTCGCGAACAAGGCGTCGACGTCCGCTGCGCTCGTCACGTCGCAGTGGGCATACGTGCCCCCGACCTCGTCGGCAATACGCGCCCCGACCTCGTCGGACAGGTCGCCGATGACGACCTTGGCTCCTTCCTGCGCGAATCTGCGCACTGTCGCCAGGCCGATGCCGGAGCATCCGCCGGTGACGACGGCCACTCGGCCCTGAAGTCGTCCAGCCATGGTGGGGATCTACCTTTCCTGATTTAGTGTGTGGTGTCGATAAAGACGTTCTTGGTCTCGGTGAAGGCATCGAGGGCATCCGGGCCGAGTTCGCGCCCGATTCCGGACTGTTTGAACCCGCCGAACGGGGTCGAATAGCGCACCGATGAATGGCTGTTCACCGAAAGGTTGCCCGCCTGCACCGCCCGCGCCACCCGAAGGGCCCGCCCGACGTCACGGGTCCAGATTGAGCCGGACAGTCCGTATGCCGTGTCGTTGGCTAGCCGGACCGCCTCGTCCTCGTCATCGAAGGGCATGACCGAAACGACCGGCCCGAAGATCTCTTCCCGCCAGCAGCGGTCCGTTGTGTCCTCGGCCAGCACAACGGTCGGCGGGAACCAGTAGCCGGGGCCCTCCGGTGCGGTGCCAGCGAACGCCACCTGGGGGGCGCCAGCTGCACCCTTGGATGCGGCCCCGGCGAGGAAGCCACGCACGATCTCCCGTTGCCCGGACGAGATGAGTGGCCCCATAGCGGTGCCATCCTGGGTCGGGTCGCCGACGACAACCCCCTTGATGGCCACTTCGAAACGTTCCATGAAGGCATCCATGGCGGAGCGCTGGATGAGGATGCGGCTGCGGGCGCAACAGTCCTGCCCAGCGTTGTCCAAGAAGCTCATCGGTGCGGCCGCCGCTGCCAGGTCGAGGTCGGCATCGGCGAAGACGATGTTGGCGGACTTGCCGCCCAACTCAAGGGTGACTCGTTTCAGCTGGTCAGCGGCCTTGCGCATGATGCCTTGGCCCACGGCTGTCGACCCGGTGAAGCACACCTTGCCCACGTCCGGGTGGGTGACGAAGCGCTCGCCCACGACCGATCCCTTGCCGGGCAGCACGGTGAAGACACCTGGCGGGATCCCTGCCTCCAGCGCCAACTGGGCCAGCCGCATGGCGGTTAGCGGGGTGAGCTCTGCCGGCTTGAGCACGACCGTGTTCCCGGCCGCCAACGCCGGCGCGAGGCCCCACCCGGCGATCGGCATGGGGAAATTCCACGGAACGATGATCGAGACGACGCCGATGGGTTCCTTGAACGTCAGGTCCACTCCGCCGCCGACGGGGATCTGCCGTCCGAAGGCGCGTTCCGGCGCCGCCGAGTAGTAGCTGAGGACATCACGCACGTTACCTGCCTCCCACCGGGCGTTGCCGATGGTGTGCCCGGAGTTGGCCACCTCTAGCTGGGCCAACTCCTCACGGTGCGCATCGACCTCGTCGGCGAAGCGGCGCAGCAGCAACCCCCGATCGGCCGGCGCCATGGCCCGCCATTGTGGACCGACCCCCACGGCCTGGGCAATGGCGGCATCGGTTTCCAGCCCTCCAACCAGGTCGATGCTGGTGACGATCTGCTCGGTGGCCGGGTTGATGACGTCGTGGTTCACGCAAGACTTCCGTTTCGCTTGTGGTGGGTGGCTGGGATCGAGGATGCTCCCTAGGGCTACATGCGTTCGAAACTGCGGAAACGTTCCCAGTCGGTCACGGCGGCGTTGAACGCGGCAAGTTCCACGTCGGCGGCGTTGACGTAGTGCGCCACGACGTCCTCGCCGAAGCACTCTCGGGCGATCGTTGAGGCGACAAGGAGGTTGCGGGCCTGGGCGAGCGTGGTCGGCACGTGCTCGACATCCGCCGTATAGGCATTCCCCACCAGCTCCGGTTCGAGTTCCATGTGGTGACGGATGCCGTACAACCCCCCGGCCATCATGGCGGCCACCGCCAGGTAGGGGTTGACGTCCCCTCCGGGTACCCGGTTCTCCACCCGCATCCCGGCGCCGTGGCCGACGACCCGCAGGGCGCAGGTGCGATTGTCGTGGCCCCAGGCAACCGCGGTCGGCGCAAACGACCCCGGCTGGTATCGCTTGTACGAATTGACGTTCGGCGCGTAGAAGTAGGCGAAGTCGCGCATGGTTGCCAACAGCCCAGCGATGAAGGAATCGAACAGGGCCGAATGCCCGTTCTCGCGGGTGGGATCGGTGAAGGCCATCGACCCGTCGACGCCACGCAACGAGAGGTGAATGTGGCAGGAGTTGCCCTCCCGCTCGTCAAACTTGGCCATGAACGTCAGCGACTGCCCATGTTTGCGGGCCAGTTCCTTCGCGGCGGTCTTGTAGATGACGTGGTTGTCGCAGGTTCGTACGACGGTGTCGTAGAGGAAGGCGATCTCGTGCTGGCCGAGGTTGCACTCCCCCTTGGCGCCTTCGACGACCACGCCGGCGGCATACATCTCGTTGCGGATCTCCCGCAGCAAAGGCTCAACAACGGTCCCGCCGACGATGGAATAGTCCACGTTGTAGCGGTTCGCCCCGGTCAGACCCCGATAGCCGGCGTCCCAGGCGGCCTCGTAGGTGTCCTCGAAAACGATGAACTCCAGTTCCGTCCCCGCGTATGCCACGAGGTCGGCCTCCGCGGCGGCCTCCACCTGGGCCTTGAGGATTTGGCGCGGCGAGGGCCGGACCGGGCCGGACCCGTCGAGCCAGGTCAGGTCGCATTGGATGGTCGCCGAGTTGGGTTGGCCCGGGGTGCGGCGCAGGGTGGATAGGTCGAGGTCGAAGGAGAAGTCGCCATAGCCGCGCTCCCAGGAGGACATGGCATACCCGTCGACGGTGTTCATTTCGACATCGACCGCGAGCAGATAGTTGCACCCCTCCGTGCCGTGCTGGAGGACTTCGTCGAGGAAGAACTGGCCGTACAACCGTTTCCCGGTCAATCGCCCCTGCATGTCGGTGAACGCGACGATGACCGTGTCGACCTGGCCTGATTCGATGTCGAGGCGCAGCTGGTCCAAGGTCAGCTCAGGCGGCCCGGGGCGGCGGGCGGTGGTCATGGTGGCTCCTTAACTGGCCGGGGTTTGCGGATGGTTCAGCCGATCAGGCCGCGAAGCAGCGCCGAGGTGGCATCGCAGTGTTCTTCCATGGCTGATCGGGCGGTGTCGGGATCCCCGGCAAGGATGGCCCCGACGATGATGTCGTGTTGGTCGGTGCTGTGCTCGATATTGGGCCGGAGCACCGGGATCGCGGCTAGCAGTTCGCCGAGCGCCGCCTGGGCGCGGGCCACCGCTTCGATGAGCATGGGCGACCCGGACAAGGTGGCGATAGCCAGATGGAGTCGACTGTCGGCCAGCCGATGTCCTCCGGTGTCCGGGGCGCTGGCGACCTCGGCCAGGGATGCCGCCAGCCACGCCCGTTGATCGCCGGACAGCTCACGGGTGGCGGCCAGCCCGGCAGCGCCGGGCTCGACGACCCGCCGGAAGTCCAGCACATCCTGCAGTGCCGCACCGCGGCGGACCGGCTGCTTTCCGGTGCCCGGTTCCGGCGCGGCATAGGTGACGATGGTGCCGCCACCTCTGCCGCGCCGGGTTGCCACGAGACCCGAATCCCGCAACGCCGCGATGGCCTCACGCAGGGTGTTGCGAGCGACCTGGAGCTGTGCCGCGAGTTCTCGCTCCGGCGGCAGGCGCTCGCCGTCGACGAAGACTCCGAGCCGAATCGCCGTCCCGAGCCGCTCCACAGTGGCCTCGAACGCGTTGCCCGTGGCTGGCCGCAGGACTGCTTCGGACAGGCGCCGCGGCGCCGGTGAGGGGCCAGGCGTCACAGTGCCTCCGGGGCCCGATCCTCGAATATCTCCGCCGCCGGACGGGTGTCGTGGCCCTCTGGGACGTCCCGCATGAAGTGCCGCCGTCCGACGGCGAACCACATGGCGGTCGCGAAGATGAGTACGACACCCACGGCGATCGGCGCGTAGTTGAAGGTCGCGTCACCCCAGGTCCCGGGGGCGTACTGGGGCAGCATGAACAGGACCACGATGATGACGACCCAGACGATGGCGATCCAGCCAATGGGTGCGCTCCAGCCTCGCAGGTTCCAATGTCCCGGCTGGAAGTCGGGATTCGTTCGCCGTAGGTAGACCGGCACGACATAGGCGATGTAGAGCCCGATGACGGCGATCGAGGTCACCGCGGCGTATGCCGTCAGGCTGAACAGCGCGGGCACGGTGAGCACCACGGACCAGAACACGCAGAACCAGATGGAGTTCGTCGGTGTCCCCGTCCGTGGGTTGACCTTTGACCACCACCGTGAGCCCGGCAACGCGTTGTCCCGGGAGAAGGCATACGACATGCGTGAGTTCGCGGTCACCGAGGCCATTCCGCAGAAGAACTGGGCGACGGCAGCAATGAGGACCATGAATTCGCCCAGCGTCTGCCCGGCGGCATCGATGAAGATCTGCGCCGGCGGGAGGCCCGTTGCGGTGTCGCGCTGGACGTCGTAGTCCTGAATCGCTGCGGTGACCGAGACCAGGAGGACCCACCCGGCGATGATGGAGACCCAGACGCTGCGAACGATGCCCTTGGGTGCCTGCGTCGAGGCATCGACCGTCTCTTCGGCGACGTGGGCCGACGCGTCGTATCCGGTGTAGGTGTACTGCGCCATGAGCAGACCGACGAGGAACGCGTAAGGGATACCGATGAACGTCGCGTCGAACCCGGTGTTGTTCTTGAACTCGGTAAACGTCCAGGAGAGCGATTGGTGCTGGTCCGGGATAAGCCAGAGGATGAGCACGATAATGGCCACCCCGACGATGTGCCACCAGGCGCTGACGTTGGAGAGCACCTTGACGAGGTTGACACCGAAGGTGTTGAGCAAACCGTGCAGGGCGATGATCACCAGGAAGGCGACAAAGGTCGACGTCAGGCTGACGTCCACACCGAAGACGAGGTTGAGCAGCGCCATCCAGGTCACGGCGGCGCCGTAGTCGATGGCGGCCGTGACCGCAACCTCTCCAAGGAAGTTGAACCAACCGACATACCAGGCCCAGACCCGCTTGTTGCGTCGGGCGAGTCGACCGGCCCAGAAATACAGCCCGCCGGCGGTGGGGAAGACCGAGCACACCTCGGCCATCGCCAGGGCAACGCAAAGCACGAAGATCCCAACCAAGGGCCAACCGATCGAGATCACAATGGGCCCACCGGCGTCCATGGCCAGGTAGTAGGTCGTGATACAGCCGGCGAGTACCGAAATGATCGAGAAGGAGACGGCGAAGTTGGAGAAGCCGCTCATGCCCCGATGGAGTTCTTGCTTATAGCCAAGCTCGGCAAGTCGTGCCTCGTCCGCGGACGCGGACGCAGTTGTCGATTCGCTCACTGACACCTCTTTGCGGTCTGGGTCTGAACCATATGGTCCACACCACCTGAAGGTAGGGCCCTAGGAAACACCCGATGCCCCATCGTGTCAATGGTTCTGGATCAAACCTTTTTGTCACAAGCATGCAACGGGAAGGAATGCGACATCCGCGCCCGTCACGCCGCCACGAAGGGTGCCAGCGTGGTGGCAACTCCGTCCTCGTCGTTGCTCGGGCAGATGTGCGACGCGACCCGGATGACCTCGGGGTGGGCATTGGCCACGGCGTAGCCCCGACCGGCCCAAGCCAGCATGTCCAGGTCGTTGGGCATGTCCCCGAAGGCCCAGACCCGGCTCGCCGGCATCCCCAGTCCGGCGCACCAGGCGGCCAGCGCCGCTGCCTTGGTCAACCCAGCCGGGTTGACCTCGAGCAGTCCCGGCGCGCCGGAATAGGCCAGTTGTCCTCGGTCGCCGATCACCTGCTCGGCGCTGGCGAAGAACTGGGCCGTGGGCAGTGATGGAGCGAGCGCCAACAGCTTGCCGACTCCGCCGAGCCCGCTCTCCTCAAGACGTCCGAGCGTGGGGCCGACGTCGGCGGCCTCCCGATGAGGGTCGAGAAAGCCCTCCTCGAACAACGGCCCGTCGCCACGCTCCGCTGCGAACGCCACCCCGGGGATGGCGTGGCGCAGGGCGGACAGCAGGTCGGTCAGGATCGCGACCTCGAAGCTCGTGCTCGCCAGCAGGCGCCGGGAGGTCACGTCATAGACGAACGCCCCGTTGCCGCACAGCGCCACTCCGCGCGGGCCGACCATGTCGGCGAGGTCATGCAACCACCGTGGGGGACGCGCGGTGACCAGGACAGATTCGATCCCTGACCTAGGCAGGGCATTCCAGACGGCCACCGTGTCGGCGCTGATGGATCCGTCACTGCGCACGAGGGTGCCGTCGAGGTCGCTGGCGACCAATCCCGGAGGCTCCACCCCCGATGCAGACCCGACCCCCGGCATACCCTGATTGTCCTGCCCGGGTCGGGTCAGGCGAGCCGAGTCAGCCACCCGTGGGTGTCGTCGACGCGCCCGTACTGGATGTCCAGCAGCCGCTGCCGGATGGCTCGGGTGACGTCGCCGCCCGCATCCCCGGCGGTGGACGGGGCGCTGCCACCGTCCCAGACGAGTTCACCGACGGGCGTGATGACCGCGGCCGTGCCGCAGGCGAAGATCTCCTTGATATCGCCCGAGGCGACGCCTTCCTTCCACTCGGCGATCGGGATCCGACGCTCTTGCGGGTCCAGGCCGAGTTCCTTGGCCAGCTGCAGTACGGAGTCTCGCGTGACGCCTTCGAGGATCGATCCGGTCAGTTCCGGAGTGACCAGCTCGTTGTCCTTGGTTACCAAGAAGAGGTTCATCCCACCGAGTTCTTCGATGTAGGTGTGGGTCGAGGAGTCGAGGAAGACCGCCTGGTCGCACCCGTGCTCCAGACCCTCCAGCTGCCCGGCGAGGGACGAGGCGTAGTTTCCCCCGCACTTGGCCGCCCCGGTACCGCCCTCACCAGCCCGGGCGAAGCCGGCGGAGATCCACAGCCGCACCGGCTTCAACCCGCCGGCGAAGTAGGCGCCCGCTGGTGAGGCGATCACGCTGTAGGTCACCTCGTTGGCCGGACGCACCCCCAGGAAGGCTTCCGAGGCATACATGAAGGGACGCAGATACAGACTGGTCTCGCCGGTGCCGTATGCCGGAACCCACGGTTCATCCGCCGCGACCAGCGCCCTGAGGGAGGCAAGGAAGTCCTCGGTCGGCAGGACCGGAAGCGCCAGACGCGTCGCGCTTTTGGCCATGCGGGCGGCGTTCGCCTCCGGCCGGAAGGACCACACCGAGCCGTCCTCGTGCCGGTAGGCCTTCAGACCCTCGAAGATCTCTTGGGCGTAGTGCAGGACGGCCGCGCTGGGCATGAGCTGGATCGGTCCGTATGCCTGGACGCGCCCCTGGCTCCACCCCTCGTCCTTGCGCCAGGTGGCGGTGACCATGTGGTCGGTGAAGTGGGAACCGAATCCAGGGTCGGCCAGAATCGCGGTCCGCTCGTGCTCACTCACCGGGCTCTGGTTGCGCTGAACGTCGAACTGCAGAGCCATGTCGTGCGGACCTTTCGTTGGGGCGACGACGACGTCGCGTGAGCTACTGGTCAGCCTACTGCGCGCTCGATTCGGCCTGCCGACCCGCGTCAGAGCCGGGCGGCGATGGCGTCACCGATGTCGGCGGTGGACCGTGCGGAGGTTTCGCGGTCGGCGAGGTCGGTTGTCACGGCCTGTTCCACCCGGCGCGCCTCATCGTTGAGCCCGAGGTGGTCGAGCAATAGGGCGACCGAGAGGATCGTGGCCGTCGGGTCGGCCTTCCCCTGACCGGCAATGTCCGGCGCCGAGCCGTGCACCGGTTCGAACATGCTGGGCGCGGTGCGGTCGGGGTTGATGTTCCCGCTGGCTGCCAGGCCGATGCCACCGACGATGGCCCCGGCGATGTCGGTGATGATGTCACCGAAGAGGTTGTCGGTGACGATGACATCGAATCGGCCCGGGTCGTTGACCAGGAAGATCGTGGCCGCGTCGACGTGTTGGTAGGCGGTCTCGACCTCAGGGAATTCGGCGGCGACCTCATCGACCGTGCGTCGCCACAAATGGCCGGCGTGGGTCAGGACGTTGTGCTTGTGGACCAGGGTCAGGTGGCGGCGTGGCCGGGCGGCGGCACGGGCGAAGGCGTCGCGGACGACTCGCTCCACTCCGAAGCGGGTGTTCACCGACACCTCGGTGGCGATCTCCTGGGGGCCGCCGAGGCGCACCGCGCCGCCGTTGCCGACGTACGGACCCTCGGTGCCTTCTCGTACGACAACGAAATCGATCCCGTCCGGGGCGACCGCGGCCACGTCCAGCGGCGAGGCCACACCCGGGAAGAGCTTGGCTGGACGCAGATTGACATAGTGATCCAGGGCGAATCGCAGCGGCAGGAGGACGCCGCGCTCAAGGACCCCGCTGGGCACGCTCGGGTCCCCAATGGCCCCAAGAAGGATGGCGTCGTGCTCGCGCAGTTCGGCGATCACCGACTCCGGGAGGGTCTCCCCGGTCGCGTGCCAACGTGTGGCGCCGAGGTCATACTCCGTGGCCGACACCTTCGGCCCGCCGGCGCCGAGCGCCGCATCGAGCACCTTCCGCCCTTCGGCAACCACCTCCGGGCCGATGCCGTCACCACCGATGACGGCAAGATTGATGGTGTCCCCGACGAGATCCATTGCCATGCTCGAAGCGTATGGGCGATCTTACGGTTCAAAACGACCGTCTCAGGTCCTGACATCCCGGCGCCGAGGCACTCGCCCGACCCGGACGAACTCAGTCGTCGCTGTGGCCCTGCTCGCGCAGGTCGAGGGATTCCTGAAGCGCCTGACGCGCGTTCTTCGCCTCTTCACTCATGGTCGTGCTTCCTTCAAACAGCGTGTTCAACGTATGCGGTCCAGCGCTCACGCCGTGTCGGCACAGCGGCCGTGCCCAGCGCGTGGTGTCCGCGGGCCGGAAAGGGCCAAGAAATCGAGGAGCCTGGGTGTGACTCTATCGCTTTTACGCACAATACTCGGACATCCATATAGTTGCCAGGCGTATCCGACAGGCGACCACTCGTGCGCGGGGCAACAGCAGTGGCGGCCGGCTCCGAGGAGTCCGGCCGCCACGCATACGAGTTGAAGCCTCAGGCGAGGTCGACGACTTTGATTCCGTCGGCGCCGATGGCCTCCGCGATGGCGGCCACGACGTCCCCAGGCACGGGGCTGTCCAAGGTGAGGGCAACCATGGCGGTGCCTTCCTCGTCCTTGCGGGAGACCTGCATCCCAGCGATGTTGATGTTCGCCTCGCCGAGCGGTCCGCCGATGGAACCGATCACCCCGGGGCGGTCGGTGTAGGTGAAGAACGCCATGTGCCGGCTGAGTGGGATCTCCATGTCGTAGCCGTTGATGCCGATGACCTTCTGCACCATCCGCGGGCCGGTCAGGGTGCCGCTGACGGAGACCACCGTGCCATCGCCCAAGGTGCCGCGCAGGGTGGTGATGTTGCGGAAGTCGCCGGACTCGGCGTAGGTGTTGAGCTGCGAGTCCAGACCCCGCTCCGCAGCGATGAGAGGGGCGTTGACGTAGGTCACCGGATCCTCGGTGACATCGGTGAACAGGCCCTTGAGCGCGGACAGCTTCCAGATCGACACGTCGTGGTTCTCGGCAACAAGCTCACCGGTGACGTCCACATCGAGCTGCACCGGCACGGCGCCGGCGATGACGGTGAAGATCCGGCCGAGCTTCTCGACCAGGTCGATCCCGGGACGGACATCCTCGTCGATCGCTCCCCCGTCGACGTTGACCGCGTCCGGGACCAAATCGCCGCCTAGGGCGAGCCGGACCGACTTGGCTACCGCGACACCGGCCTTCTCCTGCGCCTCGTCGGTGCTGGCGCCAAGGTGCGGCGTGGCGACCACCTGGTCGAACTCGAACAGCGGGCTGTCCGTGCAGGGCTCGGTGGCGAAGACGTCCACACCTGCACCGGCGACGCGGCCTTCGCGGATCGCTTCGGCGAGTGCCTGTTCGTCGACGATGCCTCCACGCGCGGCGTTGACGATACGCACGGTCGGCTTGACCTTGGTCAGGGCCTCCTTGCCGATCAGCCCAAGAGTTTCGGCCGATTTCGGCAAGTGAATGGTGATGAAGTCCGACTCGGCGAGGAGTTCGTCCAGGGTGACCAACCGCGCTCCTGCGGCCGCCGCCTTTTGCGCCGAGACGTACGGGTCGTAGGCCAGCAATTCGACGCCGAATCCGCGGAGTCGCTCGGCGACGAGTTGGCCTATCCGGCCGAACCCGACGACCCCGACGGTCTTGTCGAGGAGTTCGACCCCACCGTAGAGGCTGCGCTTCCAGGCGCCACCCTTGAGCGCGGCGTTGGCGGGGGCGATGTTGCGGGCGCTGGCCAGCAGGAGCCCAACCGCGAGTTCGGCGGCGGAGGTGATGTTCGATGTCGGCGCGTTGACGACCATGACGCCGGCCTTGGTCGCGGCTGGGACGTCGACATTGTCCAGGCCGACCCCGGCCCGGGCGATGACCTTCAGAGACTTGCCGGCGGCGATCGCCTCGGCGTCCATCTTGGTGGCAGAGCGGATGAGGACGGCATCGACGCCGTCCAGGGCCGGGAGCAACTCGCCCCGGTCCGCCCCGTTGCAGTGGCGCACCTCAAAATCGGGCCCGAGCGCATCAATGGTCGCTGGTGACAGTTCTTCGGCAATAAGGACGACTGGCTTGGCCACGGAGGGCTTCCTTCACAGGTATCAGGTATGTGAACAAAAGGCCCGGGGCACGGTCCCGGATCACTACGTGCCGACCTCCAGGGTATGCCGTGTCCACGTCGTGAGCCGAACTGACCACCATGTGATCGGAAGAGGCTGGGTCACCACCGATCATGACCCGACCTCATCGAGGGGTCGCAACACGCAGTCTGCGCGGCTAATAGAGCGCATGTTGCGACCCCTCGGAGTGGGCAGGGTGAGTCAGCACCTAGATCCGCTCGATCCGCCGCGAGACGACGACGATGACGCCCAGGACACCCAGTCCGATCAGCGCCCACCACCACGTGGCTCGACCGAGGACGGCGTCGACAACCGCCAGGCCGACCGTGGTGTACACCACCGCCCAGAGCGCGCCCCCAACGACCACCGCGGGGACGAATCGACGCATCGGCATACGGAGGATGCCGGCCGCGGCGTTGATGGCGGTTTGCACGCCCACGGTGAGGAAGCCCAGGGTGACCACGGGTGCCCCGAACCGGCTCACCCACCGCTCCGCCCGCGCGACGATGGGCCGTTCCAGCTGCCGGGCCATCCGGGTGTGCTCCGACCCGCCGCGCAAACCCCGGCCCACGGCATACGTGACGCCGCCGCGGGTGACCGCGCCGGCCCACAGCAGCAGGAACACGACCCAGACGGGCCATCCCTCGGTCAGACGCTGCACAGGCCCATCACCGTCGCGGTGGCGCTGTGCGGTAACGCCGGACGAAGTTGCTCAGGATGCGTTGCGGCGCGGTGACATTGGCGGCCCGGCATTCCTCGATGAGCTGTGCGGCCGTCTCGGGTGGGAAGTAGCCGTAGTCGCGATAGACCTCGATGCGGGTCTCGAAGACGGCGGCATCGGCCTCGGGGTGGAACTGTGTGGCGTAGACGTTGTCCCCGACCCTGATCATCTGGATCGGGCAGGTCGGGCTGGACACCAGGTGGGTTGCCCCCATCGGCAGCGACTGCACTGCCTCCTTGTGTCCGACGAAGGCGTCGAAGGTCCGCGGAACTCCGTCCAGCAGCGGGTCGGCGTGCTCGATGGCACACGCCGAGGTGCCGACCGGCTCGCTGAATCGCTCCTTGGAGACGGTCGCGCCGAGGTAGTGGGCGAGGATGCCGATCCCGTAGCACGCGCCCAGGAACGGAATGTCCCGCTCGATGATCTCGGGCATGAAGGCCAAGCATTGCTGCTCGATGCGGGTCTCGACCGCGGACTTCTTCGCCGGGGGGTCACTGACACAACCGGGCCCGCCACCGACGATCACCCCTGCATAGGCGTCGAGGTCGATGTCGGTGGGAAGGTCCTGCTGGTCCAACCGCATCCGGACCGTCTCATCCGGCGAGAGCCCGCCCTTGCCGAGGAAGGCAGCATACTCGTCGTCGCTCGCGGTGGTCTCCGGGCGCAACTGAAGCAGCAGGAACGGCCTGCTCGTGGTCTTGTTGGCGGTCATCGTTGCCCATGGTAAGGACACGCACATGGGGCCGACACCACTGGGTGGGCACGGCCACGCCACGGGGGTGATGCGGGCCGTTGCCCAACCTCCGACGCGTCGCGACCTCTCGGTGCTTCACCTCCCGGTGCTTCGCAAGGGAAACCCGAGGTTCGCAAGGAACTGTTTCCCCTGCGAACCTCGGGTTTCCCACCTGAGGCGTAAATCCGGAGGTTGGGGGTCAGCGGGCAGCGGAGCCTTCGACGTAGTCGCTGTCCTGGTCGGTGTCGATCCAGGCCATGAGCTTGCGCAGGTCCTTGCCGGTCTTCTCGATCGGGTGCTCGGCTCCCTTGGCGCGCAGTGCGGCGAACTCCGGCGCGCCCGCGTCTTGGTCGGCGATGAACCGCTGGGCGAACGAGCCGTTCTGGATGTCGGCCAGGACAGCCTTCATGCTCTCCTTGACCTCCGGGCTGATGACCCGCGGCCCGGAGACGTAGTCGCCGTATTCGGCGGTGTCGCTGACCGACCAGCGCTGCTTGGCGATACCGCCTTCAATCATGAGGTCGACGATGAGCTTGAGCTCGTGCAGGCACTCAAAGTAGGCCACCTCGGGCTGGTAGCCGGCCTCGACAAGGGTCTCGAAGCCGTACATGACGAGCTGGCTCGTGCCACCGCAGAGCACGGACTGCTCACCGAACAGGTCGGTCTCGGTTTCCTCGGTGAAGGTCGTCTTGATCCCGCCGGCACGCAGGCCACCGATGGCCTTGGCATATGAGGCGGCCAGGGCGAACGCGCCCCCCGAGGCGTCGCGCTCTACGGCGATGAGCACCGGGACGCCGCGGCCGTCGACAAACTCGCGCCGCACGATATGTCCCGGGCCCTTGGGGGCGACCATGATGACGTCGGCGTCAACCCGGGGGGTGATGTAGTTGAACCGGATGTTGAAGCCGTGCCCGAAAAGCAGCGCGGTGTTTGGGTTGAGGTTCGGTTCGATGTCCTGGGCATACACGGTGCGCTGCACCTGATCGGGGACGAGGATAACGACGAGGTCGGCCTCCTTGACCGCCTCGGGCACGGTGAGCACCCGCAGCCCCTCGTTCTCGGCCTTGACCCGGGACTTGCTGCCCTCGGCGAGGCCGACGCGGACATCGACTCCGCTGTCGCGCAGGTTCAGCGCGTGGGCGTGGCCCTGGCTGCCGTACCCGATGACGGCGACCTTCCGGCCCTGGATGATGGACAGGTCTGCATCGTCGTCGTAGAACATCTCGGCCATGACGGTGTGGCTCTCCTTGGTGTGTGGTTGCTTGGATCGATCGTATGCCGATGGCGCTCAGAATGAGCGTGGTTGTCCATGGCGATCAGGCGCAGCGTGGTTGCCCATACCGCATGGGTGGAACACGGCTCATGGCGCTCAGGCCGAGCGCAGTGTCCGGTCGGTGATGGACCGGCCCCCGCGGCCGACGGCCACGAGGCCGGACTGGACGAGTTCCTTGACCCCGAAAGGTGCCAGGACCTCCAGCAGGGCTCGGATCTTGTCCATCGACCCGGTGGCCTCGATGGTCAGGGCGTCTGTGGAGACGTCGACGACCTTGGCGCGGAACATCTGGACCATCTCGAGGATCTGGCCGCGGGTGACGCTGTCGGCGCGGACCTTGACCAGGAGGATCTGGCGCTGGACCGAGGCGCTCGGCTCCAGTTCGACGACCTTGAGCACTTCGACGAGTTTGTTCAGCTGCTTGGTCACCTGCTCCAGCGGCAGGTCCTCGACCCCGACGACGACCGTCATCCGGGACACCCCGGCCACCTCGGTCGGGCCGACCGCGAGGCTGTCGATGTTGAATCCTCGACGGGAGAACAGGCTGGCGATCCTCGCCAACACCCCCGGCTTGTTTTCGACCAGCACGGACAGCGTGTGGGTGTTCACTGGTTGCCTCCCTTGGGGTCGGCGGCGTCTCTCCGGGACTCCACGTCGGCGATCTCGCTGGCCTCGTTGCGATCCTCCCGATCCCATCGGGGGGCGGTGTCCCGGGCCACTTGGATGAGGTCGTTGCTCACCCCGGCGGCGACCATGGGCCACACCATTGCATCGCGTTCGACGACGAAGTCGACGACGACGGGCCGGTCGTTGATCTCCATCGCGGCCGCGATGGTGGCCTCGAGGTCCTCCGGGCGTTCGCAGCGCAACCCGGCGCACCCGTAGGCCTCGGCAAGCTTGACGAAGTCGGGGATCCGTTGTCCGACGGAGGTGTGCAGGTCGGTGTTGGAGTAGCGCTCGTTGTAAAACAGGGTCTGCCATTGGCGGACCATGCCGAGGCTGGAGTTGTTGATGATAGCGACCTTGATGGGGATGTCGTTGATGACGCACGTAGCCAGCTCTTGGTTGGTCATCTGGAAGCAGCCATCTCCGTCGATGGCCCAAACCACCCGATCGGGCTCGGCGACCTTGGCGCCCATGGCGGCCGGCACGGCATATCCCATGGTTCCGGCGCCACCGGAGTTGAGCCAGCTGTTGGGGCGTTCGTAGTCGATGAACTGGGCGGCCCACATCTGGTGCTGGCCGACCCCGGCGACATAGGTCGCCTCGGGTCCAGCGATCTCACCGATTTTCTGCACGACGAGCTGGGGAGCCAGCGCGCCGTCCTCCGGCTCGTCGTAGCCGATCGGGAATGCCGTTTCCCACCCTTGGGTGCGGGTGCGCCACGGTCCATAGTCGGCGCCCCGCCCCGCGTCGATCTCCCGGTCGAGTTCGTCGGCGAGGTCAGCGATGACCGCTTTGGCATCCCCGACGATCGGGACGTCCGCAGCACGATTCTTTCCGATCTCCGCGGGGTCGATGTCGGCGTGGATGACCTTGGCTTTGGGCGCGAAGGACGACAGTTGCCCGGTGACCCGATCGTCGAACCGGGCCCCGAGGGTGATGAGCAGGTCGGACTTCTGCAGTGCGGTGACGGCGGCGACCGACCCGTGCATGCCGGGCATGCCCAGGTGCAGCGGGTGGCTGTCCGGCAGCGCGCCGCGGGCCATAAGCGTGGTGACGACGGGGATCTCGGTGAGGTCGACCAGGCGGCGCAGTTCCTCGGTGGCTTCGGCGCGGATGACCCCGCCCCCGACATAGAGCACTGGGCGTTTCGCGGCGGTGATGAGCTTGGCCGCCTCGCGGATCTGCTTGTGATGCGGCCGGGTGACCGGGTGATATCCCGGCAGGTCGAAGGTCGGTGGCCAGGTGAACGTCGTGTCGGCCTGTAGCGCGTCCTTGCTGATGTCGACCAGGACCGGGCCAGGACGGCCGGTGCTGGCCAGGTGGAAGGCTTCGGCGATGACGCGGGGGATCTGGTCGGCGTCGGTGACGAGGTAGTTGTGTTTGGTGATGGGGAAGGTGATCCCGCGGATGTCGGCTTCCTGGAAGGCGTCGGTGCCGATGGCCCGAGAACTGACCTGGCCGGTGATGGCGACGATAGGCACGGAGTCCATGTGCGCGTCGGCGATGGCTGTGACCAGGTTGGTCGCGCCGGGACCGGAGGTGGCCATGCACACCCCGACCCTGCCAGTGGCGGCGGCATACCCGGTGGCGGCGTGGCCGGCGCCTTGCTCGTGCCGGACGAGAATGTGGCGCACCGTGGCCGAGTCAAGCATCGGGTCGTATGCCGGCAGGATGGCCCCGCCGGGGATGCCGAAGACGACCTCGGCCCCGACCCCTTCGAGGGCCAGGACGAGGCTCTGCGCGCCGGTGACAGCCACCGGGGCAAGCGTCCTCGTCGTGGATGCCAAATCGGCCGGGCTGGGTGCCGCTGCGGCCCGCTCGCTCACGTCGGCTCACCGTTCCTTTGCATCAGTTGGTGTCGTAGTCGCGGTCGTGGCCACAAAAAAACCCTCCGTCCCGCGACCGGGACAACGGAGGGTGCGCGCCTGGAACGTCCTCGGTTCAGACGCACATCGCAACTACGAGTCGAGAAGTCACACGTCAAATGTCACGCCACGTACCTGTCGATGTCAACCGTCCATACACACCATCCCAGCATCTGGGCTCCTCACAACAGGTCAAAGCCCCGGGGGGATCCCTCTCTGTCAACCTTGGGTGAGGCACCCGCCCGCTGACTTTTGCTGACCTTGAGGGCGGGGATGGAGATCATTGCCGAGATGACAACTATGAAGAACCCGGTACCTGATGGGGCTGGG
>JBKECS010000080.1:0-13325 GCA_047974805.1 Nostocoides sp. | reverse complement strand
GATTTGAACCCACGGAGGGCGTGAACCCTCACACGCTTTCGAGGCGTGCTCCTTAGGCCGCTCGGACACGCCACCGCCGAGCAGGCTACCGGAGTCTTGGGGCGGCTTCTAAATCGCCTCCCCGTCACGCCTTCTCCCGGACGGACGACCGCGCCTTGCGGGGGCAGCCCTTACCGATGACCCTCGAAGAAGGCGCGCAAGCTATCGGCGCACTCCTGCTCACGGATACCGCCGACAACCTCGACGCGATGGGTGACCCGCCGGTCTCGAGGGATGTCCCAGACCGAGCCACAAGCACCGAGCTTGGGATCCCACGCCCCGAACACGACCCGATCAAGACGGGCCAGAACCAGAGCACCGGCACACATCGGGCATGGCTCCAGCGTCACCGCGAGCGAACAACCGTCCAAGCGCCAGGAGTTCAGACCGCGAGCCGCCATCCGTATGGCCACGACCTCGGCGTGAGCGGTCGGATCGGCGGGGTTGCCTTCGCGCTGATTCCACCCCTCCCCGAGCACCTCACCCGTCGGTCCGATGACCACCGCGCCCACCGGCACGTCTCCCGTGGCAGCGCACTTCAGCGCCAGCTCGTGGGCGCGACCCACCCAGTCGGCATACGCGATTGGGCCGAACCGGCTGGAAGTCTCCACGCGATAAGTTTCGCCCATGCGCGTCATCGAGGCGGACCACCCACTGATCGCCCACAAGTTGACCTATCTGCGGGACAAGGACACCGACAGCCCCACGTTCCGCCGGTTGGCCGACGAGTTGGTGACCCTGCTGGCCTACGAGGCGACCCGTGGCGTGCGGGTGGAGCCCAAGGCGATCGTCACCCCGGTGGCGCCGACCACGGGCATCAAATTGGCCAGTCCCAAGCCGCTCGTCGTGCCAATCCTGCGGGCGGGTCTGGGCCTGCTCGAGGGGATGGTCCGGCTCTTGCCGAGTGCCGAGGTGGGCTTCTTGGGCATGGCCCGCGACGAGGTCACCCTGCAGCCGACGACGTATGCCAACCGTCTCCCCGAGGACCTGACCGACCGTCAGATCTTCGTGCTCGACCCGATGCTCGCCACCGGCGGGTCCTTGGCCGGGGCTATCGGCTATCTCGCCGACCGAGGGGCCCGGGACATCACTGCGGTATGCCTCATTGCCGCGCCCGAGGGCGTCGCGACGCTGGAGGAGGCCACTGCCCAGATCGACCCGCCGGTGACCCTTGTCGTCGGGGCGATCGACGATCGGCTCAACGAGGTGGGCTACATCGTGCCGGGGCTCGGTGACGCCGGTGACCGGCTCTACGGGCTGGTGTAAATCGCGAGCGAGAACGCTCAGCCCGCGCGGCGCTGCCCGCGATGCGGCATACGGCGCCTCTCGAAGCCGGCGTCACCACCCGGACAAACCAGCGTCACCACCCGGACAAACCCGTCACGCCCCCGGCGTGGCACACACGTCACATTGGCCACACCCGGCACACTAGGGGAGAGTTGAGGGGCGTCTCCCCGCACGCCCGCCGCACTACGAGAGGCCATGGCCGATGCCACCCGTCAAGAAGATCATCACGTGGTTGATCGTCATCTTCTTGTTGTACGCGATCCTGACCAGCCCCACGTCTGCGTCGAACATCATCGGCAACATCTGGGACATCCTCTACAACGGGGTCGCGAACATCTTCACGTTCTTCGACTCCCTGCTGCGCCGCTGAGCGGAATCATGACTGGCGAGGACGTCCCGACGATCAGCCGCGAGGCCTTCGAACGGCTGCTGGCCACCGGGGAGCGGGTCGTCTTCGCGCGGCGGCAGCACCCCATCGTCTTGTGGCGTCAATCTGTGTTGGCCGCCGGTGGCATCCTCTTCGTCCTCATCGCCGTGTTCGGACCGAACCGCCCGCTGTACTCCTCCTCCCTGTCCATCGGCTTCTGGTTCATCCTCGCCATCATCCTCTGGTGGCTCTATCACTACCTGGAATGGCGCCGACAGTGGTTTGGCGTGACCACCAAACGGATCGTCTTCCTCGCCGGCCTGCTCGATACGGACATCCAAATGATGCCGCTGTCCAAGTTGACCGACATGACCTTCAAGAAGACCTGGATCGGCGATCGGCTCGGTTACAGCCACTTCATCGTGGAGTCCGCGGGACAGACACAAGCCCTCGAGCGACTCCGATTCATCCCCAACGCTCAGCGTGCCCGCGAGTTGCTGACCAACCTGCTGTTCGGCTACTATCCGGCACCGGTTCGCCTGGCCGGCCCTACCCCCCTGGAAGTGACCTGGCAGGGCCATCCTGATGACGACGACGGAACCGGCTCAGGGCCCTTGGGACCCGGCGGCCCGCCCAGCCCACCCACCGACGGTTCAGAACCAAGCATCGAGGGGCGCAACGACGCGACCTTGGCCGGTGAGCGAGCCCCACACGAACTGTTTCTCGACGACCAACCCGACGTCCCCCGGGCCGGTGTCGCGCCGACCCCTCGGACCACGAGGCCCGCCCGAGACGACCACGCGGCTGACTCCGACCGACGCGATGATCCTGGGTCGTCTGACCCTTCGGGTGGCCCCGAGATGGCCTGGCAGGTCAGCCGGGACCAGGGCGAGACGATCTACAGCTCGGCGGCGGCCACTTGGTCACGGCACACCGCGGACACCGGGCCGATCCCGCTGACCGACCATCCCCATCCCCGCTGATCGCGAGCTATGCCACGGACCGGTAGGTCCGTACGTTGTGGGTCAGAGGGACTTGACGATGTCCTCGACCCGCTCTTTGGCGTCACCGAACAGCATCGCCGCGTTGTCCTTGAAGACCAGGGGGTTCTGGACGCCGGCATACCCCGTGGCCATCGACCTCTTGAACACCACAACCTGCCCCGCCTTCCACACCTCTAGGACCGGCATTCCGGCGATCGGTGAGCCCGGCTCTTCGGCTGCGGGGTTGACCGTATCGTTGGCGCCGATGACGAGCACGACGTCGGTGTCGGCGAAGTCGTCGTTGATCTCGTCCAACTCTTCGACGATGTCGTAGGGCACCTTGGCCTCAGCGAGCAGCACATTCATATGCCCCGGCATCCGCCCGGCCACCGGGTGAATGGCGAACCGGACGTTGACGCCGCGCTCGCGCAGCTTCTTGGCCAGATCCCCGACCGGATACTGCGCTTGAGCGACGGCCATGCCGTATCCGGGGGCGATGATCACCGAAGATGCCTCGTGCAGCATCTCGGCCACCTCGGCGGCCATCACCTCTCGGTGTTCGCCGTAGTCGGTCTCTTCGCCGGACACGGCGCCGTCGGAGCCGAAGCCGCCAGCGATCACCGACACGAAGGAGCGGTTCATCGCCTTGGACATGATGTAGGACAGGAAGGCACCGGATGAGCCGACCAGGGCTCCAGTGACGATGAGCAGGTCGTTGCCGAGCATGAACCCGGCCGCGGCAGCCGCCCATCCGGAATAGCTGTTCAGCATGGACACGACGACCGGCATATCGCCGCCACCGATCCCCAGGACCATGGACACGCCAAGGATGAGCGCGAGCACGGTCATGGCGATGAGTGGAGCGATTCCTCCGGAGCGGACGTACCACACCAGGAGGGCGGCGCTGATCACGAGGATCGCCAGGTTGTAGGCGTGCCGATAGGGCAGGGCCAGCGGCTTGGACCTGATTCGGGCGGACAGCTTCAGATAGGCGATGATCGACCCGGTGAAGGTGACCGCACCGATGAACACCCCGAGGAAGACCTCCACCTTGTGGATGCTCTCCGTGCCCTCCCCGACGCCCTCGGGGGCGAGGTGGGAGTTGAACCCCACGAGGACGGCGGCCAAGCCGACGAAGCTGTGCAACATGGCGACGAGCTCGGGCATACCGGTCATCTCGACCACGCGGGCCCGCCACAGCCCGATCGCCGCACCGATGGCCATAGCAACGATGATCAGGGCCGCTGTCGTCCCGGCCCCGGACGGAGCCGTGCGCAGCGCGAGCACCACGGTGGCGACCAGGGCGATGGCCATCCCGACGATGCCGTAGACGTTTCCCACCCGGGCACTCTCGTGCTTGCTCAACCCGGCCAGCGCGAGCACAAAGAGCACCGCAGAGATCAGGTAGGCCGCCTGGACCAGCGAGGTGACGGTATCGGTGCTGCTCACAGGTCAGTCCTTCCGGAACATGGCCAGCATGCGGCCGGTCACGGCGAACCCGCCGAAGATGTTGATGCTGGCCACGACGAGGGCGGCGAACGCCAGGGCGCTCACCACCCAGTTGTCCGAGCCCACCTGGAGGATGGCACCGACGACGATGATGCCGGAGATCGCGTTGGTCTCCGACATCAGCGGCGTATGCAGCGAGTGCGACACGTTCGTGATGACGTAGAAGCCGACGATGACCGCGAGGACGAAGACGGTGAAGTGGCCGAGGAAGGCCGCCGGCGAGATCGAGGCAATGGCCAGGATGACCACCGCCACCAGCCCCATGAGCAGGTAACGGCGGCGCGGGTCCGGCGGCTTTGGCGGCGCCACCTCCTGGGGTGCGGGGGACGCGACCGGGACAGCGGCAGAGACCTGGACCGGTGGTGGGGGCCAGAGCGTCTCGCCGTCCCGGGCGAGCGTCATACCCCGTTGGACGACGTCGTCGAGGTCCAGCACGAGCTGCCCGTCCTTGCCGGGGGTCAGCAGCTTGAGAAGGTTGACAAGGTTCTGTCCGAACAGCTGTGAGGCCTGGGTGGGCAGGCGTCCCGGCAGGTCGGTGTAGCCGAGGATGGTGACGCCGTTGTCCGTGACGATCTTTTGGTCCGCGACCGAGCCGGCGACGTTGCCTCCGTTGCTGGCGGCCATGTCGACGACGACGGATCCCGGCTTCATCGAGGCGACCATGTCCTCGGTGATCAGCCGGGGAGCCGGCCGTCCGGGGATGAGCGCCGTGGTGACGATGATGTCGACGTCCTTGGCCTGTTCGGCATAAAGCTGCTCGGCCTTGCGGTTGAAGTCCTCCCCGGTTTCCTTGGCATACCCATCGGCCGAGGGTCCGGTGTCTTCGACGTCGATCCGCAGGAACTCCGCACCCATCGATTCGACCTGCTCGGCCGCCTCCGATCGGGCGTCGAAGGCCCGAACCACGGCCCCGAGCGAATTCGCGGTGCCAATGGCGGCCAGCCCAGCCACGCCGGCTCCGACGACGAGCACCTTCGCCGGCGGCACCTTGCCGGCCGCGGTCACCTGACCGGTGAAGAACGAGCCGAACTCACCGGCTGCCTCGATAACCGCCCGGTATCCACCGATGTTGGCCATGGAAGACAGCACGTCCAGCGCTTGGGCGCGGGAGATCCGCGGGACGGCGTCCATCGCCAACGCGGTAACGCCGCGCTCGGACAGGGAAGCAACGAGGTCCGGGTTCAACGCTGGCGCCATGAGGCTGGCCAGGTACTGACCGCGATGCAGCCGGTTCATTTCGGCGTCGCTCGGGGCGTTGATCTTCAACAGGACGTCGGCGTCCCACACGTCCTCGGCCACACTGGCCCCGGCCGCGCTGTATGCCGCGTCGGTGAAGCTGGCTAGGGTCCCGGCGCCGGATTCGACGACGACGTCATACCCGAGGGCGATGAGTTGGCTCACCGTCTTCGGGGTCGCCGCGACCCGGGTCTCGCCCTGCTTGGTTTCTCGGGGTACTCCGATGCGCACGGAAGGCTCCCAGGGTCGGCGACATGGATCACTGGAGAATTCAATCCCCGCGGAGACAAACTATACGTTAAACGTGAAACTGCAAACAATCCGTCAGCCAAGTCACAAAGGCTGCCGGTCAGCCGCGCCGCGGTTCCGCTTCACCCTACCGTGGACGTCGTCTCGCGGAGGCCGAGGCGTCCTTCACGGTAGTCCTCGAACGCCTCGGTCAACTCGGCGCGGGTGTTCATCACAAATGGCCCTGCCCAGGCCACCGGTTCCCGGATCGGGCGACCACCAAGAATGATGACCTCCAGGCCCTGGGAGCCACGAGAATCCTGCACCTGCGCGGCAGTGACCCGAAGCGCCTCCCCGGAACCGAGGACAGCTAGTTGCGCGTCGCTGAGCGGCTGTCCCCCAAGCCCAATCGTGCCCCGCCCGGACATGACGTAGACCAGGGCGTTGAAGTCCGTGCGCCAGGGCAGCTCCAGTTGGGCGCCGGGCGCGATGGTTGCGTGGATCATCGCCATCGGCGTATGCGTGGCTCCCGGGCCGGTGTGCCCCGCCACCTCGCCGGCGATGACCCGTACCAATGCGCCACCGTCCTCGCTGCTCAGCAGGACTACGTCCTGGGGGGTGAGGTCCTGGTAGCGCGGCGTGGCGCGCTTGTCCTTGCTCGGCAAATTGACCCAAAGCTGGAGCCCGTGGAATACCCCGCCACTGACAACCAGGTGTTCTGGCGGCGCCTCGATGTGCAGAATGCCCGACCCGGCGGTCATCCACTGAGTTGCCCCATTGGAGATGGTTCCGCCTCCCCCGTAGGAGTCCTGGTGGACGAACGTTCCGTCAATGATATACGTGACGGTCTCAAACCCGCGGTGCGGATGCCAGGGGGTGCCTTTGGCCTCCCCCGGCGGATAGTCGACCTCACCCATCTCGTCCATCATGATGAAGGGGTCCAGTGCAGCCAGGTCAGCGCCAAGAAGGGCTCGCTTGACCGGGAACCCTTCTCCTTCGAACCCGCGCGGCGCGGTCGAGGTATGGACGACCGGGCGAAAGCGGGCGCCCGCCGTTGGTGGTGAAATCCGTGGGAGCACGGACAGATCGGGAACCGTGACGGCCGGCATACATTCCTCCAAGATAGTTTCGATTTCAACTATCTCCGAGAACGACGGCCCACCGCAAGTCATTCCCAGGGATCCTCGGCGAGGCGAGGCGAGTCAGTCGGCCGGCCGGAATCCAGCCCGCTGTGCAGCACCAACATCGGTGAACCACACATGGGGTTCCGCTTCGTCGTAGAGCGGGCTGTCCGTGTCTCGGAACGTCTTGGTGTCGTTCCATGCCTTGACCGGATGGCCGTAGGGCATGGCCAGGTCGGGGAAGGGTGCGGCCGAGCCGACACCGTAGCCGCCATCGCGGATTTCCGCTACGGACGAGATCCGGCGAATCCACGCCGGCTCGTCAACCGGGTCCGGCGCAGCATCAGGGCTGACCTCGTCGACCGGCTCAGTGGCAGACACCTCCGGTGTGCCGCCGTATGCCGGCACGACGAATGGCTCATCGGGGATAGGCGCCGCGAGGTTGGGGTCGCCCTCATCGACCATGTGCTCCGGGGTGTCTGCATCGGTCAGCACGTCGGGTTCCGCCGGGACAGCGGTCTCGTCCGGGGGCACCTCAAGCACCTCGACCGGAGGGGGGACCTCAACCGTCTCCACGGACCGGGCTGCTTCAACCACCTCGACCGGAGGGGGGACCTCGATGGTCTCCATCGGTCGGGGCGCTTCGGCGGACTCCACCAACGGGGGCGACTCGACGGACGCTGCAGGCACGGCAAGATCCGCAACCGCCTCAGAGTCATCCGCCGGTGTCTGTTCCGCCTCGCTGGCGGCCAGCCCCTCATCCACGGTCTTACCCATGCCGGTCAGGTCTTCTCCGCTGGGCAGGAGCTCATCCACCGGTTCCCATCGATCGACCGGTACCACGTGGTCACCGGGCACCGATGGGTCTGGCGCGGCCTCGATGTCAGGCTCCGCCTGGGAAGCACCACCCCCGCTGTCCTGAGCATCCGGCACTGGAGTCATCCAACCCGGTTCCATGGCACTTGCCTCCTCTTCAACGACTGGCTCGACATTGCCCCCATCACTGACATCCTCATCCACCGCGAGGCGATCAGCCAACCCGACGTCCCTCATCCCCGCAACCTCATCGGCCCGGGACGGCTCATCCTCCTCCGCCGACGCACCGGCAGGCACCTCGGTATCACCGGCACGCCGCCCATCGTTCGACTCCTCTTCTCCCGAGAGATCCTCCTCCGTCGGCGTCAGGGCCACGGGCTCGACATCCTCAAGTTCCACCGGGACCAGGTGCTCAAGGTTTGGATTGACGTTCCGGAACGGCTGGGATGCGTCCACCTCCGGCACCGCCGCAGTTCCTGTGTCGACCTCGGGTGCTTCGCTGTCCCCCGGCTCAGACGCGGGAGCGACGTCGGATGCTTCCGAGTCCCCCAACTCGGCGGCGGTGCGAACCTCCGCAGAGACTGCCGGAACCTGTGCATCGAAGATGGTGCCGCCCGGCTCCCGCTGCCGACGGGCCGCGGGCAGTCCGTCACCTCGCAGATCGGACAGCGACTCTTCGTCCCAGGAATCGTCATCCTCATCCTCGCGGCGCGTCAGCAAGAGGTAGATCGCCCATCCCAGCGCGAGCAGAACCAAGACGCCGATGACGTACTTCACAAGAACTCCCTAGGACGCCGTTTCGTCAGTGGCACACGGGATGCGCCACTGCGAACCTACCCGTGAGTTGCCCTAACCGCGAGATTCGCCCCGTGTCGCGCCCGGCCGGTGGCTATTCGCCGGGCCGGGGACAGGGGCGGGTCACCGTTTCCGGTGGCGCAGTGGTCACCTCGGGCAGGGCGGGGACGTCCGCCTGCGAAGCAAGGGCAGTGAACTTGGTGCCGAGGACGAGATCCACGGTATTGCCCTTCAGACCCGGCGCTTCGACCAGCTTCGCCCCAGGCACATGGAACCCCAGCACTTTGGCACCCAGCCCTGAGTCGGGGCCGTATCGGATGACCGCCGTGTCGTCAGGCAGGTAGGTCTGTTTCGGGTCGTTACCGATTGTGCCCTTGGCGAAGCCCCGGGCGAGCAGTTGCTTCTGGACATCGACCGCCAACCCTGCACGCCACGTGGTGTTGTAGACGTTGACGACGATCTGCGCCGGACGCGGGGTCTGTGCCGCCGGCGGCGGCACCAGCGCGGTGAACCCGTCGCCGATGACAAGGGTCACCTTAGTACCGGTGCGGCCATCGTTGAAGAGTTCAGATCCAGGCACTTGCTGCTGTACCAAGAGCGCCTGGTCAAGGCCTTCGGGACCGTAGTAGATCCGCCCAGAGGACTTGATCACCACCGTGCTCGGCGCATTCGAGGCGTCCAGGACCGT
This sequence comes from Nostocoides sp., assembly GCA_047974805.1. Classification (GTDB taxonomy): domain Bacteria; phylum Actinomycetota; class Actinomycetes; order Actinomycetales; family Dermatophilaceae; genus JAJXUB01. The sequence goes on along the minus strand of JBKECS010000080.1, from coordinate 4,256 downwards.
GAAGCCGCGGCGGGTGTATTCCTTCGCCACGGTGCTGGCCTGCCCGGGGATGCCCGTGGAGTTCTGGATCCCCAGCCCGAATGAGGCCCGCTTGGGGGCTGCCACGGTCTGCGGCGCGCACGCGGCCACCGGCGCCGACCCGCCCAGCAACGAGAAGGCGTATGCACCGGCCAGGCTCGCCGTCCCCAGCACCAATCCGGGCACGGTGATCAGGAGGGCAAACTTGCGCAGCTGATGACGCCGGTAGCGCTCCTCAACGGACATGGCAAGGTAGCTCTCGGCCCGCCGCCGACGCCACGCATCCCAATGACGAAATAGCACCTTCGTCAGTCCCCTAGACCGTCCCGTGTGTAAACCGTGATGCAGATGTGACTAATTGGACCACGTTTGAGCCCAGCGGTGGCGCATACGTTCGCCCGAATTCTCACAGTGTCGCAGCGCCGAGCGCACCTGCTCGTTGCTGCAGCCAGCCCAACCGGCCATGCACTGGTCAGCGCGCGGGTACACCGGCGATGATCTCGGCCAACTCGACCAGAACAACGGCGGCGCCCGAGCGGAGATTGTCGCCACAGACGAAGAAGTCCAACACCCGCGGCCGGCCGTGGGGTTGACGCACCCGCCCGACAAATGCCGGATCGGAGCCGACGACGTCTCCAGGGGTGGGGAACTCGTGATGGTCCGGGTCGTCCAGAACGACCAACTTGGGGGCGTCGAGGAGCGCGCGGCGGGCCCGTTCGGGCACGACCTTCTGGCCGAACCGAGCGTGAACGGATACGGAATGCCCCTGGGCGACAGGCACTCGGACACAGGTGGCGTCAACGTCCAGCTCGGGCAGGTCGAGCACCTTGCGCAGTTCGTCGCGGACCTTGACCTCTTCGCTGGTGTATCCCTCACCGGCGTCGGTGCCCACCCAGGGGATGAGGTTGAGCGCCAACGGCGCCGGGAAGGGGGACGGCCCGAGCTCCACATCGAGCAGACGCCGCACGTCGCCGGCGCGTTGGCCCAACTCGCGATTGCCCGCGACCACGGAGATCTCGTCATAGAGCCGGCCGAGCCCGCGACGTCCTCGTCCACTGGCGGCTTGGAAGGTCGTCAGCACGACGTCGGTCAAGCCGTACCGTTCATGCAAACAGGATAGCGCCTCGACAACCGTCAACGCCGTCGAGCCCGGCACAGCGACGATGCCTTTGGGACGGTGGTCCAGTCGATCGTTGTTGACCTGGGTCACCACGAGCGGGACGTCGGGGTCCAACCGATGATCCGGGCTGTTGTCCACAACGTGAGCGCCCCGAGCGACGGCGATCGGCGCCCAGGTCAATGCCAGCCCCGGCGGAAGATCGAAGATGGCGACGTCGACGCCGTCGAAGAACTCCTTGGACAGCGCCTGGACGGTCAGCTGTTGGCCCAGGACCGTCCGTCGCTGCCCCGCGTCGTCCGGGGACGCCGCGAGCCGCACCTCGCCCCACACGTCCGCGCGTAGGGGGAGGAGATCAAGGACGACCTGGCCGATGGCGCCGGTGGCACCGACGATAGCGAGTGTCGGCCGCCGGTCAGGCGGGCCCGAAGAGGTCACGACGTGGTCGCCCCCAGCATACCGATCACCGGCCGGTCCCTCCGTAGACGACCGCTTCGTCGGAGTCCGAATCCAGGCCGAAGGCGGCATGAACGGCGCGGGCCGCGTCATCGAGACGCTCCTCCCGGGTGACCACCGAGATCCGGATCTCCGAGGTGGAGATCATCTCGATGTTCACCCCTGCGTCGGACACGGCCCGGAAGAATGTCGCCGACACTCCCGGGTGAGACCGCATTCCAGCCCCGACCAACGACAGCTTGCCGACCTGGTCGTCATAGATGAGTGCGCCGAAACCCACGTCGCTCTGAATGCCGCTAAGCACCTCCATGGCCCGGGTCCCCTCGGCGCTGGGCAGGGTGAACGAGATGTCGGTCAGACCTGTGTCTGTGGCGGAGACGTTCTGCACGATCATGTCGATGTTGATCCCGGCCCCGGCAACAGCCTCGAAGATCACCGCGGCCCGACCGGCCTGGTCGGGGACGCCGACGACGGTGATCTTCGCCTCGCTGCGGTCGTGGGCCACTCCGGCGATGATGGGGGCTTCCACGTCGTCTCCTTCGCGCTGGTCGCTGACGATCGTTCCGGCGAGCGCCGAGAAGGACGATCGCACGTGAATGGGGATGTTGAATCGGCGGGCATATTCGACGCTGCGCAGGTGGAGCACCTTGGACCCACTCGCAGCAAGTTCCTGCATCTCCTCATTGGTGATCCGCTCAATCTTCCGGGCACGGGTGACCACCCTGGGGTCGGCGGTGAACACCCCGTCGACGTCGGTATAGATCTCGCACACCTCGGCCTCCAGGGCCGCAGCCAAGGCCACCGCCGTGGTGTCCGAGCCTCCCCGGCCCAACGTGGTGATCTCTTTAGTGTCCTGGCTGACCCCTTGAAAACCGGCCACGATGACGACGTGCCCCTTGCCCAGCGCGTCGGTCACTCGCCCCGGGGTGACGTCGATGATCTTGGCCTTGCCGTGCTCGCCGTCGGTGATGACTCCGGCCTGGCTGCCCGTGAAGGAGCGGACCGAATAGCCGAGACTGTGAATGGCCATCGCCACGAGTGCCATCGCGATGCGTTCCCCGGCGGTGAGCAGCATGTCCATCTCACGGGCCGGCGGTAACGGGCTGACCTGCTGGGCGAGATCGAGCAACTCGTCTGTGGTGTCCCCCATGGCGCTAACGACGACGCAGACGTCGGCTCCGGACTTCTTGGTCTCCACGATGCGGCTGGCGACGCGCTTGATGCTTGCGGCATCGGCGAGCGAGGAGCCCCCATATTTCTGGACGACGATGGGCACGCTGGTTCGTACTCCTGGAGGTGGCGGTGCGTGAGCGACACCACTGTATCTACGGCCGGTCCGGTTCGAGGACGCAGCCGTATGCCGGGACCGGGTCAGGGATGAAGGGCGTCGAACTCCGCCTCGGCGACGATGTCGGGGTCGGCATCGAGCCGAATGTGCGCCAGGAGGGACTGCAGCACCCTCAGCGCCGCCGCGGCGCGTTCGCCCCAGTCCGACAGATAGGAGAACTGCCACCACCACAGGGCCTCAACTGGTCGACCGGCCTCATGGTGGCCCAGCCCGTGCAGCAGCGCCGCGCTGATCAGCGCTAGATCGTTGGAGATCGATCCCGTGGTCAGTTCCGGATCGGTCAACGGGTCGGCGACGTCGGCATACTCGTCCAAACCGTCGAGCAGGTTGGCCAGGCTGTCCCGCAGCGCGTCCACGTCCGGATCGGGCCCGGTGTCGGCCTCGAAGCGCTCGTCGGGGACGATGTCCTCCATCGCGCCCAGCCGGGCCCCCATGACCAGGATTTGCGACAGCGCAAGCAGGCCGACGGCCAGGGACTGGTCCGGCGCATCGCCGGCGGCCAGTGATTTCACGGTGTCCAAGAAGGTGCGCGCCGCAGTCGCCGAGTCGTCGGCGAGCACACCAAGCTGAATGCTGATGTCGTCAGGCATTGATGAGCCTCCTGCCCTCGAAGGCCCGGCCGAGCGTGACCTCGTCGGCGTACTCCAGATCCCCGCCCACCGGCAGGCCCGAGGCGAGTCGGGTGGCCTTGATCTCCAGGGTCCGCAACAACTTAGCGAGGTAGACGGCGGTGGCCTCCCCCTCGAGGTTGGGATCGGTGGCGATGATGACCTCGGCGATCTCCCCCGACGCGAGCCGGGTCATGAGCTCCTTGATCCGCAAGTCGTCCGGGCCGACGCCGTCCATCGGTGAGATGGCCCCGCCGAGGACGTGATAGCGCCCACGAAATTCTCGAGTGCGTTCGATGGCGACGACGTCCTTGGGCTCCTCGACGACGCAGATGACGCTGTCGTCGCGCCTGGGATCCAGGCAGATCCGGCAGCGCTCACCCTCGGCCACGTTGCCGCAGACGTCGCAGAACCGAACCCGTGCCTTGACCTCTGCCAGCGCGCTGACCAGGCGCTGAACATCTGCGGCGTCCGCTTGCAGCAGGTGGAACGCGATCCGCTGGGCACCCTTGGGGCCGACACCGGGCAGGCGCCCGAGTTCGTCGATGAGGTCCTGCACGGCGCCTTCGTACACGAGCACGAGCCTATTGCCTATCCGGTCGCGCCGGACACTGCCTCGCCGCTAAGGGATCATCCGCTCGGGTGTTCCCGGGCGTAGCTGAGCATCGCCTTGAGGTCCGGGGCGACCCGTCGGGCATACGGGATGGAC
>JBKECS010000071.1:0-6343 GCA_047974805.1 Nostocoides sp. | reverse complement strand
TGGTCTCGGCTCTGTTGTCAGCACCGGACCCCCTTGAGGCCGACGTCTGCTCAGCCGAGGAACAACCCGCCAGAACCAATACAGTCGCCGACGCCGTGATGAGCGTGCGCATGATCTCTCTCTCCGAGGCCCCGCGGCCCCCGTATGGTTGAGGCCACCCTACGGAAACCTGATCTGCGTCGGTGCCCGGGGCCACAAGGTGGAAGTGGGCGGCCAGGGCAGTACGAGACCGGTGCGTTGCGGTGGACGTAAAGGGACTCGAACCCCTGGCCTTTCGCGTGTGAAGCGAACGCTCTAACCAACTGAGCTATACGTCCAGGCGACCTGATGGCCGCTGCCCCTGCGGGGCCGTCACACGATATCTCACACGTGCAGGTTGGCGTGCATCCAGTCCTCCACCTGGTCTGGCACGAAACCCGGAATCCCGGTCATGCGCAGGGTCAACCAAATGACCAATCCGACGAACAACGCCGTTCCCAGTCCGACGAGGGTCTTCATCCACCACGGTTGGGCCAGAATCCACGCGTTCCAGCGCCGCAGCCACACCATTCCCCAATCCTTGACGGCCTGGGCCTTCTCGAACTCCGAGGCCCAGACAGCCAGCCCGAGGAAGACAATGAACCAACCCGGCCCGGGCAGCGGGACTAGCGCAAATCCACCAGCCACGAGGACCAGACCGACCAGGAACACCGTGACCCGGTAGGCCAGGTTCGTCGCCGGGTTGGCTCGCAACCTGGCCCGCCAGGCCCACTCGTCCTCGGCTGCGTCGATCAGGACGTTCGCGTCGTCGTAGCGGTCGGTCTCGGTCATGCGTTGCATCTCCTCGCTCAAGGGTCCATCCCCGCGGCGGCGCGCATGGCAAACACCTCCGCTATACCGGCGGTCACCGGCCCCGGCGCCTCATACGTGCGCTCGTCCCAGGCGTGGACTCCAAGAACATCCTTGGTCGTCGAGGTCAGGAACACTTCATCAGCGAAATGGGCCTCCTGCATGCTCACGTCCTCCTCGAGCACCGTCATACCCGCCGAACGTGCCCACTCGATGGTGAGTTCCCTGGTCACGCCGGCCAGACAGCCCGCAGCCAGCGATGGGGTGAGGATCTGTCCGGCCCGGACGAGGAAGATGTTCGACCCTGTGGCCTCGCAGAGCTGTTCTCTGGTGTTGGCAAAGATCGCTTCAATGGCGCCGCGTTGGTGCGCGTAGGCCAAGGCGATGACATTCTCGGCATACGAGGTCGTTTTCAGCCCCGCCGTGGCCGCCCGTTCGTTGCGGGTCCACGGCACGGTGACGATCGCTGCGGTGCCGGGTGGTCGGGCGGCCGGCGATGCCGTGACGATGTAGGTCAGGGGCGCGCCGCCACGGTCAGATCCGAGCGGGCCGGCACCGCTGCTGACGGTGTACCGCAACCGGCCGAAGGCGATGGGGTCACCGACACTCAGCACCACCGCGATGCCTTCGGCGATCCGGTCTCCGTCGGCCGGCGGTAGACCCAGTCCTGCCAAGGTCCGCTGCATACGGCGCAGATGACGAGAAGTGGCAAAGGGCGTCCCGTCAACGATCTTCAACGTCTCGAAGGCCGCGTCACCGACGGTCACGGCATGGTCCAGGGCGCCGATGCGCGCCTGGGACCCGCTGTTGAGTTCCCCGTCGACCCATACCCGGACGTCGTCGTTCATGGGGACCACCCTGCCAGACCGGTGCAGCTCCTGCCGTGATCAGGCATCCCCACCGTGCCGGAGGCCAGTCCGAGAAGTCGGGCCGCCTTGAGTTCGGTCTCACGCCACTCCCCCAGTGGGTCGCTTCCCCAGGTGATCCCGGACCCGGAACCGAACCGCAACCATCGCTGTCCGGCGCCGTCGCGTTCGGCCCAAAACGTGCGTATGCCGACAGCCAACTCCGCACGTACTGCCTGGTCAGGACCTATCTCTAGCCAACCCACGGCACCGCAGTACGGCCCACGCGGGGCTGTTTCGAGGTCAGCGATGGCCTCCAACGCGGTGTATTTGGGTGCCCCGCTGACCGACCCGGGCGGGAAGGTGGCCTCGAGAATCTCGTCCCAGGATGCCCTGGCGTGCAGTTCCCCACTGACGGTGGAGACGAGGTGGACCAGGCCAGGATGTTGCTCAAGAGCGCAGAGCCGCTCGACGCGAACGCTCCCGGGACGACAGACCCTTTGCAGATCGTTGCGGATCAGGTCGACGATCATGACGTTTTCGGCGTAGTCCTTCTCCAGCATCGTCTCGGCGATGGTAGCCGTCCCTTTGATCGGCCCGGACGTCAGGAGCCGCCCCTCGCGGTGTAGGTACAGTTCGGGCGAGGCGCAGACCACCTCCACCCCCGCGTCCGGGGCGATGATCATCCCGGCATACGGTGCCGGGTTGCCGCGTGAGAGGAGCACTGCCAGCCCCCCGATGTCCGCGTCGTCGTCCAGGAGGTGCGAGAGCACCCGACAGATGTTGACCTGATAGACGGTGCCGGCCGCGATCCGTTCGCGAACGTCGGTGACTGCCGCAAGGTAGGCCTCTTTGTCCAAGCTGGTCTCCCAGGCGCCTGTGAGTGCCTGCCAGGGAGGAGGGTTGGTGAGGTCCGCGTGGTCGGCATGGTCGACGTCGGCGAAGCGGATCGCGGTCGTATGCCCTTCGAAGGTCGTCACCACCGCCCAGAACCCCTCGGCGCAGGCGGACAGGTCATGAACGACCTCCACCGGGTCTCGCGCCACCCGGTTGCCGAACCGCGCCCATCCCCGCCTCGTCACTGGGGAACTCTCACGTCAGCGCATCCGGATGCGTTCGACAAAATCCCAGAACCGATCACGAACAATGTGCCGGGTCACGTCGTCGATGTCGTCGTCGTCGCGGTGGCTTGCCAGGTCGGCGAGCAGGGTGCGATCGATGTCTCCCGGGATGAAGGGCTTCTGGTCTCGCAAGGCAACCACGTCGTCCACGGTCGCAGTTTGGCACCACGAGGAGACCACCCGCGAGACAACCTCGTCGACGAGGGCGGTGTGGGGGTCCGTAGCGGCTCTGCCGGACGTCTCATGCCGGGCCGGTACGAACGTCGGTGCCACCACCGTGGTAGAACGACGAGCAGCGAAGATCGACGGAGTGGGGGTCCTGGACTCCTCAGCCTCACCGTCATCGACGTCGGTGAGCGGGTCCGCCGCCCGGACTGGTTGGGCTTCAGACCCCGGCACATCCCCAGAAGTTCCCCCAGCGGACTCTCCCTCCGGGGATGGGGCACGCGTGGGGTCGGCGGAGTCCGGGATCGGAATCCCGGCGGCGTCTGCTGACGGCTGGTTGGAGTCGTCGGGCATGCCGTCAGGTAGCACCTCGGGAGGGTGACCGGCGGGTTTGACCGTATCGTCGATGGTGGCCTGATCAATCAGCACGAGGCCGTCCGCTTCGCGTTGCAGGTGCCGGGCCACGGCGTGGGGGCGCCCATTGGCCCCCGGTACGGCCAACAAGATGACCTGAGCCCCGTGGTTCTGGGCCTCCTCGACCGCCTCGGTCAGGTCGTCGTCGCCGGAGACCAGATAGACGACGTCAGCGACGCGATGTCGGCTATGCGTGGCCAGGTCTAGGCCGATCCTGAGGTCGACCCCCTTCTGTTCGCCGGTGCGCGACAGGCGTCCGAGACGGAGCTTGACCCGGGGCAGCAGACCGATCTCTTCCTGACGGAAGTCCGGCATCCCCCCGGTGCGGCCGCCCGAGTCGTACCAGTTGACCCGCAGCAACGGCAGGCGGCTGTCTGCCTCGGCCTGCGCGATGAGCCGCTCGATGAGTTCTTTCGGATCCACTCGGACCCCGCTGCGCAGCGACGTGCCGGTCACTCGCGTGGCTGACGCCGCGTACAAATATCCGGCATCGACGTAGATCGCACAGTAGGGACGCATGGACCCACTCTGCCAAAGGTCACTTGGTCAGCCCTCGAAATGTCGCCGTTCGGGCGGTCCCTTCATGCGTGGCTGCGGTGACGTCCGGCTCTGAGCTGTGGTCTTGTGGTGGGCGATACTGGGAGGACCCAAGATGGCTCGACCAGCCAGTAACGCCGCCGGAGCTTCGGTCGCATCGAGCGCCGGGAGTCCGGCCGCTACCGGGCGGCCTACACGGGGCCGAACGGCCGGCTTTACCGCGCGCCGGTCACGTTCGACGCGAAGGACGATGCCGTAGCCTGACTTTCTGCTCGTCGCGCCGAGATCCAGATGGAGGTCTGGGCACCCGAGACGGCGGCGCGCGGCGCCTCGCGCGCTTCGATGCCGACGTTGCGTGCGTACGGCGACGACTGGCTCGCGACCCGCCGTGCTCGTGGCCGCGAGGTGCGCCCCACGACCCGTCAGCAGTACCGGCTCCTGCTCGACACCTACATCTACCCGTGTTTCGTCGACCAGCGGATCGACCGGATCACCCCCGAGGCCGTCAATGACTGGTACGACGCGCTGGCGCCGGGCAAGGAGACGATCCGTGCGCAGGCGTACAGCCTGCTGCGCACGATCCTAGAGACGGCAGCGTCGGCGAGGCCGAAGCCGTTGATCCCGTACAACCCGACTCATGTCCGAGGGGCGGGCAACGTCAAGCCGGTTCACCGGACCCAGCCCGCGACGCTCGCCGAACTGGAGACGATAGTCGACGAGTGGCCCGATCGCTACAAGCTCATGGCTCTGCTCGCCGCGTGGTGTGCGCTGCGCTTCGGCGAGCTGACCGAGGTGCGCCGCAAGGACATCGACCTGTGCAACAAGCCGGTCAAGGTAACCCGAGGCTTGGTGCGCGCCGGAGGCTCTGCTCTTCCCGGCTGCCGCCGCCAGCGGCACGCACATGGCGCCGTCCACGCCCTATAAGGTCTACTACCCAGCCCGGAAGGCGGCCAGTCGCCCCGATCTGCGCTGGCACGACCTCCGCCACACCGGAGCGGTGCTCGCCGCTCAGACTGGTGCCACGCTTGCCGAGCTGATGGGCCGCCTTGGCCACTCGACCCCCGGTGCCGCGATGCGCTACCAACACGCCGCCGCTGACCGCGACGCCGAGATCGCCCAGCGGCTCTCGAAGTTGGCTCAACAGTCGTAGTGCGTAAGAAGAACCGGCTGAGTCACGTTTAGTATGATTCTGAATCAGTTGTTTACACCTAGCAGGTGTCGATGTGCACGTTCTCAGCGGTGCCGATCGGGCGCCTGCGCGATGAGGTCGTGGGCCGGGGCATCAGCGCGTTGACGCTGGACCAGGTTGTCGACCTCACGGGACTATCTCGTGGTGCAGCCCGAGAGGCGATGAGGCGTGCCCGCGGAGTCGGTCACTTCTTTGCCCCTCCCCGGCGTCTACATCCCGATCCCGTCGGAGTTCTCATCGTGGGGCGTGGTCCCGGCGATGGACTTCATCGACCAGCTCATGGGCTTTCTTGGCAGGTCCTACTACGTCGGGTTGCTGTCGGCGGCGGAACTGCATGGCGCCGCTCATCAGCGCCCGCAGGTCTTCCAGGTGATGGTCGACCGCCCGCTGGCAGACCGGGACATCGAGCGCGTGCGGCTGCGTTTCTACGAGCGGGCACGCATCGACGAGATCCCTGTCGTGTCGAAGAACTCGCGCACGGCAGCAGTGCGTGTGTCGTCTCCGGAGGCCACGGTGTTCGACCTGGTGGAACGCCCGAACGACTCCGGCTCCCTGTTCAACGTGGCAACGATCGTCGGCGAGCTGGCTCAGGAACAGAAGATCGACGCCGCCAAGCTCGTCGCAGTGGCTCCGGCCTACCGCTTGGCCGTGGTTCGACGGCTCGGGTGGCTACTGGACCGCAACGCGGAGTTCGTTGACACGTCGGCGCTCTCCGATGCGTTGCGTGAGTTCGTCGGTTCGCACTCGGCTCAGGGCCGACGAGCGGTCGATCTGCTTCAGGCGGGCGGGCCGAGACGCGGCAAGGCCGACGCCAAGTGGGGCGTCGTCGTGAACGTCGATGTGGAGCCGGACCTGTGATCCCACGTTCTGTCATTCAGTCTTGGGCCGTCCAGAAGCCGTGGCCGACGCTCCACGCGGTCGAGCAGGACCTCGTGCTGGCGAGGCTGATCGCTGAGATCGCCGAGCATCCGCTCTTGGATGACGAGTTGGTGTTCCGCGGGGGCACTTGCCTGCACCAGCTCGTCATGGACAGGCCCCGCCGCTACAGCGAAGACCTGGATTATGTGCGCGCGACGCACTCGGGGATCGGGCCGATCTTCGATGCCGTCCGCGAGGTAGCGGCGAGCGTCGGCCTCCACATCGCCGGCACGCGCAATGGTGAGCATCCGAAGGTCTTTCTGCGGACGGCGAGCGAGACCGATCCTACGGCCGCTCTCAAAATCAAGGTCGAGATCAATACCCAC
>JBKECS010000042.1:0-52875 GCA_047974805.1 Nostocoides sp. | reverse complement strand
AGAGGGCAACTTGGTGCCGGGCGAGAGCGCAGTGACTTCCGCTGTGAGACGGTTCGCGATGTCCAATGCAGCACTGCTACTGTCATTCATGACGGAACATAGTAGCGCTACGCTAGCGAAGACAGTGGTGCCACCGGCAACTCACGGCACGATGTCTGCGGCACTTGGGGTGCTGGCGTTCTCGTTCAGCTTTCCGGGGACCGTGTGGGCCCTCGACGGATTCGCGCCGTGGAGCGTGACCGGAGTCCGTGGGGTGCTAGCCGCGATGCTGGCGGTCGGGGGGCTGCTCCTCTCCGGGGCGCCGTTGCCCCGGAGATCGGACTGGCAGGCGCTAGCCGTTGTCGCTGTTGGCTGCGTCATCGGCTTCCCCCTGCTCACGACGTTGGCCCTGCAGACATCGACAACCGCCCATTCGGCTGTGGTTATCGGCGCACTCCCCATGGCGACCGCGAGCATTGCGGCGTGGCGAGCTGGTCAGCAGCATTCCCGCGTGTTTTGGGCGGCCGCCACCACCGGGGCCTTGACCGTCATCGTCTTCACGCTCGCGCAGAACCATGGGCGACCAACCCTGGCCGATCTCTACCTCTTTGCCGCTCTGGTGACCTGTGCTGCCGGCTACGCCGAGGGCGGCCGCTTGGCGGCACACATGCCCGGCTGGCGGGTGATCGCGTGGGGGGTGTTGCTGGCCGCACCCGTCAACCTCGTCGTCGCAGTGTGGGCATTGGATCACGAGCCCGTCCACTGGACACCCATCGCCGTCGGCGGCATAGCCTACGTCGGGGTCATCTCACAGTTCCTCGGATTCGTCGTGTGGTACCGAGGCATGGGGCTCTTGGGCGTCGCCCGCGCCAGCCAACTCCAGTTGGCCCAGCCCTTGCTCACCCTGGTGTGGGCGGTCCTGCTCATGGGCGAAACCCTCACAGCCACCGTGCCCCTGGCCGCGGTTATCGTCCTGGCCTGCATTGTCATCACCCAGCGTGCCCCCAGTTGAGGGGGGGCTGACAACCCAACCGGGCAGCGTGCTGGGCACATGACGGTCCCATTGTCAGTGCCGACCCTTAGTCGATCGGTCACACGCGTTTAGTGGTGTAGGCGAACATCGCGATCTCGACCCGGTTGCGCACGTCGAGCTTGGTCATCAACGAGGCCACGTGGGACTTGACTGTGCTCAGCCCGATGAAGAGTTCGCTGGCGATCTCGGCATTGGTCCGGCCGCGGGCCACCAGTACGAGCACCTCCTCCTCACGCTCGGTGAGCGGGTCGATGGGCTCGGTCGAGGACGAGGGCGCTTGGTCGACGAAGGTTGCCAACAGGCGACGGGTGACGTTGGGGGCGATCAGCGCGTCCCCACTGGCCGCGGCGTGGATGGCCTGGACGAGGAGCTGCGGTCCGGCGTCCTTGAGCAGGAATCCACGAGCGCCGGCCCGAAGGGCGCCAAGGACGTATTCGTCGAGGTCGAAGGTCGTGATGACGACGACCGCCATGGGGTCCGCCACGTCTGGCCCGGCCAGGCGCCGCGTCACCTCCACGCCATCGAGCCCGGGCATACGGATGTCCATGAGCAGGACGTCGGGGCGCAACCGGGTGGCCACCTCGATCGCCCCCGGCCCGTCAGCAGCCTCCCCCACGACGTCAAAGTCGGGCTGGGCACGCAGGATCATCACCAGCCCGGTCCGGACTAGGTCCTGGTCGTCGGCCACCACGACGCGAATGCTCATGACGCCGCCCCGGCAGGTAGTGCTGCCTCGACCACCCAGCCCCCGGTAGATCCCGGCCCGGCGCTCAGGGACCCGCCAAGGAGTTTGGCGCGCTCTGCCATGCCGGTCAGTCCGAAGCCAGGTTCTTGCTGCGACCCGGGGCCGCTCTGACCATCGTCGGTGACACGCAGCCTGACCTCATCACCCACTCGACGTACGTCGATCCGGACACACGTCGCGCCCTGCGCGTGCCGTATGGCGTTGGTCAGGGCCTCCTGGGCCAGGCGGTAGATCGCGGCATCCACCGGTTGAGGCAGCCCGCTCAGGGGTCCGACCAGCGACACCTCGACTGTCGGGGCCGCGTCTGTGCGGGCCAGGGCCGCCAGGTCCGCGATACCCAACGGCGGTGCGTATGCGTCCCAGCTGTCCTCACGCAACACCTGCACCATGGCCCTCATCTCCGCTAATGTCCGGGATGCCTCGGACTCGATCGCGGCGAGGACCTCGACCGCCTGCTGGGGCTGGGAGCCGGCGACCACTCCACCGGCCTGGGCCTGTACCACGATGGCCGAGACATGGTGGGCCACGGTGTCGTGCAGTTCGCGGGCCAGCGCCAGACGCTCCTCGTTGCGGATCTCACGCTGTTGGCGATGCCAGACATCGGCGCGATAACGGAACACCGCCGCGAGGGCAACGAACAGCAGCAGGAAGAGACTCCCGCCAATCAGGTCGGCGGGGCCGGCTGAGGCGGCATACATGCCCAGCGCCACGACCGCGGCGACGAACGGCATACCGAGGGCTATGTCTCGTCCCGAGCCCCAACGCACCAGGGAGTGGAGCAGGATGAGGATGACCATCATGGCGTACAGGCCGAGGTCGCCGCTGTGGGTGGACACCTGGAGGATGGATAGCGCAGCGGCGACGCCGAAACCGATCAGGCAGACCATCAGGGGGTGACTGCGGCGCCAGAGGAGGATGGGCATCAACGCCATGGCTAGCGCGATGATGAACGGCTGCCCGGGCGCATCCGGGCGCGCGATGCCTTCGACGAGCGCGGCGGCTTCGAATCCACCGACGAGGAGCCAGTCGAGCCGGCCCACCGGAGGGGGATCCGTCGGCCGCGACTCGGACCAGACGGAGCGCCAGACAGCAGTCACCGGTTCAGCGTAAGGATCGGTATGCCTGGACGCACCCACCGAAAGAACGACTCGATGAGGTCGGCGGTGGGTGTCACGCGGCGACTGCGGTCGAGGCTGGGCGCGTTCGGGGCCAGGTCCAGGCATACCGAAGGATGAACAAGAGCAGGAACACTTCGAGAACGACGCCAAGGCCATAAAAGTAGGTCCACTCGCCACCCGCCACATTGAACGCCGCGTAGGGGATCTGCACCGAGGCCATGATGAGGTTCGTGATGCGGTTGGCCCGGGCAGGCAACGTCATCGAGGCCGTGATCATGAGGATCGGGATGGCCACGGAGGCCAGGGCCGCGGCGGCAAAGGTTTGGCTGATGTCGAAGGTGAAGACCTTGCCGGCGAGGATGTCAGTGATCGTGCCGGGCTTGTAGAAGTGGAGGATGTCCACGTAGGCGTACAGCAGGGAGAAGCTTGCCCATGCTGCGGCCAGCTTCGCTTGCACCACGACCGCTGTGCTGATCAGCGCGGGTGATGCTGTTGTTCCGAGTCGTGCCTCGTTGCTGTGTGTGGTGTGCGTGCCCACGTCGTGCTCCTTCGTGTCAGTCGTTGCGTCGGCTGAACCACGATGGCTCGGGCTGCGGGTGGGGCACATCAGCCTCCGGGCTCGCGTTGACCTGTCCGCAAGGATGGTCGCAGCCTCCCTCTTGTGGCCGGCCTGGTGAGTGGAAGGGCAGATCGGAACACACGTTAGATTTTAGGGCAACATTTAACATATGGTGCGAACGTGTCGAGGGAGGTAACAGATGGCGTGGCAGGCCGACGTGCCCTATAACGGGCTACCACCGCTGCCGCCAGCGCTGGACCTGGAGCCTCGGCCGGTCCTCAAGGCCGTCATCGAAGCGCGGGCCGCCCTCGCCACCCTGGCCCAAGCCGGGCAATCCCTGCCCAACCCGGGAATCCTCATCCATGCAGTTCCCATCCTGGAGGCGCAGGCCAGCTCGGAAATCGAGAACATCGTCACCACGGCGGACGACCTCTTCCGGCATTTCGAGACCGGCGGCGGGAACCACGCGACGAAAGAAGCGCTGCGCTATCGGGCGGCCCTCTTCTCCGGCCTTGACGCTCTGCGCACACGCCCCCTCACCACTTCCACGGCCACTCAGGTCTGCTCCGCGCTGCACGGGCACGAGGTGCGCCTGCGAGCGCTGCCGGGCACGCGGATCTCTAACCCGGCGACGGGTGAGGTCATCTACGCCCCACCCGAGGGCACGGATCGCCTCGCGGCCATGCTCTCGCCCTGGGAACAGTTCCTCCACGCCGAGGACGACCTCGACCCGCTCGTGCGGATGGCGGTGGCGCATTATCAGTTCGAGGCCATTCACCCGTTCACCGAAGGCAACGGCCGAACCGGACGCGTTCTCAGCATCCTCATGCTCATCGAGGCGGGCCTGCTGGACGAACCGATCCTCTATCTCTCGCGGTCGATCATCGCCCACAAGAACGACTACTACCGGGTTCTGCGCGCCGTCACCGCTGAGGGCGCGTGGATCGAGTGGATCCTCTACATGCTCGACGTCACGCGCGAGGCCACCGAGTCCACGATCCGCAAGATCCACGCCATCCACCAGTGCCAGCACGACCTCGGCGAACGCGCCCGCGCCGCCTCACCGGGGGGCCGCGACGCACGCTTCCTCGATGTGCTCTTCGAGCAGCCATATTGCCGCATTGCCATGGTCGTCGAGCGCTGCGATGTCTCGCGCCAGACGGCCTCAACGTGGTTGCACGCCCTGGTCGAAGCGGGCATCCTCGAGGATGTCAAAGTCGGGCGAGACCTGCTCTTTGTCAACCATGAGCTCCTCGATGTCCTGACGAGGGCGGGCTAAGGACCTGGCCCCGTTGGACGGGGCGTAGGTCCACGTTGGAGATATCGAGCACTACCGGCTTGGCGATGAAGTCGGGGCTCATCGTCTGGTCGGTCTGCACTTCGATATCCCCGAGGCGTTCCGCAAAGGCGACGTGTTCCTCCTTAGTCAGCGACTGACCCTTGACCAGAAGAACCCCGAATTCATTGAACGAGCGCTCGATCGCGTTCCACCCGGCCTCGCTAAGGTCGCGCAGGTCGGCTCCCACGATTTGTGCACCGAAGGTGACTCCGGGCAGGGGCTGGACCGTAACGGACATTGCGGCACCTCCGCGACTCGCCGGCCGTCAACCCCGTCGTGACGGCAACTACACAGTTTTCACTTTTTCCGTCCAACGTCAATGCCCCGAGTTGACTCATCAGAAACCTCCGTTTGTTCGGGGTCGTTGCCTCAGGTGAAATCCTCCGGGTGGGGGTGTCGTTGCCTCAGGTAGGGATCTGTGCGTGGGCACCATCGTGGATGGAGCTGACGCTGAGTCAACGCAAGGCTGTGACGAAGAAGAAGGCACTGGCCTACCAGGGCGCTGACCGGGCGGGTAAGACCCGGATCTTTGATGAGTTGGTGGAGCTGACAGGCTGGCATCGCGACTACGCCCGCGCCGCGTTGCGGGATGCGTTGGTCGTGAAGGTGGTGGCGTCCCCGCAAACCACGAACGCGGGTCTACGGCGATAATCTGCTGCCGGCGTTGATCCGATGCTGGGTACTGCTGCGCGCTCCAGCGGGGAAGATCCTGGCACCGTTCATGCCGGTTCTGGTGCCCTTGCTACGCGCGGAGGGAGAGATCGACCTCGACGATGCCCAGGCGGCGTTGCTGTCGGGGATCTCGGCGGCCACGATCGACCGGATGCTCGCTGGCGAACGGAAGCGGATGATGTTGCGGGGTCGGGCGCGTACCAAGCCGGGATCGTTGTTGAAGCACCAGACCCCGATCCGGACGTTCGCTGACTGGGACGACGCCACGCCGGGATTCGTCGAGATCGACCTGGTCGCTCACGACAGCGGCGTCGCCTCGGGCGAGTACTGCTACACGCTCACGATGACCGACGTGGCTACCGGGTGGACGGTGAACCGGTCAGTACCGAACCGGGCCCGCCGCTGGGTGATCGAGGCCATCGACCACGCCGCGGGGGTGTTCCCGTTCCCGATCGTCGGGATCGACTCCGATAACGGGTCGGAGTTCATCAACCACCACCTGCTCCACTACTGCGAGACCCGCCAGATCACGTTCACGCGCGGAAGGGCGGGGAAGAAGAACGACGGGTGTTATGTGGAGCAGAAGAACTGGGCCAGGATCCGGGAACTGGTCGGCTACTACCGCTACGACACCGAAGCCGAACTCGACCTCCTCAACCAGATCTGGGCGGCCGATGACGCGTTCGCGAACTACTTCCTCCCCAGCTTGAAACTCAAGTCGAAGCACCGTGACGGCGCGAAGGTCCTCAAGAAGTACCACCAGGCCGCGACCCCGCACCAACGCGCCCTCGCGCACCCCGCGACCCGGAAACGGCCGATCATCACGATGAACGCCCGATTCAAGAAACTCCGCCTCGGCGCGCTGCAACGCCAGATCCTCGACCTGACCAACCGCCTCAAGACCCTCACCCAAGCCAAGCGCCGGGACCACCACCAGCCCCACACCAAGGCCAGCTGATCCGAAGGAAATACCTGAGGCAACGACCCGTCCTCCCGGAGATCCTCAGCCGAGGCAACGATCACCCCTTCCGGAGGTATTGACATGAGGCATCACGTCTTCTTCCGGGCCGATCGGTGGGCCACCGTCCGGCCCCACGGCAGTCCGTTACCTTCCTCCGCGGGCTTGCACCACTCACGCTGCCCCCTTGTCACCTCGGTATCCCTGACGTACGATCGACTGATTAGCTCATAACGATTAACGTCAAACTGTCAGCCGTTGTCTGGCGATCGCTGTTGCCGGACAGCAAGGGATGCCGGCGATTCGAATGACGGAGCGGAGCAGGAGCACTCATGGCAGACACGAACGTCAATTTGGCGCCAGATTTCGCCGAAATGCTTGCCCAAAACGGTATAGGCGTGTCGCAAGAAAAGCTCACACTATTGCCCGAACCCGAACCGACCCCGGTATTCACTCCCTTCATTTCGGTGGACGATCACGCACTCGAGCCACCGGAGTTGTTCACCTCTCGCGTTCCGGCACGGTTCAAGGACGCCGCTCCCCGCGTCGATATGTCTTCCGGGCGCCCTCGGTGGCTGATCGAGGACAAGGTCGTGGCGGTCGTCGGCGGCGATGCGGCCGTAGGTCGGCCGATGAAGGACTGGATCCAGCTCGAAATCGGCTACGACGAGATGCGTCCCGGTGTTCGCGACCCGCACCAGCGCACGAAGGACATGGATATCATCGGCGAGTGGGCGTCGCTGTGCTTCCCCTCAATTGCCTGGGGGTTCGCGGGCAAAATGTTCTCACAGATGAAAGACCGCGACCTCGGCTTCGCCTCGTTCCTAGCCTACAACGACTGGATGCTCGAAGAGTGGTGTGGCGCCGCGCCTGAACGTTTCATCCCATGTCAGATCCCTTGGCTTGCCGACCCCGAGGTTGCCGCGACGCAGATTCGCAACAATGCGGATCGAGGGTTCAAATGCGTGACGTTCTCAGAAAACCCCCACGGGCTGGGATTCGCAAGCCTCTACTCGGAGGAATGGGACCCCTTCTTCGCTGCCTGCGAAGAGACCGGCACAATTATCAACCTGCACGTTGGATCCTCCGGATCCGTCCGGCAACCATCCCCGGAAACGCCGGTGGCTGCCGTCACGGCCCTCTTTCCGTTGAGCGGCATCGAAGCGCTCTACGACTGGATCTTCGCGCGCATACCCGTACGCTTCCCAGGGCTGCGCATCGTGACCTCAGAGGCGGGCGTTGCCTGGGTTCCGCTGGTAGTGGACCGGCTGGGCACCCTTTACCGCCGACGCGTTTCATACTCCCCGGGGTGGCAAGACAGCGATCCCACCTTCCTGGAAGTCATGCACCGCAACTTCTACTTCACATCGATCGATGACCCCAGCGCCTTCCGAAATCTTGACATCATCGGCACGGATAAGGTGATGCTGGAGTCTGACTATCCTCATGCCGATGGTACTTGGCCGGATACGCAAAGCCTCTTGCGACGTGAGCTCGCTCATTTGCCAGAGGATGTAGTGCAACAAATCTCCTACGGCACCGCAATGGCTCTCTATCGCCACCCCGAACCCGACCCGGTCTGGCTCGCGCGGATCACCGAGCAGGAACATTGACTCAGCATGCAACGCGTTGACGGCGATGGATTCTTCATCGAATGGGATTCGGACGGTGATGGATACGCGCGAATCGTTGTCATGGTGGCTGAGGATCCACAGAGTGAGGCGGCCAAACGCTGGCTTCCTCAGAGTCAATGGCTGACGTATGAATTTCGCGGTGAGACGGCATTCGAAGACGCCTTGAAGGCCAGCCTCAATGACATCTGGCCCGAACGCGTCCCGTACCGAATCCCGTGACGTCGCCGCATACGGCCCTGGTCACCGGCGGGGCGACATGACGCTGGCGTGTGCGCCTGCGCCAACGATCCCTGAACTCGAGCGATCGTGATCGAGCCTGCAGCGCCGCTGCTCACGGGATCGGGTGGGCGACAACCATGGCTGGTGACTGCCCTGTTCACGATGGCCGCGACGGCAGTGACCCAGGGGTTTGCTCGGTTCGCCTACTCGTTCGTCCTGCCTGCCATGACCAAAGACGTCCTCGGCAGCTACAGCGTCGCCGGTTTGCTGGGCGCAGCGAACCTTGGGGCGTACCTTCTCGCGGTACTTGTCATGACGGTTCGGCCACCTCGGGTGGAGCCGACGCTCCTGGTCAAGTCGGGCTTGGTTATATCAACCAGCGGCTTTGTGCTCATCGCTACTGGGTCACGCCTATGGATGCTCTTCCTCGGGATAACGTTGCTTGGCGCATCGACCGCCATCGTCTGGTTGCCCTGCTCGGCCATCCTTGCCCAGCGTGCGCCCGTGCAGCGCCGCGGCCTGGCCTACGGCCTGATGATCATGGGTGTTGGCGTCAGCATCTGGTTGACCGGCGTGTTGACGAATATGACGCGACAACGATACGGCGACGATACCTGGCGCCCGCTGTGGATGGTGATCGCCGGAATCTCGGTTGGGACGTTCATGAGTGTCGCGATCGGCCTGCGACCAATCGGCCGCGCCACTCCAGCACCCATCCGTGGCTTCTTCCGAGGCAGCTCTCATTTCCGGACGGCCCGGCTGGCCATGGGATACGGCCTGTACGGCGCCGGGTTCTCCGTCTACGTGCACTACCTTGCCGCCGCGTTGCAGAACGAAGGCGGACTCGACCAGTCCGCCGCCAATGCCACCTACGCGCTACTGGGCATTGCCAGCATGTTCGGCAGCGTTCTCATCGGCAGGATTTCGGATCGCTTGCACCGTGCCCATGTCCTGTCGGTAGCAGTAGGAGCCACCGGGTTGTGCGCCATGCTCCTCATCCTCGTCAGAGGTCAAGCTGCGGCGACCATTGGCGTTCTCGTCTTCGGGCTGTGCATGACAGGGATCGGTTCGGTGCAGGCCGCGTACATCAGCGACGAGGTTGAGCCAAACGATGTTGCGACCATCTTCGGCCTGGCGACCTTGTCGCTTGCCTTCGCACAAGTGATTGCCCCGCCCGTTGGCGGATGGCTGGTCGACCACACCGGATCATTCACCATCACCTACCTGCTGTCTGGCACCGCAAGCCTGGCCGCCGGAGCCGTCATCTGGACGTTGCCGTCAACCCGCTAACGGGGTTGACGGCAACGTCCAGCATGCCCAGCGTTCCGCCAGGCCATCGGCCCGTGAGCGGGATCGCTCAGTGACCCGGCATGGGCACGGCGGCGGGGTCGACCTTGATGTCGATGAGGACGGGGCGATCGCGCTGCGGCAGGGCCGCAAGGGCTGCATCCAACTCGTCGAGATTGCGAACCGCGAACCCCTGCCCACCGAGGGCGGTGGCAACAGCGGCGAGATCCGGCCAATCGAAAGTGGAGATCGTCGGATCCATCTCCTTCATCTCGAATTGGATGTACTCGGCGCCGTAGGCCGCGTCGTTGAATACGAAGACCACGAGGTCGACCCCATGTCGCACAGCCGAATTGAACTCGGCGAGGCCACCCAACATGAATCCGCCGTCGCCACTGGCCAGCAGGACCGGCCGCTTGTGGGGCGCCCCGAAATAGGCCCCGATAGCATTGCCCATCCCCAACCCGATGGAGCCGAAGTTCACCGTATGCACATAGGACCGCGGGTCCGGGGCGTGCAGGTAGTTGAAGGCGTGGAAGATGAACCTCCCACCGTCGTGAACCAAGGTGCGATCCTCGGGGAACGCCGCTTCGATTCGCCGCGCTGCCGTGCGGATGTCCACGGTGGACTCGTTGCTCACGTCCCGGTAGGCGCCCTCGTCCCGGATAGCCAGCCGCTCGGCCAGCTGGGGTGAGGCGAAAACGGTCGGCTTCATCTCCGCCTCGTCCAACCATTCGATGATGGTGTCCGCCACGGAGACCGCGTCCCCTACCACGCCCACCGCGACGTCAGAGAACCGATCCAGGGCCGAACGATCGACATCGACGTGCACCGTCTTCTTGCCATCGAGATTGGAGCCTTCGGCAGTGGTCCACTTGTTCAACGAGGCACCGAAGGCGATGATGGCGTCCGCCTGAGCGATGGCTTCGGCCGCTACCTCGTGTGACAGTGTGCCGAAGATTCCCAAGTTGTGGGGGTTGCCCCGGAAGAGGTCACGTCCCCGCAGGGTCGTCGCCAGTGGAGCACCGATGCGATTGGCCAAGCGAACCAGGGCGTCCCGAGCCTCGGGACTCGCCGCACCTTGGCCGGCGAGCACGATGGGCCGCTTCGCCGCGGCGATGATCCCCACGGCGTTATCGAGAGCAGCCGGGTCGGGCCTCACGGCCTGCGGCGGCAGGTACTTGACCTGCGAAGGCGCGAGGTCCACTGCCTCCCACTGGAACTCGATGGGAACGTTCAAGACGATGGGGCGGCGCTCCATCAGGGCCCGGCGCACCGCCATCGCGACGTCTTCGGAGACCGTCTCTGGCGCCCGGACCTGCTCGAACCCCGCGCCACTTGCGAGGACGACTTCGCGCTGCGGCACATTCTGAAAGTTCTCGCGGTCGACGACCGCCGTGTCGCCCGCAACCACGAGCACCGGGGTGTGGTCCTTGACGCTCTCCACGAGGGCAGTCACCGTGTTGGTCACTGCGGGACCGTGGGTGACGGTGGCCACCCCCAGTCCGCTCGACGTGCGGGCATATCCGTTCGCGGCGAGCACGGCGCCCGCCTCGTTCGACATCGAGTGGAACGAGCCCCCAGCGGAGCGTTGGAAGCTGTCCATCATGTACAGATTGGCATCGCCCAACACCCCAAAAATGTGGCTGACGCCCTGGTCAGCCAGCGCTCGGGCGATTGCTTCGTGAAAGTACATCTAGCTCTCCTTGGGAAATTCAGGCCGTTCCGAGGTATGAAGCGTGGATCTCGTCCCAGCGGTCTTCGAGTTCAGCGGCTGTGCCGCTCGTTCGCAAACGCCCGCCGGCGAGGACGTAGCCGCGGTCGGCATACTCAAGCGCCAGTTGCACATGCTGCTCGACGAGCAACACACCAATGCGTTGACGTTCAACGATCTCTTTAAGGGTCGCAAACAGGCGTTCCACAATGACGGGAGCCAGACCCAAGGACATCTCGTCTACGAGCAGCACCTGAGGGTTGGACGCCAGCGCGCGGGACATCGCAAGCATCTGCTGTTCCCCACCGGACATGACCCCAGCCCGCTTGTTCTTCATCCGGGCGATCTCCGGGAACAATTCGTAGGGGTCGATGGCACCGGGTTTCCTGGTCAGCCGCAGATGTTCATCGACTGTCAGCGTGGGCCACAAGGACCGGTCCTCGGGAATGTGCGCCATCGACTGCCGGGCAATCAGGTGTGGGGCCACCCCGCGAATCGAGCGGCCGGACAGGCGAATGTCGCCGCTCGTGGCGCGAACAAACCCTGAGCAGGCCAGCAGCGTCGTCGTCTTGCCGGCCCCGTTGGGTCCGAGCAGGCTGACGATCTCCCCGGGGGCGACGCTGATCGACACATCCCGCAGGATTGTCACGCCGCCATAACCGGCCGTCAGCCCGCGGATGTCGAGCAGGAGTTCCTGGGCATCTTGCGAAGTCGTTGCCGCAGCCGTCGGCGATGTCGTCATGCTGGTTCTCCGTCTTCTGCCAGGTCCCCACCGAGATAGGCACGAACAACGGCCGGATCATGGCGGACCTCCTCAGGCGTTCCCGACCCGATCTGCTTGCCGAAGTCGAGCACCAGGATCTGGTCGCAGACGTTCATGATCAGTTCGACATCGTGATCCACCAACAGGATGGTCAATCCCCGCTCGTCTACGAGTGCCCGCAAGCGGCGGCCCAACCATTGCGACTCGTCTGCGTCGAGCCCCGCGGCGGGCTCATCGAGCAGCAGCAGTCGCGGCTGGCCCGCCAGAGCCCGGGCCACGGAGAGCAAACGGGCCTGACCATGTGAGAGCTCGGACGGGTACAGCTCCGCCGCCCATCCGATGTCCATAAGGTCGAGCGCCTCATCGACGGCTGCCTGGGCACGATCGTGATCCTTCACCCCGGCATAGGTTTCGAGGTTCTCTCTGGCGGTCAACTCGTTGAAGAGTTCCAAGGACTGGAATGTTCGGACAAGCCCAGCCCCGCTTCGGCGGTGAGCCGGCCAACGGTCGACCGGCTCACCGCCAAACCGTACGGTGCCGGAGCACCGCGTCATCCCGGTGATGGCATCGATCATCGTGGTCTTCCCGGCGCCGTTGGGTCCGATCAGGCCGTGAAAGGCGCCTTGGGGGATCTCCATGTTGACGCTGTCAAGGGCGGTGACCCCCCCATAGCGCACCGTGAGGTCGTGTACTTCGAGCATGCTCATCCCGGTATGCCGTATCTCGTCAGCTGCCCTTGGGACCGGCAGAGATCCAGGTCAGGGACCCGTCCTCTTCGACGTAGTTGGCGACGTCACCCGTGGCGTCGAACGAGACCGGCTCGAACGCATCCTTGGAGTACTTCACCACCAGGTTGTAGGGGTTCCCCACGGCCGGAAGGGCCTTGGGAGCGTTCGCCCGGTCATAGGAGTGGACCAGGAAACCCTTCCACGTGCTGGTTGCCTGCACCTGCTTGAGCACGGACTCCTTGGTGATATCGCCGCTGATCTCCGAGAGGATGTCGTAGGCGGCCATCATCCCGGAGGCCGCGACCGCTGCCTGATTGGTCAACTCGGTGTCGGGTGAGTTGTCCGCCATGACCTTGCTGTACGTCTTGGCGTCCTCCCGGTCATAGTCGGCGGGCACGGCTGCCAGCGAAAGGTAGACGCCTTCCATCGCGTCACCGGCCGCAGCACGGACCTTGGCGCCGGCCGCCGCGGATGTCGCCGCGACCATTCCCTTGACCCCGGCAATCTTCACGGCCTGGAAGAGGCGAGCCGCGGCACCTTCACCCACGGCGAGTAGGACTGCGTCCGCCTTGGCGGCCGCCATCCGGGACACCGCGGGGGTGAGGTCGGGAGCGGCTGGGTCGAACTCAACACCGGTGTATTGCCCACCACCGAGTTGCTTCCACAAAGCCTCGATCTGATCGGAGGCCGCCTGCCCTGATGGCGTGTTGGAGTACATCATCGCCAATGTGTTTGCTCCCTGGCCGCGGGCGAACACCGCCAAGGAGGGATACGAGCCGGAAGCACCGGGGGAGGTCAGGAACTCGTGGTCGCTGCTGTATTCCGCCCCGGAAACCGGCCATCCGCCGATGTTGGCCAGCCCTTCCTTTTCCATACCGGGCAGGGCGTTCGCGCCAAACGCCAGGGACGAGTTGTTAACGAAGGCGACGACGCCGGAATCGATGAGGTTGTTCATGCACTGGGTGGTCTTGGCAGGGTCACCCTGGTCGTCACAGGACTCGACTTGCACCGGGCGCCCGTCGATGCCGCCCAACTCATCATTGATGTACTTCGAGAAGGCAGCGTTGACATCCTTCATGACCTGGTTGTTCCAGGCCGGGTGCTCGATGGTGAGGATCGACCCCAACTTGACGGGCTCACCCTGAAGGCCTCCGTCGCTGGACCCGCCACCGCTATCCGATCCGCAGTTGGCCAAGAGTAGGGCCGCCACACAGCTCGCCATCACGCCAACGAACTTCTTCTGGACTTTGGTGTTCATCGGATGCTCTCTTCCACATTGTCGACTTTTGAATTGTCTACTTCCAGCTCAGACGCCCCCCGGACCGATTCCACATCGCTCGGCGACCGTCGACGTTTGAGCATTTTTCGGACACTGTCAGCCAGAGACGCCAACCCGTCAGGGTGCAACTGCAGAGCGATCATGAGCACCCCTCCAGCGATCAGCGCCTGGTAACTCCCAATGCCCCAGGTGGACAGGAGTTGGGAGAAGAGTCCGCCGCTTGCACCCAACCCGCCAAAGACGGCGCCGCTGGCCATCCCGATTCCGCCGATGTAGGTCATGGCAACGACGTGCAGCGATTCAAAGACGCTGAACCGTTCGTATGCGAAAACATTTGCTTGATAGCCCAGCAACGACCCACCGATCCCGGCCATGAGCGCAGACAGTCCGAAGGCGCCGAGCTTGTATAGCCGCAGATTGATGCCGGCGGCAACGGCTGCCGCCTCGTTCTCGCGAACTGCCAAGGCGCGCTTACCCAAGGTCGACATGCGCAGGGCCGAAGTCCCGCTGATCGCCAGTAGCACAACGACGAGGACGAAGATGGCGTAGGACGTTCGCGACATGTCCCAGCCGAAGAGAGCCGGGTCACTCACCCTGTTGAAGCCGATTCCGCCGAAGATTCGTCCGTCCGAAAAGACGGCCACCTGACAGATGTAGGCAACGGCGAGGGTTACCAGGGCAAGACTCGGGCCGCGCACTCGCAGCGAGGGCAGACCGACGATAAACCCGACGATCATGGCGATAGCTCCGCTGATGACGATGACCAGGAGGAACGGCAGGTGCGCCGATAGCAGCGCGGTGACGAGACCGCCGATCCCCGCAAAGGTCACCTGCGCCAGGGAAATCTGCCCAACGAACCCGGTGACGATGACGACGGACAAGGCGATGAGCGTGCCGGCCAGGGTGACCACGAATGCGGCCAGCCAGGCAGAGCGGACGGTCAAGATGAAGGCGACACCCAGGACGAGGCCGATGAGCGGACCGATGATCCGATAACGAGCCGGCAGGCTGATCGGCAGTCGCCCGCGGACGACTTCTCCGCGAGCCGGTAGGAGGCGACCAGACATGACCATGGCGAGGATGACCACGAGGGCAGGGATGGCCTGAGCTCGGCCGGTGCCGGTCCAAAGCCAGGTCCACCAGGCACCGTCGGGTGGGGCCAGCTGGAGCACCGACTGTGCCATCCCCAACAGCAAACCGACGACGACGGCGACGCCGAAATTGGTAAAGCGCGCAATGAGCGCCGCGGCGAAGACCGGGACGATCAGCAGCGTTAGGACGTTGGCGTCCAGGCCGGCAATGGGGCTGATCAGCACGCCAGCGACGGCAGCCAGGATGAAGCCAACCGCCCAGGTCGACGCACCAATGGTCACCGGAGAGAGGCCGCTGAGGGATGCGCCCTTTTCACTATCGGAAATCGCCCGAACCGCGAGGCCGACTCGGGTCCGGCGGGAAATGATCGACAGCACGACGGCGAGGACGACGGCGACGGCAGCGAGGATGAACCGATCCCGCGGAATCTGGTGTCCGAGGACTTGCAGGGGCGCGGAGGGAGCGACCGGAGCAGGGGTCCGGGTGGCGACGTCGAAGACGACGAGGGCAAGGCCCTGCAGAAAGATGAGCAGCGCAAGTGTCGCCACGATGCGAGCTAGCACGGGCGAGTTGCGAAGCTGACGCATCACCCCGAGGTAGAACCCGACACCGAGCAGGCCGGCCAACACAACCGTGACCAGCCCGGCCAGATAGGCCGGCCATCCGAAGTCGTCTCGCAGGGTGAAGAACGCGTAGGCGGAGACCATTGCGACCGCGCCCTGCGCGAAGTTCAGGACCCCGGTTCCCCGATAGATGGTGACCAGCCCCAGTGCAAGCAGCGCATAGGCACCACCGAGGCCGAGACCCAGCAAGGCGAACTGAACTGCTGTCATTGCACAATGCCCCGATCAGTCGTCGCACCGCCCATCGCGGTCTGCGTCAGATACGCTACCTAGATCTCACGTTCGACGTCAATTATAATTTCGGCTGTTTGGCGACCGCTGCCAAAATCGGCCGCCTCAGGAGGCAACGTGGACACAAGCTCATCAACCGGGCTAGAGCTGGAGCAGACCCGCTGGTCAGCGCTCATTGCCAACGACCTCGACCTACTGGATTCGCTGTTCTCCAACGATCTGGTCTACATCCACTCCAACGGGATGGTGGATACCAAAGATTCCTATCTGGCGGCCTTGCGGGCCGGCGCCTTCCGGTACCTCCACGTCACGACCCCCGATGCTGTCGCCCGGACCTTCGGGTCGACCATCGTCGTCACCGGACGGGCCACCGCACTCACCGAATCCGCGGCGGGCCAGATGGAGGTGCGGTTGCACTTCACCGCTGTCTGGGCACAGACCGGCGATGCCCGGCAGTTCGTGTCATGGCATTCCTGCGCCGCCACCGACTGAATCGAGAAGTTCGCCGAAGACGAAAGGGGACACACGATGGATTTGGGGATCATGCTCGCCGGGGGTGGAGGACTCAGCGTGCCGGACCTCGTCGGTCTTGGCGTCCGAGCGGAGCAGGCCGGCTTTGACACCGTCTTTGTGCCGGAGTCGTGGCGCAGCGGATTCGTTCCCGCCACGGCCATCGCTGCCGCTACCGAGCGGGTGGGCGTCGGCGCCTATGTCCTGAATGCCCACGCCCGGACACCGCTGGCCGCCGGCATGAGTGCGATCGATCTCGACCAGCTCGCTCACGGACGATTCATCCTTGCCGTGGGCAGCGGGAACGACATCATGAACCGCGACGGTCATGGGACCCCGGTGAGACAACCGCTGGCCAAGATGCGCGACTACGTCGAGGTGCTCCGTCTCGTCACGAGCACTCAAGTCGGGTCCCCGGTCTCCTTCGATGGGAACCGACATTCGATCCGCGGGTGGCGCCCGCAGGCCGAGCTGGTACGGGAGTCCATGCCGATCATCTTGGCCGCCACCTCCCCTCGGATGATGCGCCTGGCATCCGAGGTTGCCGATGGGATCGGACTCGGGGCCCTGCAATCGGTGGAGTTTCTCGCTGACGTCGGCGCGGCTGCTCGCGCACAAAGCCCCCGGGAGCGCTTCACCGTGTCCGCAGCAGCTTTTGTCGCGGCGCACACCGACGGTGATCTGGCCAGGCGCCGCGCGCGGCAGGCCATGGTCGATCTCTTCGCTGTGAAGCCACACCCGCACTATGAGCGGCTGCTTCGCGATCAGGGATACGGACAGTTCATCGATCGACTGCTTGACTGCATTAGACAAGAGGGCGCCGAGGATGCCGCCAACCAGATCCCGGACGACATCGTCGAGGCCCTGACCATTGCAGGAACTCCCGCGGAGTGCGCGGCACAGATCGGGCGATACCGCGACGTGGTTGACACGCTCATGCTGGTCAATGTTGCTGGGATGCAGCAGATCCCCCTCGGCGGCAGTGCGGTGCCCGCCGACCGGGATGCACTCCGTGACTCCTACGATGTCCTCTTCGCGCTCGCGGAAGAACTGCCCGACGGGCCGCAGCAGACATCTCTTTGATCTATGCCAACCATCGATAGCTATCACAACGTGGATCACGACTGAACGGAGTGGGTGCAATGCCAACGGAAACCTCTGTGCGCCATTTGCTCGACCTGCGCGCCATAGAACAGCTGAAGTACGACTACTGCTGGGCCTACGACACTGCAGACATCGATACCTTGGTCGATCTGTTCACCACCGATGCGGTGTGCGAACTGGGAGCCTTCGGCACATTTACGGGGACCGACGCGATCCGTGCCGGTTATGCATCGATAATGGCCAACACGGGTATCCCAGGTAGCCGTCGGCATCTACCCGGCAACCCGCAGATCGATATTTCCGGAGATCGGGCAAACGGACGCTGGTACCTGCTCGATTTGCGGACGGAGCAAGGCGCCGCTCAACCCGTTCGCATCGTCGCCACGTATGCCGACACCTACGCGCGCGTGGGTGAGGTGTGGAGGATCGCCCGGACCTCGCTGACCATCGAGTGGCTCGAGCCGGACTGGCCCCGACCATAGGCGTCCGGCAGGAGTGGGCGCACGATACGTGATGCCCGGTTCGAGAGGTGACGGTGCCGCCCGGCACGGGCGGCACCGTCACTGTTCACCAATAGCGCGGGCCGGCCACGGCCGTCATCCCGCCGTCGATCGCAAAGTCCGCACCGGTCAGGTAGGCGCTTGCCGACGAGGCGAGGAAGAACACGAGATCCGCGACTTCGGATGGCTGAGCGGGCCGACCCAAGGGCAGGTAATCGTAGTAGTCGGCCGTCCGGGCAGGACCCGCCGCCTCGGCCAACATCGGCGTTTCGATATAGCCGGGGTGGACGGCGTTGACGCGGATTCCGTACTTTCCTAGTTCCATTGCCGCCGATTTGGTCAGACCGCGCAGCGCCCACTTGGACGTCGAATAGGACGAACTGCCGGTGGCGCCGACCAGAGCCAGCACCGAACATATGTTGATGATGGACCCACCGCCGGCACGCCTCATCGGCTCGGTGACATACCGGATACCCACCTGGGGACCGACCGCGTTCACTCGCAGCATCCGCTCCAATTCGGCGGCAGGCTCCTCGGTGATCGGGCGCGACCAGTGCACGCCGGCGTTGTTCACGAGCACCCGCACCGGTGGCCATCCGTCCAGCGATGCCAGCAGTGCCCCCCAGTCCTTCTCCTGGGTGACGTCCAGGCGAGCGAACCGGGCTCGATCGCCCAACTCCGCGGCAAGCTGCTCACCGGATTCGGTTACGACATCCGCCACGACGACATGGGCGCCCTCAGCAACGAACCGCCGCACCTCCTCCGCACCCTGTCCCTGGCCACCACCGGTGACGATTACCGTTTGGCCCGACATCTCAGTCATGCTGCCCCTCTCGTGGATTCCGTATGCTGACTGCTTTCGATTCGCTAGCGCAACACGCCCGACTGATCCAGGGACGCCACAATGGCGCCACCCGCGTCGAACACCTGTGCTCGGCCGTGGAAACGGCCATGGCCGGCGTGCACACCCTCGATCACCAGCCCGATCGGTTCGCCAACCGGGATCGATGACCCGTGACAGGTGAGGTTGTTCGCAATAGCCAGCCTGGTCGGCAGCCCGCCGACCCCCGCCACCTCCAGGCTGGACCATGCACGGATGATCGTCGGCTGGACGAGCGTCTCCAGGAAGTGAGCCAGCACCGCCTGCGGCGCCAAGGGTCCGATCGCCGAGACCTCTACCGGGATGATACTCGACAGCTCTAATCGGATATTCCCGTCGGGTTGCCGTGTCGACCTGGGGGGCGTGGGTTCCCACACCTGCCAGGGGGCCAAGCCATGGGCCACCAGGTGGTGATCGTTCGGTAGCGACGGCGGTGCGGAGGCAGCGTGGACCAACGTGTCTGGACCCGGCCTGCTCAGCACGATCGTTCCCGCCATCAGGTCGCGGTCGCCCTGCACCACCTCGACCCCCGCCACCACGAGGGAACGACCCCGCAGACGCTCGGTCAGCTGGATCGTCACCGGCTGATCGGTTCTCCCGGAGCGAAGGAATGTTGCCTGGACCGATTGCAGGTCCGCGTCGGTGCACCAGTGCCGCGCCGCAAGGATAGCCTGGCCAACGAGAATGCCACCGGAAGCCATCGGCATCTCGTCGGCCGTCGGCGCTTCGAACCGCCCCGGTTCTTGCTGCCTGACCTGCAACAGGTCGAGCACCTGCGAGAGCCGGTCAAAGGCATACGGAGGAACATAGAACGGATCGGTGGCTTCGATGGGAACGCCGGTCATGCCGGCACACCGGACTTCACGGTCAACTCGGCACGCGGTCCGTGACCGCGATGGCGTCCTTGGCCGCGATGTACCCGAAGACCAGAGCCGGGCCAACAGTTCCGCCGGGCCCCCAGTAGGTCTGGCCGGCGGGTGCAGCGATGCAGTTGCCTGCACCGTACAGACCGGGGATGGGCTCTCCATCCACGGACAACACCCGCGCGCTGCCGTCGGTGACCGGGCCACCCTTAGTGTCCAGTGCACCGGGTGTCAGGATGACGCAGTAGTACGGTCCCGTCCCGGAGATGGGGAACATCGACGCGGACGCCGCCCCTTTGCGAGCCGGAGCCGCCCAACGCTGCTCGATGGGCGTGCCGCCTCGGCCGAAATCCTCATCGACCCCCGTCGCTGCCATCGTGTTGAACCGCTCAATGGTGGCACGAAGGTTCGGCAGGAAGTCCTCGGCCAGGTGGACACCACCCGTGGTCTCGGCGAACCGAGTCAACTCGGCATCGATGTTCCGGGCCAACTCGTCAAGATCTTCACCGACGATGAGATATTCCTTGCCACGATCCTTGCGCACCGGTACCGGCCACCGGAACAGGTCCCGATGAGGATTCTCGATGACGGCCTCATCGAAGATCATGAACATCAAGAGATTGGGGAACTCGGCGCGAGCGAAGTCCCATTGAAAATGGACCGGGGTGCGTTCGTTGTAGGGCGCCTTTTCGTCCACAACACGAACACCGTGACGGTTCACCTGAATCATGCTGTCACCGAAGGGGGAATACACATCGAAGCTGGTGACCCGGTGCGCGGCGACCATCTGCAGCACATCCTGTGCCCACCAGGCATGCGCCATGTTCCCCAGCTGGGCCCCGGCCTTGGTCCCGATCCGTACGAAGTCTCCAGTCGCGGTGGACGCGGCTGCTCCACCGAACACCGGGCCACGGAGGTAATCGAGGGCCATCCGCTCGTTATGCAGGAACCCTCCGGAGGCGAAGATGACGCCACGTCGCGCACCGATGAGCACGGTCTGCTTTCCGGCGTGCGCCAGCACCCCGACGACCTCACCGTCGTCGTTGCGCAGCAGGTCCACCACCTCGTGATCGGTCTTCAGCTGAGCACCGTTCTCGACCGCCCACTCCACCAGTCGCTCCACGAGCAGGTCCCCACCAGTCTTGTCACGGGTCGGGACATAGTCGTCCGGGAGCACCGGCTCGATCGACCTACCCACCCTGACCTTGTCAAGGTCCAAGTGGGAGAAGTAGGCCGGGTAGTTGACCGGCTGCAGCGGAAGGCAGCCCAGTGCCTGATGGTGCTCGACGGCTTCGCTGCCCCGGTCGTAGAAGGAGGCGATCACGTCGTAGCGGTCCTGAGGGAGCCCGAGAGTGGGGTGGTCCTGGCGAAACAGCGCGGGGTAGGCCGTGCGACACATGTAAAGCAGCGCGGCATCGCGCTCGTCCTTCACACCCGACGCCTGAAGCAACGGGTTGTTCGGGATCCACATCATCCCCCCCGAACGGGCCGTGGTCCCCCCGGGGTAGGGCGCCTTCTCGAGAATGGCGACGCTTGCGCCACCGGCAACGGCCGTCACTGCGGCCGATGCGCCGGCGGCGCCACACCCGACGACGATGACGTCGACGACCTCATTCCACTCACTGCCCCATGTGGGGTCTTGTGTTGCGGCCATAATGAAGGCTCCTTACCGGGCGGTGTACCCGCCGTCGATTGGGATAACAGCCCCGGTGATCCAGCCCGAGTCGCTGCAGCTGAGGAAGGCGACAAGGGCGGCGATGTCCGCCGGCTCACCCGTTCGCCTCAGTGGATAGTTCCCAAGGGACCCGGCGAGGGCCTCCTTGGGAGTCAGCCCCTTGGCCTCCCAATTTCGGGTCACCAGGGGGGTCATCACGGTTCCGGGACAGATCGCGTTGACGCGAATCCCTTGAGGCGATAGATCGACCGCCATTTGGCGGGTCATCGCCGCGACACCACCCTTGGCGGCGGTATACGGCAGGATGTTCGGAACGCCGACCAAGGCAGCCACACTCGCCGTGTTGACGATGCTTCCGGAGCCCCGTGCGATCATTGCTGGCAGCAAGAACCGGCTGGTCAAGAAGACCCCTGTGAGATTGACCGCAAGGACCGTGGCCCACTGGTCGACGGGGCAGCTATCGGCGCGGCCTACCCCCTCGATCCCGGCGTTGGCGAAGACTACATCGACGTCTCCAAGGATCTTGAGCGCCTCACCGGCCATTGCCTCCATCTCCCCCTCCGAGGAGACGTCGGCACATAGGGGATGGACCGCTTCGCCCAGCTCCGTGACCAGGTTGGACAGGGCCTCGCCGCTGCGGTCCACCGCCACGACGCGAGCGCCCTCGGCAACAAACCGGCGAGCAGTGGCGGCACCCAGACCCGAGGCGGCACCAGTGATCACCGCCGTCTGGCCGCGTAGCCGACCCGGGGTCAACGACAGTTCGGACATCGATTGACCACTCCTGATTCAGGGCCGACAACCGCACCGTTCCTTCGCCCGGTCCGGCTGGGTGGACGGTTCACTGGACTGGGGCCACCATGGCGTCGTAGCCGGGGTTTGAGGGAACGACACCGAGCTTGACCAGGGTGTCGAAGGTTTCCTGCAGCCGCTCTTCCGGCAAATCCGTGCTGTAGTCGTCGCCAAACGTGTCCTTCACGACGAGAGTCGCGACGTCTTTGCTCACGCCGGAGTCCTTGACGTATATCGCCGCCACCTCGTCGGTGTTCTTGGGGTCGTTAATGTAGGCCAGTGACTTGTCAATAGCGTCACAAAAGCCCTTGGCGGTTCCCGGCTTGCTCGTCAACCACTCGGTGGGCGCCGTGTAAGCGCTGCCGTACAGCCCGTAGGTCTTCGAGTGCTCGGCCGGATAGGCCAGACGCTTGACCGACTTATCCACGATGAGCGACTGGGTGCCGGGAGGACTCGAGAGCGCAACGTCCACGGTCCCTTTGTTGAGTGCCGCGAGCGCCAGATCATTTGCTCCGCCGATGTTGACGAAGGTCATGTTGGTGGCCCCGGCCTCTTCCAGGGCCTTCTGCAGCAGGATCTGGAAACCGGAGCCGATGGGTGTCTGACTCCCGATCTTCTTCCCATCGAAAGACTTGACCACCTCATCCCAGGAGGCACCGTCATATGTCGAGGGCAGGGTCGAGCCGGGCTTGGCAATGAGTGTCGTCTGGAGAACGTCCAGCCCGCCACAGAAGATCTTCGCCTCCGATCCAGCCAAGACCGCTTGGATGACGGTGGGCATGGACATCATGCCCACCTGAGACTTCGTCGAGATCAGCGCCTGAACGCCTTGCATGTTGTTCGGCTGTGGAACTTTCGAAAGCTCGATATTGGCGTCCTTGAAGTATCCCTTCTCATCGGCCACCAAAACCGGGATCCGGTATGCCGCCGCAGGGAACATCATGATTTGGACCTTCTCGGGCGCTCCGCCGGCGCCACTTGCCGCTGGAGCATCATCGGATGAGCTCGAGCACCCCGCCAACGCCAAGACGACCATCGACCCACAACCCACCGCGCTGTGTCGAACCGAAGCACCCATCTCTGCCTCCCATAGACACCCAGTAGCGTCACCGTCGTGAGTATACCTACTATCTCACGTTATACGGCAGACTGGTAATACTTTGTTTGCTCGCCCGCGTTGCCGCCGTCCGATCGCACAAACGACGAGGGCACGGTCATCACCGTGCCCTCGTCGACCATCGTCGTAGGTCAGTCGCGATCTTGAGTCGTCTGCCAGTTGAGCAGCCGGCTCTCAGTCCAGCTGAAGATCAGCGTTGCGATCATCCCCACACACAACAGCAGCAGCAAGATGGCGAACACCGTATTGATTTGGAAGGAAGACCCGAAGAAGACCAGGTCCTGACCCACACCATCGGTCGCAGCGATCATCTCGGAGGCGATGACCCCGAGCAGCGAGTAGGTGAAGGCCAGGCGAAGCCCGGCAAACAGCGAGGGCACGGTGCTCGGCAGCACCACTTTCCAGAGCAAGGACACCCGTCGCAGGCCGACGATGCGAGCCATGACCATGAGATCGGGGTCGACGCTACGCATCGCCGTGCGTGCGTTCTCCGCCAGGATGAAGAAGACAATCGTCACGGCGAGGAACACCTTGGCCGACATTGTGAGTCCGAACCATGCAATGAAGAGCGGGGCCAAGGCAATCCGGGGAACGCTGTTAATCGGAGTGAGGAAGAACCCGACGATCTCGTCGAGGAGCGGGTTGAGTCCAAGCACCAGCCCGGCGATGATCCCGGTCGCCGAGCCGATCACGAAGCTCAGCAGAACGGCGATGCCGGTCGATGGCCACGACGCCCGGGCCCGATCCGACTTGACGTACTCCAACAGCGAACTCCACACCTCGCTCGGCTTTCCAACGGTCTTGGGATCCACCCATCCCTTCACCGCGGCGAGTTGCCACAGCGCCATGAACGCCACAAAGAGTGCGATCCGAGATCCATAGATGACAACTCGTGATTCCGCAAGCCGCCCGCGAGCCGGCGTGCCGTCCTCGGTGTCGACCTGCACCACTTCCTGCGTGTCACTTAGCGACATGGTGTGTCCTCCTGTCGGATGTCTGGGTGCCCACTCGATATAGATGGTCCGCCGTGAGCTCACCAGCGGTGGACGCTCCCATGAGCACAAGCGTCCGTTCCAAGTCGGCGCGAAGTGCGCGCATCACCTCGGTGGCCCCGTTGGTTCCACCGGCAGCAAGCCCATAGACGACGGGCCGCCCGATGAGCACTGCTCTAGCCCCCAGCGCAAGGGCGGTGGCGATGTCGGCAGCGCTTCGGAAGCCCCCGTCGACCAAAACGTCGGCACGGTCGCCGATGCGTTCCACGATGGCCGGAAGGGCATCCACGGACGCCACAGCTGCATCCAACTGACGCCCACCATGGTTCGACACCACGACGCCGTCGGCGCCCATCTCCACGACGCGCGCGGCATCGTTGGGGTGCAACACCCCCTTGACCAACATGGGGCCGTCCCAGCGGGAGCGCAACCAGGCCAGATCGTCCCAGTCGATGTTCCCACCGAGGTTGTCCGTCTGGATCTCGAAGGAGTCCAGCCCCTGCGTCCCGGGGACTTCGAGGTTCGCCAACGTCGTCCGGTGATGGCGAAGGTACCCCGTGACCCAGGCCGGGTGACGCGCCGCATCCAAAATCCTCGCCGGCGTCAGTTCCGGCGGCACAGACATGCCGACCCTCCGCTCACGGAGGCGGTTGCCGTACACCGGCACGTCCACCGTGACGACCAGCACCGCATACCCGGCATCTCGGGCACGATCCACCAGCGATCCGATGAGCGCGCGGTTCCGCCACGGATACAACTGGAACCAATGCCCATTTCCAGCCTCCCCGGCGACCTCTTCGAGGGTGTAGGACGCAGCCGATGAGACGACCAGCCTCGTACCGACGGTCCGAGCGGCCCGTGCCGCCGCCAAGTCGCCCTGCCAATGGGCCGCTCCGTTGAGCCCAGTCGGGGCGATCAAGACCGGCATGTCAAGCTGCTGGCCGGCGACCACAGTGGACAAGTCCGCCGAACCGGTCCCGGTAAGGATGCGGGGCACCAACCGCCACTGCTCAAAGGCGGACCGATTGGCCCGCAATGTCCGTTCCTCATCGGCGCCACCCTCGACGTATGCCCAGACCATTCGAGGAACGCGACGACGCGCTCGACGCTGCCAGTCGGCCAAGGACAACGGAGCCGTGCTCCCACGCAGGCGGAAGGTGAAGTCCATGTCACACCCCGGATAACATGCTGACGACAACCTTCAGCCTGTTCGCCGACGCGTTGACAAGGTCGTAGGCCCGCTGGGCCTCCGCGAGTGGAACCACATGGGTCACGAGCGAGTGGAGATCGGGGTGCTGCTCAAGGTATTCTAGCGCCTCGCTGAGCATCCGTCGGCGATCCAAAGTGCCCCCCGCCATAAGGGCGAGGTTCTTCCGGACCATGCTCTCCATGTTGATCGGGTAAACGTCGTCATCGGGAACCCCGAAATAGAAGATCCGTCCCGACAGCGCCACCGCAGTAATGGCGTCTCGCAACGTTGACACCTGATGACCGACTGCCTCGACGACTACTTCCGGCCGCTCGGCATCGCTGAGCAGTTCGGCCCACGGTTCGCTGTCAGACCGGACAAATCGTCCGACATCGAGTTGATCGAACGCTGCCGAGCGGTCGACCCGATCGACACCGACCACGTCGCCGCCCTTGGCTGTCAGCACGTGAGCGAACAGCATGCCGATGGCGCCGAGCCCGATGACGGCGCATCGAAGGCCAACGACGTTCCCGAGGCGTTCGACGGCGTACAACACACAAGCCAGGGGCTGAGCGAGGACGGCATTCGGGGCCGCGAGGGTCTTCTCGTAAGGCGCCAGGCTGTGCCCGTCCGTGCGGACCTTGTCAGCCAGCCCGTTGAATTCATTCGCCCATCCGACGACATGGCTACCGACGGGGATGTCCTCCGTGCGTGAGGCAAGTGCACGGCCTGCAACCTCGTGCATGGGAAATCCCGGCTGTCCCGGTGCAGCGCCGCGTCCTCTCCAACTACTCCCAGCCCACCGATTGGGCGATCCTCGAAAGAAGGGCATGTCGCTGCCACAGATCCCGCCAGCTAGAACTTCGACGAGCACCTGTCCCGGCTCCAGATCGGCCGCCGTGGGTTCGTCGACCTCCGCTACGGAAAGCCGGCCGGGTTCAGCGAGGAATGCAGCCCGCATGTCAATTCGCCTATCGCTTCGGCCGGTCAATCGCGCCCTCGAGCTGCTCAAACAGGTCGTGGGCGATGGCCCGGAAATCCTCCGCGAACTGAATCTCGCCAAGGTCGTCGGCTCGTGGCCGCGGCAGATCGATGATGCGGTCGTTGGCCACTCGGCCGGGGTGGGGCAACATGACAATCACCCGGTCTGCCAGGAGCACAGCCTCTTGGAGGTCGTGCGTGACAAAGACAACCGTCTTGTGCTGGTCACTGCCTTGGTGTTGCTCCCAAATCCGCAGGAACTCGGCCTGGAGGGTCAATTTCGTGCGGGCGTCGAGCGCGGCGAACGGCTCGTCCATGAGCAGAATCGGCGGGTCCGAAGCGAGGGTCCGGGCCAGGGCAACGCGTTGCCGCATGCCTTGGGACAGTTGAGAGCGGTATTGCTGTTCCCGACCACCCAGCCCGACAAGGCTAAGCATTTCCCTGGCTCGGTCATACCGCTTCGCCTTCGACCAACCCCGGGTCTCAAGGGGCAGCGTAACGTTGTCCACTGACGACCGCCAGGGGAGCAGCGCATCCCGGGCATACATATAGCCGATATTGAGGTTGGGCAGCTTCGGGGATTCCCCGTCTATCCGCACCGTCCCGGACGATGGCTTGATCAGCGCGGCGATCATGTTGAGCAAAGTGGTCTTGCCGCACCCGCTGGCTCCGACGAGGGCTACGAACTGCCCCGCCTCGATGGTCAGGTCGACCTGTTGCAGCGCCTCGATGGGTTCGCCATCAGGGCCACCGAACACCTTGCGGACCCCCTCGAAGGCAATCACCGTCCCGCCCTCCCGTGGAGGCACGGGCGAATAGCCTTGCCTCCACCGGATGGGCTCGTGAGCTCCATGCTGACACGCATCGTCACGAACTCACTTGGCTGGGGCGACCATGGCGTCATAGCCCGGGTTTGATGGAACCACGCCGAGTGTCACATAAGCGTCGAAGGTCTCCTTGAGCTTGGCTTCGGGCAGTTCCGTGCTGAAGTCGCCCAACGTGTCGGTAACGACCTTGGTCGCCACCTTGACATCCAGGCCGGAGTCTTTGGCATAGATGCCCGCGACCTCGGCAGCGTTCTTCGGGTCCTTGCTGTAGGTCAACGCCCTGTCGATCGCGTCGCAGAACGCCTTGGCTGTCTCCGGCTTGCTCTCCAGCCACTCCGTCGGCGCCGTGAAGGCACTGCCGTACAGACCGTAGGTCTTGGAGTGCTCAGCAGGGTAGGCCAGCGGCTTGACCGAGTTGTCGATCGTCAACGCCTGCGTCCCGGGCGGGTTCGACACGGCAACATCGACCGTCCCCTTGTTGAGCGCCGCCATCGTCAGGTCGTTGCCCCCGCCAATGTTGACGAACGTCAAATTCGTCGCGCCGCTCTCCTCCAGCGCCTTTTGCAGCAGGATCTGCAAACCGGACCCAACCGGAGTCTGGCTTCCGATCTTCTTGCCGCTCAAACCCTTGATGACGTCGTCCCAGGAAGCACCGTCAAATGTCGAGGGGATACTCGACCCCGCCTTGGCGATGAGGGTGGACTGCAGGACGTTCATGCCCCCGCAGAACATCTTCGCCTTCGACCCGGCAACCACGGCCTGGACCTCCGTCGGCGTCGACATGATACCGACCTGGGACTTCGTCGAGATCAGCGCCTGAACACCCTGCATGTTGTTCGGCTGCGGAACACTGGAGATCTCAATATTGGCGTCCTTGAAATAGCCCTTTTGGTCAGCCACTAGGACCGGGATCCGATAGGACTGCCCAGGGAACATCATGACCTGGACCTTCTCGGGAGTGGCGCTAGATCCGCCCGTACCACTACTACTGGAAGGAGAGCCTTCCGTCGAGCTCGAGCACCCCGCCAGCGCCAGAACCAGCATCGAACCAACAACAGCGCTCCGGCGAACCGATGCACCCATTTCTACCTCCTATTGGGCCCAGAGACCTCGTCGTTTCGGGCGAGGCCACTATTTCACGTTAAACGGCAAATCGTCAAGATTTTCGGGATCTCTTCCTGGTCAGTGGAGGCTCCATCCGCCGTCCACGGGAAGGGTGATCCCCGTGATGTAAGAGCTGGCATCCGAGGCCAGCAAGAGCAGTGCGCCGTCGAGTTCGTCGACGCGACCGATGCGCCCCATCGGGGTCCGGTCAAGGACCTTCTGTGCACCCACCTCGGTCTCCAGAAGAGGCCCGGTGAGTTCGGACTCGAAGAAGCTCGGAGCCAGTGCATTCACCCGTATGCCGTATCGAGCCGACCATTGCATGGCTAGGTCCCGCGTCATGCCCAACAGCCCGGCCTTGGACGCCGAGTAGGCAACCTGGGGGATGGCCGATCCCGAGATACCCAGGACCGAGGAGACGTTGACGACTACTCCACCGTGTTTGGCTGCGATGCATGCCTTGGCGAAGGCCTGGGCCATCCAGAATGCCCCGGTCAGATTGACCTCCACGATGGAGGGAAAGTTCTCCGGAGGCTCCTTGTGGGCCGGGGTCGCGTAGCCGACGCCCGCGTTGTTGATGAGGATGTCGACGTGACCGAGTTGGTCGATGGCCTCCGCAACCAACCGATCACAGTCTGTCGAAACACTGACATCGGTCGGTACTGCGATAGCCCTGCGGCCGGTGGCTTCAAGCTCACGGCGGACGTCTTCGAGACGATCGACCCGCCTGGCGCCCAGGGCCACGTCCGCGCCAGCTTCGGCCAGGGTGCGGGCAAAGCTGACGCCGAGGCCCGAGGAGGCGCCGGTGACAACAGCGACTTTGCCGTCGAGCCGGAACTTGTCCAGTGCAGTCATAACAGTTCCCTCCGTCACTCGCCGGTAAAGTGAGGCTCGCGACGCTCTTCGAACGCCTGGCGGCCCTCCGCGACATCCTTGGAACCGAAGATTGCCGGCATGAGGTTCTCGCCTTCCCGGTAATGCGCGCCCCCGGCCTTGTTCAAGGTCCACTTCGTGAACGACACCGCTAGCGGTGCCCGCTTGGCGATCCGCTTGGCCAAGTCGGTGTATTCGCTGACGAGTTGCTCGTGCGGAACGACCTTGTTGACGAAGCCGAACTCCTGAGCCTGGGTGGCGCTGACATCGTCGGAGGTGAGGGCCATCCAGGCGACCCGGCGACGACCGATGAGGTCAATACCCCGGGTGATGGTGACCGCGGGCACCAAGCCGTGGTTCATCTCGCGCAAACCGAACCGTGCTTTCTCGGACGCTAGGGCCAGGTCACAGGCGAGGACAATCTCCGTGCCGAAACCGAAGGCATACCCGTTGACCGCCGCGATGACCACCTTGGGTAGGCGTTCGATGGCCTCGAAGGGAGCATGGGCCCAGCGAATGAACTTCCGGGAGTTGGCCATGCTGTCGAAGGTCATACCACCGAGATCGGCTCCGGCGGAGAAGGACTTCCCCTCACCACCGGTCAGCACGATGGCGCGGATCTCGTCGTCGGTGTCGAAGGCGTTCATCGTCTCGGCGAGCTCGCGGAACAGCGTGGGGCTGCCGGCATTGAGAACGTCGGGGCGGTGGAGGGTCACCACCGCAAACCCGTCCTCGACGAACCTCTCGACGTAGAGAGTCTCCTTGTCAATGCGCTGGGGATCGCTCATGTCTACTCCTAAGGGTATGACGTTTGACGTTGATCGTTAGATACGATAGCAGAGTCCTGCCGGGACTGTCAGGCCCACGTCAGCACTTCTCGATGATCGTTGCGTTGGCCATTCCGCCGCCCTCGCACATGGTCTGCAGGCCGAGGCGAGCCCCGTCGCGACGCAAGGCATGGGTCAAGGTCACCATGAGCCGAGCGCCCGTAGCTCCCAGGGGGTGCCCCAAGGCGATCGCGCCGCCGAGGTGATTGACCTTCGCAGGATCGGCTTCCAAGGCCTTGGTCCAGGCCAGCACCACCGGAGCGAACGCCTCGTTGATTTCCACCTGGTCGATATCGGCCAACGTGAGATTCGCCTTGTCCAGCACGTTCTTGGTGGCCGCAATGGGTCCATCGAGCATGGTGATCGGATCCGAACCGACGACGGTCATTGTGTGGATGCGCGCCAACGGTGCCAGCCCGTGGTCCTTGACGGCACGCTCGGAGGCGATCAGCAATGCAGCCGAACCGTCAGAGATCTGGCTGGCGACTGCGGGCGTGATCCTCCCCCCCTCCCGGAGGGTGTTCAGCGTCGCCATCTTCTCCAGGCTGGTGTCCGGACGGGGCCCTTCGTCACGCGTGACGCCACCATAGGGCTTGATCTCGGCATCGAACGCACCCGCCTCCTGGGCGGCAATGGCGCGCTGGTGACTGGTGAGAGCCAGCTGCTCCATCTGCTCCCGGCTGATGCCCCATTGGTCGGCGATCAGCTCGGCGCCGTAGAACTGGCTGACCTCGACGTCCCCGTATCGCGCGTTCCAGCCCTCACCGTCGTACGGCTGGCCCAAGCCTTGCTCCGCACCGATGAAGGCCGGTGAGGAAATCGGGACCAGGCTCATCACCTCGATACCGCCGGCTAGGACGAGGTCCTGCTGTCCGGACATGACGCCGAATGCGGCGAAGTTCACGGCCTGCTGTGACGAGCCGCACTGCCGATCGATCGTCGTTCCCGGCACGTGTTCGGGCAGGCCGCCGGCAAGCCAGGCGGTGCGCGCGACATTCGTTGCTTGTGCCCCGATCTGATCCACGCAGCCCCAAATGACGTCTTCGACGGCTCCGGGATCGACGTCGACCTCGGTCAGCGCCGCCTTCATGGCGTGGGCGGACAGGTCGGCGGGGTGAACGGCGGACAGGCCGCCGCCACGCCGACCAACGGGGCTGCGAACGGCGCTGACGATGTATGCCTCTGACATCTCGCTCTTCCTTGCTTTGTTGATGGAGGTGGTGGTTCAGGGTGTGGCGATCTGAACGACGGTGCGACCGACGCTTTGACGGCCCCCTAGGTGCTCGTGCGCCGCGCGGGCGTCTTCTCGATCGAAGATTCGATCGACGACCGGAGAGATCGCGCCGAATCCCAGAAGGTCCAACACACGATCGACGGAGGGCCTCACCAGTTGCGGGTCGTCATCCAACAGCTTGCCCAGGGTGAACCCGGAGACGCTGATCCCGGTCTCGAACAGAGTATGCAGACGGAAGCGGTTGCTGCTGCTCCCGGCCGAAGCCCCCACTGACACTAATCGCCCCGGGGGACGAATGACATCGAAGCTGCGTCCGAGCACATCGCCGCCGACGGAGTCGACGACAAGGTCAACACCACGGCCGTCGGTGGCGTCGAGAACGGCGGCGACGAAGTCCTCGTGGGTGTAGTCAACGGCGATGTCCGCCCCAAACGATCTGACCCGCTCGGCCTTGGCGGCCGTCCCCGCGGTCCCCATGATGAGGCCAGCACCCATAGCCCGGGCGAGCTGCACTGTGGCGCTCCCGAACCCCCCGGCTGCCGCGTGGACAAGCACGGACTGGCCCGGCTTGAGCTCGCCGTACAGCGTGAGCGCTACATCCGCAGTTAGATAGGGTCCGGCAGCCCCGGAGGCCTCCGCGTCTGAGAGACGCTCCGGAGCGGGATAGAACTGATAAGCGGGCGCGCAGGCGAAGTCAGCTGCAGCGCCGGCGCTCGGCACGACCCCGAAGACGCGGTCGCCGACCTTGAACTGGGCGACACCATCACCGATCGACTCGACGATCCCACACAGATCATGGCCGGTGACATAGGGCGGTTCCGGCGCCCCAGGGTACCGACCGGCTCGTTCGAGCAGATCGGCCCAGTTCACAGCCCACGCCCGGACAGCGACCCGCAGTTCCCCCGGCTCAGGGGTTGGCACGCTTACCTCGTCCCAGGTGAGGACCTCCGGACCCCCGTACCGGTGGAACCTCAGCCCCGACATGGTCGCTGCCACCGAGATCAAGCCTCCGACATACCGGCAGGAATGCCGTCCACAATGAGGTCCTGGTACTCACAGAACCCATACCCGGTGCGGCCGAGGAACTCCCACTTCACAAGATACTCGGCAACTCGGGCGACCGAATCGTCGCGTCGATGCCGCAAGGGGACAATGTGATACGGCGTACCGACGGCGTCAACGATCTCGCCAGATTCGGTGGTCAGCTGCATGGAGATCTTCTCCGGATAGTACGGGGCAGGGCCGTACTCGGTGTGGACGTCAACCTTGTTGACCTTCTCGATGACGCCGTCCCGCATGATCATCCCGTGCCCGGGCGGGCGGGTGTCACCGATCCTCTGGATCCATCCGAGGATGCCCCAGTCGTCGTCGGTGAGGCCGGTGAGCCACCGCCAAAATGCCGGGCCCTGCCAGATGCGAGGCCCCCACGAGTGGTCCCGATACCCGGTGACGTCCTCGAAGGAGAACTCCTCGTCGCCCACCTGAACCGAGCCACTGACATGGCAGGGTCCCTGGTAGTGGCCGTCGGCGACAACGCCGGCGGTGCCCTCGATGCCGGAGCCGTCGCCCAGACCGAACACCGGCACGGTATTCTGGTAACGCAGGTCGAGGTTGAGCGGCACCAGCGGGCTGCTGGTGAACGCGGACTTCGGATCCTCCAAATCGGTGCCGTGCGCAAGCAGGTAACCGGTTCCGTTGAAGGTGACCCGCATAGTCTGCAAGGGCTCGATGATCTCGAACTTCAGACCGGCCGCATCGAAGGCGTTATTGGTGGCGATGGGTGCCCGATCGAACCGGATCGCCGCGCGTCCGCCAGGCAGGTAGACGAGCACGGTGACCTCAGCGTGGCGCTCGTTGACCCTGTTGCCCATCCGGATGAGGACGGCGAATCCACTGTCGTGATCCACCAGGTTGTAGTAGGCCGACTCGTTGAACTGAGGGTGATCGGTCGGCTGGTGCATGTACTCGTCTTGCGGGACAATCGGCTTTCCGGACATTTCGCACCTTTCACGTAAGATGTAGAAATAGTAGCGGGGCGCGCCACGGAGCGAAAGCCCCAAACAGGTCG
This sequence comes from Nostocoides sp., assembly GCA_047974805.1. Taxonomy (GTDB): domain Bacteria; phylum Actinomycetota; class Actinomycetes; order Actinomycetales; family Dermatophilaceae; genus JAJXUB01. Next base: position 19,366 of record JBKECS010000042.1, on the reverse strand, counting down.
GGGTGACGTTATGGCGCCACACCCAGACGCCGCCGAAAGGAGCTGGAATGCCGGACCGCGACCTTTACGCTGACCCCCCGGTGGGCGATCTTGTCGATGCGCAGCTCGTCGAGAGGCTCCAGGCCGAGTACTGCCATCGAGTCGACCGACTCGATATCCCGGGCGTCGTCGAGCTGTTCACCGATGACGGCGAGTATGACTTCGGGTTTGGACGCAGCTACCGAGGACCGACCGAACTGAGTTCGCTGTTCTCCAGAGTCGAGGCCCACCGCGCGACAAGTCATCACGTGAGCAACTTCGTCACCGTCATCGATGGTGACCTGGCTCGGTCACGCTGTGTTCTGTATGCCTTCCACGAACGCCTCGCCGGTGGTGAGGTCCACGTATGGGGCCAGTACCACGACGAGTTCCGGCGTACGCCCCAGGGCTGGCGCATCAGCAAGAAGGCGTTGAGGATCTCCCACGAAAAGGGGACGGACGTCCCCCCGGGGCTTCCCACGTTGTACGAACCCCTCCCCCGAGGATCCGTCTCAAAGTAGGACTTGATCTTACCTAGTGCGTAAAAGGTAATATTCTCCCAAGCAGCCGACCAAGGAAGGTGGGTCCCATGCGACCGACGACGGACCAACTGTTAGCCAGCTTGCAGTCATCCCTTGCGGACATGGTGGTGCCTCATGTCGAAGACCGCTGGGCCCGCTACGTGTGCAACGCCATGGACCTGGTCCTGGAACACCTGCGACGTCGCGCGGAGTTGGAAGGCCCAGCTCTGGCGGCCGACGACGCCGATATGCGAAGCGTCCTGGCGAGCTTGGCCGCCCTCACGGGGGAGCAGCAGACACCATCCACAGCTGGGTCCGATTGGGCGGATCTTGCGACGGTAGTCTCGTGCGAGGTCCCCCCACCAGCAGACGACACGCTCGCCGCGGAAACGGCAACCAACGAGCAACTGCGCAGCCAGATCATTGAGGTCATCCGTTGGGCCGACCGGCAGAGGCCGGACAATCCCGACCTCGAGCCGGTCTTCGACCAGCTGGGTCATTTGGTCCGGCGACAGGTGCATCGCACCGAGCCCATAGTCGAGCCCCTGTACATGCTCTTCACCCCGGCAGGTACATGATGACTACGTCCGCGGAAGCCAACCAATCTGGCACCATCGATGCCGAGCGGCTCGTGCCCTATGTACGCGAGAAATTGGGGTGGGACCGTCTTCAGGTGGACTCCCTCCGGCGCAATGTCGGCGGCATGTCGCGCGAGACCTGGTTCGCCGAAGTATCCGGCGAATCGGGCGGGTCCGCAGTCACCGACTCACTGACCTTCAGGCTCGACCATCCTGAGGGTTCCGTCGTGCCGGTGCCGCTCGATCGCGAGTACCGCATCTTCGCCGCCTTGGGGCCCACCGAGGTCCCGGTCGCTCAAACTCTGTGGATCGAGACCGATCCCGAAGCCATCGGTCGCGCGCCCTTCTATGTCCGGCGAACCGTTCCCGGATCCGCTTCTGCGGGGACCCTGTATGCGCCCGGCAACGAAACCTTGCGCAGCACGATCGGCCTGAGCCTGGTGCAGCGTCTGGCCACCGTTCACACGCTGGACTGGCGCGCAGCCGGCCTCGACGCGATCTTCGACGTGCCCAACACTCCACAAGAGCACGCATTGCTGGAGCTGGCGCACTACGAACGGGCCTACCATGCCGCCGACCCCGAGCCGCTGCCCATCGTGGAGCTGCTGTTCAGCTGGTTGAAGCGCAACGTCCCCAGCGAGGTCCAACGCACCTCGCTGGTCTGGGGAGACGTGGGGGTGGGCAACTTCATCTACTCCAAGGGTGCCGACCCCTCCGTGGTCGCGCTGACCGACTGGGAACAGGCTCACCTCGGCGACCCGATGAAGGATTGGGCCTCGGCGCTGTTTCGCGGTGTAGACAGCCTCGCCGATCGGGACACCCTTTTCCGGGCATACGAGCAGGCGAGCGGGCTGCACGTGGATGTGGACCGGATCCGGTACTACACCGTGTTCATTTGCGCCGAGTACATCTGCACATCCTTCCCCCTGGTCAGTCAATTCGGGCAGGACCAAACCCGGGACGCCACCTTTGCCCGGCTCGGCATCGGCACTCCGTACCGCTGCATGAAGCTAGCACTCGACGCCATCGGATACTGAGTAGGAGTTCCCATGTCCGGACACGATACGAGGGCGGAACCAGACGGGTTCTCCGCCGTTTCCCTCGACGTAGCCGAGGGCGTTGCCACGGTGACGTTCGAGCGGGCCGACCAGCTGAACTCCCTAAATCTCGACCTTGCCGAGGAGATCGGCGATGCCGTGAACGACGCGGCCGGCGCCGGGGCGAGAGCAGTCGTCCTCACCGGTCGCGGGCGTGCGTTCTGCGCGGGGGCGGACCTCGGCATGGTGTCCTCCGCCCTGAGTGACCCGCATGCCGTGCTGACACCCCTCGTCGAGAAGCTGCACACCTCGATTCGCCAGATGCGTTCGACACCAATCCCCATCATCGCCGCGGTCGAAGGAACGGCAGCCGGTGCTGGCATGGGGTTGGCCCTGGCCGCAGATTTGCGCGTGCTTGGTCGTTCGGCGACGTTGCTGCCGGCCTACATGGCCATTGGAGCGTCACCGGACGGCGGGGTCTCGGCCTTCCTGACCCGGGCGGTTGGCGCGGCCCGGGCAACCTCACTCCTGCTCACCAATCATGCAGTGACGGCCGCGGAGGCACTCGATTGGGGCCTGGCGGAGGAAGTCACCGATGACGGCGGCGCTCTCGCCGCGGCGCAGCAGCTGGCGACCAGCCTCACGGGGACCGCCCCGTTGGCGTTGTTGCGAGTCCGTGAGCTTGTCGACACGGCGACCGCCGCCCCGCTGTCCCAACATCTCGATCTGGAGCAGCAGCGGGTCACCGAGCTATGGGCAACGCACGATTTCGGTGAAGGCATCCGGGCCTTCCTGGAACGCCGGCGGCCGGGCTTCACCGGACGCTGACATGGAGCGCACCACCACGGATACGACTGACGTCCTCATCGTGGGGCTCGGGATTGCCGGAGTCTGTGCCGCGATCGAAGCGCGGGACGCCGGTGCGCAGGTCCTCGCCCTGGACTGGGCCGGCGCCGGCGGAGGTGCCAGCGCGTTGTCTTCAGGCATCCTCTACCTCGGCGGCGGAACGGCAGTCCAAGAAGCCTGCGGCTATGCCGACGACACTGACAACATGACGGCGTACATGTTGGCCTCCACACCGGGCACCGACCCCGCCGTGGTGCAGGCGTTCTGTGAGGGTTCGGTGGAGCACTTCAATTGGTTGGAGGAGCAGGGAGTCCCGTTCGAGCGCACGAGCGTCTCGGGCAAGAACGTCATCCTCTTCACCACAGAATGCCTCTTCTACACCGGCAACGAGAAGGCGTGGCCCTGGCTGGACCTCGCTCGTCCCGCGCCGCGGGGACACAAAGTTGCCGGCAAGGGGGAACACGCAGGCTATGCGGCCATGGCCTCCTTGCTGCAACGGTGCACCGATGTCGGCGTACGAACCCGACTGAACACCAAGGCCGTCGCGCTCCTGGTCGAGGGTGACCGAGTGGTCGGGGTCCGCGCCAGCGGTCCGGACGGCGAGTTGGAGATTCGTGCTCGTCGCGGGGTCATCTTGGCGACCGGCATGTTCACCTACGGGACCGACCTCGTCGCCGAGCACATCCCGCTCATCTCCGACAGCTGCAGGCCCTTGGGCATAGAGACCAACGATGGAAATGGGCTGGAACTCGCCGTCACCGCCGGCGCAGCGTTAGAGGCGATGGACGGCATGATCGCCACCGCGTCGATCTATCCGCCTGAGAGTCTGGTTCGGGGGATCATCGTCAACAGCTCCGGACGCCGGATCGTCGCTGAGGACGCCTATCACGGCAGGCAGGCGCACTTCATCGCCGAGCAGCCCGACCAAACCGCATTTCTCCTGGTCGACGAGGCGAACTTCGGCTACCCGGCCAATCGGGCCGCCGGTCACAAGCTGCTCGGTGTCTTCGAATCGATCCCCGAGGCGGCCAGCGCCATGGGCGTCGATCCGACCGACCTGGAACAGACCCTGCGTCAGTACAACACCGACGCTGCGGCCGGCCACGATGACCTGTTCCACAAACAGCCCGAATGGCTGTGCCCGCTGAATCCGCCCTTGGCGGTCTTCGACATCTCGTTCAACAAGTCGATGTACCTCTTCACGACGCTCGGTGGGATCACGTCGGATGCTGACGGCAGGGCGCTCCGCGAGGATGGCTCTGCCGTCCCCGGCCTCTATGCGGTAGGCGCGTGCGCCGCGCATCTGACCAAGTCCGGCAAGACCTACGCCAGCGGGATGAGCCTCGGACCTGGCTCGTTCTTCGGCAGGCGAGCTGGCCGGCACGCGGCGACGACGAACTAGTCTGCGTCGGATGCTTCCAGGCCCGCGCGGATGACGTGTTTGAGCAGCTTTCCCGTGGCGTTGCGGGGCAGCTCGTCCTCGACGACCCAGCGTCTCGGCACTTTGTAACCCGCCAACCGCTCGCGGAGGAACGTCGCGAGCTCCTCAGTAGGTGGTGCCGGCGCCAAGACAACCGCGGTGACGACCTCTCCCCAAGTCGGATCCGAGGTCCCCACCACTGCCACATCGCGCACGTGCGGATGCTCCAACAGGACGGACTCGACCTCGCGCGGATAGACGTTTTCGCCACCGCTGATGATCATGTCGTTGCGACGGTCGGTGATGTGCAGGTACCCGCGGCTGTCCCGGAATCCCACATCCCCGGTGTGCATCCATCCTCCACGCAGCGTCTCGGCGGTGGCCTCGGGACGGTTCCAATAGCCGCTCATGACCGTGGGCGACTGGCAGACGACCTCACCGGGACTGCCGTCGGGGACGGGGGTGTCATCGGCGTCAACGACGCGCACCTCGAAGGAAATTGCTTCGGTGCCACCCGAAGACAGCTTCTCCAGGTCATCGGGGTCGTGGTCAGCGGGCCGCAGAATGGTCTGCGCCCCCGTCTCAGTCATCCCGTACTGCTGATGGAATCCGCACTGGAATCGTGCCAGTGATCGGCGCAGCAGATCCGCGTGGATCGGTGCGCCCCCATAGATGATCAGGCGCATTCCGGTCAGATCGGTCTGGGCCAGCGCGGGCTCGTCGACGATCATCCCGATCATGGTCGGCACGAGCACGGTGGTGGTCACCTGCTCAGCCCGGACGACGTCGACAAAGGCGAGGGGGTCGAACTCGGGCAGCATGACCACCGTCGCTCCCACCGCGATGTGCGCATACGTAAGGAATGCAGCGATGTGGAACAAGGGCAGGCAGGCCAAATGTGTGTCGGCAGTCGTGGTCTGCAGCTCCGCGGCATTGACCAGCACCCGCGCCGTGAATGCGCGTCGGGTAACCAACGCACCCTTGGGCTGACCGGTGGTACCACTGGTGTAGAGGATGGTGGCGATCAGCTCGGCGTCGTCCGGCTCCTCACCACGAGTGCTTGACGCGTGGGCCAGAGCATCTTCATAGTTCATCTCAGCGGGGCTGGACCCAAGGGCGAAGTGGTGCGCAATGCCCGCCAAACCGGCTAGCACGGCGCTACGTTCCTCCAGGCCCCGGCCGCCGATGATGACGGAAGGGGTGCAGTCACTGAGAATGAAGAGCAACTCCGGCTGGGTCAATCGGATGTTCAAGGGAACCAACGCAAAACCGGCCCGCAGACATGCTGCCTGAATCTCGACGTACTCGGGCTCATTGCCGGCCAGGAGCGCCACCCGATCACCCGGACGGACTCCGCGAGTTCGCAACGCATCGCACAGCCGGTTCGCTCGCTCGTCGACATCGGCGAACGACAACCGCCGGCCGCTGCCGACCACGGCGTCCGCCGTGGGTCGACTCGTGCTCATCCCACGGACGAGATCTGAGTAGTGCATGGGAACGCTCCACCGATCGATGAGTAATACATCTGGTAAATGTTCTATCTTACGTTCAGCGTTAGATAATGCTAGCGTGGGGTCGAGAGTACGACAACCCAGTCAGGCCATCCGCTTGAGGAGACGTTGCGATGCTGGTCAGCGATATCGTCCGTGAGAACGCCAAGATCTTCCCCGAACACGAGGCCATCGTCACCCCCGAGGGCCTATCGCGGACATGGCGCGAAGTCGACGAGCGCACGACCCGCCTGGCTAACGCCTTCCTCTCCCTCGGGATGACCAAGGGCGATCGGATCGCCCTGTTCGCGCCGAACTGCCCAGAATATGTCGAGTTCTTCTTCGCCTGCGCAAAGTCCGGGGTGGTCGGCGCGCCGACCAACATTCGGCTGGCGCCCTATGAGATCGCCTCGTACCACGGCTACGTCGAACCCACGGCCGTCATCGTTCACGCGGATGTCGCGAGCACCGCCGCCAAGTGGCTCCCTGACGTCCCCTCGGTGAAGCACGTCATCGGCATCGGTCCGGAGCACGATCAACCACTGGACCTGGAAGCGCTCATCGCGGCAGCTTCGTCGGAGGACCCGGACATCGACATCGAGCCCGACGACACCTATCAGCTCGGCGCAACCAGCGGGACTACTGGCGTGCCCAAAGCTGCCATCCTGACCCATCGCAACGCCCTGGCATCACTGACAAACTGGATGACGGAGATGAACGTCCCGCAGAACGGGACCAGCCTGCAAAACATCCCCTTCTTCTTCAACCCCGGGGGGCCGGCCGGTTTGCACCCCGTTCTACTCAAGGGCGGCCGCACGGTGATCACGAAGGCCTTCGACCCCGCAAAGGTACCCGCCTTGGTGGAGCGCTACAGAGTCACCAACACGATTCTCGTCCCCACCATGGTGCAAATGGTCGTGTTCCACGAGGGCGTCGAGAACTACGATCTGTCGAGCCTGCAAGGCATCATGTCGGGCGGATCCCCCTATCCGGTGCCCACCCTTCGTCGGGCCAAGCAGATCTTTGGCGACGTCCTCCATCCGATCTATGGCATGGCCGAAAGCTATTCCTGCGGCACGATTCTGCGTCGCGAGGACATGCATACGGAAGGGGAGAAGGCCCGCTATCTCGGCACCATCGGTCGACCCTTCGCGTTTGTGCAGGTCCGTGTCGTGGACGAGGAGGGCAACGACGTCCCGCGCGACAACGCCACCGCCGGGGAGATCTGGATGGCCGGTGACGTCATCTCCCCCGGCTATTTCCGGATGGATGACGAGACGGAACGCTCCCGCAGCGGCAAATGGCTCAAGACCGGGGACGTGGCCACCGTCGACGAGGACGGCTTCCTGACGATCGTCGACCGGCTTAAGGACATGATCATCACCGGGGGGATCAACGTCTTCTCCGTCGAAGTGGAGCGGGTCATCGAGGCCCACCCGGCGGTCAGCCAGGTTGCCGTCATCGGGGTCCCCCACGAACAGTGGGGCGAGGCCATTCACGCCGTCATCGTCGCCAAGCCGGGAACAACGCCCACCGAGGAGGAGATCCTCGCGTTCGCCGCAGAACGGCTGTCCGGGTACAAGAAGCCCCGCTCGGCCCAGATCATTCCCGAGATGCCCATGAGCGCCACCGGGAAGATCCTCAAGAAGAATCTGCGATCCACGATCGCAGACAGCTGACCCCCCCCAGCCACGGCTTGCCGGAGGATCACCACGCACCGTGAGGCCCGCAGACGGCCTCTGCTAGGAAGGACTCAGCCAATGGACTTCACCGAAACCGAAGAACACCGGACATTCCGCGCCAGCCTGCGAGCCACGTTGGAGCGCTCTGGATCGTTGGCCTCGGTGACAGAGGCGGACCGAAGCGAGACGTTCAACCAAACCCTCTGGGACGCCATTGCCGACTTCGGCCTGTGCGGGATCGCTATTTCGGAGGAATACGGGGGCTCCGATGCCGACATGATCTCCATCTGCATCGCGGTCGAAGAACTGGCACGGGCCTCCTCCGCCATGTGCTACGCGTTCTTGCCGACGGTGACCTTCAGCGCCAAGGGGATCGCGAAGTTCGGCACGGAGGAGCAGAAGAGGGATATCTTGCCCAGGGTCGCCAGGGGTGAGATCCGCCTCGCGATGGGGTTGACCGAGCCGGATACTGGCTCGGACATGACCGGCCTGTCCACCCGGGCCGTCCGCGACGGCGACGATTTTGTCATCAACGGCCAAAAGGTCTTCACCACCGGTGCCGACACAGCGACCTACATCTTCGGATTCGTCCGGACCGATCCGGAGTCGACCGGGTCCAAGGGCCTGTCCGTCATCCTCATCCCCACGAATGCCGACGGCGTCACCGTGCGGCCGCTGCGCAAGCTGGCTGGTCAGTCAACGCATACGTGCGAGGTCTTCCTCGAAAACGTCCGCGTGCCCGCCACCAACCTCGTCGGTGAACTCGGCGAGGGCACCAAGCTCATCTTTGACCTCATGAACGGTGAGCGAATCCTGGTCGGCGCCGAGGCCGCGGGTTTGGCGCAGGGTGTGCTCGACCTTGCGCTGGGTTATGCCCGCCAGCGCGAGCAGTTCGGCAAGCCGATCATCGAGCACCAGGCCGTGGGGCACATGCTGGCTGACATCGCCATGTCCCTGGAGACAACCCGGCTGCTGACCTACAAAGCCGCGTGGATGTACGAGCAGGGCATGGACTGCACCACCGAGGCCTCAATGGCGAAGGTCTACGGTTCCGAGGCGGGAACGAAGTGCGCCAATTTCGGTATGCAGATTCTTGGTGGCTACTCCTACATGGTCGAGTACGGCATGGAACGGTATTGGCGAGAGACCAAGTTGTACGAAATCGCCGGCGGCACCAACCAGGTGTTGCGCAACGTGATCTCCAAGCAGTTGAACAAGTCTGGGATCGGCCGATGACCTCGTCAGCGGACCCCCAACTACGGAAAGCGCTCGACACGGTCCACGCGAAATTCGACCACGCAGCGATCGCGGTACCGCGGATCCGGGATGCCCTGCCACTGTATGTCGATCTATTGGGCGGACAGTTCGCCCGCGGGGGGGACAACCCGCGTGTGGGCTACCGCGGCATCCAGCTGTCCTACGGCGACCATCTTGTCGAGATACTCGAGCCGCATCCGAATTCCACGTTCCTTGACAGCTTCTTGTCCAAGAACCCGTTGGGTGGTCTGCACCACCTCACCTTCAAGGTCGACTCGCTCGAAACGGCCATTGCGAGCATCGAAAAGGCGGGCTATACGGTCCACGGTGCCTTTACCGACGACACGGAATGGCAGGAAGTCTTCATCCATCCAAAAAGGGCTCTAGGCACCCTCGTCCAAATTGCCTGCGAGGGGCCGAACTTCCTGCGCACGGTTGACTTCGGCATCGATGACGTGCTGTCGGGCCGGGGGAACCGAGGAACGGGGATCCCCAGCCCCTGATACGGGCCACATCCGGTTCGTTTCGAAGGCCGACCGGGCCATCTCGTTGATCACCACCACGCTCACGACAAACACAGGAGTCTTCATGTCGAACGATGTCGCCGCAATCAACGACCTTGCGGCCCGCTTTAGCGACGCCGTCAGCCGCCGCGCCAGCTCTGAGCTCGCCGAGCTATTCGTCGCCGATGGCACCTGGATCGTGCCGGGCCTGGCAGATGCCCAGGGCCACGCCGCCATCACCAGCCGCCTCGACGGCCTGCTCGGCAACTTTGCCCACCTCGTGCAGGTCACCTATCTCGGCGTCGTGACGGTCACCGGCGACACGGCCACGGCCCGCCACTACATCAACGAGTTCGGCAGTCCAGACGGCACCGGCGGCGTGGAGTTCCTCGGCGTCTACGACAGCGCCCTGGCGCGTACGGACGAGGGCTGGCGATTCCAGACGCGCCAGTTCACCTTCCTCCAGCGCAGCCGTACCGACAACGGGGGCAAATACCACACGCACCCCCACCTCATCACCAAGTAGGCCGTGCGCTACCGGCCCCTTCTCAAGTAGCCACCGCCCACGACGGACGGCACATCACATCACGGGCCAGGCGAGATCCCGCCCATATGCAGGTTTCCCCGGCGCGTCGCGCGCAGCCGGGGGAACCTGGTCTATGGGGTTCTCTGTCACTCTATGAGTTCGTCGACGAACTCATAGAGCCCCTTCGACAGATGATGCCCACCATCAATGGTGAGTACCTCACCGGTGACGTACGCAGCATCGGGGGAAAGCAAGTAGGCCATAGCCCGGGCTGTCTCCTCCGGCTGGAGGAGTCGCTTGACAGGAATCGCATCGATCAGCCGTTGGCGTGATCGATCGTCGCCGGCGAGGAAGTCCGTGCCACCGACTGGCATCCACCCTGGGGCCAGAGCGTTCACCCGGATCCCATGCGGACCCCACTCGGCGCCCAGCGTCCGGGTCATGGCTAGGACGCCCCCCTTGGCCGATGCATTATGCACGATGCCCGGCGCGCCCATCCAGGCATAAGGCGTCAGCACATTGACGACCGCACCGCCGCGCCCCGCAGCCAGCCACCGTCGGGCAGCTTCAGAGGTGCAGTGCCAGGTGCCGTTGAGCACGATCTTGATCACGGCGTTGAACCCGTTGGGGGTGAGTTTCGCGGCTTCGACCGGGAACAGTCCCGACGCGTTGTTGACCACGCCGTCGACGCTGCCGAGCTTTTCCCAGGCCTGGTCGAACATGACGGACACCGATTCCGGGTCCCGTACGTCGCAGGTGACCGCGAAGGCCTTTCCCGGACCGGACTCACCCTCGATGCTCGCCACGGCCGCGTCCAGAGATCCTTGAGTCCGGCCACAGACCACGACGCGTGCTCCGAGGCGTACGAGTTCGGCCGCGCTAGCCGCGCCGAGGCCGCCGCCGCCGCCGGTGATAACGATTCCGAGGCCATCTACTCCAGCGAGGTGCGCCATATGTGCCGCCTTATGCCTTGGCGTCGGCGCCGACAACGCCGTTGAGGTAGTCGGCGACAACACCGCCAGGCAGACCGGGCGGGAAGCAACGGTCGACGCCCAGGCCTTCCAGAACCGGGTAATCGACCTCGGGGATGATGCCACCGAAGATCACGACGGCATCATCCATCCCCCGTGCCTTCAACGCCGGCATGAGATCCCTGGCGACCTGGACCTGACCGCTCGTCATGATGCTCACGGCCACGACATCGACATCTTCTTGGACGGCCGCATCGGCGATTTCGTCCACCACACCAAACCGGAAATAGACAACTTCCATGCCGGCATCGCGCAGCTCGCGGGCGATCAGCTTGGTGCCGCGACCATGAACATCGATCTTCTTCTTGGCCAGCAACACCTTGATACGTTCTTTTGACATGTGTGCGCTCCTCACTCGCTTACGTACCAGCCGAATGCCTCGCGCATCGGCACCATCATCTCGCCGTTCGTGACTCCCTGACGGGCCGCCTCCACCAGGGTCGGCATGAGCGGACCCTCACCCTTCTTGAAGGCTGCGCATGCGGTGCGGATGTCATCGATGGCCTTGTCAACAGCAGCCTGGTCCCGCCGCGCCCTGTAGTCGTCCAGCCGGTCCTTGGCCTTTTGCTCGATCGCTTCGTCGATACGGAACGGCTCGTAGTTCTCCCGCTCTTCGGACACGAAGCGGTTCACCCCCACCACGGGAAGTTCTCCCGAGTTGATCTTCGTCTTCATCTCGTAGGAGGAGTTGTCGATCGCCCGCTTCACATCTCCGGTCTCCAAGCCGCGCTTGTAGCCGCCGGCAGCTTCGATCTTGTTGAACAACTCCCATCCCGCGGCCTCAATGTCGTCGGTCAGCTTCTCGACGAAGTAGGAGCCCCCGAGCGGGTCGGCAACGTCGCGCAGTCCGCTCTCCCACATGAGGATCTGCTGAGTGCGCAGTGCCGTGCGGTGGGACTCCTCGGTGGGAACCCCCACGGCCTCGTCGTAGGAGCAGGTGTGAATCGAGGACACTCCACCGAGCACCGCAGCCAATGTTTGCAGCGTGATCCGGGCGTTGTTGTTCATCAGCTGCTGCTGGGTGAGCACATACCCACTGGTGTGGACGTGCACGCGCGCGTGCATGTTCGAGGGCTTGGCGACCCCGGCGTCCTGGCAAATCTTGGCCCACATCCGCCGGTGGGCTCTGAACTTGGCCACCTCTTCGAGGACGTTGACGGTGCAACCGATCTGGAAGGACAAGCGACCGACCAGCTCATCCGGGTCGAGCCCTGCCGCGAGACCTTCGTCGATGATCGACTTTCCCCAGGCCAAGCCGTAGGCCAGCTCCTGCACCGGCGTAGCGCCGGCCTCCGACAGGCCGTACATGAAGATGTTCGCGGGGTTCCAGGCGGGCGCGTTCTCGATCGACCACTTGATCAGGTCGACCATGAGGGCGTACCCCCACTTGGGCTCCCATGACGGGATGTCCTGGACAGCGATCCGCGGATACCAGTTCATCGAGTTGCCGTGCATCGCCGAGAACGGTTCTCCACGCCGTTCCACGGCCGCGGCGAGCAGGGCCAGCGCAGGCAAACAGTTGTCTCCGGTGATCATGGAGAAGTTCGTGCTGTTGAGATCCCAGTCGCGAATGAGCTCGTCGTAGTCGTCACCGGTGCTCATGTGGACACCGCACTGGCCGAGGTTGCCGACCGCTTCAGGATGGTCGGCGTCGATGCCGTACATACACGGGATGTCGTAGACGGTGTTGAAGACCTTGTGGCCGAAGTAGCCTTCCATCCCCTCGGCGACCATTTGTTCCATCTTTGTGCGCGTTTCCTCGATGGTGCCGTAACCGAACACCATTTGCTGCATCCACGGAGTCAGGGCGTAGCCGTCCGGGTGAAGACCACGAGTGAAGGGGAACACCCCCGGCATCTCGTCATGGTGCTTCGGCAGGACGTCCTGCTCGGTATAGACGGTCTTGACCGGCAGCCCCGAGAGCGTCTCTCCGGGCTTCAGCTTGTCGGCATACCTGGCGCGCCGTTCCTCCCACGCTTGGTGGGCGGCCTCAAACTCGGCGGTTGGTTGGGTCATTGTGGCTTCCCTTCGTCGGCGTGGATTTCGGATTCAGATCGAGTGTGGCCGGATAGGACGTGGGCGATGAGTTCGTCGGCGCGCTCCCATGGGTGAGTGCCATCCCGTGCTCCCCCGAAGGACGCACCGCCGGGTCCGAGCAGATGTTTGAGCCGCTCGGCGACGATTCCGGCGAACTGCGCTTGTCGTCGCAGGCGCTCGATGTCGCTGCGCCAACTGGTCGTGCCGATATGTGCGTAATGGCGATCGATCTCGTTCACCAGCACATCGACGCCCTCGTTTCGCAGCGCGCTGACCGGCAGGACCGGCACCGTCCAGGACTCTTCGCCCGATGGCGACCGCTTTACAAGCCCTGCATCGGACAGCTCGGCGCGAGCGCCGTTCGCGCCCGCGATGTCGCTCTTGTTGACGGCGATCACGTCGGCGACTTCAAGGATGCCGGCCTTCATGGCCTGGAGCGCGTCTCCGTACCCGGGCACAAGGACCAGGACGAGCGTATGCGCGATGGAGGCAACCTCCACCTCACCCTGACCTACTCCGACGGTCTCGACGATGATGACGTCCTTGCCCATCGCGTCCAGGATGTCGACGCTGTCGTTCACCGAAGTGGCCAGCCCTCCGGCTGCCCCTCGCGATGCCAAGGAACGAATGAAGACCCCGTCATCACCGCTCACGGCGTCGAGCAGACGGTCGCGGTCTCCGAGCACGGCGCCACCGGTGATCGGGCTCGACGGATCGACCGCGATGACGCCCACCGTTCGGTCCTGCGCCCGCAACTGCCGGATGAGCGCGGCCACCAGCGTGCTCTTGCCGGCACCAGGCGGGCCTGTGATGCCGATGATTTGGGCTTCCCCGATGTGCGGGTGGAGGTCGCTGATCAGTTGACGGGCTGCCGAGTCACCGTTTTCGATGCCCGTGATTGCGCGCGCAGTGGTCCGGACGTCACCGGCGACGATCTGTGCTGCGCTGTCCACGCCAACTCCTATCCATGCGTTGACATCTTACGTTAAGCGTTAGTGTTACACACAACGCCCCCCGGAGCCAGCGGCAGTTACAGCGAAATCACATCTTCCGTTATACGTCAGATCTTGCTATCGTTCTTGCGACAGCTCGTCAACCCAGCAACTCAGGAGGCGTAGGCCGTGCCGAGTTCCCCGTATGCATGCCTGCAGGTGCACGACACCGGCTCCCGCATGGATATCATCCTTAACCGCCCTGACGCCCGTAATTCGCTGACATACGAGGCCTGGGACGAACTCGATGACGTTACGGCGCAATTTGCGCGACGCGACGACTTGCGAGTCATCACTCTCACCGGCGCCGGGCCGGCGTTCTGTTCCGGCGTGGACTTCAGCGTCATCGGTTCCTCGCTCGAAGTCGAACTGGGCAGCTATCCGGCCTTCATCCGCCGTTGGGCCGACATCGTGGACCGCTTCGAGCGGGCTCCGCAGACCACCGTGGTCGCCATCAACGGGCCGACCATCGGGGCCGGTCTGGAAATGGCCCTTGCGTTCGACATCCGCATCGCGTCTGAGGCGGCCTTCTTCGCCATGCCGCAGTTGCAGATGGGGATAGTGCCCGACGTCGGGGGCACGAGCCGGTTGGCCCGCGCCGTCGGAGATGCCTTTGCCCGAGACATGGTGCTTACCGCCCGGGTCGTCCCGGCAGCAGATGGACTTCAGGCCGGCATCGTCAGCCGCGTTGTCGTGCCGGAGCAACTGTCCGCCGAGGTTGATGACATCGCCACCAAGGTCGAACGGCTCGCCTGGCCCTCGGCGTACTTCGCCAGCGTCGCCATCGATGTCGGGCCCAAGCTCGACCCGCGCCGGGCCGCTGACATCGAAGCGATCGCCGACCAGGTGATGCTTCGCAATGAGGAGGTCTGGGATCAGATCTCCAACTTCATGAAGAGCCGCGGACTGCGCGGGCTGCGCGGCGAATAGACCCAAAGAGACCGGCCGTCCACCGGCACCTGCCTGTGCCACAGCATCAAACCGAGGGAGTAACACGCTTATGACTACAGAGGCTGACGCCAAGCCTCGAGTTGCGGACAAGGTCGTCCCGCTCGAGCGCATCAGCGAATTCGTCCACGACGGCGACACCGTCGCCTTTGGGGGAGGCTGGTGGGCAAACCACCCGATGGCCGCCGTACGGCAGCTCATCAGGGACGGACGCCGGGACCTCCACGCCATGACCGTGGTCGGATCGATGGACATCGACTTGTTGGCCGCGGCCGGCGCATTGGGTCACCTGTCGTTCTCCATGATCACGTTGGAGGCATTCGGCCTGGCGCCCAACGTCCGCAAGGTCATCGAGTCGGGTGAGGTGCCCTTCACCGAGTTCACCGGTCTCGGCTTGCTGATCGGTTTGGAAGCGCAGGGTCGCGGTATGCCATTCCTGCCGTACCGCGGGCCGTTCGGTTCGGACATCCCGGGCCGCTATCCCGAGATTTATGCCACCACCACCTGCCCATTCACCGGTGAGGAGCTCACCGCGGTTCGCGCGTTGCAGCCAGATGTCGCCATCGTCCACGCGCTGCGTTCCGACGCCGAGGGGAACGCGCAGTGGGACGGCACGTCGGGACCCGACGTCGACATGGCGAAGGCTGCCAAGCGAGTGATCGTCACCTGCGAGGAGGTCGTGCCCAGGGATGTCATCGTGGCCAATGCCCACATGACGAAGTTGCCCGGCTACTACGTCGACGCGGTCATCGAGGCTCCGTTCGGTGCCCACCCCACATCGCACATCCCCCGCTACGCCATGGATGCCTGGCAAGCCATGGAGTACGCCGGCGCAGCGGCCACACCGGATTTCGGCGCCTACGTCGACCGTATCCGTCAGGAGTCCGAGGAGCAGTACCGCGAGCGCGTTCTCACCGGACGAGACAAGGTCCTCGCCGCATTGGTCGAGGCGGCCGAGACTCTTGAGGAGAAGCACTGATGGCTGACTACGAAATCCACGAACTCATGGTCACCCGGGTGGCGGCCGAGGTGGACGAAAACGGCGTGACGGTCATGGGCTCGTTCACCCCGCTCGCCTACGCGGCATACATGCTCGCCAAGCTGACCCACGCGCCACGCGGGTACCTGGTGGGCTTCGACGCGGTCGGCATGGCCCCGATTCAGCTGTCCTTCACAGGAGCGGAGGCGTCGGCATACAAGGGGGCAGCCTGCCGGTGGGGCATGCTCACCGAAATCAACTCGATCCACCTGTCCAACCATGGTGGCGTCGAGGCCGTCTCATCGGCACAGTTCGACGGCAGTGGCGCGATCAATCTCTCCACGATCGGCCCGTTCGATTCCCCCAAGGTCCGTCTGCCCGGCGGCGCCGGCGCGGCCGAGGTCATCAAGATGTACCGGACGATGATCGCCTACTTCGGCAACCACAACGCTCGCACGCTTGTCGACAAGGTGGAGTTCGTTACCGGCACGCGGTGGAAAGTGGGCGCCGAGCAGCGGGAGGCGGCGGGGTTGCAACCCGGGCCGATCGTCGTGGTGACCAACTTGGCGGTCCTCGTGAAGGACTCGGACGACAAACCGTTCCGGATCGAGAGCCTGCACCCGGGGGTGGACGCCGCGACTGTCGTGGAAAACACCGGATTTGAGCTCGAGGTACCGGAGAATATTCCCACGACGGCTGAGCCGACCGAGGAGCAACTGGAACTGCTCCGGACCAAGATTGACCCGTTTGGGACGGTGAAGTTCGACTTCATGGGTGGCAAGGAGCGGCTCTCCTATCTCAAGGGCATCCTCGACGCCGAGTGGGCCCGCGCAGAGGCGCTCGTCAAATGAGGGCCGACGACCGGTTCAGCCTGGCGGGCAAGGTGGCCGTGGTCACCGGGGCATCGCGTGGTCTCGGCGCGACGTTCGCTGTCGCTCTCGCGGAAGCCGGCGCAGACGTAGCCCTGGGTGCTCGGTCCGTCGATGGCCTGGAACACACCAAGGCCGCCATCGAGGCGTTGGGTCGGCGCGCCATACTCGTGCCGACCGACGTCACCAAAGCCGAGGACTGTGACCAATTGGTCGCGCAGGCCGTGGAACAGCTCGGCGATGTGCACGTGCTGGTCAACAACGCCGGAGTGTCGGCGGTCGTACCGGCCCACCGAGAGGACCCGGCCGCGTTTTCCGGAATCGTCGACGTCAACCTCATCGGTACCTTCCAGATGTCACAGGCGTTTGCCCGGGCCTGCATCGCCAAAGAACACGGTGGGTCGATCATCAGCCTCGCGTCGGTGCTGGGACTCGTCGCCACCGACGCGCCCCAGTCGGCATACTGCTCCACCAAGGCAGCCGTCATGGGGCTCACACGGGATCTGGCGCTCCAATGGACCCACCGTCGCGGAATCCGGGTGAACGCCATCGCACCTGGGCTGGTGCACTCGGACATGACGGCGGCGATCGAAGGCAACCCGGCCGCACTTGAGGGTGCACTGCGGAGCATTCCCATGGGTCGGCTCGGAAACCCCGATGAACTCATCGGCGCATTGCTGCTGCTGGCGTCCGACGCCGGCTCCTATATCACCGGATCCACGCTCATCGTGGACGGTGGTTGGACGGCGCAGTAGAGCGAGGCTCGCAAGCTCGGCGGGATCACGAGCCGATCCCGCCGAGCCGTCATCCGTCGGGTGCGATCTGACAATCACCCGGCACGTCTGAGAGGAAGAGTCATGAGTACAGTCGCAGTCGTCGGATCCGGAACGATGGGGGCAGGCATCGCGCAGGTGTCCGCCATGGCGGGCCACGATGTGGTCTTGCACGATGTGGGCCAACCTCAACTCGACCGCGCCACCGACGCGATAACCGACTCCCTGACTCGC
The DNA here is from genome assembly GCA_047974805.1 of Nostocoides sp. GTDB lineage: Bacteria > Actinomycetota > Actinomycetes > Actinomycetales > Dermatophilaceae > JAJXUB01. Next base: position 1,625 of record JBKECS010000042.1, on the reverse strand, counting down.
CTGGTCGCCAAGGACCGCCTCACCGAGGAGGCAAAGACCGAGGCCCTCGGCCGTATCCGCATGGTCACCGACTTGGCCGAGTTGGCCGACGCCGACATTGTGATCGAGGCCGCCTTCGAGGATCTTGAGGTCAAGCAGGAGATCTTCACCAAGCTCGATGCGATTTGTAAGCCCGGAGCTGTCCTGGCGAGCAACACGAGCGCGTTGCCGATCACCCAAATCGCTGCGGCGACCCAACGTCCCGAGTCGGTCGTGGGTACGCACTTCTTTTCCCCCGTGCCGATGATGGCTCTGTGCGAACTGGTGCGCGGCGTCAAGACCACAGATGAGACCCTTGCCACGGCGCGTGACTTTGCCGAGAGCGTCGGCAAGACCTGCATCGTCGTCAACCGAGACATCGCCGGTTTCGTCACGACTCGGATCATCGTCGCGATGAGCGTCGAGGCAGCTCGCTTGGTGGAGACTGGGGTCGCCACCGCTGAGGACGTCGACACCGCGTGCCGGCTGGGCTTCGGCCACGCCATGGGTCCGCTGGAGACCATGGATCTGACCGGGGTCGACGTGTTCGTCAAGGCCTCCCGCAACATCTATCGAGACACCGCCGACCCGAAGTTCAGCCCCCCGGAGCTCACCGTTCGCATGGACGTCGCCGGTGACCTCGGACGCAAGAGCGGTCGCGGGTGGTACTCCTACTCATGAGCACGGTCGAAGCAAAGGATCCAGTCGTCCACGTGACAATGGACGATGGCGTAACGACGTTGACCCTCGATAACCCCCCGGTCAACGCGCTCAACTCCGCACTCATAGCCTCATTGCAGGAGGCCACCGCCCGAGTTCGCGCCGACAATACGGTCCGCGCCGTGGTGATCGCCGGAAGCCCGATGTTTGCCGCCGGCGGCGACGTCAAAGAGATGGTCGAGTGGGACTACGCGGCTGCCGTGTGGGGATCTCGGGCGTTGGGAGACGCGTGCGATGCCTTGGCGGCGCTGCCGATCCCCGTGGTTGCCGCCATCAGCGGACTTGCACTCGGCGGCGGGCTGGAAGTCGCCTTGGCCGCTGACCTGCGCGTATGCACTGACAACGCCCGGCTGGGATTCCCCGAAGTTCAACTGGGACTCATCCCGGGTGCCGGCGGGACCCAACGCCTACCTCGGGTCGTCGGTGACTCCAGGGCAAAGGACCTCATCCTTACCGGGCGGACACTCAAGGCGCCCGAGGCCCTGTCCATCGGTCTGGTGGATCGGGTTGTGGCCGCCGATGAACTCGCCCAGGCCGTCCAGGAAATAGTGGAGCCGTTTCGCAAAGGCCCGGCCTTGGCGATCCGAGCCGCCAAGGCCGCCATCGACCAGGGAGGGCAAGTGCCACTACCCAGCGGATTGCAGATCGAACGTGGGCTCTTCGACGGGCTCTTCGCAACAGAAGATCGGCGCATTGGGATGACAACGTTCTTGGAGAAGGGACCGGGACAGGCGGAGTTCATCGGCCGCTGAGCCAAGGATGTTCGTTGGCCCCCGGGATAGACCGGCACCACGGCTCGCCCACTCCGCTTATGACTCACGTATGACGTCATACTAGAATCAACATGGAGGAAGAGAATGTTTGACCGCTACTACGACGAGATGACC
>JBKECS010000028.1:0-56740 GCA_047974805.1 Nostocoides sp. | reverse complement strand
GGGCGTAGACCTCGGGGGTGCACCGTTGCAGTGTGGCCAGTCCCGCGGCCGTGGCGACGGGGTTCCCCGACAGGGTCCCTGCTTGATAGACCGGGCCCAGTGGGGCGAGGAGTTCCATGAGCTCGCGTCGACCACCGAACGCGGCCGCCGGGAAACCCCCGCCCATGACCTTGCCGAAGGTGAAAAGGTCTGGGTCCTGCGCATATGGACCCTCAAGGCCGTACCAGCCGGCCCGGCTGCACCGGAATCCGGTCATGACCTCATCGCTGATGAGTAGGGCACCGTGCGTTGCGGTGACGCGGCGTAGCGCCTCGGTCCATCCGGGCGCGGGTGGAATCACCCCCATGTTGCCGGCGGCGGCTTCGGTGATGACGGCGGCGATCTGCTCGCCTCGCGCGGCGAAGGTTGCCTCCAGGGCGGGAATGTCGTTGAACGGCAGGACGATGGTCTCGCCAGCCGAGTCGGCGGGGACCCCGGCAGAGTCGGGCAAGGCCAGTGTGGCCACTCCCGACCCGGCCGAGGCGAGCAGGGAATCAACATGCCCGTGGTAGCAGCCGGCGAACTTGACGATGAGGGTGCGTCCGGTGGCGCCGCGGGCCAGTCGGATAGCGCTCATCGTTGCCTCGGTGCCGCTGGAGACCAGGCGGACCTGTTCCACCGGGGCGACCCGGGCGACGATTTCCTCGGCCAAGGCCACTTCGTTCGCGCTTGGGGTGCCGAAGGAGAACCCTCGCCCGGCCGAGGCGGCAACCGCTGCCAGGACCTCAGGATGGGCATGGCCGAGGATCATCGGCCCCCACGAACCGATGAGGTCGACATAGTCGTTGCCGTCGACGTCGGTCAGCCAGGGTCCGTGCCCGCTGGCCATGAATCGTGGTGTGCCGCCGACGGAGCGGAAGGCCCGGACGGGGGAGTTCACCCCGCCCGGGATGACGGCTGCTGCCCTGGCCATCAGGGCTTGCGAGCCGGCTGTCGGCTGTGCCTGGGCTTGCACCTGGGGCTGGGCTTGTGCCTGGAGCGGTGCCTGGGTGGGCTGTGGTGCGTGCGGCATACCGGCTATTGTCGCCGACCCGCAGGACCTGTGATGCACGGGCCGGATCGGCAGGCTGGCCAACGTGCGTCTCATTGCACCAATGCTGGGGTGATCACCACAGTTTTGGTGCGATGAGAGGGTCGATGGGGTGCGCGTTGAGGGGGTGCTGTGGGATGCGAAGCATGGCCCTGTGCGGGGCGGCAGCGTCGGTTGATGGGTGGAGGGGCCGGCTAGGAGCCGATCGCGGCGGCCAGAGCGAGGCCGATCCCGGTCAGGACGGCATACGCCACCTCGAACAGGCCGGTGGCCAACAGCACCGGGATGAGGTCGGCGCCCATCGCCTGTGACCACACCGTCCTGGCCGCGCGCCAGGCCAGCGGAGCGGACAGCAGACCCAGCGCCGCCCACGGCGTGACCAGCACGGCCATGGCCACGACGGCGAGAAGTGCCACCGTGAGCAGGCCGATGTACAGGACCCGAGTCCGGTCCGGTCCCAATCGCACCGCCAACGTCCGCTTTCCGCTCACCCGGTCGGCGTAGACGTCCCGCAGGTTGTTGGCGACCAGCAGCCCGGTCGCGATGGAACCGACGCCGATAGCGCCGAGCAGCCCTGCCACGGAGAGCCGGTGCGCCTGGGTGTACAGCGTGCCAAGCGTGGCAAACAGGCCGAAGAAGACGAACACGTAGATTTCCCCAAGGCCGCGGTAGCCGTAGGGGTTCGCCCCGCCCGTGTAGCGCCAGGCCGCGATGATGGCGGCCGCTCCGAACAGCAGCAACACCGGGGTGTTGGACAATGCGACGAGGGCGAGCCCCACCACGGCGGCAGCGCCGAAGCTGGCGAAGGCAGCGAACTTAACGTTGCGCGGGTCTGCCAAGCGTTGGCCGACGAGCCGAACCGGGCCTACCCGGGCGGTGTCGGTACCGCGAACCCCGTCGCTGTAGTCGTTGGCATAGTTCACGCCCACCTGGAGCAGCAACGCGACGAGCAGGGCGAGCAGGGCGAGGGCGACATCGGCGCGATCCAGCCCTGCTGCGGCACCGGTGCCGAGGATGACTGGGGCGACGGCGGCGGGAAGCGTCCGGGGACGCGCCCCTTCGATCCATTGAGGCAAAGTGGCCATGAGGGGAGGCTCAGTTCATGTGTCGGGAGGACCGCACCTGGCTAGAGGTTGCGGAGGAAGTCGGGGTCGTCGTCCGGTCCCTTGGGTCGCTCTCGAGGGGGTCTGTCCGTGCGGTGACCCTGGCGTCGAGCGTGATCCTCCCAGCGCTGTTGCTGGCTGGCGCCGCCGATCCCGACGGGCCGCCCGAAGAGGAACCAACCGATCGTCCCAACGACCGGCACGATGATGATCAGCGCCGCCCACAGGGCTTTCGGTAGGTTCCGCACGGACCCCGACGGGCTCTGAACACACTCCACCAGGGCCCATAGGGCCCCAAGGAGGATGACGAGGACCGGCAGGTACCGCAACATCCGCCTATTCTTCCACGATCAGCCGCTCGCGGATGGCCGCACGGTCCGGCTTCCCCGGCCCCCGGCTGGGGAAATGGTCCAGGACGAGGAGGCGGCGCGGCAGGGCATACCGGGGCAGGTGCTTCGACAATCGGTCGCGGATAAGGTCCAGCCCGGGGGGATCGATACCGGTGTCGCGTAGGGTGATTGCCGCGGCAACAACGTGTCCCCACTGCGGATCCGGTATGCCGACGACGACCGTCTCGGCGACCTCCGGGAGGTGGCGAAGGACCGCGTCTTCGATGACTCGAGGAGCCACCTTGACGCCGCCGGTATTGATCAGGTCATCGAGCCGTCCGTCCACCTGTAGCTCGCCGTCGACGGCGTGTCCGGCGTCGTCGGTACGAAACCATCGGGTGCCGTCTGGCCCGGTGGAAAAGCATGCTGCGGTCAGGTCGGGCCGACCGAGATAGCCGGTGGCCAGGGTGGCCCCGCCGAGGTAGATCCGCCGGCTCTCGGCGCTGCGCTCGGGCCCAGCCGTACCGGTTCCTGGGTCGCCGACGGAGAACTGTGCGCCGGGTAAGGGCCGACCGGCATACACGCAGCCGCCGCTGGTCTCGGTCATCCCATACGTGGGCACAAGGTCGATCCCCGCTTCTGCGGCGCGCTGGCGTAGCGCGACAGGGGTGCCGGCACCGCCCACGAGCACCGCGTCGTATGCCGCCAGCGCCCGGGCTCCGGCCGGGTCGGCCAACAACCGCGTCAATTGGGTTGGCACGATGGCGGTGTAGCGCCGCCCGTGGCCGGCGCTGAGGTCGGCGGTGGCAGCGACGAAGGCGGCCGCGTTGAAGCCGCCGCGCAGGTCCATGACCGATGGAGTGGTGCCGGCCACCAGGGAACGGATGAGCACTTGCATCCCGGCGACGTGGTGTCCCGGCATGGACAGCAGCCACCGGCCGGGTCCCCCGAGAGCGGTGTGGGTCGCCTCGGCGCTGGCCAGCAGCGCCGCCGCGGGAAGCATGGCCAGCTTGGGGGCGCCGGTGGAACCGGAGGTGCTCATCAGCAGCGCCGTGTCCGGATCGGGGCCGGGGTGGTCGGGGTCGATCTCTACCGGCAGGGCGGGGGAGGCATCGCCGGCGGCATACGGCAGGAGCGCGGTGCCGCCTTTCAGGGCCTGTCGCAGGTGGGACAGGATGCCTAGCACGGCTGGCCCGGCGGGCACGGGCAGGGGGCGGAGCCGGTCAGATGCGGGTAGCTCCGCAGCGGTCATATGGTCACCAGTGCGGTGAGTGCCACGACGACAGTCGCGACCGCCTCGCCGATGCCGAGCGCCTTGGGGCTCACCCGGAACGAGGGGACCATGGCTGCCCGGATGGTCAGCAGCGCGAATACGAAGACGAGGGCGGAACTGACCGGGATCAGCGCCAGAGTGATCACCGCATGCCAGCCCACCGAGAGCCAGTAGTGCGGGTGGGAGCCGCGTTCCCGGATCATCGTCTTGACGTAGACAACGGTGCCCGCGAAGTAGCCGGCCAGGACGAGCGTGAGCAACCACGCACGGTGGACGTCGCTACCGCCGCCGGCGTCGTAGGCGACCAAGACCATCAGGGACGAACCAATGCTCGTGGCCATTCCCGCCAGCAGGGCCCGATCCCGACGTTGGGCGCTGGCATACAGTCCGACCGCCATGGGCAGTACGAAGAGCGGAGCCCACTGCAGCAGGCGGGGGTCGAGAGCCAGCACTACCAGCCCGGCGATGGCGGCCAAGAGGGTGTATGCCCGCACCGGCGGCCAGTAGCGGGGTTTGCGGCCCGACTTCAGCCACAGGCCGGTCGCGAAAAAGGCGAAGTACCCCAGGAACCACATCACGGTCAGGGGCAGGTCGATCCAGCGGAAGCCGCTGGCGAGTATGCCGACGAGCAGCGGGGTGGCGAGCATGGCCCAGGCACCGTGCTGGTTCGGCACCCACCCGGGGCCGCGTCGCCTGGAAGTGCGGGGCCGGGTGGGTGCGGCAGGTCCGGGATGCTCGCTCGCCTCGGCGGGCAACCCGACGGACCCCGGGGCGGGGCGGGCACCGTTTCGCACCCACCCAGGGTAGGCCGGTCGGCCGCCGGTCACGTGCTCGGGTGGACCGATCCGGCGAACGGGAGAGACGATGGACCATGGACACCACACCGGCCGCTCCTGCTTCGGGCATGAGCCAGGACGCGATGATGGCCTATGCCGAGCGGGTGCGGGCGCACCGGGCGCTCATGGTTGAGGCCACGGCTGCGCTGGAGCAGGCGCTGGCTCACCCCCTGCAGATCCCCCGGTGGCGAGAACGGGTGCTGGCCGCGGTCGCTGAGCTGGCCAACGACTTCCGGCAGCACCGGGACCTCACCGAGGGACCGGACGGTTGGTATGCCGCGATCCAGGCGGACGCGCCGCAGCTGGCCGGACCGGTCGAGCGGCTGACCGAGGAACACCATGGGATCAGCGCCGCCATCACCGGCATCCTGGCCGCCTTGGAGGCGCCCGGGCCCTTGCGCAATGCCGGCGGCACCCGCGAGGAACTCACCGAGTTGATCGGCCTGCTCATGCGACATCGGCAGCAGGGCTCGGATCTGACGTATGCCGCCTACCAGTGGGACATCGGAGGGTCGGGCTGACTGGTTTGCGGTTGCTGCACCGCAAGCCAGAACTTCCTGGTCGGGTGTCCATCGCCGTGTCATGAGTGTGCCTCATGGAGCGCGTGGGTCCTTTGCGAACTGGTCAAAGGCCGTTGTTGTGGCGGTCCATTGCGGGCGTGTCATGGTCACGTTTGGCGATTCGTTGGGGTTTGGTCGTGTGTGGCCAGCGGGCTGCTCGTTGCGGCGCCCGCGCGATCCGATGCCGAGGCTCGGTTGTCGGTCGCGACTCCAACGGGTGGGCCGGAGCCTCCCGTGATGGCGGCCCCAGTGGTGCCGGTGGACCGCGTAATGCCCGAAGCATTGCCGACTCGAGACGGTCAAGACGGTCACCGTGGTGCAGCACCACACCAAAGAAGTCCCATACCCGTGGCGGCCGAACAGCGTCCCCGACTTCGTCGACGTCCTCGAAGAGCTCACCGCCCGCGTGGACTCGGGGCGGGTGAATGACCGGGACATCCCCACCCTCGTGACCGCGGTCCGCGCGACGGTGGAGGCCATAGCCCGCCGCGAGAAAGCCGCCCACCGGCCCCTGTGGTGACCGGTCCCGTGTCGAGCCTGCCGGGGACGGCATACGGCTGCCATTCTTGACCCTATGACCACGGTGAGCCTGCCCCGAAGACGAGGTGGTGGCGCTTCTTCCTAACCGCCATAGCCGCCGCTCTCGTCGCCCTGCTCGGTGCCGGAACCGCGTCCGCGTCCGTCCGGTCCGCGGCTGAAACTCGCGTCGGGGCCTCAACGGTCGCCACGGTGCACGTCGTCGGGGTTCACGAGTGCATCACCGCAGGTCAACGGTGGGGGAACGCCCCTCCGCAGGCTGATGCGACGGCGGGCTTCTGTGTTGCCGCAAAGTCCGAAGCCCCTACGGTTGTGTTTAGCAGGAGTCGTGCTCCGGGGATTGCCGGGACGTTCGATGACGCGGTCGCGAACGGTGCCCCTACTCAGTTGAGCCGTGTGGGCACGGCGGCGCGTGATGCCAATCGGCGGGCGGCGCTGCGAGGGCAGTCGCCGGCACCGGCGGGCCAGTCGTTGGACAAGTACCCGTTCGCTTGCTCAGCTCAGGGTGGCTGTGGCGCGACTGTCCGGTCTGTTCCGGTTGGCGAGCAGAGCTACCAGGGCGGCGTCCTCAGCCGGTTCTTCCAGGACAACGGGATCGGCGTCGGCGATCCGTTCAACGTGACGTGTGGACCGTGATGGCTGACCTGCGTGAGGCGTTGTCGCGCGTTGAGGGTGGGTTAGAAGGTCTCGATCGGAGCGTTCTGCTGCGGGAGCTGCGACCGGGTTTGGACCGGCAGGTCGTTCGCTCGCAGTTGAAGCAGGCTGGGCTTCCGAGTAGTCCCGACGTTGAGGTGCTGTACGCATGGCGAGATGGCACGCAGACCGCGGGTGTCACGCTCGATGACATCCACGTGTTCCCGGGCTTCTATCTGCTCTCGCTCGACGATGCCATCGCCAACTTCCGGGCCTTCGTGGCCGACCCTCGTTGGGCTCCTGGATGGCTTCCGCTTTTCGCCAACGGAGGTGGGGACTTCTATCTGGTGGATCTGGGCGGAGAGCCGTCCGGCGTAATGCGCCACTTCCGGATCGATGAGTCCGAGCAGCCGGTCGAGTTCTGGTCGCTGCCGGACATGATGGTCACGGTGGCGGCAGGGTTCGACCGGGGTGTCTTCTTTGTCGACCCTGAGGGCTACCTCGAGATGGACGACCTCGTCTTCGCGGCGGTCGCCGCCGAGCTGAATCCCCGCGTCCCTTGGTGGACCGATTGAATCGAAGTCAGCTGACGTTGAGTTGGCGGGCGTGGTGGCGGAGGAGTGCACCTTCGATCATGGCGATGACGAGTGCTTGTTCGTCGGGTTCGAGGTGGTCGAGGGCTTCCATGCGCAGGCGGAGGTTCTCGGAGCGGGGGCCGCGTTCGGTGTCGCCGAAGACGAGGCTGTCGGTGGTGACGGACAGGGCGACAGCGAGGGCTCGGAGGACCTCGAGGGTGGGCTGGTTGGTGCCGGCTTCGTAGCGTCGGAGTTGGGAGACGTGGATGCCGACGCGGTCCGCGAGGACTTGCTGGGTCAGGCCGGCTGTTTTGCGGGCGGTGGCGAGGCGGTGGGCGAAGTCCATGGTTCCCAAGATGGTGAGCAGGTCTGGCGTAACCCCTTGAGGGTGGTCCACCTGTTGTGAGGGTCTTGCGGCCCGCGGGAGCGGGCGGGAAGGCTTGATCACTATGACCACACGTCGGCGCCACACGCCCGAGCAGGTGGTGCGGAAACTCATCGAAGCAGACCGGATCCTCGCTGGCGGTGCGGACACCGTGGAGGTGTGTCGCCAACTCGGTGTCTCCGAGGCGACCTACCATCGGCGGCGGAACCAGTACGGCGGGCTCAAGGCCAACGATGCGAAACGACTCAAGGAGCGCGAGGTCGAGAACCAACGCCTGAAACGGCTCCTCGCTGATGCCGAGTTGGACAAGGACATGTTGAGGGAGATCGCCAAGGGGGAATTCTGAGCCCGGCCCGTCGACGCGCTGCCGTGATCATGCTGCTCCGGGTCTTCGGGGTCAGCCAACGACGTGCTTGTCGGCTGGTCGGGCAACACCGCTCCACCCAACGCAAACCACCCGCAGCCGAGGGTCCCTCCGATCCTGATGCCGGTCTGCGGGCCTGGCTCCGCGACTGGGCGAAGGACCATCCGCGGTGGGGCTACCGCAGGGCCTACCACGCCGCCCGGAATGAGGGCTGGGTGGTGAACCACAAGAAACTCCAACGCTTGTGGCGCGACGAAGGACTCCGGGTCCCGGTCAAGCGGCGTCGGAAGCGGGCCGGAACCTCAACCGCACCCCAACAACGCTCTCAGGCGCCGAACCAGATCTGGGGGATCGACTTCCAGTTCGACGCCACCGACGACGGTCGCCCCGTCAAGATCTTGCATGTCATTGACGAATACACCCGCGAAATCTTGGGCGGAATCGCCGCCCAGTCCATTACCGGTGCTGATCTGGCCGCCCACCTCGACCAGATCACCAACCTCCGGGGCACCGCACCGACCGTCCTACGCCTCGACAACGGACCCGAAATGATCTCCACCGCGTTGGCGGACTAGTGCGACGGCCAGACCGGGACCTTGTTCAGCCCACCCGGGAAGCCCTGGCACAACCCGTTCGTGGAATCGTTCGGATCCAGGCTCCGGGACGAACGCCTCAACCTGCACTCGTTCTGGTCCCTGGTCCACGCCCGCGTCATCATCACCGACTAGAAGGAGGCCTACAACCACGGCAGGCCCCACTCATCGTTGGGCTACCTCACCCCGGCAGCCTATGCTGCCACCACCAGATAGAACCCGACTCTCACACGAGATGGACCAACCAACGGGGTCCCGCCAGGTTGGCTGGTGTCGGCTTCGTAGCGGCGTAGCTGGGTGACGTGGATTCCGACGCGGTCGGCGAGGGCCTGTCGGGTCAGGCCGACGTGTTTGCGCGTGGTGGCGAGGCGGCGGGCGAAGGTCTGAGGTGTTTCTGACTTCGCGATAGAGATCCGCGACGAATCAAGCAACATCGTCGGGTTCCTGGGTGGTCGTAGTGTCTCGTTCCGCGTGGCGCCGGGCAAGGCGTAGGAGTCGAGCTTGCTCGAGGCCGGCTTCGCGGGCCTCGCGGATCTGCTCGCCGCGGCCTTCGTGTTCGTCGTCGGGGCGTGACGTAGCCGATCCCGGCATGGAGCCGGACGGTGTTGTAGTGCTTGCGGACGACGGCGAGTTCCGCGCGCAGGGCTGCGGGGTCACGGACGGCGAGCAGGTGCGGGTTCTCGATCTTGATGGTCCCGTATAGCGACTCGATCCAGGCCTGGTCGGTCGGGGTGCCGGGATGGCCGAAGTGCTGGGCGATCGCACACAGTGCCAGGAACTCCCGGGTCGAGCCCGAGGTCATCTGTGGCCCGTTGTCGCTCACGGCGAGCAAGATCGGCCGAGGAGTGTCGTCGGTGTCGATGTCGACCCGCCCGTCGTCGTGACGGGGATCGACGGCGTCGAGAAGGCCTTCAGCCTCGAGCGCGGCCGGTGAAGGCGACCTCGACCTGGGTGTGGGTCTCCTCGCTCGAGACGATCTCGGTGATCCACTTTCGGCTCACCAAGTCCTCAATGATCAGCACCGCCATCCCGGCCCTAGTGAAGTGAGTCGTGTCGAAGATCCAGATCGAGTTCGGCGTGTACTCCATCCAGTCCGGGAACGGCCGCCGCTTGCTCGTACCGGGCCGCGGGAGCGGACGAAAGTGCAGGTCAGTCAGGTGAAGCACCCTCCGCACGGTGGACGGGGAGACCCACACCCGCGACAGGTAGGAGCCGCGGTGGGCGAGCTTGGGGTGGGACCGGTCGACCTCGCCCCACTCCTCGAACAACACCAAGATCTCGGTGACTTCCTCGGGCAAGATGCCGTGCATCGGGCCGCCGCCGGGCGAGGAGTCGGCCAGCTGGCCACGAGCCCGGCGGCCATACCAGCGGTGAGCACGAACCTCGCCGAGCTCAAACACCTGGCAGCAGCGGCGGACGGCCCAGCCGGCATCGCGGCTTCGTCGATGAGATCGAGCAGCCCGGCCTTGGTAGCCGCATCCACCCGGTGCGGGACCCGGCCACTCAGCCCCAACCGTCTTTTCCCTCCACCAGCGTGAGCTTGACCGCGAGCTCCTTGCATGCCCTCGAGAGCCGAGCGATCTCGGCTTTCGCAGCCTCCAGTTCGTAGTCCCGCTCCCTGCCCTTCCCGCCGGGCTTGGACGCCGCCAGCGCCGACAGCGCACCGTCCTTGGCGACCTGCTTGATCCGCATCATCGTGGACCGATCCACCTGATGAGCCGAGGCCACCTCGGCGACCGTCGCGTCCTGACGAACCAGTTGCAGCCAGATCTCGTACTTCTGCGACGGCGTCAAGAACCGCTTCGGTCGACGCTTCCTTGGCTCATTCTCGGACATCTTCAGATCCTCTTGTTGGGGTTGGAAGACCCGCCGGATGGTGTCTGATCGACACGCCGATCTCTATCGCTAAGTCAGGCGCAAACCAGGTCCTGTCATCGGGTGGGTTGAGGTAGTGGATCGTCTCGTTCACGGTAGAGGCCTCCTGGCGTGTGCAGAGCGGTTATGGCCGCTGGTAGAGCGCTATGCGTCGGTCGTCTCCTTGTCCGAGGGCGATCGTCACATCCTTCGTAGCGCCCTCGACCTGGCTTGGGAGGCTGCTGGTGGAGGTGGGAGCGAAGAGGACGTTAGGGGAGCAGGCGAGGTCACGGAGAGCCTTGTCCCCTACGAGGATGATGGCTGGGTGTTGGAGTCGGGGTATGCCCAGAACGGAATCGCGGCGATTGCGTACGCCAATCGATCGTGGCTGGGTGACGGTCCTCAAGAGGCCGTGTGGGCGGCGCGCCAGGTGTACGAGGCGGCTGATTATGGCGCACAGCAGATCAAGCCGGCTGCGGTTCATGCCTATTCGGCTGAGGTCGAAGCAGAGTTGGCTCTTACCCCAGTCGTGCGGGCAGCGATCCGAGGCATCTCCGAGGACTTGGTGGCTGCGGGTAAGGAGTCAGCTGAGGTTGTGCGTCAGCGTGCCCGCACTGCTGCGGGGGCCTTCGTCACGCTCTTGCCGTAGGGGCTCGGTCGACCTGCCTACTCGGTTGCCCCCGGCGAGGACCTTGAGGCGCGTCTTGGTGACGAGGGCGTCGATGAATCTGGCGACGAGGGTGAGGTCCTCGGGGCTGAGTTCGGTGAGGATGTTCAGGTAGTCGGCGAGGGCGCGGTCGCCGAGTCCTCCAGGGATCTTGCTGGAAGAACGGATGAGGCACGGCACCCCGATGGCGCTAGCTGGAGCGCGGCAGCCGTTCGGCAAAGAACTCCAGCACTGCATCCACCGCGACCTGGCTGCGCGCAAGTGTGAGCGTGGCGTGGCTGAGTCCGGGCAAATCCACGTGCCGGAAGTTCTCCCCGAGCAGCCGCTCCAAGGTGGCGAACCGGGTACCAACCGCCGGATCACCGGCATACCGCAGCCCGAGCACGGCGCACCCCTGCGCGGCCCGGGCGACCATCGCGTCGGCGTCGACAGGGGAGAGGTTGATATCGGCGCGGCGGCGGGACGACACCGGGAAGGGCACCGAAGGCTGCGCCACCACAGGAGCCGCCACGGCGTCATCGAGCATCATGGCCAAGGCAAACCCGCCGGTGAAGCACATGCCCAGTGCTCCGACCCCGCCGCCGGTCCGGGTCGCCAGGTCCCGAGCCAGGCTGCGCAGCCAGCCGGCCAGCGGCGTGGTGACCCCCACGGCGAGCTTGGTGAATTCGCGCCGGACACACACTCCGGCGAAGGCGGCCGCCCCGGTAAGGGCATTCTCGGTGGCGGCAACCTGACCGAACAGATGCGGCAGGACCACGGTGTACCCGGCGCCGACGAGTTCTTCGGCGAACGCGATCACCTCACGAGTCAGTCCGGGCAGCTCATGGATGACGATCACCCCGGGACCCTCCCCTTTGGCATACGTGGGGAAGGTGTAGCCAGCGGCGTCGTGACTCCGCGCGCGCCAACCAGCCAGCTCGCTTGGTGCCGCTGCGCCGTCGACCATGACCAATCCATCTCTCTTTCGCCGGTTCGTCCTGCCACCGTATGCCCCGGCCGGCGGGACCCGACAGGGGAAGGTGGCGGAGGAAGGTGGCTCGGCGATTCGCATCGCCTGTCAGCGCCGGGGCTTACCGTGGTGACCATGACATTGCGGTGGTACACCGTCGTGGTCGACTGCCGCGACGTTCATGCTCAGGCGCACTGGTGGGCGCAGACCCTCGGCTGGCCGGTCGTCTTCGAGGCAGACGATGAGGCCGTCATCGTACCGCCGGCCATCGCCGAAAACCCGGGCGCGCAGACGCTGCAGGACTGGCTGGCGCTGGGCCAAGGCATGGTCTTCGTCCCGGTGCCGGAATCCAAAACCATCAAGAACCGGCTGCACATCGACCTTGCCCCGCACACCAGCCAGGACCGCGCCGCCGAAATCGCCGACCTGGAGTCACGCGGAGCCCGCCGGGTCGATGTCGGGCAGACCCGGGAGGAGACCTGGACCGTGCTGGCCGATCCGGAGGGCAACGAGTTCTGCGTGCTGTCGTCCCGCAACCGATGAGGCTGCCGCCCCTGGCGGACCTCATCGCCGACATGCACGTTGTCGCCCTCCCCCTGGTGATGCCGTTCCGTGGGGTGAACCTGCGCGAGGTCGCCCTCCTGCCCGGCCCGTCGGGCTGGGGTGAATTCGGGCCCTTCCTCGAATACGGTCCGCAGGAGTCCGCCCGTTGGCTCGCCGCGGCCATCGAAGCCGCCTATGGGACCTGGCCGGAACCGGTGCGCACCGCCATACCGGTCAACGCCACCGTCCCCGCCGTGGACGCCGGCGCCGTCTTCGCCGTGCTGGATCGCTATGACGGATGCACCACGGCCAAAGTCAAGGTCGCGCAGCGCGGGCAGTCGTTGTCCGATGACCTGGATCGGGTCGCCGCAGTGCGCGACGTGCTCGGGCCAGGCGGCCGGATCCGGATCGACGCCAACGGCGCCTGGGATGTCGACCAGGCCGTTCACGCCATCGGTGCCTTGGCGGCATACGGCTTGGAGTATGCCGAACAACCCTGCGCGTCCACCCCGGATCTGGCGCAGGTGCGGGTGGCGCTGGCCCGCGCCGGGATCGATGTGCCCATCGCCGCCGACGAGTCGATCCGCAAGGCCGCAGATCCGCTGGAGGTGGCCAGACGCCAGGCCGCTGACTTGGTCGTCGTCAAGGTCGCACCGCTCGGCGGTGTGCGCACCGCACTCGAGATCGTCGCCGACACCGGGCTACCCGCAGTCGTATCCTCCGCAATTGACAGCTCGGTCGGGATCCGTGCCGGCGTCGCGTTGGCCGCGGCGCTGCCAGCCTTGCCGTATGCCTGTGGCCTGGGCACCGTTGAACTGCTGACCGCCGACGTCGCCGATGTGCCGTTGGTGCCCCGAGCCGGAGCGTTGCCGGTCGGTGCCGTGGATGTCTCCACCCGGCTGGTGCTGCGGCACAGCGCCAGCTCGGAGCGGGTCGCCTGGTGGCGGGAGCGGATGGCCGCGGCCTACGCGGTGCTCGCCGCGCGCCCCGGGCCCTGACCTCGGTTCAGCTACGCAACAGCCGCAGGGCACGACGCGGGCAGGCCGCGGCTGCTTCCCGGGCCAGCGTCTCGTCGTGAGGGCTGATCGCGCCGTCGATCACCGGGTAGCCCCACTCGTCCACGGCGATCGCTTCGGGGAGGAGTTCAGCGCATAATCGGCGACCGGTGCAGGCCAGCCAGTCCACCTTCAGCGTCAGCATCGGTGTCTTGGTGCTCATGCTGACCTCACCAACTCGGCGGCCACGCAGCTGCACTGGCGATCCAGGTGTGCCTGCACCTGCTCAGGCAGGCGGGTGAGTAGTGACGTCACCAGCCGCGCCGTTCCATCTGGGTGTGCGCAGGCTCCGCGGCCGGTGACCAGGCCGGTCAGCTCACCGAGGCGCTGCGTGGTGTCCCGATGTCGGGCGAGTTCGCGGACCTGCGTGGCCAGGCTGGGCAGGCCGAAACGGCATGGGCCGCATTGTCCGGCGGATTCGTCGGCCAGATAGTCCACGATGCGTGCCGTCTGCGCCACGGGGCACCCGCCACCGGCCAGCGTCATCACGGCGCCGGCGCCCAGGCTCGCCCCGTGCTGACGCAGCGCGAGCTGGCTGACCGTCAGCTGCCCCAGCTGTTCTGGTGCGAACCAGCTGCCATGGAAGCCCCCGATGAGTGCAGGCGCTCCGAGGGCGGCGTCGGAGAGCAGATCGGAGACCGACCGGCCGTGTTCGACCTCAACGACGATCGCCGAGCCGACCCGGCCGTCCGGGTCCGGGGGCGTCGTCACCGTCAGCAATGTCGTGCCCGGCTCCTCCGGGGTGCCGAGGGCGGCATACCGGAGGAGCCCATGGTGAGCCAGCATGGCCAGGTGGGCCCAGGACTCCGCATTGGACAGCAGAGTGGGCCGGCCGTGGTAGCCGGCGAACGCCTCCGGAGCCCAGGCGGTGACTGGTAGATCCTCCCGGCCGGAGATGAGTTCGATCACTGCTCGGGCCTGCCCGGCGACGAACCGGGGTGCCGCCTCATGGTGGTGGAACCGCAACCCGTCGTGGCGTTCGGCGATGGCTTGGCGGACCGCCAACCCGACCCAGGGTCGATCACCCGGGGTGACCACATGGACGGTGCGCACCGACAGTGCCCGGGCCGCCACGGCAGCCCCATCAAGGACCCGGTGCGGCACCCGCTGAAGCAGCGCGCTGTCCTTCGCGCTGGCCGGTTCGCCCTCTGCTCCGTTGACAATGACGACCGGACGCCCACTGGGTCGCCGCCTCCGGGCCGACAGCACCGCATCGAGCTTGCGGGCAAACGGGAATCCGGCGCCGCCTCGGCCGCGGACCTGCCCGCCGTGGGCCAGGGCGAGCAGATCCGCGGAGTCCAGGTGCGGCACCGGGCCGTAGCGGCGTTGGTGGGCCTGAAGACCGGGGCCATTGTTGAGGCCGTCGAGCAGCAGCGGTCCGGGGCGAGCGGTGACGTCGGTGGGTGGGTGGATCATCGGGTGCCTCCGGTGACGGTGGCCAACCGGGCTAGCCGGTGGGCTGCTCGGTTGGCTCGGGCCACGGCGGCCAGGCGCCCGCCGGCGGCGAGCAGGACGAGCCCGAGGCATACGGCGTTGATCGCTCGTAGCCAGGCCGTTCCGGTGTCCGTCCCGATCCCGAGGCCGTGCACTGCCCCGAAGACCCAGCACAGATAGGTGCTCAGGTGGATGACGTGCCACAGCCGATGGGGAAGGTGAGCCCGGGCCAAGGACGTGACCGCGACGATGACGGTGAGATCCAGCGCCAGCGTGCCGAAACTGAGCCACAGTGGCTTGTAGGCAGCACCGAACGGCACGAAGGCCTGCCACCAGCGGATATCGACGTATTCGTCGACGACTGCGGTGACGACGTGCACGGCCAGCAGGCCGACTGAGAGACCGGCCAACCGCCGGTGCAGGCCCTGGGTGAGGAATCGGGGCCACCACGGGCTCATCCCGCGGCCCGTCGCGAGCACGCCTATGAGGGTGGTCGCTGTGAAGAGGGCGAGCAGGACAACTCCGGTCCCTCGGTTGAGGTGCCACAGCAGGGGGGACGTCATGGTCAGGCTCCAAAACGGTGGGCGGTTGGGACGGTGGCGGACCACGCCGGGGTCAACGTGATCTCGCCGGTGTGGGCAACGAGCCGGGCGGCTACATCACGCTCGGTGAGCCAGGACAGTGCCTGCTCACCGAGGATGATGGCGGCGCTGGATGCTGCGTTTGCTGCGGCTGCGCAGTGACCGTATGCCGTCACGGTGCGCCACGGACCCGCTGTTGGAAGGCCCGTCCGCGGGTCGAAGAGGTGATGCCATCGTCGCCCGGACCGGGTCCATCGCCGGGCGGTGACACTGGAGGTGGCCAGCCCCCCGGCGGTCAGCTCCACGACGGGCGCGTCCTGCGGAGGAGCCAGCACATCGGCGCGCCGGTCGCCGAGCCGGACCGGGTATCGCGGGCCCAACACTCCGGGGGGCGTGACCACGCGCAGGTCGCCGCCGACCCCGACCAGGACAGCGGTCGCCAGGTGGGTGGCGACGGCCTGTGCGGCCAGGTCCGCGGCGAAGGCCTTGCCGGTCGCACCGAGGTCAAGGAGCACGCCGTCGGGCAGGGTCACCGTGCCCGGGGTATCGATGGCGATGTCGCGCCAGCTGGCGTGCTTCCTCGGCAGGATGACCGGCGTCGTATCGGAGGCAGGGACGAGACGGAAGGTCCGGTCGTAGCCGGCCGCTTCGATGAGTGAACCCATGGTTGGGTCGATCAGCCCGTCGGTCTCATCCGCGGCTTCGAGAGCGACCCGCAGCGCGGCCTGTAGTACTGGGGAGACCGTATGCCGACCGCCAGCGCGTGCTGCGAGGAGGCGCACTTCGCTGTCTGGCCGGAAGCGGCTGCAGGCCAGGTCGACGTGGGCGAGTGCGTCGACGACCAGTTCGCACGCCGCGTCGATGTGGTCCGGATCGGTGCGGACCTCGACGTCCGTGCCGAGTGCCCGCCACTGCGCCCCCGCCCGACCGGCATCGATGACCGGGGGCGTGGCGGGTTCGGCGAGGGCGATCATGACCCGGTGCTTGCCGCCGGCGGCGGGGGCGGCGGCGCCGGGGCGGCCGCCACCGGCTGGGGAGCAGGCGCGGTCTTACGGGAGCCGGACGTCGTCGATGAACGTGCCTGGGAAGAGGCGCCGACCCGGCTGGCGCCGCTGGCCGAGACCACGGTGGCGGCGTCCTGGATCACCTTGGTGCGCACCGGCCGGGGGATGGTGACGACGGCCGGGTGCTCCTTGGCCCAGGCGAGCTGCGCCTTGTGATAGGCACGGGCTGTTTCGGCGTCAGTGGCGGCTCGGGCGGCCGCCTTGTGGGCATCTGTCTCGGCGCTCACCCGGGCGGCCTGGGCGCTGGCGACGCCGACCGCGCCGACGGTCAACGCGGTGGCGGTTCCGGTCAGCAGGCCCAGGACAGCCCGTGAGCGGTTGCGTTGGGTGGGGGTAAGAAGCGGCTTCATCGTCTGCCTTGTGCTTGGGGGTGGGACACTCGAGATCGTGCACCGGCCGCTGCCAAGGGGGCCTCATCGGGTTGATAAGGAATCCCTATGGAGTCTTGGGCTGGCCTTGAGGTGGGCACGAGGCGCCCTTGACCCGACCCTGGGCACAGTGGGGCATCCTGCTCGTGAAAGGAAGCCCCATGCCCCGCTTTGTCCCTGTCAGCATCGGCGCCTCCATCGGCGGCGTCATCGCGATGGTCGCCTACGCCCAGATCAGTCCTGGTGCCGTCCTGACCGCCGCACCGTCCGTGCCGACGTTCCCGCCGGTGCCGACCCCCACGGCTACCGTGCTCGCGGACTGCGTCGCCCCTGCGGAGTTGGTCGGTCGCGAGTGCGTCGTGACCGTGCACAAACCCGGGCCTGTGATCACCATCTCTGCTCCGGCGGCCCAGTCCCGCGCCGCGGTCGTGCCTGTGGTTGCGGGAACGACATCCGCGCCGGCTCCGGCAAGCCTGAGCAAGCGCGAATCTGAGCGCGAATCCGAGCACGAATCAGTGCACGAGTCGGAACACGAGTCCGACCATGATGGCGACGGTCACCACGCCGACGAGGACGATTGATCGCCGGCGGGGATGATGAGCCGGTTCCCAGCTACCCCGAACTGGTCAATGGCGGGTGCGTTGTGTGCCACTGACTCGGTTGACGGGGCCGGCACTCACTCGGCTGGCGTGGCCGCCGAGGGCAGTCGAATCGTGACTTCGAGCCCGCCGATGGATGCCCGAGCGAGGGTCACCGAACCGCCCACCCCTTCGGCGAGACGATGGACGATGGCCAGTCCAAGACCCGTCGAACCACCGGCGCTGTGGCCGCGTCCGCGCCACGGCAGGTCCATCCCGGTGCCTTGGTCGGCGACGCTGAGTTCTCCCCAGCCGCCAATCTGCCGCACTGCGACCCGGATGGCCGCCCCGTCCGGAGTATGCGCAAAGACGTTGTCGAGCACCGTGTCCAGCAACTCGCGGAGGTCATCGGCGGGCAAGGTGACTTTCACCGGGATCTCGGCGCCGACGAGCGTCACCTCTCGGCCCTGGTCTTCGGCCAGCGGTCGCCAGAAGTCGAGCCGCTCGCGAGTCACTGCGCCAAGCGTGCTCGAGGCCGGCAGCTCATCGGTCACCGACCGGCGGGCCTCCCGCACCACCGAGTCGATGCTGCGTTGGAGGTGATCGACGTGGCCGCGCAACCGGTCGGCCAGCTCAGGGTCCTCGACCAGGTCGGTGTCCAGGCGCAGCGCGGTGACTGGAGTGCGGAGTCGATGGCCCAGGTCCGCGACATGCTCGCGTTCGGCGGCCACCAGGTCGTGGATCCGGTCCGCCAGGGCGTTGAGGGCGTCACCGAGCTCGACGGTCTCGGGGGGCCCGTCGGGGACGGCGCGGGCGGCGGAGTCACCCTCCCGCAGCCGGTGAGCCACCTCCGCAAGATCGGTGACCGGGACGGAGATCCATCGCCCAAGTCGTCCGGCGATCAACACCGAGAGTGCGATCAGTCCCAGACCCAGCGTGATGATCGTCGCCCACGCGGTGCTCACGCCGGACCGCAGCTCATCGGTTCCGACGGTGGCGACGACCACGGCCAAGCCATCCGGTGTCGTCACCGGCGTGAGTGCATCCAGCCCATGGTCCTGGTCCAGCGTGATCGCAGCCCGGTCCCTGCGTGCCTGGGCTACCGAGGTGGCCGTGTCAGCTGGGAGGCTGGCCGGTTGACCATAGACGGTGCCGTCCTGCTCGACGACCACCACTTGGGGACCGCGAACGCTGAGGTCGGCGACGGTGCGCTGCAACGTCTGGGTATCAGTGACCGTGGCGACGAGGGTGGCCACGCTCTGTGCCTGGTCTCGGGCGCGGGCAGCGCCCCGGTCGTGCGCCACGCTGGCCACGAGCAGGCACAGCGGGACGATGAAGGCGATGACCACTGCCGATGTCGTCGCGGCGACGATCAGGCCGATCCGGCGAGTCATCGCTCGACTTGGTTCGGCGCCGCCAACCGGACCCCGACCCCTCGGACGCTGTGGAGGTACACCGGATGAGCGGCACTCTCGCCGAGCTTGCGGCGCAGCCACGACAGGTGGACGTCCACGGTGCGCTCGCCGCCGCCATACGGCTGATTCCAGACCTCGGCGAGGATGTCCCGCTTGCTCACCACCTCGCCGGCCCGCCGGACAAGCAACGCCAAGAGGTCGAACTCCCGGCGGGACAGGTGCAGTCGACGATCGCCCAGTCGTGCCTCACGAGCGGCCAGATCCACGCTGAGCTCTCCGACGATCACCGGACCGCCTTGATCATCGACCTGGGTGCGCCGCAGGACCGCCCTGATCCGAGCTTCGAGCTGGTCCATGGCGAACGGCTTGACCACATAGTCGTCGGCGCCGGCGTCCAACGCGGCCACGACGGAAGGGTCGTCGTCGCGGGCCGTGACGACGATGACCGGGGTCTGGCGTACCGCGCGGAGCATGGTGAGCATGGCAATGCCGTCCACATCCGGCAGTCCGAGGTCGAGCAAGACCAGATCAGGGTTGCTGTCGACGGCCTTTTGCAGACCGGCCATGGCATTCGGCTCACTGGCCACGGCATGCCCGCGATCGGCCAGCGAACGGATCAGCGAGGACCGGATCGCGGGGTCGTCCTCAACAACGAGTACGTATGCCACAGTAGAAACGGTATGCCAGGAGGCCGATAGTGCTGCACGAACGACGACGGGTGCGGATGGCGGCTGCCGTCCTGGCCTGGGTGGGCGTGGTCGTGGTGGCCGGCCTTGCCACCCAGCTGGTTGTCTCCCGCGCCGGGCAAGATGTCGGCCAAGCGTCGGCGATGCGGAGCGTTGCGCCCCAAACGCCGGACGAGAAATCGATCCCGGCATCGAGACCACCGGCGACTTCCGCCCCGCCGTCGACGAGCTCTACCTCGAGCGGGCATACGGCGTCCTTTCCCACCGCTGCCGGGACCGTGGTAGCCAGTTGTGCCGATTCGGTGATCTCGCTCCAGTCGATCACGGTCAGCGATGGGTGGGCATACGAAACCGAGCGAGAGCACGAGAATTTGTCGGTGCACTTTCGTGCCGGTGACCGGGAGATCGAACTCGAGTTGCGCTGCCGGGACGGACGCCCCACGGACGCATCTCACTAAACGCTGCCCAGAATCTGTGCTGGGAACGGCAGCCGGGCCCCGGGGCCGGTGTGCCAAACGGCCCCCACCGCCCTCACCCCGCCGAAGGTGCCAAAGGGCATCCACCCCTTCAGCACCCCCGAACTCAGTGGTGGCAAATGGCGGGTTCAACCCCTGCCCAACCCACCATTTGCCACCACTGAGCAGGAACACACACCCCCAGGACACCAAACCACCCCAACGCAGGATGCCCTTAGGCACCTCTCACCGCCGAAGCACCCCCACCCGGGATGCCCTTAGGCACCTTTCACACGCCGCAACGTGGGGACCAGGTCAACGTCGCCGCCCGGTGGGGACTCGCCTAATCGACAGGCTCGAGCGGGAGGCCCAACAACGCGTTCTCGACGACTTCGGCCAATGCGGGGTGGATCCAGTACTGGCCACGGGCGACCTCAACGGCATGTTGACCGAACGAGGCGGCTTGGATCAGCGGCTGGATGAGGGTCGCCGCCATCGGGCCCAAACAGTGCCCGGCAAGGATCCGGCCTTGCGGGGTGGCGTGCACGGTCAGGAAGCCTTGGCATTCCTCCAACGCCCATCCATAGGCGACGTCCGCATAATCCTGAGTCTTGGAGACATAGGCGATACCGGCGGCATCCAGTTCGTCCGCGGTCGGCCCGAACGCGGCGATCTGGGGGAAGCCGAATACGGAGTGCGGGACGAACCGGTGGTCGCTTGTGATGAGCTCGGCGTCGCTGCGCCCGAACGTCACGGCAAGATTGTGCGCCACGACGCGGGCCTCGTGGTTGGCTACGTGCTTGAGCTCCCACGGCGAGCACACATCACCGAGCGCCCACGTCCCCGCCGCCGTGGTGCGCTGGTGATCATCGACAATGATCCGGCCCGAGGTGTCCATAGCTAGTCCGCCGTCCAAGGCGTCGAGCTGGTCCCCGTTCGGGGTCCGGCCCACCGCCAAGAGGACCACCTGGGCCTCCAGCACCTCGCTGACTCCGCACTCCTCCACCGTGATCCGCCATAGGTCATCCCCGTCGGGCCGGCGCTGGTGTTCGGCGGCCAGGACCTGCGTGCCGGCACGGACGGTGTAACGGGTCCGGGCCATCTCGGTGTAGCGCTGCGCGACCGCCGCCTCCTCGTGGCGCAGCAACACCGGCGATCGTTGCACTTGGGTCACCTCGACCCCGAAGGCGGCAAACACGTTGGCCATCTCGCAGGCGACGAACCCGCCGCCGAGAACGATCATCGACGACGGCAGCGAATCCAGCCGCATGATCGTGTCCGACGTATGCAACCCGTGCGCCGGGTCCGGCGAGCGCAGCCCGGGCGCATCCAGCCCGGACGGGCGAGACCCGGCCGCCACGACGACCTGGTCGGCACTGATCTGGCTACCATCGGACAACTGCACCTGGCGCTCTGCGACGAACCTGGCGTGCTGGTCATACACGGTGACGAAGTCCTGGTTGCGCCGATAGTCCTCGCCCCCGGAAGCGATGGGGTCGATCCGGCCGAAGATCCGGTCGCGCACAGCGGGCCAATCCACAGCGGCCGGCTCAGTGCGGATGCCGAGGCGGTCGGCATACCGGATCTCGTTGAGCACGTCGGCGACAACGACATACATCTTCGTCGGGATGCATCCGACGTTCAGGCAGGTCCCGCCGAAGGTCCCGGCCTCGACAATGGCGATGTCCAGGCCCTCGAGCTCGGGGGTGATCAGCGAGTTGCCCGAGCCCGTCCCGATGATGATGAGGTCGTGATGGCGGGGGAGGGACATGGCGACCAGGCTAGGCCAACCGGTGCGGTCATCCACACCCGGAGTTTCCGGCGGCCGGTTGTCCACAGCTTCGCCCCCGGCCTGTCGCGCTGTCCGGTGGCTGGCGCTCAATGGTCGGTATGCCAGTCGCTTCAGCCCTAGAGCAGCTCGCTGCCCGACTTGATGCCACCGCCGCCGAGGTTCGATCCGTGTCCACCGGGGTGGGTAACACGGGGGAGATGCTGTGGAGTGGTACCGCGGCGGTGCTGTTTCGGGCTGGCGTTCACCAACGCCGGGTCGAACTCGACCGGCTGGCCGCAGGAGTGGGCCGTGTCGCCGGCCGTGTGCGAGAGCTGGCCGCCTCGATGGACAGCCTGCTCGGTGATGACGACTCATGAGCGAGGACCCGTCGGTGCAGGTCAGCGGGGGAGCCCATGGTCTGAGCGTGGCCCTGGAGGAGATGGGGGACGCCGCGGCCTACCTGCGATTGCTCGGGCCGCGGCTCATGTACGAATGTGGCTACCTTGCGGTGATCGGTGTCCACCCCGCGCTGCTCGAGGCTCAGGCCGTCGCCCAGGCCAAGGGGGTCCTGTCCGGGCACCCGGCGCAAGGCGCCCGGATTCTGCAACAGGTCCTGGCCATCGGTGGGAGCGGCGCCCGATGTTCCGGGATCGCCGAGGCGGCGTCCCTGGGCTACCTGTCCCTGCAGCTGGCGGGCGTGGTGGCTCTCTACCGCGTCGCCAACAAGGTCGCCGAGGAGGCCGTCGAGACACTTCGCGACGCGACCATGGAAGCCCTAAGCCATGTCGCGCCGTTGCTGCTGCTTGGCGCCGGTGGCGCCGCCGTCGTGGCCGAGGTGACCGGAGCGGACCTTGCCGGCGGGTTGGACGAAATGCTCTACGACCAGCCGTGGTTGACCGATGTCGCGGTCGGTGGCTCGGACGGGTTCATTCGGGGGCTGGCCGAGGCTGACCCCCGGGGCGGGTTGGTGCTCGCTGCGGCCGCCGTCCGCGCCGGGGTGCCCTTCCCTCCGCAGGACGCGCAGGACGCCACCGCTATTCTCGCCGAGGTTGGGCAGGCCATGGGCGGGCTCGAGGACGGCATCCCCGATCAGGCGCGCACCGAGGTCGTGTCGACGACGCTCGCTCCCGGTCCTGCTGGACTTGCCGACCTGGCAACGACCGAGGTCGAGCTCGGCCGGGGCCCGGGCGCCGAGGTTCGTATCGTCCAGGTGCCCCAGTCCGACGGGTCCTCGGCGTGGATCGTTCAATTGCCCGGTACCCAGCGCTGGGGCGTCAAGGCCGGTGACAACCCGTTCGACCTGACCACCGACGTGGTGGCCATGACCGGTGCCGCCACGGTCGCCGCCGTCGGTACCCGGCGGGCGTTGGAGACGGCGATGGCCCGTGCCGGACGCACCGGCGGATCTGACCCGGTCATGCTCGTTGGGCATAGTGAAGGCGGCATTC
Organism: Nostocoides sp.; assembly: GCA_047974805.1. GTDB lineage: Bacteria > Actinomycetota > Actinomycetes > Actinomycetales > Dermatophilaceae > JAJXUB01. Next base: position 33,615 of record JBKECS010000028.1, on the reverse strand, counting down.
TCGCCGCATCGTTGGCCGCCGATCCGACCTTCCGCGAGCGGCATTCGGTCCGGGCCGTGGTGACCTTTGGTGCGCCGGTGGCATCGTTCGAGATACCCCGAACGGTGTCGGTGCTGTCCGTCGAACACACCCAGGACCCTGTACCCCGCCTCGATGGGGCAGAAAACCCGGATGCCCCGAATTGGACCACGGCAAAGATCGATCTGGGGGATCGGCTGGACCGGGCCACTGCCTCGCACGATTCGGCGCGGTATGCGGAATCGGCGGAGACGCTGGACACTCTCATCGCCGAGGGGAGCCAACCCTCCTTGACCGAGTTTTCGACCGCGGCTTCACCTTTCCTGGACGGGGCAGGGCCGGCAACGGTCACCGACGTGCGGCTGGAGCGCACCCTGCCCCATCCGCCGCCGGCCGATCCGCCCGCGCCGATCCCCTTGGGGGAGGCTGACACACTGGCTCTTCGTGAACGACAGCAACTTCTCCGGGCGTGGCAATGAATCCGCCCAGCGCGCGCAGGCACTCCTGGCGGGCCTCCTCGTGGCGGGCGTGCGGGAGATCGCGCTATGCCCCGGCTCGCGATCCGCGCCGCTGGCGTATGCCGCGCTCGCCGCCACCCGGGCCGGCCGGGCACGGCTGCACGTGAGGGTGGACGAACGATCCGCCGGCTTCCTCGCGCTGGGCCTGGCGAAACGCTCCCGGGTCCCCGCAGCGGTGATCACCACCTCAGGAACCGCGGTGGCCAACCTCCATCCGGCCGTCTTGGAGGCACACCACGCCTTCGTGCCCTTAATCGTCATCTCCGCCGATCGGCCGCGCGAGCTACGCGACACCGGCGCGAACCAGACCACCACGCAGCCGGGAATCTTCGGCCCGGCCGTTGCGTTCGAGGCTGACCTGCCCGATGACCCGGATACCCCGCTCCGATCGTGGCGCGACGCAGCCGAGGCCGCGTATGCCGCAGCCACGGCATACGGTCATGCCGGTCCGGTGCACCTGAACGCGCCGTTCCGAGAGCCGCTGGTGCCCGCACTTGACCAACCATGGGCGGCGTGGCCCGAGGGGGTGGGGCCAGGCGTGACCTCGGCCGCGACGGAGCCCGGTGGGGTTAGCCCGGTGGAGGACTGGGGCGGACTGGCGCCCGCGGGGAGTCCGACGGAGATGGCCGCTGACCCCCTCGTCGCGGGTATGCCCCCGATGCCCGAACGGACCCTTGTCGTCGTGGGGGACCTACCCGAACCCGGGCAGGTCGCCCGCGCTCTGGCGTGGGCTGACGCCCACGGCTGGCCGGTGATCGCCGAACCGTTCGGGCCTCATCCGCGGACGTCGGTGCCGCATGGCGTGCTCGTCCTCGGCTCGGCCGCGTTCCTCGACGAACACCCGCCCGAGGGTGTCGTCGTCATCGGGCGCCCTACGCTCTCCCGCCCGGTCACCCGCCTGATCAATCGGCCGGACATCGCCCTGGTTCACCTTCAGGCCGGCACCACCTTTATCTCCGCGGCCCATCCGCAGGCCCCGTCCTTCGCGCTGGACACTGTGCTTGGGCAGCCGGCAATCGCCGATGCCAACGGAACCGACATCGCGCAGGCGCAACTCGTGGCGCCTGCGCACCCTCCGGCGCGGTCCGCATGGTCCACCACCTGGCACGACGCCGGCCGGGCGGTGGCCCAAGCGCTCGCCACCCATCCTTCCCTTCGCGCCACGACGGACGACCAACCGGGGATCGACTATCCGGTCGGGCGTCGTGCGCGCGGCCCGGGCATGGATGGGTCTGTGCCGATCCCCGACCCTGTCGCGATGTCGCCGGGCTGGGCCGTGGTGCGCGCCGCGGTGTCGGCTCTTCCGGAGGACTCCCTGCTGTTCGTTGGCTCATCCAAAAGCGTCCGGGACCTGGACGTGATCGTGCCCGGGCAGTCCGCGGCGCTCGACATCGTGGCCAGCCGCGGGTTGGCCGGCATCGACGGGTGCCTTTCCACCGCGGTCGGGCTGGCCTTGGCCGAATCTTCCGGCCGGCCGTGCTATGCCCTGCTGGGCGACTTGACCTTCCTGCACGACAGCAACGGGCTGATCATCGGTCCGGACGAGCCTCGCCCGGACCTGACCATCCTCGTGCTCAATGACGACGGCGGCGGGATCTTCACCCTGCTGGAACCCGGGGCGCCCCAGCGCACAGCCGATTTCCAGCGTCTCTTCGCCACCCCCACTCGGGCGGAGCTGGGGCAACTCTGTGCCGGGTACCGCGTGCCGCATTCGGTGGCCGAGGATCTGCCCAGCCTGATCGAGCAGCTACGAGCGCGACCGCGCGGTATCCGAGTAATCGAGGTCCGTCTCGATCGGGCACGGCACCGCCGCGACCAAGAGGAGCTGCAGGCCCTTGCCGACCACGCGGTTGCCGCCGCGGCGACAGCTGAAGCCGCTAGCTCCCACTGAGCGCGTCGCGCATGGGCACGAGTTTGGCGTCGGACTCGGCCACCTCGGCAGCCGGGTCGGATCCGGCGACGATGCCGCAGCCGGCAAAGAGGCGCAGCCGGCGCTGATCGGCGCGGTCATAGGCGGCACATCGCAATGCGATGCCCCACTCCCCGTCGCCGTTGGCATCCATCCACCCCACCGGCCCGGCGTATCGACCTCGGTCCATATTCTCCAGCTGTGCGATGAGGGCGTCCGCCACCGCTTTCGGCGTCCCGCAAACCGCGGCAGAGGGGTGCAGCGAGGCCGCCAGGGCCAGCGCGCTGGTGCCGTCCGTGAGCACCCCGGCGACATCGGTGGCCAAATGCATGACGTTGGGCAGATGCAGGACGAACGGGGCCTCGGGCACATTCATGGACGAGCAGTGCGGGGCGAGCGCGTCGGCGACCGAGCGAACGGCATACTCGTGTTCTTCGAGGTCCTTGCTCGAGCGGGCCAGCGATCCAGACAGCGCCAGATCCTGTTCGTCGTTGCCGGTGCGGCGGATGGTGCCGGCCAACACCCGGGAGGTCACCAGACCCTGGTCGCGCCGGACCAGCAACTCCGGTGTTGCCCCGATGAGACCGTCCACACAGAAGACCCAGGTGTTGGCATACCGTTCGGCCAATCGGGTCAACAGCCAGCGAGGATCCACCGGTTCGTCGGCCTGCGCGTCGAGATCCCGGGCGAGGACGACCTTGTCCAGTTCGCCCCTGCCGATCCGCTGCACCGCCTCGGACACGCGCGCCGCCCACTGTGCCGAACTGAGCGCATCGTCGGCGTAGGTCACCGCCTGTGGTGCCCGGGCGGCCGGACCGGGGGCGGGGGTGAGCGGGTTCGGCACGGCATCGCCCCTGGCAACCGTGGTCAACCAGGCAACATCGCCGCGTACCCCGATGATCACTTCGGGGACGATCAGGGTGGCTCCCGCTGGTGAGGATGCGGCATACGCGATCGAGCCGAAGGCCACCGGGCCTGTGCCTGGCTGCCCGACCTCGTCCCGGACCACCGCCGTGGTCGCGGTTTCTTGCCACCACCGGTCCAAGACGTCGAAGCGCTCCGGGCCGTGCGCGGTCGCCACGGCTGCTCGCCCCCAGCCGATGAGGCCCTCACCACGGCGGACCCAGGACTGCACGTGCGTCGGCGGGAGGTCGGGGAGCAGCGTATGCAGTGCGCCGTCGCCGATGGCGGCGGACATATCGAGCGCTGCGGTCCGCACCACAAGCGGTCGGTCCGCCGCTGGCTGGGGGTCGAGTGCGGGCAAGGACGTCATCGATAGGTAAGCGTACGACCGCCGGCGCGTCGGCTTGGCGCCGCGGGGGCAATGGGTGCGGGTGCGGGCGCCCGGCGTGTGGGGCGCTGCCCGGTTGGCCCTGCCGAGCGACCTCCATGGACAATGGCGCCATGACGCGTGCCTCCCTGGCGAAGGACCCGAAAGACGTGGCGGCCATGTTTGACGATGTGGCTGGCCGCTACGACGTCACCAACGACGTACTGTCCCTGGGGCAGGATCGGCTCTGGCGCCGGGCGGTGTTCGAGGCGGTGGGTGCCACGGCGGGCCAGCAGGTACTCGATATCGCGGCGGGCACCGGCACCTCGAGTGAGCCGTTCGCGGACTCCGGGGTCGAGGTGGTCCCGGCCGACTTCTCGCTGGGCATGCTTCGCGAAGGGCATCGACGGCGCAGCGACCTGCCCTTCTTGGCCGCCGACGCGATGCGTCTGCCCTTTGCCGAAGGCAGCTTCGATGCGGTGACGATGAGTTTCGGTTTGCGCAACGTCGCCGATGTCTCCAAAGCCCTTGCAGAGTTCCTCCGGGTCACCAAGCCCGGCGGGCGCGTGGTCATCTGCGAGTTCAGCCGACCGACGAACAGGGTGTTCCGAACGGTGTACAGCAACTACCTCATGCGCTCACTGCCAGCCGTTGCCCGCAGGGTCTCCTCCGATCCGGAGTCCTACGTCTACCTCGCGGAGTCGATTCAGGCGTGGCCGGATCAGCAGGCCTTGGCCGTCATGTTCCAGGATGCCGGATGGAGCAAGGTCGAATGGCGCAACCTCACCGGCGGCGTCGTCGCCCTGCACCGGGCGGTTAAACCGGCCTGAACAGCTGGCTTAGCTCCCGTCTTCTTGATGCCTGAGGGCTGACTGGGCGCTCCGGCGTGACTGAGGGCCTGGGTGCCTGGTCGCCCCACTGTTGTCTGCGCTGGGTGATCCGTCACCAACATGTGGACCTCCGCATACGAAGGCATAAGAGTTATCGGTCGCGGAGCCGCTGGGGCAGGTGCCCGCCGTGCCTGTCTTGGTTTGTCGTGGCCCGTCGTGCCGCCAGTGGTGGCAAGTGGTGGGTTGATGCCGCCGTGAAGTCGCCATTTGCCCCCACTGAGCGGCAATTTGCCAGATCGGTCCGCCGACGCAGGGTGCAGCGGTGGTTCCCCCCGTTTCCCCCCGGAGGATGCCTTTTGGCGCCATTCGAGGGGGCGCGGGATGCCCTTTGGCGCCTTTCGGGGCGTGTGAGGGGGTCGGTTTCGCTGACGTCGGCCCGAGGCATAGGGTGGGGCCCGGGACCTCGTGAATGCCTTCACAAGCATGTCGCGTCGGTCCTGTCGGCCACCTTCACCCCGCTACAGAAGGCTTGCTGTGACCCTGCCCGAGATCGCAACGGCGGCGCGTATGCCTGCCGACGTCCACGCTGACGTCGTCGTGGTCGGTGCGGGCCCGGCGGGCAGTGCGATGGCGGCCCACCTGGCCGCCGCAGGCCTCGACATAGCCCTGTTGGAGCGGGCAGGTTTCCCCCGTGACAAGATTTGCGGAGATGGGCTGACGCCGCGCGCGGTCAAAGAACTGGTGTCTCTGGGGATCGACACGACGGGGTGGCAGCGGACCAAGGGCTTGCGGATCAAGGGTGGCGGCCACACACTCCAGCTGGACTGGCCAGACACACAGACCTTCCCCAATTTTGGTCTCGTCCGCACTCGGCGCCAGCTAGATCAGCACCTGGCCCGACATGCCCAAGGGCGCGGCGCCCGACTCTACGAGCGCACCAACGTCACCGGCCCCATCCGGGACGAACGTTCTGGCCGAGTCACCGGTGTCGTGGCCAAACACGTTGACGAGGCCGGCAGAGCAACCGGGTCCATCACGAGGTATGCCGCGCCGGTGATCATCGCCACCGACGGGGTGTCCAGCCGGTTGTCCCTGTCGGTGGGCCGAGAACGGCGGCAGGACCGGGTGATGGCCACGGCCGTGCGGGCCTACTACCGCACCCCCAGGCGGGACGACTACCTCGAGAGCCACCTGACGCTGACCTCGACAGACGAGGATGGCAACCCGGTGAACCTGCCCGGCTACGGCTGGATCTTCCCGCTCGAGGACGGTCGCGCCAACGTCGGTCTGGGCATGTTGGACACCTCGCCGGCATACCGGGGCACGGACTACAAAGACGTCATGCGCCGCTGGATCGATTCGATCGAGCCGGACTGGCATTTCGTCCACGACGACTCCGCCGGACCGATCCGCGGCGCGGCGCTACCCATGGGGTTCAACCGGACCCCGATGTATGCCGACGGCCTGCTGCTGTCCGGGGATGCCGCCGGCATGGTCAACCCGTTCAACGGCGAGGGCATCGACTACGCCCTGCAGGCCGGACGGATTGGCGCCGACATCGTCGCGCAGGCGCTGTCCCGGTCGACCACCGATGCCCGAGAGCGGGTCCTGGCCGGATACCCGGACGCCATGCGGGACGCGCTGGGCGGCTATTTCACGCTTGGCCGGTGGTTCGCGCACGCTATCGGCCACTCCGAAGTTATGCGTCTGGCCACCAGATATGGCCTGCCGCGGACGGCGCTGATGCGCTTCCTGCTCAAGCTCATGGCCAACTTGCCCGACCGGCGCGCGCACGACGTCAGCGATCTGATCATCCATGCCATGACGCGGATGGCTCCCGATGCGTGAGACGGACGGCCCGATCACGGGACCCCGCTGCACCGACCCGGTGCCGGGCAATAGAGTGAGAGCCGCGTCACGGCCACCGGCCCCACCACAGCACCACCACGAAAGGGGAGTTGCTCGCTCATGACCAACCCCTACGTTCCTCTGCTGTTCCTCCTGGCCATCGGCGGTGGTTTCGCGGTGTTTTCCGTGGCCATCGCGCCGATCACGGGGCCTCGGCGGTACAACCGGGCCAAGTTGGACGCCTACGAGTGCGGAATCCAACCGAGCCCTCACGCCGAGGGCGGCGGACGCATACCGATCAAGTACTACTTGACGGCCATGCTGTTCATCATCTTCGACGTCGAATCGGTCTTCCTCTACCCGTTCGCCGTCTCCTTCAACCAGCTGGGACTCTTCGCTCTGGTCGAAATGTCCCTCTTCGTCATCACGGTCTTCGTCGCGTATGCCTACGTGTGGCGTCGCGGCGGCCTGAACTGGGAGTGAGGTCAACCCTTGGGTATCGAGGAGAAGCTGCCGGCCGGCATCATGTTGACGACGGTCGAGAAGGTCGTCGGCTATTCGCAACGGACCTCCATGTGGCCGGTGACGTTCGGCCTGGCCTGCTGCGCGATCGAGATGATGGCCGTCGGCACCCCGGACTATGACATCGGCCGGTTCGCCATGGAGAAGTTCTCGGCCACACCCCGTCAATCCGACCTGATGTTCGTCGCCGGCCGGGTGAGCCAGAAGATGGCGCCGATCGTGCGCCAGGTCTACGACCAGATGCCGGACCCCAAGTGGGTTATCGCCATGGGCGTGTGCGCGAGCTCTGGCGGCATGTTCAACAACTACGCCGTCGTCCAAGGCGTCGACCATGTCATTCCCGTCGATGTCTATCTCCCCGGCTGTCCACCGCGGCCGGAGATGCTCATCAACGCCGTCCTGACCCTGCACAAGCAGGTGCAGAGTCGGCCCTTGGGCGTCAACCGCGTCAAGGCCGCCCGCGCCGCCGAGGAGGCGGCCCTGCGGGCCATCCCGACCGAGCTCCAGGCGCCCACCCATGACCACCTCGCCCACCTGGGCATTCCGTCCGTCCCGACCGGAAAGAGCCTTCAGGTATGAGTGAGCAGACTCCTGGAACCGAACCGGGACCCGACTCGGAGAACCTCCCGGCCGCCCACGGAGCCGAGGGCGAGCCGGTCGAGGTCGGAATCCGCGCGGGGATGTTCGGCCCACGCGACGGCCAAGACACCAGCGGCTATGGCGGCCTGGTCACGCCGGTGCTATTCCCCGGCGCGGCCGCACGCCCCTACGGTGGGTACTTCGACGAGATCGAGGACAACCTGCAAAGTGGCCTGGTCGGCGGCGACGTCTCGTATGCCGAGGCGATCGAACGTGTCGTCATCGACCGGGGCGAGATGACGATCTTTGTCCGTCGGGAGCACCTGGTGACCGTCGCGCGGACGTTGCGGGACGACCCGAGCCTCCGATTCGAGCTGTTCCTCGGCCTCAACGGGGTCAACTACCCCGATGAATCCGGCGCCGAGTTGCACGTGGTGGCCAACCTCATGTCCCTGACCCACGACGCCCGTCGCCTCCGGCTCGAGGTCACAGCCCCGGACACCGACGCGCACATCCCGTCCCTGGTGCCGGTCTATCCGTCGGCGGATTGGCACGAGCGGGAAACCTGGGACATGTTCGGGATCATCTTCGACGGGCATCCGGCGCTGACCCGGATCCTTATGCCGGACGACTGGCCCGGCCATCCTCAGCGCAAGGACTATCCCCTGGGCGGGATCCCGGTGGAGTACAAGGGCGGCAGCGTCCCGCCCCCCGATCAGCGGAGGCAGTACACCTGATGTCCACATCTGCCCACGACACCCGCGACCAGACCGCCGAGGGATCAGCCGCCGGCACTGGCTTCGCAGCGACCTCCGGAGCCGACGAAGAGTCGGCTCAAGGGGCGGCCGTCTTCACCGCCACCGGTGGGGACTGGGACGACCTGGTCGACGAGGCGACAGCGCTGCACGAGGAGCGCATCGTCGTCAACATGGGGCCGCAGCACCCTTCCACGCATGGCGTGCTTCGACTCATCCTCGAACTCGACGGTGAGACCGTCACCGAAGCCCGCGCCGGGATCGGCTACCTGCATACCGGCATCGAGAAGACCATGGAGTTCCGCACCTGGACCCAGGGCGTGACGCTGGCCACCCGGATGGACTACGTCGCTCCGCTGTTCAACGAGGCGGTCTACTGCCTCGCGGTGGAGAAGGCGCTGGGCGTCACCGAGGACATTCCCGAGCGAGCCAGCGTTATCCGGGTGCTCATGATGGAGTTCAATCGGATCACCTCCCACCTGATCGCCATGGGCACCGGCGGCATGGAAATGGGCGCCACCACGGTTATGACCGTCGCCTTCCGCGAACGGGAACGGATCCTGCGGATCTTCGAGATGATCTCCGGGCTGCGGATGAACCACGCGTATATCCGCCCCGGTGGCGTGGCCCAGGATGTGCCCAGTGGCACGGTCGACGCCATCCGCGAAATAATCCCCCAGCTGCGCAAGGGTGTTCACGAGCTGGAGAAGCTCATGAACGAGAACCCCATCGTCAAAGGGCGGATGAAGCACGTCGGCTTCCTCGACCTCACCGGCTGTATGGCGCTGGGGGTGACCGGACCGGTGCTTCGCTCGACCGGCTACCCCTTCGATTTGCGCAAGGCCGAGCCCTACTGCGGGTATGAGACCTACGACTTCGAGGTCGTCACCCGGAGCAACTGCGACGCCTACGACCGGCTGCGGATCCGCCTGGATGAGATTCACCAGTCACTGCGGATCGTGCAGCAGTGCATCGACCGGCTGCAGGCCAACCCCGGCCCGGTCATGGTCGCGGACAAGAAGATCGCCTGGCCGGCCCAACTGGCCGTCGGTGGCGATGGCCAGGGCAACAGCCTCGACCACATCCGCGAGATCATGGGCACGTCGATGGAGTCCCTGATCCACCACTTCAAGATGGTCACCGAGGGCTTCCGCGTCCCCGCCGGCCAGACGTATGCCGAGGTGGAGTCACCCAAGGGTGCGCTTGGTTGCCACGTGGTCTCCACCGGGGGGGCAAAACCTCATCGGGTTCATCTGCGAGACCCCGGCTTCAACAACCTGCAGGCCGTGGCGGCGATGTGCGAAGGCGGCCAAGTAGCCGACGTCATCGTCGCTGTCGCCTCGATCGACCCCGTCATGGGAGGTGTGGACCGCTGATGTCCGACGACAACTTCGGACTGCAAACGGCGTCTGGATTCCTCGACGTTCCGCCGGAATCCAAGGACCCGTATGCCGACGACGTGCTGGAATCCTTGACCGCCGACGCGCAGGAGATCATCGCCCGTTATCCGCACAAGCGGTCGGCGCTGTTGCCTTTGCTCCACCTGGTTCAGTCGGTGGATGGCTATATCACCGGGCGTGGGGTACGTCTGTGCGCCGAACTGCTCGACCTCACCGAGGCCGAGGTCTCCGGGGTGGCCACCTTCTACACCCAGTTCAAGCGCCACCCCAACGGCGACTACACAGTGGGGGTGTGCACGAACACCCTGTGCGCGGTCATGGGGGGTGACGAGATCTGGGAGGCGGTGAGCGAGCACCTGGGCATCGGCCACGACGAAACCACCGAAGACGGCAAGATCACGCTGGAACGGATCGAGTGCAACGCCGGCTGCGATTATGCCCCGGTGGTCATGGCCAACTGGGAGTTCTTCGACAACCAGACCCCGGAGTCCACCACGCAGCTGGTCGATGACCTCCGCGCGGGCAACCCCGTGGCGCCGACCCGTGGGCCCCGCTCGCTGTGCAGCTTCAAGGCGACCTCGCGCGTACTGGCCGGATTCCTGGACGAGCACGCCAACGAGGGCGTCGGCGCCGGCCCGGCTTCCCTGGCCGGCCTGGAGGTCGCCAAGGAGAACGGGTGGAGCGTCCCCGCCGCCCCACAAACGACGGGGTCCGCCGAGGCCGATACCGCCGCGTCATCCGGCGCCACCGACAAGACTGGACCGGTGACCCTGTTCAGCGCGGTGTCGGAGAGCGTCACCGAGGACGCCGTGGATGTCGAGGTCGTCACCGTCCAGGCCGCAGCCGACCGGGGTGACTTCGAGGACGGCGGGCACGGGGAGGGCTCGGCCAAGCCGGGCACCGGCGGGGTCGGCCCCGCCGGGTGGCACATCAAAGGCAACGCCAGCTCGATGCTCTTCCACACCCCGGACAGCCCCTGGTACAAGATCACCAAGGCCGAGGTGTGGTTCCGCGATGCGGACGCTGCGGCGGGCGCCGGCTTCACCGACGCTCGCGAACGCCGTCGTCAGGGCAAGCGCGGCGCAACGGACAAGGACAAGGCATGAGCACGACGCTGGCCCCGATCCTCACCGCCTTCTGGGACGACCCGCAGTCGTGGACCCTGGCCACCTATGAGCGGCACAACGGCTACCAAGCGCTTCGCAAGGCCCTGGCGATGGAGCCGAGCGCCCTGGTGGACCTCACCAAGGATTCCGGGTTGCGGGGCCGTGGCGGGGCGGGCTTCCCCACCGGATTGAAGTGGTCCTTCCTGCCACCAGCGGATGGCGGCCCGCGCTACCTCGTGGTCAACGCGGATGAGTCCGAGCCAGGCACCTGCAAGGACATGCCGCTGCTCATGGCTGCGCCGCAGTTCCTCATCGAGGGCGCAGCGATCACCTCGTATGCGATCGGCTGCCACCACGCGTTCATTTACCTGCGCGGTGAGGTGGTTCATGTCTATCGTCGCCTGCTCAACGCAGTGCAGGAGGCATACGCGGCCGGGCACCTGGGCAAGAACATCCACGGATCCGGGTTCGATCTCGACATCACCGTGCACGCTGGTGCTGGGGCCTACATCTGTGGAGAGGAGACCGCGCTGCTGGACTCCCTGGAGGGTCGGCGCGGTCAGCCCCGCAGCAAGCCCCCGTTCCCAGCGGTCGCCGGCCTGTATGCCCGACCGACCGTGGTCAACAACGTCGAGTCCATCGCGTCCGTGCCCTCCATCGTGCTCAACGGGTCGGACTGGTTCAAGGGCATGGGCACGGAGAAATCGACCGGGTTCGGCATCTTCTCCCTCTCCGGCCACGTGACCAACCCCGGGCAGTACGAGGCGCCGCTGGGCATCACATTGCGCGAATTGTTGGACATGGCCGGCGGCATGCGCGGGGGCAAGAAGCTGAAGTTCTGGACCCCCGGAGGCTCCAGCACCCCGCTGTTCACCGAGGAGCACCTGGACATCCCGCTCACCTTCGACGATGTCGCGGCTGCCGGGTCGATGCTCGGCACCAGGGCGTTGCAGATCTTCGACGAGACCACGTGTGTCGTGCGGGCGGTAGACCGCTGGATGGAGTTCTACAAGCACGAATCGTGCGGCAAATGCACACCCTGCCGTGAAGGCACGTGGTGGATGAAGCAGATTCTCGGCCGACTCGAACGCGGGCAAGGCAGCGAAGAGGATCTCGAGAAGCTCCTGGACATCTCCGACAACATCCTCGGACGAAGCTTCTGTGCGCTCGGCGACGGTTCCGTCTCGCCGGTGACCAGCAGCATCCAGTACTTCCGCGAGGAGTACATCGCCCACCTCGAGCACGGTGGCTGTCCGTTCGATCGGTCCGCCTCCACCCTCTTTGCACGGGAGAACGCCTGAGCATGACCACCGACAAGAGCTCATCCGCCGCCGGAGCGGTCCCCCCGGCGGGCGCTGTAGTGCCCAGTGACGCCGTGACCCTGACGATTGACGGTCGGGAGATCACTGTCCCCAAGGGCACCCTGATCATTCGGGCAGCCGAAATGCTCGGGATCGAGATCCCCCGCTTCTGCGATCACCCCGGACTCGACCCGGTCGGTGCCTGTCGGCAGTGTCTGGTCGAGGTGGCCACGCCTGGCCCAGACGGATCACTGCGTCAGATGCAGGGACCTCCCGGACGGATGAAGCCGCAACCGTCGTGCGTCATGACCGTCTCGGACGGAATGGACGTCAAGACCCAATACACCTCTGCAGGAGCCAAGAAGGCCCAAGAGGGCGTGATGGAGCTGCTGCTGATCAATCACCCGTTGGACTGTCCAGTCTGCGACAAGGGCGGAGAATGCCCGCTGCAGAACCAGGCGATGTCCAGCGGCCACGACACCTCCCGGTTCGAGGACAGCAAGCGGACCTACCCCAAGCCGATCAACCTCTCCAGCCAAGTGCTGCTGGACCGCGAACGATGCGTCCTGTGCGCCCGGTGCACCCGATTCTCCGAGCAAGTCGCCGGCGATCCGTTCATCGCACTCGTTGAGCGCGGCGCACTGCAGCAGGTCGGCATCTATGAAGAGCAGCCATTCGAAAGCTACTTTTCCGGCAACACCGTGCAGATCTGCCCAGTCGGTGCGCTCACCGGAGCGGCCTACCGCTTCCGCAGCCGCCCGTTCGACTTGGTCTCGACCCCCAGCGTGTGCGAGCACTGCGCTTCCGGTTGTGCCCAGCGGACCGACCATCGTCGGGGCACCGTGCTGCGCCGCCTGGCCCAAAACGACCCGGCCGTCAACGGTGAGTGGAACTGCGACAAGGGCCGATGGGCGTTCACCTATGCCACGGCCGGGGACCGGATCGAGTTCCCCATGGTCAGGGACGCCGACGGGAAGCTCACGGTGGTCTCGTGGACCCAAGCCCTTGCCCGGGCGGCCGAAGGGATTGCCGCGGCCGGTTCCGCCGCCGCGCTGCCCGGCGGGCGCATGAGCTACGAGGACGCGTATGCCTGGAGCAAGTTCGCCCGGGTCGCGTTGAAGACCAACGACATCGATTTCCGGGCCCGTCCGCATTCGGTGGAGGAGGCGGAGTTCCTCGGCTCCGTGATCGTCGGCTCGACGCCGAGCGACCTGGGCGGCGAGGGGGTCAGCTACGCCGACCTCGACGCCGCCGGCACGGTCGTGATTGTCGGGTTCGATCCCGAGGAGGAGAGCCCGATCGTCTTTCTTCGCTTGCGGCACGCCCTGCGCACCAACGGCACGAAGATCTACTCGGTGGCACCGTTGCGTGGCCGCGGCCTGGACAAACTCGACGGCACCTTGCTGCCGGCAGCCCCGGGAACCGAGACCGAGATGCTCAACGCCCTAGCCACCGGGGTGGGGAGTGCGGAGGTGGCGCAAGCCGCCGAGGCGCTCAACGAGCCCGGGGCGGTCTTGCTCGTCGGCGAGCGACTGGCCAGCGTGCCGGGAGCGCTGTCCGCTGCGGCGCGGGCCGCCACGGCCACCGGGGCCAAGCTGGCCTGGATCCCGCGCCGTGCCGGTGAGCGCGGCGCGTTGGAGGCAGGCGCGATCGGCAACCTGCTTCCCGGGGGCCGACCTGTCGCCGACGTAAAGGCCCGTGACGCGGTCGCGGCGGTCTGGGGCGTCGATGACTTGCCATCGACCCCGGGACGAGACACCGCCGGAATCATCGCCGACGCCGCATCGGGCCGCATCGGCGCCTTGGTGGTCGGCGGCGTCGACCCCGACGACCTCGCGGACCCCGCTGCTGCTGCGGCGCTGGAGCGTGCCTTCGTCATCTCTCTGGAGCTGCGTTCCTCGGCAGTGACCGCGCACGCCGATGTCGTGCTGCCGGTAGCCGCCCACGCGGAGAAGGCCGGCGCGTTCGTCAACTGGGAGGGCCGCGTGCGGGTCTTCGAGCAGGCGGTGGACTCTGGGTACCTATCGGACTATCGGGTGCTCGACATGCTCTCGGCGGAACTCGGCGAATACCTCGGCACCCGCAGCGACGAAGCGATCAATACCGAGCTGGCCGAGTTCGCCGGATGGGACGCAACCCGTCTGCCCGCGCCCGCCCACCCGTCGGGCACCCTGCCTAGCCCGGGGCCCGGCCAGGCGGTTGTGGCGACGTGGCATCGGCTGCTCGACGCGGACCGGATGCAGGACGATGAGAAGTTCCTCGCCGGCACCGCGCCGAAGACTCGGGCCCGGATGTCTGCGGCCACCTCGGCAGCTCATGACCTGGCTGACGGCGACCTCGTCGAGGTCTCCACGGACCGCGGCTCGGTCACTGTTCCGCTCGAGGTCACCCCGGACATGGTCGATCACGTCATCTGGCTGCCGACCAACTCGCCGGGGTGCGCCGTGCGCAGCACCTTGGGTGCCGAGTCCGGCAGCATCGTGCGCATCGCGAAGGGAACCGACGCATGAGCACCGGCATCCAGGGCGCGCTGCAGGCGGCATACGGCGCCGCGCTGCCGTCGGCACCATCGTTGCTGACCGGTTCGGAAAACCCGGCCGCTGACTTCAGCGACACCCCGTGGTGGTTGTCGTTGATCAAGGCGCTGCTGATCTTCGTCTACCTGTTGCTCAGCACCCTGATCGTGATCTGGTTCGAGCGCCGCGTCATCGGGCGTATGCAGCAACGTCCCGGCCCGAACCGGCACGGACCGTTCGGGATCTATCAGTCCTTATTGGATGGCCTGAAGTTGGCGTTCAAGGAGGACATCACTCCTAAGAACGCCGACAAGTTCGTCTTCATCCTGGCGCCGATCATCTCCGGCGCGATGGCCTTTGTGGCCTTCTCCATCATCCCGATGGGGCCCAGCGTGTGGATGTTCGGCCATCACACCCCGCTGCAGTTGACCGACCTGCCGATCGCGGTGTTGCTTGTCCTTGCCGTGGCTGGTGTCGGGGTCTACGGCGTCGTCTTGGCCGGATGGTCCTCGGGATCGACCTATCCGCTGCTCGGTGGGCTCCGCTCGACCGCCCAGGTCATTTCCTATGAGATCGCCATGGGTTTGTCCCTGGTGGCGGTTTTCCTCTACAGCGGGTCGCTGAGTACGAGTCAGATTGTGGACAGTCAGCGCAGCCTGTGGCACGTCGTTCCGGTCTTCCTGTCCTTCATCATCTATGTCATCACCATGGTCGGGGAGACGAACCGGCTCCCGTTCGACCTGGCCGAGGGCGAGGGTGAGCTCACCGGCGGATTCCACACCGAGTACTCCTCGATGAAGTTCGCCATGTTCTACCTGGGTGAGTACGTCAACATGTTCACCGTGTCCGCCTTGGCCACCACGGTCTTCCTCGGGGGCTGGCGGGCGCCGTGGCCGCTGTCCATATGGGACGGCGCCAACCAGGGCTGGTGGCCGTTGCTGTGGTTCACCGTCAAGCTGTGGATCTTCATGTTCTTCTTCGTCTGGCTGCGCGGCTCCCTGCCGCGGACCCGGTACGACCAGTTCATGCGATTCGGGTGGAAGGTCCTCATCCCGGTCACCCTGGTGTGGGTGGTCCTGGTCGCGTTCATTCGCGGAGCCCAGCTGGGCTACTTCGGGAAGAGTTCGGTGACCATTGCCGGGCGGGTCTTCCCCGTCGCCACCCTCATCCTCATCGGGGTCGTAGCCGTCGTTGCCGTGGCGGCCGTCTATATCTTCGAAAGCCGTGCCGAGGCCAAGGCGCGCCTGGCGGCGCAGGGTCCACCGAGCGAGGTCGACCCGTATGCCGGCGGCTTCCCGGTGCCCCCGATGCCCGGCCAGCGACTCCTCGAAGTGGGCGCAGCCCACCGCGACGGGGATCATGCCGACAAGACCGGCGATGGCGCGGACTATGCATTCCAAACCCTGCCCACCAAGGAGGACCCGCGTGGCTGACAACCGCGACGAGAAGAAGGGGGGCTTCTTCGCCGACCTCTTCGCCCCGGTCGCCGGCTTCGGGGTCAGCTTCTCGACGATGTTCCGCAAGGTCGCGACCGAGGAATACCCCGAGGAGAAACGGCCCACCGCGCCGCGTTTCCACGGCCGACACCAGTTGAACCGCCACCCGGACGGCTTGGAGAAGTGTGTCGGGTGCGAACTGTGCGCTTGGGCATGCCCCGCGGACGCCATCCTCGTCGAGGGCGCAGCCAACGACGACACCCCGATCGAGGACGGCGGCACCGGCCGGTTTAGCCCAGGTGAACGCTATGGGCGGGTCTACCAAATCAACTATCTGCGCTGCATACTGTGTGGCTTGTGCATCGAGGCATGCCCGACTCGGGCGTTGACCATGACCAACGAGTACGAGCTGGCCGACCACCAGCGGGCCGACCTCATCTTCACCAAGGAGCAGCTGCTCGCGCCGCTGGCCGAAGGCATGGTCAGCCCGCCGCATCCGATGGTGGACGGCATGGCGGAACGCGACTACTACCAGGGCAAAGTGGCCAAGGCGACCCCGGAGCAGCAGGAGTACGCCGCTGAGCTGGCCGCCGACACCGCAACCGGTGATGAGGCCACCACGGCCGATCAGCCCAGCGCGGCAGCCGAGCCGGCACCGGTGGAGCAGGAGAAGAGCCGATGATGTCTGGTGGCGAGCAGGTCCTGTTCTGGACCCTGGGCCCGGTCAGCGTCGTCGCCAGCCTTGGGCTCATCTTCGCCCGAAAGGCGGTCCATGCGGCCATCGGGATGGCCCTGACGATGATCCTGCTCGGCGTGATCTACATCGCCCAGGGGGCAGCGTTCCTCGGGATCATCCAGATCTTCGTCTACACCGGCGCGGTGATCATGATCTTCCTCTTCGTGCTCATGCTCGTCGGGGTGGATTCCAGCGATTCCCTGGTAGAGACGATCACGGGACAAAAGTGGGTCACTGCGCTGCTCAGCGTCGGGCTGGTGTTCCTCCTGGTGACATTCACCGGCATGATCACCTTCCCCAAGGCTGCCGGGTTGTCCGGACCGAACACGGACCCGGGCAACGTCTCCAGCATCGCCGAGCTCATCTTCGGCCGGTACGTGTGGGCCTTTGAGATCACCAGCGCACTGCTCATCACAGCCGCGCTGGCGGCGATGGTCCTGGCCCACCGCGAACGGATCGGCCCCGCACCAAGCCAGCGCGACTGGAGCCAGCGGCGGTTCAAGGACGGCGAGAACCTGGCCGGCCTACCCGTCCCGGGTGTCTATGCCCGACACAACGCGGTGGACACCCCGGCATTGCTGCCTGACGGCACCCCGTCGGAGCTGTCCATCAGCCGGGTGCTGGCCAGCCGGGACCAGGTGATCGTGCCGCACCGCTTCCTAGAGGCCGAACGGCATCGCGAGGACGAGATCGAGGAGGGACGCACCCGATGAACGGGGTCCAGAACTACCTCTACCTGGCGATCACGCTGTTCGCCATCGGCGGAGCGACGGTGTTGTTACGACGCAACGCCATCGTCGTGTTCATGGGCGTCGAGCTCATGCTGAACGCAGCCAACCTCGCCTTCGTCACCTTGGCCCGAATGCGCGGCAACCTCGACGGTCAGGCGATAGCCCTGTTCGTCATGGTCGTCGCAGCGGCCGAGGTCGTCGTCGGGCTGGCCATCATCATGACGATCTTCCGTGCCCGCCGTTCGGCTTCGATCGACGACGCCAACCTGCTGAAGCTGTGAGGACTTGACGACGTGCACTCCATCGTGAGCTCAGGGCTTGCTGCCCAAACAACCGAACCGATCGCCGCTGCGACCGGAATGGCGGCCTCGTCCTGGCTACTGGTCGCGCTACCCCTGCTCGGTGCCGCCATCCTCCTGCTCGGTGGCCGCCGGACCGACACATGGGGCCCCGGGATGGCCACCGGGCTGTCCTGGGCCTCCTTCGGCGTCGGCGTCGTCATCCTCATGCAGATGCTCGGTCAGAGCGCTGACCAGCGGGCCTCCCACGTCTCCTTGTGGAACTGGATCCCCGCCGGCGGCTTCCAGCTGACCGCCGGGCTGCAGGTCGACCAGCTGTCGATGAGCTTCGTCATGCTCATCACCTTCGTCGGATCGCTCATCCACGTGTACAGCCTGGGGTATATGGCGCACGACCCGGCCAAACGGCGTTTCTTCGCCTACCTCAACCTCTTCGTCGCGGCCATGCTGCTGCTCGTGCTGGCCGACTCCTACCTGCTGCTCTTCGTCGGCTGGGAGGGCGTCGGTCTTGCGTCCTACCTGCTCATCGGGTTCTGGAACTACAACCCGGCATATGCGACTGCCGCGAACAAGGCATTCGTCGTCAACCGGGTCGGGGACATCGGCCTGTCCCTGGCGATCGCCACGATGTTCGCCACTTTCGGTTCGGTAGACTTCGCCTCGGTCAACGAGATGGCCCCGCAGGCCAGCGAAGGCACGCTGACCGCGATCGGCCTGCTCCTGTTGCTGGGTGCAACCGGCAAGTCCGCCCAGTTCCCCTTGCAGTCCTGGCTCGGGGACGCCATGGCCGGTCCGACCCCGGTGTCCGCGCTGATCCACGCCGCGACCATGGTCACCGCCGGGGTCTACCTCATCGTGCGCAGCCACGTGATCTTCGACAGTGCGCCCAACGCTCAACTGGCCGTTGCCCTCGTCGGGGCGATCACGTTGATGTTCGGAGCCATCGTTGGTACGGCCAAGGACGACATCAAGAAGGCGCTGGCCGCCTCGACGATGTCCCAGATCGGCTACATGATGCTCGCCGCCGGACTCGGCCCGGTCGGGTATGCCTTCGCCATCTTCCACCTGCTCACCCATGGCTTCTTCAAGGCCGGAATGTTCCTGGGCGCCGGCTCCGTCATGCACGGCATGAACGACCAGGTGAACATGCGCCGGTTCGGGAATCTCTCCGCGGTCATGAAGATCACCTGGGTGACCTTCGGGATGGGATATCTGGCCATCATCGGCTTCCCGTTCCTGTCCGGCTACTACAGCAAGGACCACATCATCGAGGCAGCCTTCGAAGGCAGTGGCTGGCGGCCGTGGGTACTTGGTGGTGCCGCATTGATCTGTGCCGGGATCACCGCGTTCTATATGTCCCGGCTGTTCTTCATGACCTTCCAGGGCAAGGCCCGCTGGACCGACGACGTGCACCCCCATGAGTCTCCGCTGGTCATGACCGTGCCGATGATGATCCTTGCGCTGGGATCGGTCTTCCTCGGCGCCATCCTGTGGTACGCGGGGTTCCCGGGCTGGCTGGAGCCGGTCGTCGGCGGGGATACCGGGCAGGCGCACACGGTGATGCCCCCGATCGTCATCACCATCCTCACCCTGGCCCTCGTCGCCGTCGGTGTGGCATACGCGTGGTTGAAGTACTGGCGTGATGACGTTCCCGAGGTCGCACCGCAGGGTTCGGTGTTGACCCAGGCGGCCCGCAACGACCTCTACCAGGATGCGATCAACGAGGGCTTGTTCATGCGGCCGGGGATCCACCTGACCCACGCGCTGGTCGCCACGGACAATGCCGCCATCGACGGCGGCTACACGGCCCTCGCGTCTGCTACCGGTGGCCTATCCGCCCGGCTACGCCGCCTGCAAAACGGCTATGCCCGCTCGTATGCCTTGACGATGCTGCTCGGCGTCGTCGCCATCCTCGGTGCTGTGTGGGTGATGAACTGATGAATTCCTTCCCCTGGCTCACCGTCCTCATGGTGTTGCCCCTGCTCGGGGCGGCTGTCGTCGCACTGCTCCCGGCCGGCTCGGCCGATCGGGCCAAGCAGGTGGCCTTCGGCGCGTCGCTGGTCACGCTGCTGGGCGGGTTGGCGGCGTGGCAGGCCTACGCGTCCGAGGGAGCCGGTTCGATGTACCGGCTTGCCGAACAGCACAGCTGGATCCCGCAGTTCGGGGTCTCCTATGCGCTCGGGGTCGACGGGATCGGGCTCGCGCTCATCCTCATGTCGCTCATCCTCGTCGCGGTCGCCATCCTCGCGGCCTGGCGTGACGTGCCCGAGGGCGGAACGCGAGAGAAGTACTACTTCGCCCTCATCCTCATCCTTGAGGCGTTCATGGTCGGGGTGTTCGCGGCTACCGACGTCTTCCTGTTCTATGTCTTCTTCGAGGCCATGCTCATCCCGGTGTATTTCCTCATCGGGTCCTTCGGCGGCCCCCGCCGGCAGTATGCCGCGGTGAAGTTCCTGCTGTTCAGCCTGGCCGGCGGGCTCGTCATGCTCGTGGCCGTTGTGGCGGCCTACGTGTACGGGCCGGGTGGGGAAGAGGGCTTCCTCGTTCAGAACCTCATGGGTGTTGATGCCGCGGCAGGAACCACGGCGGGCCGGTGGATGTTCCTCGGGTTCTTCATCGCCTTCGCCGTCAAAGCGCCGATGTGGCCGGTGCACACCTGGTTGCCCGATGCGGCGGCGGAGTCCAAGCCGGCCGTGGCGACCCTCCTGGTCGGGGTGCTGGACAAGGTGGGGACCTTCGGGATGCTGCGCTACTGCCTGGGCATGTTCCCCGAGGCGAGCCGCTGGGCCACCCCGGTCGTGCTGACCCTGGCCGTCATATCGATCCTCTACGGCGCGATCCTGGCCATCGGGCAGAAGGACATGATGCGCCTGATCGCGTTCACGTCAGTCAGCCACTTCGGCTTCATCGTCATGGGCATCTTCGCGATGACCTCCACCGGCATGAACGGCTCCTCGCTGTACATGGTCAACCACGGGTTCTCCACCGCCGCGTTGTTCCTCATCGTCGGCATGTTGGCCTGGCGCGGTGGAAGCACTCGGATCGGCGACTATGGCGGATGGCAGCGGGTGACCCCCGTGCTCGCCGGCGTGTTCCTGATCTCCGGGCTGTCCAGCCTGGCCCTGCCTGGGCTGAGCTCGTTCGTCTCCGAGTTCCTCGTCATCGCCGGCACGTTCCAGCGATATGTCGTCGCCGGCGCGGTGGCCACGCTGGGTCTGGTGTTGGCCGCGCTGTACATCCTGCTCATGTACCAAAAGACGATGACCGGGCCGAAGCCTGACCTGGCCGCAGAGGTGCCCGACCTGAGCTGGCGGGAGAAATGGGTGGTTATTCCGTTGATCGCCAGCTTCCTGTTCTTGGGCTTCTACCCCAAGCCGGTCCTTGACCTGATCAATCCCGCGGTCCAGACGACGATGCAGACCGTCGGCATCTCCGACCCGGCCCCGACCGTTGCCGGAGGCACGAAGTGATCGCCACAGTGGGTCCGACGCTGGCAACCCAGTTCAGCGCCGTGTCTATCGACTATGCGGCGGTGGCGCCCCTGCTCATCGTCTTCACCGGTGCGCTCATCGGGGTGCTCATCGAGGCGTTCTCACCGCGGGGGATCCGACAGCCGATTCAGCTGGGGCTTGCCCTGGTCACCCTCGTGGCGGCGTTCGTCACGCTGGTGACACTGTCGGTCAACCACCACGCCAAGACCCTCGGCGGCTCGGTCGTCGTGGACGGGCCGGCGGTCTTCCTCCAGGGAGTGCTGCTCATCATGGCGGTGCTCGGGGTGTTGACCTTCGCGGAACGGTGGGGTGGACGTGAAGCGGATGCGTTCACGCCGATGGGCGCATCGACGCCGGGATCGTCGCAGGAGGCGGCCGCCACTCGGGCGGGCTTCGTCACCTCCGAGGTTTTCCCGCTCGCGCTGTTGGCGACCGGAGGCATGCTCCTGTTCGTGGCCGCCAACGACCTCATCACGCTGTTCATCGCGCTTGAGGTGCTGTCCCTGCCGTTGTACGTCCTGACCGGCCTTGCCCGACGTCGCCGGCTGCTGTCCCAAGAGGCCTCGCTGAAGTACTTCCTGCTCGGTGCGTTCGCCAGCGCCTTCCTGCTCTTCGGGTCCGCCCTGCTGTATGGCTATGCCGGGTCGGTGGATTTCGACGCCTTGGCGGCGACGATCTCCTCCGGCACCAGCCCCTACGGGCCGTTCCTGCTGCCGGGCATCCTCCTTGTGCTGGTTGGCCTGCTGTTCAAGATCGGTGCGGCGCCGTTCCAGATGTGGACCCCGGATGTCTACCAGGGGGCCCCGACCCCGGTCACCGGGTTCATGGCGGCAGCGACGAAGGCGGCGGCCTTCGGCGCCATCCTTCGGTTCGCCTACGTCGCGGTCGAAGGGGCTCGCTGGGACTGGCGCGCGCCGGTGATCGGTGTTGCCGCGTTGACCATGATCGTCGGTGCCGTGCTCTCGGTCACCCAAACCGACATCAAGCGGCTGCTGGCCTATTCCTCCATCGCGCACGCTGGGTTCATCTTGGTCGGTCTGCTCGGCTTCTCCCAGGCCGGGATCTCCGGGGTCATGTTCTATCTAACCGCCTACGGACTGAGCACACTGGCGGCCTTCGCCATCGTCAGCATGGTGCGTGAGAACGGAGCGGAGGCGACCCATCTATCCCAGTGGGCCGGGCTCGGCCGGAGCCACCCGGTGGTTGCGGCCACCTTCGCCCTGCTTCTGCTCGCCTTCGCTGGGATCCCGCTGACCAGCGGTTTCACCGCAAAGTATGCGGCGTTCGCGCCCGCAGTGGCCAGCGGCGGACGAGCCGGGATCATGCTCGTCGTGCTCGCCGTGCTCTGCAGCGCGGTCACGGCCTTCGTCTACGTCCGGATAATCGTGCTGATGTACTTCACCCAGCCGTCCGGCGACAACGTCGACGTCCTCATGCCGTCCTGGGCGACCACGGTGACGGTGACGGTGGGCGCGTTGGCCACGGTGATCCTGGGGATCCTGCCCGGCCCTGTCCTCGACTTGGCCCAGCAGGCCGCACAGTTCATCCGGTGAGAGACCGGTCGGCTGCTGAGCGGGGCGGACCCAGGTGAGTCCTGTCCGGTCCGCGCTGGCCCTGCCTGCTGTCTCACCCGAGCTATCCGCTCGCATGTCTGCCGGACTCGACGCGGTCGACTCACTGCTAGCGGCCCGAGTCGACCTCGACGACCCCTTCGTGGCGTCGGCCTCGGCGCATCTGCTGCATGGGGGGAAGCGGTTCCGTCCCATGCTGACCCTGCTCACCGCCGAACTCGGCTCGGGGCCGAACGAGAAGGTGGTTGCGGCCGGGACCGGGGTGGAGCTGACCCATCTGGCCTCGCTCTACCACGACGACGTCATGGATGAGGCGGACACCCGACACGGGCAGCCGACGGTGCATGTGGCATACGACAATTCCACCGCCATTCTTGCTGGTGATCTGCTCTTCGGAATTGCCTCGGACATCATCGCCGACCTGGGTGCCGCCGCTGTGAAGATCCAGGCGCAAACCTTCATCCGGCTGTGTTCAGGCCAGATTCGTGACGATCGGCCCTGCCCTCCCGGGGTGGACCCGCAGGAGTACTACCTGCGGGTGCTGGCCGACAAGACGGGCGTGCTCATCGCGACCGCTGCCCGATATGGGGCCATGTTCGGCGAATGCTCCCCCGAGGTGGTCGAGATCGTCGCGGAGTACGGAGAACGCCTCGGTGTCGCCTTCCAATTGGCCGACGATTTGCTGGACATCGGATCGGACGGCGAGCAGTCCGGGAAAACCCCGGGCACCGATCTGCGCGAGGGCAAGGCCACGCTGCCGGTGCTCTATGTCCGGGCCTCGACCGACCCGGCCGACGAACGGCTCAAGGAATTGCTCGCCTCGGACCTGGCCGGCAACGATGACGGCCTCGCCGAGGCGTTGGCGTTGCTGCGGGCCCATCCGGCGATGCACCAAGCCCTGGCCACGACCCAGGCGGTCGGCCGCAGCGCCGTCGACGCCCTCGCCCCGCTGCCCGACAGCGAGGTGAAGGCAGCCCTGACTGCCCTGGTTGAGGGCGTCATTCACCGCGTCGCTTAAACCGCCTCCCCTAAGTCGCCCAACCCGCCTCCAGATTTACGCCTCAGGCGGGAACCCGGAGGTTCGCACGGGAAGATTTCGTATGCCAACCTCTGGGTTCCCTTGCGAAGGTGGGCGCGCACACCGGAGATGTGGCCCGGCGCCCATGCTCAGCAGCACACTCCGCCGGAGTGCTCACCCAGCAGCTAGGTGATTTCGCCCGGAGGGAGCGGCGTGAAGGGTTGCCGGGAGGTACGCACCGCATCGAGGGTGAGCAGTACCAGGGCGACCCAGACGATGCCAAAGCCGATCCACAAACCACCGGTGACGTGCTCCTTCAGGATGAACACGCTGGCTAGCAACTGCAACACGGGGGTGATGAATTGGATGAGGCCGACCGTGACAAGGGGGATCCGTCGAGTCGCGGCGGCGAAGAGCAGCAGCGGCACCGCGGTCACCGGACCCGCCATGACAAGCAGCGCCGTATGCCACCCGCCGAACCCGATGAAGGTGGCATCCCCGTGGCTGGCCACGATCCCGAGGATGACCAGGGCGATCGGGGTGAGGACGGCCGTCTCGGCGGCGAGGGAGTGCATGGCCTGCAAGGACACCCCGATCCGCTTCTTCAACAACCCATAGAACCCGAAAGAGAACGCCAAACAGAGGGCGAGCCAGGGGAACCCCTCCCCGGTGAGGGTCAGCACGAGCGCCGCGACAACCCCGACCGCCACCGCCGCCCACTGCATCGGACGCAGCTGCTCTCCGAGGACGACGACGCCCAGCCCAACCGTGACCAGGGGGTTGAGGAAATAGCCCAACGCCGCTTCATAGGTGTGCCCGGTGAGCACGGCGTAGACGTAGATGACCCAATTGGCCGCAATGACCAGCGCGGCGAGAACGACCCCGAACGTGAGCCGCGCCGAGCCGAAGGCCCGAACCCAGCGCAGATCACCCCGGGCCAGGAGGATGATCGCGCACAGCACGAACGTCCAGACGATCCGGTGGGCCAGGATCTCGAACGCTCCGGAGGGCGCCAAAGCGTGAAAGTACAGGGGGAACAGTCCCCAGAGCCCATAGGCAATGAACCCGTATGCCGTACCTTTGCGGACCTCCTCCTGCTGGGGCGCCGAGGGCACCCCTTCGCCCCCCAGGGTGCTCACTCCATATCGGTCCCCGTGCGACCCGCACTGACGTCCGTCGCGATCGAGGTCACGCGCCCACCGTCCACGTATCGCTGCCGAGGAGCAAGGCGTCCAGGTCTGCATCGGACGCCGCGCCACCGGCCGTGTCCACTGCTCGGTCGACCTGGTCGCGAACGCCGTCGTCGTAGGTCGGTTTGGTGACGTTGCGGAAGATACCGATCGGGACGTGGATCATATCCGCCGTGTCGAGCCGGGAGAGGGCGAACGCCGGGGCTGGGTCATCGGCGGAGGCGTCGTGGACTACGACCGTGCCTCCGCCGGTTTGGGCATCCCCCTGCGCAACGAACGACATCCTCCCGTCGGCGTTGCGAACGAGGACCTGACGTTCGCCGTCGGCGCCGACCTGGACAGGCTCGCCGTCGACCAGCTGAACAAGTCGGGCCTCTTGGTTTGTCCGGTCCTTGATGGCCAGGAACGCATCGTCGTTGAAGATCGGGCAGTTCTGGTAGATCTCCACCAGCGCCGCACCCCGGTGGGCGGTGGCGGCGCGAAGGACCTCGCTCAGATGCGTGCGGTCGGTGTCGATGGTGCGGGCCACGAACGTGGCTTCGGCACCGAGGGCCAGGGAGATGGGGTTGAACGGGACGTCCACCGAGCCCATCGGGGAGGACTTGGTGATCTTGCCCTGCTCCGACGTGGGGGAGTACTGCCCCTTGGTCAGCCCGTAGATGCGGTTGTTGAACAGCAGGATGGTGATGTTGACGTTGCGCCGCAACGCATGGATGAGGTGATTGCCGCCGATGGACAGAGCATCGCCGTCACCGGTGGCCACCCACACGGACAGGTCCTCGCGAGCGGTGGCCAGCCCGGTGGCGATGGCCGGGGCGCGGCCATGAATGGAGTGCATCCCATAGGTGTTCAGGTAGTAGGGGAACCGGGACGAGCAGCCGATCCCGGAGACCACGACGATGTTCTCCCGGCGCAGGCCCAACTCGGGAAGGAACCCTTGCACGGTGGCGAGGATGGCGTAGTCCCCGCAGCCGGGACACCAACGGACCTCTTGGTCGCTGGTGTAGTCCTTCCTGGTCAGCGCGGTAGCGTCGGGATCGAGCCGGGGGACGGCCGCGATGCCGCTGGTCGGCATACCGAGCACGGTTTGACTCATGCGTGCACCTCCTGTGCGGTCACGGTGGCCGCCGTTTCGATCGCTGCGAGGAGCTCCGCCGTGGTGAACGGCAACCCGCGGACCGCCGTATGCGACTGCACGGCTTTGAGGTAGGTGGCCCGGAGGAGCAACGCCAGCTGCCCGGTGTTCATCTCCGGCACCAGAACACGGTCGTACCGGCGCAGTACCTCGGCGAGGTTTGCCGGGAACGGGTTGAGGTGTCTCAAGTGTGCCCGGGCCACCCTGATGCCCTGGGCGCGGGCGTCGCGGACGGCTGAGGCGATCGGTCCGTAGGTCGAGCCCCAGCCCAGCACGAGCAGGTCGGCGTCACCGTCGGGGTCATCGACCTCGACCGGTGCGATGGTTGCGGCCATTCCGGCAACTTTGGCAGCGCGCAACGCCACCATGCGGCCGTGGTTGTCCGGATCGTAGGAGATGTTGCCAGTGATGTCGGCCTTCTCGATCCCACCGATGCGATGCTCCAAGCCGGGAGTTCCCGGAATGGCCCAGGGCCTGGCCAGGGTGTCCGGGTCGCGCAGGTAGGGGTGGAAGACCGGGGTGCCATCGGCGTCGGTGTCGTTGGGCTGCGTCGTGAAGGTCACCGTCATCTCGGGTAGATCGGTCACCGAGGGCACTTGCCACGGCTCGGATCCGTTGGCCAGATATCCGTCGGACAGGACGATGACCGGGGTCCGATAGGTGGTTGCCAGCCGGATCGCCTCGACGGCCACGTCGAAGCAGTCCACCGGGGACTGCGGTGCCAAGACGGCCACTGGGGATTCCCCGTTGCGGCCGAACATGGCCTGCAGGAGATCCGATTGTTCGGTTTTGGTCGGCAGCCCGGTGCTCGGCCCGCCGCGCTGGACGTCGACGATGACCAGCGGCAACTCGAGGCTTACCGCCAACCCGATGGTTTCCGACTTCAGGGCCAGCCCGGGTCCAGATGTGGTCGTCAGACCGATGGCGCCACCGAACGCCGCTCCCAACGCCATGCCGACGCCTGCGATCTCGTCCTCAGCCTGCATGGTCGTCACGCCGAACCGCTTCAGGGACGACAACGAGTGCAGGATGTCGCTGGCCGGGGTAATCGGGTAGGAGCCGAGCACGAGGGGACGGCCGGTGCGGTGGGCCCCGGCGACGAACCCGTAGGCCAGCGCCACGTTGCCGGTGATGTTGCGGTAGGTGCCGGCAGGCATGGGTGCTGGGGCGACGGCATACGAATGCGCGAAGTCCTCGGTGGTTTCGCCGTAGTTCCATCCGGCCTGGAGTGCGGCCAGATTGGCGCCGAGAATGTCTGGGTTGGCGCCGAACTTGCGGGCGAGGAAGGCTTCGGTTCCGGCCATGGGGCGGGAGTACATCCAGCTCAGTAGCCCCAGGGCGAACATGTTTTTGGCCCGTTCCTTCTCCTTGCGCGTCAACGCGGTGAAGTCTTTGAGAGCTTCGACGGTGATGGCGGTCAGCGCCACGGGGTGGACGTGCCAGGCCTGCAACGTGCCGTCGTCGAGCGGGTTGGCGGCGTAGCCGACCTTGGCGAGGTTGCGTTTGCTGAACTCATCGGTGTCGATGATGATCGTGGCGCCCGCAGGCAGGTCGCCGAGGTTGGCCTTGAGCGCGGCGGGGTTCATGGCGACGAGTACGTTCGGTGAGTCGCCGGGGGTGAGCACATCGTGGTCGGCGAAGTGCAGCTGGAAGCTCGAAACGCCGGGGAGGGTCCCCTGGGGAGCACGAATCTCGGCCGGGAAGTTGGGCAGGGTGGACAGGTCGTTGCCAAGCGCGGCCGTCTCGGCGGTGAACCGATCTCCGGTGAGCTGCATGCCGTCGCCGGAGTCACCGGCGAAGCGAATGACGACCTTGTCGAGGGTCTGCACGGGTGTACCGCTCATGATGGTGTTGTACTGGCCTCACGCTCAAAGAGCCCACCATCGGTGGTGGGCGCACCCTGCCATCGTATGCCGCTGCGGTTGCCGTGTCAGTGGCGTTCGTCATGCAATACGTAGCGTTATGGATATCCAAAGATTGCCTAGGGCAGTGTGTCCCTGGCGTTCCCCCACGTCCCCTACGTCCCCCTTGTCCCCACGCCTCCGGATTCTCGCCACGTCTCCACGCCACCGGATTTACGCCACAGGTGGGAAACCCGAGGTTCGCAGGGGAAAGTTTCCCGTGCGAAGCTCCGGTTTCCCTTGCGAAGTTGACGGGTCATGGTGACGCGTGGTGACACCGTGCTTCGGTCGGGCGTATGCCTGGTCGTCGCGACTGAGCGCCAAGAACCTGGCCGGCGTATGCCCGGCCGTCGCTAATAGATCACGCGCATAAGCCGTTGCCACAGCCCGTAGGCGTCGTCGTCTCCGTCGACCCGGATATCGGTGCCGCGGTTCCACAGCGCCAGGTAGACCTCGCGGGCGTTCCCGGACAGAACCACGTCCGGGTTGGTGGCCCTGCCGGCGCGAACGACCGGAGGCTCCTCGCTGATCTCGGCCTGCCACGCGTGGCCGGTGTCCTGGATCGCCACGGTCAAGGTCAAGGGCGTCTGTGAACGCAGCGGTGAGCGGCGCCGGGGGAGGAATCCCAGCATCAACTCATCAGCGCCGTCGCCGGCGAATTCGGGGCTGAACCACGTTTGTGCCGCAGTCGGTGGACCACCCAATCGAGCGGCCATGGCATCCACGGCATGGATCACGGTCTCGTGTGCCTGTCGTCGGGCCCAGGCGTCACGGAGCGGTCCGGCGTCCCGAAGGAAGAAATGCCCCGGCATGTCGTCGGGAGCATCGACCACGGCCTGGAGCAGCTGCGCCGCGCCGTCGTCGAACCAGTCGAGCACGTCGGGGCTAGCCTGCCCGTCGGCCTCGAAGTCCGCCGCGTGCCAGCCCTGTTCCCCCCGGAGGGTGGCGGCGGCCGATCGATGGACCATGCCCTGGTGAACGACAAGGTCGCGGACGCTCCAATCGGGACACGTCGGTACCGGCGTGTCGAGCGAGACCGCGCCCGCATTGGCACGCAGCACCGTGGATGCCTCACCAATCGCCGCACCGTACTCATCGAGCGTCAAGGTTGCTGGCATACGGGCACTGTATCCAGAGCGGCGCGCTTGACCGCAGGATTCGCGAACGTTAGCGTCAAGGGTCGGCGAATTGTGTTGCAACGCAACGCTGATGGATCAGCATATGTTGGGGACCGTCGAGACCTGCCCGTGAGCGACCTCACCGCGACCCCCTGAACGGTGCTGCCGAGTCTGCACATGTGCGGGGGAACGATGAATGCCAGGGGTCCGCTGATCATTCGCATCCCCATGTCCTGGGCCGGGTGGAAGGCGTTCCTGCGTACGCATCCTGGCGCGGTGGCGACCGTGGCCATCACGGTGCTGGTCCTGCCCCTGCTCGTGGCCTTGGTCGGTGCCCGCGGCGCCCGTCTGGCGTCGTCGGAAGGCCCATGCGTCATTCCCACAGCCAACGTCAGCGTCACCCCGGTCAACTTGAGTGCGACCAGCGACACGACAGCCGCCGGCGACCTCTTTGAAATCACCAGCGAGCTGACTCAACTGGATGGCCTGCCGGTTGGTTGCCGGGCCACCGTGACCCTCCCCGCTGACCTTCTTGAGGGCCTCCAAGCGGCCACGGTCTATCTCGACGATGATCAGCGTGACTCGCCGGAGCTGCAGCAGAACTCGGTCGCCGAGGCTGTGGTCGACCCCGACACGGCGACGATCACCTTTACGCTTACCCCGTATGCCTACACACACGTGGCGGTGTCGGCGCGGCTGAGCGTGCAAGCCCGCATCACCGAAGCCCTGGAACGGGGTGGCATGACGTCCATGGTCGTCTCGGTGAACGGCCAGGAGATCACGATCGCCGAACTGGTTGCCGCTGCTTGCCCCGGCGAGTGCGTCACTGCCCCGTCGAAGGCGCTGAAGTCCGGGGCGGCGAACCTCGACGGCACCGGCAGCGTGACCATAACCTCGCCGATGATCGCCGATGCCGGCTCGTCGGTGTCGATCACCGATCGCCTAACCGGCGGCGAGCAAAAGATCGTTGGCTTGGCCTCGGTGCGGCAGTTCACCTGTGTGGATGAGTGGGGTGCGCCCGGGGTTACCGACACCGGCGACGTATGCGACACGACAGCCTCGATCCCCGGCACGGGCACCTTGGATGGCGCTCGCGTGATCAGCCGGACCACCCAGGACGATGTCTTTGTCGAGGTGGTGCTAACCATGTCCTACACCGGTGCCGGTCCCTGGCAGGACGAGGCCACCATCTCCACGCCCGGACAGGAGCAGCGGGCGAGTGCCGACATCGCCGCGCTGCGGATCGAGGGCGGCGCGACCGGGCGCCCCAAAGGGAGGGGGTCGTTGCCAGCCTGGCCCGAGGTGACCTGGTCAGGCGAGTCAGGCACGGGGTCGCTAGCATCTGCCGGCGGACAGGTATTCGCCACCAGCGGTGGATCCGAGCACACGACAAATGGCAGCACGCCCGCGGGTTCCCCGACTCCGACAGGAACGGGCACCTCCCCGGGAGGCACCAAGCCGACGGGCGAAAGCACCTCGCCGAGCGGGAGCGCCACCGCCACGTCAACAAGTCCGCCCATCACGAGCACCATCGGCCCGACGACCACGAGCTCGACGACGACGTGGAACCCGTGGCCGACATACCCGTCCTCATTCACCCGAACCACCTCAAGTTCGACCACGACCTCGAGCAGCACATCCACCAGCCCCACGAGTCCGTCGACGACCTCCACGAGTTCGGCACCCGAGACGACCAGCAGCTCCTCCAGTACGACGTCCACTGTTCCGGCGCCCAGCACCACGTCGAGCGCGCCCAGTTCGACCAACCCACAGCCACCGACCAACACGCGGACGACCGGACCCCGGAACACCAAGACCACCACGGGCGCCTCCTGACCCAGCGTGCGCATCGTCGGGAACGGCTAGGCTCGGCCCATGCACGGGTATGTTGTGCTCGGGGCCGTCGTCCTTGCCGGCATGGTGCTGGTGAGTGTCGCCATGCTGGCCAGGCGTCTGCTGGCCCCCCGCGCGGTCACGCCCGCCGGGCAACGAACCTACGAGTCCGGCGTCGACCCGATCGGCACCGGGTGGCAACAGGTGCAGGTGCGCTATCTGGCCTACGCGTTCCTCTATGTCATCTTCGCCATCGACGTGGTCTACCTCTTCCCGTGGGCCTATGTCTTGCGTGACCCCCAGCTGTCTGTGGCATCGCTAGTCGAGGTGGGCATCTTCGCCGGGGTGGTGCTCATCGGCCTAGCGCATGCCGCTCGGCACGGCCTGCTGCACTGGACATAGGGTTGCCCGACATGAGCGTCGATCTGCCGATGCCGCGGGTGGGCCCGATCTCCGAGCACGCACCGACACCGATCAAAGTCGTGCTCAACTGGGGGCGGCGTTACAGCCTGTGGGTCTTCAACTTCGGCCTTGCCTGCTGCGCGATCGAGTTCATCTCGGCCTCGATGGCCAGCCACGACTTCATCCGGCTCGGCGTCATCCCGTTCGCGCCCGGGCCGCGCCAGGCTGACCTCATGGTCGTCTCGGGAACGGTGACGGACAAGATGGCTCCGGCCGTGCGCCGGCTCTATGACCAGATGCCTGAGCCGAAGTACGTCATCTCCTTCGGGGCCTGCAGCAACTCTGGCGGGCCGTATTGGGACTCCTACTCGGTGACCAAGGGCGTCGACCAGATCATCCCGGTCGACGTGTACGTCCCTGGCTGTCCGCCACGCCCGGAAGCGTTGCTTCAGGGGATCCTGAAACTGCAGGAAAAGATTGCCGGGGAGAAGGTGTCGGGGTCGGCGATCGCCGCCAAGCGCGCGTATGCCACCCGTCGCGACATCACGGCCGCGGAGGCCACGCGGGCACGCATCGATCCTCCCGCGTGACACGCTGCCCACGCCGCCGTCCAAGGCCCGCCACGGCCATGCACCTCATCGTTGCTGTCGCACATCATCTTAGCTGCGATCCGCTAGCGGATCCCGAGGTCAGGCCGTCCTCGCTAGGCTCGCACTTGTGAGCGCCGACGACACCCGAACGGTCGATCCTGCCCAGTGGATCGATGCCGTCGTCTCGGCCCACGACCAAGGGTATGTCTTTTTCGACTGGCTCAGCGCCGTCGACCGGACGTACGACGAGGTCAACCCGGGCTTCGACGTCGTCGTCCGGCTCCTGGACACCAGCGAGCAAGGCAACCTGCGCGGCATACGCCTGACCACCCGGACCATGGCGGAGCGCGCCCTGCCGAGCCTGACCGGCGTCTTCCCCGGCGCCGCCTGGCATGAGCGCGAGACCTACGAGATGTTCGGCGTCACCTTCTCCGATTTCGAGGACGGTACCGGCCAAGGTTTGCGGCCCCTGCTGCTGCCCGAGGGGTTCTCCGGCACCCCGCTGCGCAAGTCGTTCGTCCTGGCCGCGCGCGCCTCGAAGGCCTGGCCGGGCGGCAAGGAGCCGGGGGAGGGGCACGGGGAAGCCAAGGCACCTGGACGGCGACGGGTGCAAGCCCCGGGCGTCCCCGACCTTCAGTGGGGCCCACGATGACCCTCGTGGAAGCCACCCTGCGGGCGGTCGCCATCCTCGCGACCTTCCTCGTCCTTCCCCTGCTCGTCGGCCAGTTGGAGCACAAGGTCATGGCCCACATGCAGGGCCGGCTCGGGCCGATGTATGCCGGTGGCTTCCATGGCTGGGCACAGCTGGTTGCCGACGGGGTCAAGTTCGTCCAGAAGGAGGACATCACCCCCGCGGCCGCGGACAGGGCCGTCTTCAAACTCGCCCCCGCCGTGGCGCTCATCCCCTACCTCGTCGCCCTCGCCGTCCTTCCGCTCGGGCCGGACCTCGTCGGGGCGGACGTTCCGGCCGGTGCCCTCGTCGTCCTCGCCGCCAGCGCGGTCGGGGTCCTCGGCACGCTGATGGCCGGATGGGCCAGCACGAACAAGTACGCCCTCCTCGGCGGCATCCGGGCGGCGGCCCAGCTCATTGCCTATGAGCTCCCGATGGTCCTGGTAGTCGCCTCGGTATGCATCGCGGCAGGCACTCTGTCCCTGCCTGGGATCATTCACGCCTGGACCCCGTGGTGGCTGCTGTGGCAACTCCCGGGTGCCCTGGTCTTCCTGCTTGCCGCCACCGGGGAGCTGCAACGCCCGCCGTTCGATATGCCCGTGGCCGACTCTGAGGTCGTCTTCGGTCCCTACACCGAATACACCGGGCTCCGCTTCGCCTTCTTTCTGCTCGCCGAATATGCCGGGATCGTCGTTTTCAGCATCTTCTTCGCTGTCCTCTTCCTCGGCGGGTTCCGTGGCCCGTTCGAGCACCAATTCGGCTGGTTGTGGACCATACTCAAGGCGCTCATCATCGTGTTCGTCATCCTGTGGTTCCGGATGAGTTGGCCACGGATGCGCGAGGACCAATACCAGCGCCTCGCCTGGATCGGGATGGTCCCGCTGGCAGTGGTGCAGATCGTGCTGACCGCGGTCGTGCTCGT
>JBKECS010000020.1:0-3018 GCA_047974805.1 Nostocoides sp. | reverse complement strand
CCCCATCTCGCGGCGAGGAATGCGATCGGCCCCACATTCTCGATAAGACGTAGAGGCCGCCGCGGTGGAATAGTGGTTGTCACGGAGTAGACCAGCGCACGGCAAGGGGGATCCCGCCATGTCCGAGACGTCCTTCAACGCATACCAGGCCATTAAGCAGAACACGCCGGCTGAGCTCGTCACGCTGTCAGTTGACGACCTCGTCGGCGGAGATCTGCTGGTCAAGGTCACATACTCATCACTGAACTACAAGGACGGCCTCGCGATGACCGGCTATCCCGGCGTCGTAGAGACCTACCCGTTGACCTGCGGTATCGATCTCGCCGGTGAAGTCGTCGGCGCGGCCGGCGGGTTCGCCGTCGGCGACCAGGTCGTGCTCACCGGCGACAACCTCTCTCAGACCAAACCGGGCGGATACTCGCAGTACCAGCGCGTCGACCCGGACTTCGTCGTCAAGGCGCCGGAGCGACTGGGCACCTGGGGGGCGATGGCTGTGGGCACCGGCGGCCTGACCGGGATGTTTTGCGTCATGCGGCTGCAAAAGGCTGGGATTACCCCTGAATCAGGCCCGGTACTGGTGACCGGCGCCAGCGGCGGAGTCGGCAGCTATGCCACGCAGATCCTTGCGCGCTTGGGCTACACGGTCGAGGCCGTCGCGGGGACCAGCGGCAAGGAGGACTACCTGAAGAGCCTCGGCGCCACAACCGTCTATGAGCGAGACGAGTTGGCCGGGGATGTCGAGCCGCTCGCCGACGAGCGCTGGGCCGGCGCCGTCGACTGCGTTGGCGGTAGCCCGCTAGCCAAGGTGCTCTCCCAGGTGCAGTACTCCGGGTCGGTGGCCTGCTGCGGCCTGGCGGGTGGGCAGGACCTGCCCTCCTCGGTCATGCCGTTCATCATCCGCAACGTCTCCCTCCAAGGCGTCGACAGCGTCCACGCCCCGGCGGAAGAACGCGCCGAAGCCTGGGCCAAACTCGATGAGCTGTTCACCAGTGAGGAACTGCACCACGTCGCGCACGCCGAACCCTTCGCCAAACTCCCCGACCTCGCCCAGCAGATCCTTGCTGGCGAGATCCGCGGACGCGTGGTCATCGACGTCGCTGGCTAGGGCAGGGCACGTCCTGACAGCGCCCACCGGCAGGTAGTCTCAGCGGAACCGCATACGCCACCCCATTCCCGCGAGGCTGGACCACTCCATGGCGATGATCACCGACGCTCAGGACTTCTTCACCAAGGGCTGTGGCCGCTGCGAACGCTTCGCCACCCCGGACTGCTCGACCCGTCGCTGGATCGATGACCTCGAAGCCTTGCGCGCCATCATTATCGACATGGGGCTGTCCGAACACGCCAAGTGGGGACACCCGACCTATATGTATGCCGGACGCAACATCGCCATCATGGGCGCCTTCCGTCATGACTTCCGGCTGACGTTCTTCGAGGCTGGGCTGCTGAGTGACCCCGACGGCGTCCTGGAGAAGCAGGGCGAGAACAGTCAGCATCCCAGCATGATGCGGTTCACCGCCCTCGGCCAGGTCGCCGAGCAGGAGGAGACCATCCGGGCCTACCTGCGTGAGGCGATGGGCTACGCGCAGCAGGGCATCCACGCGCCGGCGCCCACGCGCGAGGTCGACGTCCCCGAGGAGTTGACCGAGGCGCTCGCCGCTGACCCGGAGCTGGCCGAGGCGTTCGACGCGCTGACGCCCGGACGGCAGAAGAGCTGGTCGATCCACATCGGGGCAGCGAAGAAGTCACAGACTCGAGCCGACCGCGCCGCCCGGGCCCGCGAGAAGATCATGGCCGGCAAGGGCGCCCTCGAGCGCTGACCTCATCGTGGCTTTGTATCCACAGGGTCCTTCCCATCGAGGATCGCGGTGAGCGTTTTGCGGTAATCCGCCAAGGCCACCCGGCCACGGTCGGTCAAGGCCGTCGAGGTCTGACCATTGCGCCCCCCGCCACGCCGGTCGGTGACGACGTAGCCCGCCTGCTCAAGTCGTCGCAGGTGGGTGAGCAAATTCCCCGCCGTGAGGTCGAGTAGCTGCCGGAGCCGAGTGAAGCTCACGGTGTCTCCCCGCTCCAGGGCGCTCAGTGCCGCCATCACCCGCAGCCGCGCCGGAGCATGAATGACGGATCGAGGCCGCTCGCGTCAGAGCTCACCCTGACCTCCAGGTCATTGCGGTGGCCAGCACAGATCCCAATCCCCCGATCAGGGCGATGGCAAGCAGGGCATCGACTGGTCCAAGGAAGGCGCCCACCGCGACCGATCCCGCGAGGAGCGCACCGGCAATGAAGAATGCGGGCTGACCCCAGATCGCGGCCGACACGCAATAGATGGGGGCAACCACCAGTGCGGGCAGCAGCGCGGCAACCAAGCCGAGGACCTCATCCGACGCGTCCAAGCGCGCCAATCCGCCGACCAGCAGTTGAGCTGCGACGAAAGCGATCGGCCAGGTGAGGCTGTAGTACATCCCCGCCCGCACGGAATCGCCGGAGATCCCTCGAACAGCCCCGGTGACAACCACGATTGTGACAGCCAGAGCGATCGCTCCCAGGGCGCCCGTGATGGCTATGGCCCAGAGGTGCGGGCCGGTGTACACCGGCTGGTCTTTGACCGACCACCACATGGCGAGGTACCCGATGATCCAGAACACCCCCCAAACACCGAACAGCGATGCACTGGGCACGTCCAAGGACGCGCGGGTTCGCGAGGCCGTACTGTGGAGCAGTTCTTGTGCCTGCTGTGGCGTCAGGCCGGTGGTGTTGTTCGCGGCGACTCCCCTAACAGGTTTGCACTACAGAGCTAATTTAGCTTTGTCATACAAACTCTTTGTCGTCAATCGACGCCATCCCAGACTGGGGCGGTCGGGGGTGGTTGCTGTCACGGCTGCTGTCTTCGGTCGCGAGCGCTAGCCGTCCGGGCGATCGGAACCAAACGGCCCGACCAACGTTTCCGCTGGTCAGGCCGCATCCTATTGTCTCAGTACAGCACGCGCCCGAAGGTGGGCCCCATCGGTGGCGCTGAGC
>JBKECS010000013.1:0-30832 GCA_047974805.1 Nostocoides sp. | reverse complement strand
CGGCAGCTCCTGGATCCAGGACCGGATCTGGTCGCGTGACGGAGTCAGCTTCGCTTGGATCAGCTCACCCATGACGCCATCGATCGCCGCTGCCGCGACAGATCGTGCGTGCACGTCGAGCCCCCACGCTCGTACGCTCGGTAAACACCGGGGCCTCCCACAACTGTTGGATAGGCCGAGCAAGCCAGCCCTACTCGGTAACCCACGACCACTTGTGAGTGGGGCCGGCCTACAACCCCCAAGACTCCTGAGCGGTCACTCCATACCGTCTAGCGTCGACAGCGCTGCGGCGAGGCGGTGGCGGGGAGGTTGGCGTGGGCTGGTGCCGATCGGCCTGGCTGCCGAGCCGCTCGGGTGGTTGCGGGCAGGCTCGCGCGTGCTGTCACCCCATGAGCGTGACGGCACCGGCCCGCATAAGTCTCTTCGCCGCGTCTATCCACCAGATGGCTGGTTCGCAACCGCTTGGCCCTTGACGGACGCAAGGCGGCCCGGCAGTATGTGTACGACCGCATGTAACTGTATGCACAAGGAGTGCTACGTGGTTGTCGAGTCATGGTTGATGTCCCGAGTGGGGATTTATGGGTTCGCCTGGGGGGCG
This sequence comes from Nostocoides sp., assembly GCA_047974805.1. Taxonomy (GTDB): domain Bacteria; phylum Actinomycetota; class Actinomycetes; order Actinomycetales; family Dermatophilaceae; genus JAJXUB01. The sequence continues at coordinate 30,234 of JBKECS010000013.1, read as the reverse complement.
AACGAGACAGACGTAGACCATCTAATGACCCTCGCTCATGCGGCTGACGATGTGGGGATTCATTCTCTGCATATGCCGTGGCATTTTACGCTCAATCCGAGCAGTTATGGCTGGGAAAACGACTCGATCCTCGAACCATTGGCGATACTCCCGTACCTTGCTGCGGGAACGACGCAGCTCAAGTTCGGCTTGACACCTTTCTCGCCGGGCGTCATGCATCCGTACTTTTGGGCACGCTATTTGGCCACTCTGTCCCGTATTTCTAGCGGCCGAGCGATCGGACTGGTGCGACCCAGCCACGTGGCCGACGATTACCGAATTGGCTTGTCTCCGAACGATCCGGACGGTGCGCGATTCGCCAATGGGCTGGCGTCCGTGACCCATCTCTTGTCAGGCGATCGACCGCTGGAGGGTACGGAGAGGATCGGTGGCGGGTTCTGGGATATCCAGGGGCTATCCCTAGGATTCGCCGCACCGCCCGTGTCCATGTGGATCGGGGGCCAGTCCAGCGCTGATCTGACGTTGGCCGCGAACTACGGTGACGTTCTTCGGCCCGGCGTGGCCACCGGAGAGCAAGCCCGTGCCGTGAAGGCGCGCCTTGATCAGGAATGCGAGCGCACCGGGCGCCATGTCAGGCTAGCCACCACTGTGATCTGCGCGGTCCTATCAGAAGGAGATTCCGCAGACTGGGTGACCGCCAACGTTGAGCGTCCACTCGCAATACGGCAGGCCCGACTGAAGGCACTTGGAGGTTCAGGCGAGGCCATCGTCGGCACTGCCCAACAGTGCGCAGAGAAGTTGCAGGATCTCCTTGACGCGGGCGTTGACTATCTGCTTCTGGACACCCAGTTCCATGGCTGGCAAAGCGTGAGCTACTCCATCGAGCAGATCCGCCGACTGCATCGTGATGTGGCGCCACTTGTGCGTGTGCCGGAAGGGCCGCCCTCGCAAGTGGCTCCACTCAATGTGGTGAAGGGGTAGAGGTCCCATGACAGTCTTCAGCGTGGGAATGCCCAACTGCAAGGAGGGCAAGTCACATCCCCCAGGATCAGTGGACGCCTCATGGATGCGGGAGATTGCCGTGGCTGCGGATCACCTGGGATTCCACGCCTTGTGGCCCAACGAATTGCTGCAAATTCAAGCGGAGCGGGCTGCCGACGGCTCCTATGACATTCCTATGGAACCGGTCAGATACTTCGACCCACTCATCACGATCGCCTATGTTGCCGCGCTAACCGAGCGGATCAGGTTCACAACTGCGACAATCATCCTGCCCCATCACCACCCTGCGCTCCTATCCCGCCAGGTGGCCACGCTGGATCACTACACGGGGGGCCGTCTCACGCTCGGTGTCGGTTTGGGGGGAACCGCTGAGTCATTCCGCCGCCTCCGGGGAGACCTAGGCAAGGTCAACCGCGGGGCCATGATGGACGAATACTTGATGGCCCTGCGTTCATTGTGGCAGCAGCCGCCCACCACCATGGAGGGACGCTATGTGCGGATGCAGGACGCTCAGGCCTTCCCCAAACCCAGGCAAGACCCAGTTCCGATCTATATTGCCGGGGCCGGTGAGGCATCCCTGACGCGAGTAGCCCGATTGGGGCAGGGTTGGATCGATTCTCACCATCTTCCGCACGAGATCGAACAGATTGCTTCCGACCTCGGAAACGAACGGCCAGCGGAGTGTGGACGAGTCCAGATCGCACGGCAATTCTATGTTGCCTTGGGCGAGACACGCGCTGCCGCTCGGGACATCTATGCGCGCGTTCGGGGTCCGCTGCCCACGGAGTCTGCCACGGACGAACAACAACGCTACGTCATCGGGAGCTCGGATGACATCATCGCGACTCTCGGTCCGTATATAGGCGTGGTTGACGAGATTTGCCTCATCTTCTATGGCGATTCCGCCAAGTCTGTCATCGAACAATGTGAGAGATTCGCTGGCCAGGTAGCGCCGCAACTCACCGGATCGTGATTTCTGCATATGACGAGAATCCGACGAAGGGGTCCGAATGACCAGTGGTGATGTATTGGACCACATCGGGGTGTATGCCTTTGCCTGGGGTGCTCAGCCTCCGGCGATCGGTGACGCCATCAAAGTGGCGATTATCGCGGACGATCTGGGGTTTGACTCGGTACACGTCCCATGGCATTTCACTCTTTCCGAGAAGAGCTTTTCATGGGGAAATCGGCGAACGATTGACCCACTTGTCCTCTTGCCGACCTGGATCGCCCACACCCAGCGGGTCAAAGTCGCCCTTGACCCCTGGCCACCGTCCCTGATGCACCCCTATTTCTGGGCTCAGTTCCTCTCCTCGCTGCACTACATGAGTGGGGGCCGGACTATGACCGGGGTTCGGGAAGCGTGGTGGGAAGAGGACTACCTCGTCGCCCAGGCCGACCGGGTGGGAGCGGAAGAGCGTTTCGACCGGTGCCTTGAGATAGTGACGAGGCTCTGGGCAGGCGAAACGCTCAACGGGTCCGACATCCCGGAATGGGAACTGGGTGATATCGCGCTCGATCCGGGGCCGGGAGCGCCGATCCCGCTCTGGATCAACGGCCGCGCAGAAGAGGATATCCGTCGAGCCGCACGGTGGGGAGACACCCTTCGGCCGCTCTTCGCCAATGTTGATGAGATTCGACCACTGCGAGACCAGCTGTCAGCGGCCTCGGCAGCTTTCAACCGTCACGTCAGCCTTGCCGACTCCACAATCTGCACGGTGATCCTCCCGACAGACTCATCGTCCTGGGTGGATTCGCAAGTTCACGCGGCCCTGGAACGTCGGCTGCACGGACGGGAGGTCGGCGATTCGCTAATCATCGGCAGCCCACAGCAGTGCGCTGAGCGATTGAGCGCGTTGGCGGAGGCGGGCATCGACTACTTCCTCCTCGACACACAATTCCACGGGTGGCAAACCCCCGAGTTTTCGGCCGAACAACTCCGCCGCTTCGTCGAGCATGTCGTACCGCTCGTGGACTGGGCGGATCGGCCATGACACACAACAGGAGTTAATCGGTGGTTCCCCGGGACCGACACACGGCCTCGGGATTGGGACGCATGGGCAGGGCTAGCAGCAAGGAACTAGGAGGCATTATGAAGACATTCACCATCGGCGCCCGGCGCCGGACGGCCGTGGCCGTGACGGCCCTCGCCCTCGCCGCGACCGGTTGCAGCTCCGGTGATTCGTCGCCGAAGTCCTCCAGCCCGGACACCACGCCGAGCGATGCCCAGTCGAGTCAGTTGGACATGACCCCACAAGACCTCGACGTTTCTTTGGGCGCCAAGACACTCATCTATGCGCCGGTCTACCTCGCCCAGTCCGAGGGGTACTTCAAGAAGCAGGCATTGACCGTCAACGTTGTCCAGGTGCAGGCGTCGGCATCGATCCAAGCCCTGACTGGTGGAAGCGTTGATCTGGCTCTCGTGGCATCGCAGACCTACATCAGAGCAAAGCTCAAAGGGGTTGATGCCATCGCTATCCAGGCAACCACGGCTGCGGATGCCAATGGATTCGTCCTGGCCAACAAGAAGTGGATGGACAGCAAGGGTGTCAATCCAAGCTCGTCCCTTCAGGACCGCCTGGCAACGCTGGATGGGTCGACCATCGGCTACACCACCGCCGGCGCGATCACTCAGATCCATGCCCAATGGCTCCTGAGGAAGGCAGGCTTGAAGCCCGACGCAGCGAAGCTCATCCAGGTGGGCGTGGGCAACGCCACGTCCGCAGCCATCGAGCGGGGAGACATTGACCTCGGCTTCTTCACTCCGCCAGAGGTTCAACGGCTGGTCGCCGACGGTAAAGCGGAGATCCTCATCAATGGCTTGAAAGAGTTTTCAGAGTTCGAGGACCAGCCCTACAGCATTGTTCTCGCCACGCCGAAGTGGTTGAAGGACAACCCGGCCACGGCGACGAGGTTCAGTCGGGCTATCGCCGAGGCCATCGCCTACATTCAGCAGGATCCAAAGGGGGCCGCTGCCAAGTTGGCGTCCACGTTCCCCGACGTCGCACCCGACCAGATGGAGGCCGCTGTGGATGCCATGCTCCCCACCTTCGGGGAGGGGGGCCTCATGTCCAAGGAGATGTGGGATAACGCCGTCAATATGGCTGCGGACACCGGGCATCTTGACTCGAAGCCCGATACCGCTGAGGGCGGCCTGTGGACCAATGAGTACAACAAGTAGTGCACCTGGAGACGCGGGCGTGACGGCCCGCGCCTCCCAGGGTGAGGTTCTCTTGTCCTACCGGAACATCAACAAGTTCTTTGGTAGCGGTGCAGATGCAGTCCAAGCGGTGAACAACGTCTCGCTCGATCTGCATGAGGGTGAATTCCTCGTCCTCGTAGGACCCAGCGGCTGCGGCAAGACGACGCTGTTGCGGATGGCGGCGGGTCTGCTCAGTCCGACATCGGGGGAAGTGGTCTTTGATGGAAACCCTGTTTCAGGGATAAACTCGGACGTTGCCTTTGTGACTCAAGAGAACAAGCTCTTTCCTTGGATGACCCTTGCGGAAAACGTCGCCTTTCCCTTGGAATCTCGCGGCACCGCAAAGCAAGAACGTCGTGATCAAGCGGAAACATTGCTGGCCACGATGGGCCTGACCGGATTCAGTGATAGATATCCTCATGAACTATCGGGTGGCATGCAGCGACGGGGCGCGATCGCCAGGATGCTCATCTACAATCCTCGGGTCATTCTCATGGATGAGCCCTTCGCTTCGCTGGATGCTCTGACGAAACGTGTCCTCCAGGGGGAACTAAAGCGGGTAAGCGACGAACATAACTCCTCGGTTCTCTTCGTTACGCACGACCTCGAGGAAGCCATCACCCTCGGTGACCGGGTCGTGACGTTTACACGGCGGCCGGCGGCAATCAAGACCATCGTCTCGATCCCGCGCATAATCGGTGCCGATGGGCAGGAACAACCACCCACCGGGGACATGGCAGCCCAACTGCAGGATGAGTTGTGGGAGCAGTTGAAAGGCGAGCTCAATGACTGACTTGGCAACCCAAGCCACAAAGGACGTGCGGGACGAATTACAGCCGCCAAGCTCTGGTCGGCGGGCGGGACGGACAGTTCGCCGCCTCATGGAACAAGCAGCATTCGGTGTTGCCCTCTTGGTGGCATGGGAGGTGCTATCAGGTCCGGTACTGAACACGTTGTACTTCAGTCAGCCTTCGCAGATTGCTGTACGTTTCGTGGAGATGGTGCGCTCCGGTGAACTGGCCACCCATTTACGGACCAGTGGTGGCGAATTTATTTACGGATATGTCATCGGACTTGGTGCGGGGATCGCTTGTGGCGTTCTGCTTGCGTTACTGCCCGCTGTTTCTAGACTGGTTCAACCGTATCTTATCGCGTTCTATAGCGTCCCAAATATCGCTCTGGCGCCACTCTTTGTTATCGTTTTTGGTATCGGTATCGGCTCAAAGATTGCCCTGGTTGCTCTCGGGACGTTCTTCTTCGTGTTCCTTACGACATACCACGGTGCTATTTCGATTGACAAGGAGTTCATCAATGTCGCACGCATCATGGGCGCGTCGCAGTCGCGAGTCATCCGTCGGATCCTCATTCCCAGTGCGATGCCCGACATCTTGCTAGGTGTGCGGGGCGCCATCCCCCATGCACTGACGGGCGTTATCGTGGGTGAGTTCATTGCGTCCGGCAGTGGGATCGGCTGGATGGTGGTCAACGCCGCGAACGGGTTCGACACCGCAGGACTTTTCGTCGGTGTCATGGTGATCGCGATAGCAAGCCTCATCTTGACCGGCTTCGTCCGGTTGGCTGAAAGGATCCTGTTGCCCTGGAGCGTGAACCATGCCAGTGAATAGCCGCCAGCAGACCCATCCTCTGTATGCGCAGGCAGTCATCGATGGCCTGCATCGGGCTGGTGCGACGGTTCTCATCCACGTGCCGGATTCAATCTTGGCGCCGATCATTGCGCTTGCCGAGGAGGACGACAGGTTCTTAGTCATCAACGCCAGTCGCGAGGAAGAAGCGTTCGGAATAGCCGCTGGCGTTAGTGCTGGCGGCGGTCGAACCGCCCTGCTCATTCAGGCGAGTGGTCTAGGAAACTCACTGAATGCTTTAGGGTCCATGGTCCTGCCCTTCCGGGTGGCGGTTCCGGTGATTTTGAGTCCCAGAGGGGAGATCGGCGATCGAAACTGGGCTCAAGTGGCCTTCGGCTCCGCCGTCCCCGCAATCCTCGACCTGTTGTCGATCCAGTCGCTCGACCTCGTCGATGAGCGGCAAGTGGCTGACGCCGTTTTTACCGCTGCCGACTCGGCGTATCGCTGGAACTGGGTAGTTGTGGCAACCCTGACGCGCGCGTTGACTGGAGGTGCCAACGAATGACTGGAATGACCAAGGGGGAGGCAATCGCCCACGCATCGGGGCAACTCGGGAGCGATGGCGTCGCGGTCTCCGCTCTCGGATACGCCAGCTGGTGGCTTTTCACTGCGGGAGATCGGGACCTGAACCTCTACCTCAAGGGTTCGATGGGATTGGCGACATCGGTCGGGTTTGGTTTGGCGCTGGCCCATCCCGGTCGAGACGTCGTGGTCTTCGAGGGCGATGGCTCGCTGCTGATGAACCTCGGAGGGCTCACCACCATCGGCGCCTATGGACCGAGCAACCTGACCATCATCGCCCTCGACGATCGGGCCTACGAGACCACGGGCCGTCAATCCACCCACACGGGCAGGGGAGCGGATCTCCTAGGGTTGGCCGCTGCATCCGGCATTGAAGCCTCGTCACGAGCCGAGACACCGGAACAACTCGCCGAGTACATGCGTATGAACGGCGCCGGGCCCCGGTTCGTCGTGGTTCCGGTGACCCAAGGTTCGGGAACACCAAAGCGATATCCCGGGAGTCCTCATCAGAATCTGCTGCGGTTGCGATGGGCACTCTCCGGCTGAGGGCTGCTCTGGCCGGGGTGGCTAGGTATGCCAAACTGGTCGCCGCAAGGTCGGTCTTGACGTGTGCTGGACTTCACGCAGTGGGAAGATGACGGCGACGAATGTGGGAGGTGCAACGTGGCGAGGAAGAGCAGCGCGGGATCGAGGACGGCCAGTGCATACGAACAAATCCGTTCGGCGATTATCGACGGCTCCATAGCGCCCGGCACGCCACTGGTCGAGGTTGCCTTGGCTGAGCGGGTTGGTGTCAGCAGGACCCCCGTTCGGGAAGCGCTGACCCGCCTCGAACACGACGGCTTAATCGTCCGAGACGGATCCGGCCTTGTGGTCCGGGAGCACTCCGTTGAGGAGGTGCTCGACATCTACGAGACGAGAATTGCGCTTGAGGCCACGGCGGCGCGTTTGGCGGCTGATCGACGTTCCAGCTATGACCTGATCAGCTTGCGCCGGGTTCACGGCCAGCTGGTGGAGATGGATGAGGCGTCCCCGGCAGAGATGGCCGCAGCTAACCGCGAGTTCCATCACACAATCTGGCTGACGAGCAGGAACGCCTCCCTGATCGATCTTCTGGAACGCCTGGACCAACACCTTGCGCGGTACAGCGCCACCACGCTGGTTGCGCCAGGCCGCTGGGCGGAATCAAACCAGCAACACGGGGCGATGGTCGAAGCGATTGATGCCCGAGATGGAACCCTCGCCGGCAACCTGGCGTCCATTCATTTTACGGCCGCTCGAGATATCCGGTTGAGGCTCTTTGAGACTGAAGGGCCCTATTCGCCGGGCCTCGGCTGAGCAGATGACCAGCGGGATGGAACGAACGCGTCGGATGTTACGCAACTGTCACCAACGCCCCCGCCTTCGGTTGTAGTCGCCGGTCAGGTTCACATGCCAACTGTTCAGTAGCCAGTGGGCCGTTTTCCCTGTAGATCCGCGCCTGAGGGTGGTCGGGAGCCCCCTCTCCCGCATCCGAACCTATTGTGTTCGTACGTATGCAATTGTATGCTGGCTCGAGTTAGGAGGCTCGTGTGCTGCGGTTTGCGACGTTGCGTCTCTTGCATTCCATCCCGTTGCTCATTGGCGTAGTGACGGTGATGTTCTTCTTACTGGAGATGGCGCCCGGTGATCCAATAACTGCGCTCATCGGGGACTACCCCGCCCAGCGGGCAGAACCAACTTGCCGCGGCTCTGCAGGGTACGCGCGATGTGGGCGAATCTATCGTGCGTATTGAGAAGGGACCGGCTGTTGACTAAGCACATCTATCTCACCGTTCGGGGAGTGACCGCTGAGGCCGAACTCCTCGAGTCGAACGCGCCAAAGGCGACCGCGGCGCTGTGGGAACTGCTGGAGGAGCCGATCGAGCGCACGTTGATCTCGGCCAAGTGGTCGGGGGACGTCGGAGTCCTGCACCCCGGGGAGGGGCCGCTGAGAGAAGTTGCGGACTTGGAGAATCCGGTGACTTCTATCTACCCCGGCACCATCGTGATGCGACCGCGCGGTAGTGAGATCCTCATCGGCTACGGGGTCGGCGAGTACCGCTGGGCGGTGGGAGTCGACTACCTCACCCGATTGGCCAAGGTGACGACAAACCGCCGGGAGTTTCTGGCGGAAGTTGCGACCACGGCGACCAGCGGTCCTACCGGCATCGTTGTGGGACGGCACTGGTGATGGCGGGTTCCGGGGTGAGCACGGCATCGGTCATCGCCCGTGCCATCGGCGACTGCGGTGTGCAGCGCGTGTTTGCCTACCCAGGTGACCCGATTATCGACTTCATGGACTCGCTGCGGCAGCGCGACATCGACGTCGTGCTTGCTCGTCGGGAGGGTACAGCTGCCTTCATGGCCGAAGCGACGGGGATGCTCACGGGGATCCCTGGTGTGTGCCTGTCGACATTGGGGCCAGGGTCCACAGCCCTGGTGAATGGAGTGGCCGCTGCTCAGCTGGACCGGGTCCCCATGTTGGCGATTTCGGGGCAAATTGAGACGGCGCGGCAAGCATTCTTCACCCACCAAGTGGTCGACCACCCCTCGCTGTTCTCCCCAGTCACGAAATGGGCAGGCACGGTCTCAGAGAAGTCTGTCGGCACCGTCATGCGCAAGGCGCTGCGCACGGCAGTCGCCGAACGCCCCGGCGCCGTCCATCTCACCGTCGCTGGCGATACGTTCAGCAGCGAGGCAACAGACGCCGATGTCGTCATCCCCCCCATGGGCCCGCTGACCGGTGGGTTTGCCGTCACCGGGGCCGATCCCGCTGCGTCCCTACGCCAAGCCACTCGACCGATCTTGCTCGTCGGTACGGGCGCCGTGCGGGCAGAGGCGTCCCAAGCGGTGGCGGACTTCGCCCAGAATCTGGGAATTCCGGTGGTGGTTGCGCCCATGGCCAAAGGCGTGATCGATGAGACCAACCCGTGGTTTGCGGGAGTTCTCGATATGGCATGCAACGAGCGCGTGTGGGCATTGCTCGGCGAGGCCGACCTCATCGTTGCGGCGGGTTTCGACCCGGTGGAACTCATCAAGCCATGGTCGCTGCCGACGCCTGTGCTGCACATCGACTCGACCCCGAACACGGATCAGGTGTATGCAAGCGATAGCGAGGTAGTCGGCGACATCGGCGCCGCCCTCGCCCACTTGGCCGGCGAACGTAGCGGTAATCAGGCCTGGGACGCGGTGGAGATCCGCTCGTTTCGGGAGAGCTTGAAGGCGGACTACTACTCCGGAAGGGTCAAAGGAGCGCTCAACCCGTCCGATGTTGTCGACACGGTCCGCGAGGCGGCTCCCTCGGAGACGGTCCTCTGCACGGATGTGGGGTCGCACAAGATCCTCATCGGTCAAGGCTGGACGGCATACGGCCCCCGTTCTGTACTGATGACCAATGGGCTGTCCGCGATGGGATTCGGTGTGCCGGCGGCCATCGCAGCGGCGATTCATCGTGGCGATGGTTCCGTCATCGCCATGGTCGGTGACGGTGGTTTCGCAATGGCGGCCACCGAACTTCGCTTGGCCGCTGCTCTAGGACTCACGTTGACGGTTGTCGTTTTCGTAGACGGCAGTCTCAACCGCATCGAGCTCAAACAGATTCGCCGGGGTCTTCCAAGCACCGCAACGCGCATCGAGGAAACCGACCTGGTCATGCTCGCGGAATCCATGGGATGTCACGGCACCCGGGTCAGCACGAACGAACAATTGGCGGCGGCGATGGCCGAGGACCACAACGGGGTCCCCTTGGTTATCGAGGCACGCATCGATCCCTCTCAATATCTCACTCAGTACTGAGCCGCCGACAACGAATCTTGAGCAAAGGGAGAACCTAATGGCCGCAATGACCGCTTTGCAGCTGTTCATCGACGGGCAATGGTGCGATGGTGGCGCGATAGCCGTCAAGACGGATACCTGGTCCGGGGAGCCCGTGGCCGACGTCCATATTGCCACGCGTGCACAGGTGGAGAAGGCGACCCGGGCTCTTGCTGAGGGGCAACGTGCCATGAGCCTGAGTCCGCACGCGCGATACACGATGCTCATGGACGCGGCCGGACTTCTGGGGCAACGAGTGGATGCTTTTGTGGAAGGCATCGTTGCGGATACCGGGTTCACAATGACCGACGCGAAACGAGAAGTCGAGCGTGCAATCGAGACTTTGACCCTGTCCGCCGAAGAGGCCAAACGACTGCACGGGGAGGTCGTGCCGATGGCGAGCGACCCCACCAACCCCCAGCGGCTGGCCTTCACCGTGCTTCGCCCCCTCGGGGTGGTGTGTGCCATAACGCCCTTCAACTCACCGTTGAACACAGTCCTGCACAAGGTGGCGCCAGCGCTGGCCGCAGGAAACGCAGTCATCTTGAAACCGGCGATGCAGACACCGATCACAGCCGATCTGCTTCTGCACCTTCTATTGGACGCGGGGGTGCCACCGTCGCTGCTTGCCTTGGTCCAGGGCCGTGGATCGGAGGTCGGCCAATGGCTTCTTGAGGACCCAGTGCCTGCGTTCTATGCATTTACTGGCAGCACGGAGGTGGGTGAAACCATCTCGCGGACTATCGGCGTTCGGCGGGCCCAGTTGGAACTAGGCAGCCTGGCGAGCACCATTGTCTGTCACGACGCCGATCTGGCACGGGCGACGGCACTGGTGGTCAATGCCGCCTTCCGCAAAGCAGGCCAGGTATGCACATCGGTCCAGCGGGTTTATGTTCACGACTCGATCCGTGACGAGTTCACGACTGCGTTGGTTTCCGCAGCTGGAGAAAAGAAGGCGGGCGACCCTCGAGATCCGACCACATTCCTCGGGCCGCTCATTGACTTGCCCGCTGCAGAACGCGTCGACTCCTGGATTCAGGAGGCCGCCCGGCGTGGGGCAACGGTCCATCTTGGTGGCAACCGACAGGGTTCCCTCCTCGATCCCACCATCCTCAGCGATGTCCCCAAGGACGCGTCAGTCATGTGCTCCGAAGTCTTCGGCCCTGTGCTCTCGCTGGTGCCCTTCGCGGACCTCGATGCGGCCCTCGACGGCGCCAACGACACCCCCTACGGTCTGGCCGCCGGGATATTCACTCGCGATATCGCCAGCGCGCTTGGGAGCGCGGCGCGGCTGAGGATGGGAACGGTTCATATCAACGAGACATCCAGCGCGCGTGTGGATCTCATGCCTTTCGGTGGAGTCAAACTGAGCGGCCACGGTAAAGAGGGGCCGGCATACGCCATCAGAGAAATGTCCGACGAGACCCTGATCACCATGGGCACCAACTAGTCCCTGGCCAGCCACAAGAGATGGAGACCGTTATGGCACTCACCCTCGGCTATAAGGCATCGGCTGAGCAGTTCGCGCCTCGCGAGCTCCTAGCTTTCAGCCAGCAGGCCGAAGCCTCAGGATTCGACTCGGTTTTTGTTAGCGATCACCTCCAGCCATGGCGGCACAACGGCGGCCATGCACCAGCCGCACTTCCGTGGTTAGGGGCATTAGTTGCGACGACCGAACGCATCAAGATCGGCACCAGTGTGCTGACTCCGACATTCCGGTATCACCCCGGGGTAGTGGCGCAAGCTTTTGCATCGCTTGGCTGCTTGGCTCCCGGTCGGATCATCCTCGGACTGGGCTCAGGTGAATCCATGAACGAGGTCCCCCTCGGACTGGCGTGGCCGGACGGCAAGGAGCGCTTCGCCAGGTTGAAAGAAGCCATAGCACTCATTCGACAGTTGTGGCACGAGGACCGGGTGACGTTCGAGGGGACCTATTACGAAACGGAGCGCGCCACGATCTATGACCGTCCTGAGACGCCGGTTCCTCTCTATGTAGCCGCGTCCGGCCCAGCTGCCACTCGGCTGAGTGGTCGAGTGGCGGATGGATTCATTTGTACGAGCGGCAAAGGCAGGGAACTCTACGTCGAGACGCTGCTTCCGGCGCTTGCTGAAGGTGCGCAGAAGGTCGGGCGGACGCTGAGCGACCTGGATCTGATGATCGAGGTCAAGGTCTCGTTCGATCCCGACCCGGAGGCTGCTATGAACAACACCAGATTCTGGGGCGCCTTGGCCTTGTCTCCTGACGAAAAGATGGGCGTTGAAGATCCCGTGGAGATGGAACGGCTAGCGGATGTCTTGCCCGCCGAGCGCACCGCATCCCGGTGGATCGTCTCGACCGATCCCGACGAGCATGTCGAGCGCATCTGGGAGTACGTCGACATGGGTTTTCGACACCTGGTCTTCCATGCACCGGGACCGGATCAACGTCGCTTCTTTGACCTGTACGAGCAGCAGATCTTGCCACGTCTCCGAGAACGATCGCTGCCGGCGTAACGCGCCCCGTCAGGCCACCATCAGGCCCGTTTGGTGTCGGGTGAATACAAGTTGTACACAGAAGGAGTTCTCGTGACTGGCAGACCGTCCGGACGAGCACAGAGACTGACTGCTGTGACGTCTGCGGACTGGGACGTCATCGTCATCGGTGGAGGAAATGCCGCCCTCGTCTCTGCGATGACCGCCCGTGATGCGGGCGCCCGAGTCCTCGTGGTCGAACGCAGCGATCGCGAGTTTCGGGGAGGCAATAGTCGGCACACGCGCAACGTTCGTTGCGCGCATCCTGAGTCGGACCCCTTCAACGTAGGGGCATACCCGGTCGAGGAACTCTGGTCAGACCTGTGCGGTGTCGGATCGGGGCCGAGCAACGAGGAGCTTGCGCAGCTCACTGTGAGGGAATCTCTCACAGTCCCCCAATGGATGACCGCTCACGGTGCGTTGTGGCAGCCGACTTTGGCGGGCACCTTGCATCTAGGTCGGACTAACAGGTTCTTCTTGGGCGGGGGAAAAGCGCTGTTGAATAACTACTATCGAGTGCTCGATCGGCTAGGAATTCCCGTTCTTTACGAGACTCGTGTTGATGAATTAAACCTGGCGGGTGGAACCTGCACGTCATTGACGGCCGATGCCGCGGGGCAAAAGGTCCAGCTTCGGGGGAAGGCCGTGATTTGCGCGAGCGGAGGATTTGAAGCAAACCTCGATTGGTTGCGTCGCTATTGGGGTGGAGCGGTTGACAACTACCATATTAGGGGTCCCAGCTTCAACGATGGACGTATCTTGCGAAAGCTCTTGGACCACGGAGCGGGCATCGCCGGCGAAGAGAAGGGATTCCACGCCGTAGCCGTCGATGCGCGTAGTCCCAAATTTGATGGGGGCATAGCCACACGAATAGACGCCATTCCGTTCGGCGTTGTCCTCAATCAGGATGGACTTCGCTTTTACGACGAAGGTGAGGATATCTGGCCAAAACGCTATGCGATCTGGGGCGGGAACCTGGCTCAACAACGTGATCAGATCGGCTACTGCTTCTGGGACTCCAAGGTCAACAGCCTATTTCTCCCTCCCATGTATGGCGCTGTGCGGGCGGATTCGCTGCCCGAGGTGGCGCGCCAATTGGGGCTTGATGAACACGCAGCCCTGGACACGATCCGAAGATTCAACGCGGGTGTTCCTTCCGGGTCGACGGCGCGGTTCAATCCAGCTGTGCTTGATGGATTGGCAACGCAGGGTGTTAAGCCGCGGAAGTCTCACTGGGCCCAAGCGCTCGATAGTCCTCCATTTTATGGGATTGCTATGAGACCCGGGATCACATTTACGTACTTGGGAGTTGCCGTGGATAAGAATGCACGGATTCTTTTGGAAGACTCCACTCCATTCCACAACCTATTTGCTGCGGGAGAAATTATGTCAGGAAATATTCTCTCCTCGGGGTATCTGGCCGGGTTCGGTATGACTATAGGCGCGGTGTGGGGACGGATTGCCGGAAGAGAGGCGACACGGTATGCCCTTGGATGACCTCTTTGCCGAGAGTCAGCGGCAATTGAACATATGCAATTCTTGCCGGTATTGTGCGGGGTATTGTCCAGTGTGGCCGGCCCTAGAGCTGCGTACAGAACTAGCGACCAAGGACGTCATTCATCTGGCCAATCTGTGCCATGACTGTCAAGATTGTTTTACTGCTTGCATGTATGCGCCACCGCACGTTTTTGCGATCAATCCGCCTGCCTTGTTCGCGGCCCTTCGCGAGGTCACATACGCCGATTATGTTTGGATGCCGCGCCCGCTGCGTTCCAGAGCTGGACGAGTTTTAACGATCGTGATGTTGGTCCTCGCTTGTCTCCTGCTGGCAGCCTTAACCGTCACAACCGGCGATCGTGAGCTGATGTCCACTGCGGGCGTCCACTCCCCATATGAGGCGATTCCGCACACCCTGCTCATCATCGTCATGGCCATCCCATTCCTGACGACCTCGATGGTCATGTTGCGGGCGGCTTGGCTGTACTGGCGCGATATCGGGGGCTCTGCTCAGGGGTTGCTGGATATCCGGGCATGGGGCCGGACCCTGTTCCTGTCGGCCACGCTGCGCCACCAAACCGGCGGGGCGGAAGGATGCTCCTATCCAGATGGGGAGCCCTCAGTCACACGGAAAGGGAGTCATCAATTTGTGGCATACGGTTTCCTGTTGACGGCCGTGTCAACAGTGTCTGCTTGGCTACTCCAGACCTTTCTTGATAGCTACCCCCCTTACCCGCTGCTATCAGTTCCGGTACTCACCGGAACGGTGGGTGGAGTGATGGCGTCCTTCGGCTGCGTTGTGCTCTTGATTCTGAAGCGACGGGGGAGCCTCAGCGAGACGACCCCGCAGATGCGTCGCGCTGACGTGGCGCTACTATGGGCGCTGCTTGTCGTGATGGTCACCGGGCTGCTCGTACTGGCGCTTCGCGCATCCTCGTGGTTTGCCCCCGTCCTCGTGGTTCATCTGGGGGCCGTGATGGCGTCCTTCACGGTCGCTCCGTACACGAAGTTCTTCCATTGGGTCTACCGCGTGCTGTCTATTCAGTTCAACGTCATTGAGGAGGGCACTCGACAGGAGCTGTCCTCGACGCGATGACTCACTAACGTGTCAATGAGGTCTACGGGCAGACTGTCGTGAAGGTCAGGCTGGTCAGATAGACCGTTCGGGTGTTGGGGGGTGTGCCCCCACCAACGACGACTTGGAAGCTCGACATCAGGCCGCTGCCGTAGGCAACGCTGACATTGCCCTGATTGCTCGTGTTGTTGTCGATCTCCACGCTGCCGGAGCTGCGAGTCCACGGATCGGCCTGAGTGCCCGAACCGGTCAAGTAGGTGGAGTTGGCGATGGTGCCGGATGCAGGCGTCGGTGTCACCCAGACCGCCTCGCTCTTGTCAATGTCAGTCAGAACATAGGACACCGATGTCACCGGCAGGTTGAAGGAATAGCTGTAGGCCACGTTCTGGCGCCCACTGTAGCTCAGGGCCACGCCGGTGTTGCCGGTCGTGCCGACAAAGGCCAGCGTGGTCAACGATTCCGAGTCAATGTTGCCGCCGCCGGCGATAAGGCTAGCGGCAATGGTGAGCGTCAGATCTACGCCGGTGCCGTACGGGTCGGTCCAGGTATACGTCGCCGAGCTGGCACTCGTCCTGACGTAGGCGGTGGTGGAGAAGTCGGCGGTCAGCGTCTGCGGGACACAGGCAGCGGGGCTCGACGCCAGCGCCGGGGTGCCGGTGCTGATGACGATTCCCGGAGATGCCCATGCGGCGGCGACGACGGCGCGGCGATTGAATGTTCGCTCCAGGGGGCGCCTGGGTTGGCTTTGGGGCGATAGGCGGTGCTGCACGGTGCTGACCTCCACGTGGGGCGACCTCAGGGTCCGCGAATTTCATGGCGGCCGGGGCCCTTGGACCGCAAGGACATTGGGGACGCCGAACGTTGATCCACTCGCGGAGAGATCGGAGTATCGGAATTGTTTCTACATGGTAGCAGTAGGTGAGGTTGGGGCCGGATTGACCGAGGTTGGACCGGTGGTGCTGCTTGCCGTTCGCCCCGCGTGCCGTTCCGTAGGAAGGAACGGGGCTGGTCGGACGATCGCGCGGTGTCGCACGCTCATGCCACCGGTGTCGTCGGAGGCACCCCGCCGCAAAGGAGCGCCGTGCCTGTCGTGACGATCGACCCCACCGGGGAGCAGATCTGGCTCGAGCCGGAAGAGACCATTCTCTCCGGGCTCTACAAGGCCGGGTATGCCTACACGGTGGGATGTCGACGCGGCGGCTGCGCAATTTGCAAGGTGGACTGCGGTACCGGGGAATTCAGTTACCACCGTCCCATCGCCGACAGCGTTCTGTCGGCGGAGGAACGACATGACGGCACCTGCCTGAGCTGTCGTGCCGTGCCGACGACGGACGTGACCATCACGATGCGTGACGGCGAGGTCCGCCTGGTGAATCGGTTCCTCCGGGATATCAACTCCAAGGCCCGAGAGCGGGCAGATGCGCTCGCTCAAAGTACGCAGGGCCCGCACACCCAATCCTGAGTCACGATGCCGAGGGGTCGGCATACGCAGCACTGAACCCGTCCGGGGACCTCCCGGCGCACGCGAAGGAGAACCATGGGAATTTTGCGAATGGGGTATGCCCACGTCAGGGTCACCGACCTGGCTGAGGCGCGCGACCACTACGCCAACTACCTCGGCCTCTACGAGACGCTGGCCGAAGACAACCGGATCTACTACAAGGGGTGGGACGAATGGGACCACCACTCGGTCGTCCTCGAAGAGGGTGGGGTCGGGCTGGTCAAGTTCGGGTTCAAGGTCGAGCGGGTCGAGGACATCAATGAGATTGAGCGCAAGGCGGTCGCCTTCGGTCTGGCCGTGGAGCGTATGAGCAAGGGTGAAAACCCCGAGGTCAGCGATGGGATTCGGTTCACCTCACCCAGCGACCACGTCTTCGAGATCTATCACGACCAGACGCTGCTCGGCACCGAAGTCGGCACCCATAACCCGGATGCCTTCCCGCGCCACCTTGTCGGGGTCGGTGTCCCGGGTCTGGACCACGCCCTCATCCTGGCGGAGGACGTCCGGCTCAGCGAGCGCATGTTCTCAGAGGTTTTTGGGTTCTACACCACAGAGCGGATCCAGTCGGACCTCGACGACGACAGCGCCCACTACATCGGCAGCTGGATGACGGGCAACAATCAAGTCCACCAAATCGCGGTCATCGAAGGACCGCAAGCGAAGCTGCACCACTTCGCCTTCAAGCTCGGCGACTGGACCGACGTCGGACACGCCGCCGACCTCATGGCCATGGACAACATCTCCTTGGACATCGGGCCGACCCGCCACGGCATCACTCGGGGCCAGACGATCTACTTCTTCGACCCCTCGGGCAACCGCAACGAGGTGTTCGCCGGTGGTTACCTGGCGTATCCCGATCGGCCGATGCACAAGTGGACACCGGACCAACTGGCCAAGGGCATCTTCTATCACGCCCGCGAGCTCAACGACCGGTTCACCACGGTCGCCACCTGAAACGAGAGTGACACCATCATGACGACGCGTATCGCATACGCCGCTACCGGGTTGACCGCGCTCGCCCTAGCCACCGCATCGTGCTCCTCCTCGTCGCTGGATGACAGCGGATCGGGTTCGAGCTCGGACACCATCACCGTCGGATATGTCACGCCGCTGACGGGTCCCTTGGCCGCCTTCGGCGAGGGCGACCAATACGTCGTGGACCAAATGACGGCATACTTCAAGGACCACCCGATCACCGCAGGCGGACAGCCCCTCCAGGTCAACATCCTGCTCAAGGACAGCCAAAGTGACCCCAAACGAGCTGGTGAAGTCGCCGCCGACCTGATCAACACCGACAACGTCGATGTCCTCATGGCGCACGCAACACCAGAGACCACCGTGCCCGTGGCCGCCCAGTGCGAGGCGAATTCGGTTCCCTGCATCACTGCGGACACCCCCTGGCAGCCCTGGGTCGTCGGACTCGGCGGCAACCCAGGCGCCCCGGATGAGGGCAAGATCAAGTGGTCGCATCACTTCTTCTGGGGTTTAGAAGACATGGCCGCGGTCTTCATGGACATGTGGTCGCAGGTCCCCACGAATAAGAAGGTTGGCGCGTTCTATCCCAACGACGCGGATGGTCAGGCGTTCACCGACACCAAGACAGGTTTTCCGGCCATCATCAGCGCCCAAGGCTTCACCATGGACAACCCCGGGCTCTACCCCAGCGGGACGCAAGACTTCACCTCGCTGATCTCCGCATACAAAAAGCAAGACGACCAACTCATCACCGGTGTTCAACCACCGCCGGACTTCGCGGCCTTTTGGAAGCAGAGCAAGCAACAGAACTACAAGCCAAAGTTGGTCACGGTCGGCAAGAGCATCGAGTTCCCCGCCGCGGTGTCCTCTTTAGGTGACCTCGCCATCAACCTCGGCACGGAAGTGTGGTGGGCACCGTCCTATCCGACGACGTCGAGCCTGTCCGGGGTGACCTCGCAACAGTTCGCCGACGACTACGAAAGCGCCACCAAGAAGCAGTGGAACGTCACCCTGGGCTTCTCCGAAAGTTTGTTCGAAGTGATGGCTGCAGCTGTCACCAAGGCCGGGGGGACGGACAAGGCCAAGATCAACGAGGCCATCGGCGGCCTGTCGGTGGACACCTTGGTCGGCACACTCGATTGGACCAAGTCGCCGTACCCGAACATCGCCAAGACCCCCTTGACCGGTGGCCAATGGCGCAAAGCCACCGGTGGCTCCTTCCCGTACGAGTTGGTCTTGGTCAGCAACGCCCACGCCAAGGAGGCCGGCCTCGACGTCCCCCTCGGCGGCAAGGTCGAGCCCACCAATCCCTAAGTCGCCGGGCCGCTCCGGTTGGGCCGGCATAACCGGTCGGCCAACCGGAGCGCGAAGCGATCGTCGCACCGAGGAGGTGAGTCCCCTGGAGCCGCTACTGCAGGTCGAACACCTGGCCAAGCGCTTCGGACAGGTTGTCACCGCAGACGACCTCTCCTTCAGCGTGCAGCCAGGTCAGGCCGTCGGCATCGTCGGCCCTAACGGCGCCGGCAAATCGACCTTGCTGTCGCTGATCACCGGCGTTCTTCCTGCCGACGACGGCACGGTGCACTTCGACGGGCGAGATATCACCGGCGTGAAACCTGGAGCTCGCTCTCGCATGGGCATCGCACGCACGTTCCAGATCCCTCGGCCGTTCGGGGAGATGACCGTCTTCGAAAACGCCTACGTCGCCGCTGCCTTCGGGGGTGGCAACCCCGGCCAGGCCGGATACGACATGGCGGCCCATGCGTTGGAGATCACCGAGCTGGTCGACGTGGCAAACGAGCCAGCCGGGTCGCTACGGCTGCTCGATCGCAAGCGTCTGGAGCTGGCTCGGGCGCTGGCTACTAGACCCAAACTCATCCTGCTCGACGAAATTGCCGGCGGTCTGACCGACAAGGAGCTGCCCCCACTGATCGACCTACTCAAGGGGTTGCGCGCATCTGGGGTGACCATGATCTGGATCGAGCACATCGTGCATGCCCTTGTCGAAGTCGTCGATGACCTCATGTGCCTGGCCTTCGGGGAGATCCTCGCGCGCGGGGCACCGCAGGATGTCATGTCCGAGCCCCGGGTCGTCGAGGTCTACCTCGGCAGCACGTTCGACATCGAGGGGAGCACCTCGTGACGCCTCTACTTCAGCTGCGTGGGGTGGACGTTCACTACGGGGACTTCCAAGCTCTGTATGCCCTGGACGTCACGGTGCAGCGGGGGGAAACGCTGGCCGTCATAGGAGCCAACGGTGCCGGCAAATCGACCTTACTCAAGGCGGTCGCCGGCCTCGTGGACACCACAGCGGGCACGGTCACCTTCGCTGGGGAACGAGTCGATGGGGTGCCGGCGCATCGACGGGTTGGTCTCGGTATCGCGCTCACCCCGGAGGGCCGCCGGGTGTTCCCCAGCCTCACCGTGGAGGAGAACCTACTCGTCGGCGGCTACTGCCGCCGGCCAGGGCAGTGGGACCTCAAGGCGGTGTACGACGCGTTTCCTCTGGTGCAGGACCGGCGCTCGCGGCTCGGGGCGCACCTTTCTGGCGGAGAACAACAGGCCGTAGCGATCGGACGTGCGCTGATGAGCAACCCCGAACTGCTCCTCCTCGACGAGGTGTCCCTCGGACTGGCCCCAGTCGTCATCGAGCAGACGTACGCCGCCCTGCCGGCCATCGTCGACGGCGGCACGACGGTCCTGCTCGTGGAGCAAGACGTCAACCAAGCGCTACGGGTGGCCGATCGGGTGCAGTGTCTCCTGGAAGGGCGAACGGTTCTTACCGGAGGGCCTGGCGAACTCTCTCGCGGCCAGATTGCTTCCGCATACTTCGGACTTTAGGAGCCGGCGATGAACTGGGTCAATGCTGCACTCCAGGGGATCTTGCTCGGGGGGTTGTATGCGCTGTTGGCCGCCGGCTTGTCGCTCACGTTCGGCGTCATGCGCATCGTCAACCTCGCGCATGGCGCGTTGGCGGTCCTCGGCGCATACGTCGGTCTGGTCGTTGTTCAGCACACCGGGATGAATCCATTCCTGGCCTTGCTCGCGGTGGTGCCGATCATGGCCGGACTCGGATACCTCCTTCAGTTGGGTGTGTTCAACCGTGCCTTGGACAGCGGAGGGCTGGCGCCGCTCCTGGCCGCCTTCGGCTTGGCCGTCGTCATCGCCCAGGCGCTGCAAATCGGCTTTACCGCCGATAGCCGTAGTCTTCCGGTCGGCGACCTCTCGATCGCGTCGATCCAGGTGGGTCAGTCGTTGGCGATTGGGGTGCTACCCCTGCTCATTCTCGCTACCGCGGTGGTTGTCATCGTGGCCCTGCAGATGCTGTTGGCTCGTACCGCACTCGGGCGGGCCATGCGCGCCACGAGCGATGACCCGCAGGTCGTCCAACTCATGGGCATGGACCCGCACCGGGTCTACGCCGTGGCCAGCGCGGTGGCCCTGGGCACCGTGGGACTAGCCGGGATGTTCTCCGGAATGCGAGGGAACTTCGACCCGAACTACGGCCAAGCGATGCTGATCTTTGCCTTCGAAGCGGTGATCATCGGCGGTCTCGGATCCTTGTGGGGCACCTTCGTCGGTGCCGAAGTCCTCGCCGTCGCCCAGACGTTGGGGGGTCAACTCAACCCCTCCTACGGGGTGTTGGTGGGCCACCTGGTGTTCCTCGTCATTCTCGCGTTCCGGCCCTCCGGCCTCCTGCCCAAGGTGGTGACCGCATGACCACGCAGACCTCTGCCGTGGTGCCAGCGCCGGCGACCGTGACAAGAATAAGTCGCACTGCCGCGGTCGGCCTGGGCGTGTTGGCCCTCGTGGTATTTGTGGCCCCGATCGCCCCCTACACATTGTCGAGAGGCGTTCAGGGATCGCTGACGACCCTTTCGGCCTTGATCATCCTCGCCACGATGTGGAACCTCATCGCCGGGTATGGCGGGATGCTGTCGGTGGGACAACAGGCCTATGTCGGGGTCGGCGCCTACGGACTGGTCATGCTCAGTGACCGAGTCGGGTTGGACCCCTTCATGGCCGTACCGCTGGCCGTCGTCTTGGCGGGTGCGTTGGCCTATCCGATCTCGTTCTTGGCCTTTCGCCTCTCTGGGGGCTATTTCGCCATCGGCACCTGGGTTATCGCCGAGGCCATCAAATTGCTCAGTGAGCAGATCCCGGCTCTCGGTGGTGGGATCGGTTTGACCCTGCACGCCTTTTCCGGGCTGTCTGCCGGCCGGCGCATCGCCTACGTCTATTGGCTGGCGCTGGCGGGCACGGTCGTCGTGGTCGTCTTGACCTATCTGCTCATGCGTTCGCGCCTCGGCCTTGGCTTCACCGCACTGCGCGACGAATCGACCGCCGCGGCCTCCCTTGGTGTCGACGTCGATTCGTCCAAGCGGGTCGTCTTCGTCGTCGCGGCCATGGGGTCGGCACTGGCTGGAGCCATCATCACAGCGAACACCTTGAGGGTCCAGCCTGAGTCGATCTTCTCGGTGAACTACTCCGTGTTCATGATCTTCATGGTGGTGATCGGCGGGATCGGCACCATCGAAGGGCCCATCCTCGGAGCCGTGCTCTTCTTCGGGTTGCAGCAATGGCTCGGAGACTTCGGTGCCTGGTATCTGCTCCTCCTGGGGGTTCTTGCTGTCGCCGTCACACTCTTTGCTCCGCGCGGCTTGTGGGGCCTGATCTCGGGCCGGCGCGGCCTGCGCATTTTCCCCGTCGGATACACCCTCACCGGCCATCGCCATCGCGACAGCTGAGCCAGGGGCGCCATTCCACTGAAATGGGACGTTCGGCTTGGCGCTGGCGACCAGACGCCCTAACGTGCGCCACGGCTCACTCGGGGGCCAGCCACCTCATCCGTGTCGAGGTGGAGTTGCACGGAAGGGCCCGGTCGTGACGACAGCGAACGCATTGCCCGACACCGACGATGCGGTGCGTCCGCACCGAGGCATCCAAGCTCTGGACACCGCGGTCGACGTGCTGGACTGCTTCACCCTCGACACCCGGCTCGGCGTGACCGACATCGCCCGGCGGCTGGGCGTCTCGAAGTCCACCGCCCATCGCGTTCTCACCACGCTGTGCGAACGGGGGCTGACCGCCCAGGACCCGGCAACCGGCCTTTACCAGCTGGGGGTTCACCACTTCGAGCTGGGCCAGCTCGCCCAAGAGCGCAACGCCCTGCGACTCGCCGCGATGCCGCTGCTCAGCGACCTGCAGTCGCGGACCGGGCTGACCATCTATCTCAGTGTCCCGGACGGGGCCGACATCGTTCACCTGGCACGGCTGGAGACGCCTCACCCGCAGGAGCGGGTACTCATCAACGGTCATCGGTTACCCTCCCATACCTGCGCCAGCGGTCATGCGATCGCCGCCTACCGGGCAGAGTTCGCCCATACCCGCCGAAGTGCGGGCTATCCGCCACGAACGGTGCGGACTATCCGGACCGAGGAGGCGTTTGACCATGCGCTGCGGCATACCCGTCAGGTGGGGTATGGCGTGGTCTATGAGGAGGCGGTCCCGGGCGTGATCGCCATAGCTGCCCCAGTCCGGCCCAGGCCGCAGGCCGCGATTGCTGCTCTGTGCGTCGCCGGAAGCACCTCCCGGCTATCCGGCGAGGAACGAGCCCTTGGCACCCTGCTCACCGCGGCTGCCAATCGCCTGGGCAGGATCAGCGACGAGCGCTGACCTGGCTCAGGCGTCGTCCTGAATGCCTTGACAGGTCGTTCCCGACCGCGGAACGGGCCTGGGTTCCACGGTCGGCGAGGAGGACTGTAGGGACATCCAGTTTTTCCCGTTCGCAGTGAGCGACGGTTGAACGCGCAAGGGGGCGCAGATGCCAATGGTGAGCCACCCGGTGGACTCCCGATCTGCCTGGACATGCCGATCTGCCGTGCTGCTTGACGCCGGGGTCAACACGCCAGCCAATCCGGCAATCACCACCATGTTTAAGGAGTTCATGCCATGGCAGTCATGAGAATGGGCTATGCCCACATCCGGGTCACCGACCTGGCCGAGGCCAAGGATCACTACGCCAACACGATGGGCCTCTACCAGGTGCTCGAGCAGGACGGGAAGGTCTATTACAAGGGCTGGGACGAGTGGGACCACCACTCCGTTGTCCTCGAGGAGGGCGGCGTCGGCCTGGTGAAGTTCGGTTTTAAGACCCAATACGCCGAGGACCTCGACGACATTGAGAACAAGGCGAAAGCCTTTGGCCTGACCGTCGAGCGGATGAGCAAGGGGGAGAACCCCGAGATCGGTGACGGGATCCGCTTCACCACGCCCTCAGAACACGTGTTTGAGGTCTACCACGAGGCGACCCTGGTAGGCACCGAGGTGGGCACGCACAATCCTGACGCCTTCCCGCGGCACCTGATCGGTGTCGGCGCGCCAGCCCTTGATCACGCTCTGATCACTGCCGAGGACCCGGCCTTGATGGAGCGCATGCTCATCGACGTGTTCGGCTACTTCGTCACCGAGCGAGCACAGACGTCCCTGGACGATGACGCAGACTGCATCGCGACCTGGCTGACGAACAACAACCAGATCCACCAGCTGGCCGTGCTCGGCGCTCCCAACGGCAAGCTGCATCACTTCGCCTTCCGACTGGGGGACTGGAGTGATGTGGGACGGGCCGCCGACATCTTCTCCATGGACGAGGTGTCCATCGACGTCGGCCCAACCCGGCACGGCATCACCCGGGGTCAGACGGTGTACTTCTTCGACCCGGCCGGGAACCGCAATGAGGTCTTCGCCGGCGGATACCTGGCCTACCCGGACCGGCCGACCCACATTTGGACGGCCGACCAACTGGGCAAGGGGATCTTCTACCACGCCCGCGAACTCAACGACGCCTTCACCTCTGTGCTCACCTGAGCGTCGTCCTGACCGATACACCCCAATCACGTCATCCGGTGACGGTGGCCTCCCCACAGGCCGCCGCCACCGCGATGACGCCTAACCAAAGGAGGTGCAACGGTGCACGTCCGAACGACAAAGACGGTGACGTATGCCGGGGCCAGGCTGGCCATCGACGCGGCCATGGCCCAGGCAGATGCTCTCGGCGTAGTGGTCAACATCGCGGTTACCGACAACTCGGGAACCCTGCTCGCCTTCGCAAGAATGGACGGAGCGTTCGCGTTCTCCGGACCGATTGCCATCGACAAAGCCAAAACGGTCTGCGGGTTCGCTGGGATCCCGTCCGATGACCTTTATGGGAACATCGCCGGCGAGCCCGCCGTCCGCGACGGCATAGCTCCCCGTGCCGAGGTGGCGGCGTTCGCCGGGGGGGTGCCGATCCTCATCGGGGAGGACCTTGCCGGGGCCGTCGGTGTTTCTGGAGCCAGCGCCGAGGAGGATAAGCAGGTCGCCACCGCCGGAGCGGCTGCGCTCGCCGGGCCGCCGGACCCAGAGATCGGATTCCACGTCGACGGCACCGGTCACGACTCGCAGGCGTCCCCGTGACCCCATTCATGATCCGGGTGATCGACACCCTGGGGATCTCCCCAGACGGCGTCGACTCGGACGCTGTCGCCCAGACGGCGCCCATGCCGGCCACCCGGATCAGCCGGCGAATCGACACCGGGACCGGCGCCGATCGCCAGGTAGCCATCCGCTCCCTCGCCGAGCAACTCCTCTGTGAGGCCAACGCCGTCATCGGCGCAGATCGGGACCACCTGACCCTGATCGATGAAATCCATCCGGACGAACTCGCCTTCAACGTCGCCTATGCCGACCGGGCCGCCCGGGTATCCACCACCTTCCGCGACGGAACCGCCTATGGACGGCTGACCGGAACGGGCTTCGAGGACGAGCAGCCTCGAGAACTGCAGGACGCCAACGCGCTGCCGGATCTCCTCATCCGGCTTCTCGTCGGTCCGCCCACCCATTAGCCGGCCGGTCAACGTTGACCGGCAGGAGGGATCACCATGCAATACGAACTACGCACCCAGGTCGTCGAACCCACCCGAAAGACCTTTACCCACCTCATCGACCGATATGGGGATCGGCTCGCGACGCGCTATGAAGAGGGCACTGTCGACCTTCAGGCAACCGAGCACTACCACTACCGCCCGCTATGGGACCCCAGCCACGAGATCTACGACGAGGGCTTCAGTTCCTTCAAGCTGACCGATCCCTATTCCTTCACCGACCCGAGGCAGTACTACTACGCGCCCTACGTCACCTCCCGGGCCACCATGGCCGACGCCTTCGCCTCCACGCTGGACTACCTCGACCAGCGCTCCATGCTGCAGCGGCTCCCGCAAACCTGGCAAGACCTCATCGCCGACCTCTTGCTGCCCCTGCGGCACTATGAATCCGGCGCCCAGATGATCTGCTGCCAGGGCACCCGGTTCGCCTACGGCGCGACCATCGCTGCCTGCGCCGGCTTCGCCGCCTTCGACCGGATCGGCAACGCCCAGTCCATTTCCCGGATCGGCATCGCGCTAGCTGGCGGCACTGCCGACCTGCTAGCCGAGGCCAAGACCACCTGGCTGGACAGCGAAACGATGCAGCCGCTGCGAAGGGCCATCGAGGAACTCCTCGTCGAACCAGACTGGGCGGTGGCCCTCATCGGCCTGGACACCATCGACCGGCTCATGTTCGCCCTGCTCTATGAGCACCTCGACGATGCCGCCATTGCCGCAGGAGCCGGGACATACAGTCTGCTCGCGCAACACCAAGCGTCGTGGTTCGTCGACCAACGCAAGTGGATCGATGCGCTCTATGCCGCCTGGTGCGCCGACCCGGAGCACGGCGGGACCAACAAGGCCCAACTCGCCGCAGCCGTCGAGACCGCGCTGGTCACCGCCCGTGATGGTGTTGGTGCGCTCGCCGAGCGGGCCGACCACCTCGTCAGCGGAGACAGCGCCGCCGCGGTGGAAACCACTGCCGGGTCCGTGCGCGACGCCGTCAAGGCACTGACCGCCTGACCCAACGGCATACGCACCGTCAAGCGGCATACGAGACGTTCAAAGGAGAACCTCATGAGCACTGCGTCACCAGCTAGTACCCGACCCGTCGGGGTGGACATCCAAGAAAGCGAAACCAACCGCTCCATCGTCGAGGCCATCGAGGCCAGCAACAACGGCTGCACCGTCCAACACATGCCCGGCCTGGTCCGAATCACCAACCCTGGTCGGCTCGTCATCGAACGCGAGGCTGTCGAAGCGCGCCTGGGACGTGAGTGGGAAACCCACGAGTTCCAGATGTCCATCGTCAGCTACTTCGGACACATCCAGGAATGGGATGACGACGAGATCGTCATCGCCTGGGACCACTGAGGAGAGACCCATGACCATCGCACCGAAGCGGCCCCGCAAGCTGACCATGAAGCAGCGCTACGAAGCGCTCACCCGCGACCTGGACTGGGAGCCGAGCTATGTCTCGACCGACCAGATCTATCCCTACACCTCCTTCGAGGGCATCAAGATCCACGACTGGAGCGCCTGGGAGGACCCCTTCCGGTTGACCGTTGACGCCTACGCCAAATATCAGGCGGAAAAGGACAAGCGGTTGTATGCCGTACTCGACGGGTTCGCCCAGAGCCAAGGTCATTTATCCCTCAGCGATGCGTCCTACCTCAACGCGATGAAGCTGTTCCTCCAGGGCGTGACCCCTTTGGAGTACCAGGCCCACCGCAACTTCGCCTACCTGGCGCGCTACCTCAACGGACCTGGCCCGCGGTTTGCCTCGCTGTGCCAGTCCATCGACGAGCTGCGGCACGCCCAAACCGAGATCCATACCCTTTCCAACTACAACAAGTACTACAGCGGCTTCCACAATTTCCGGACCGAGCACGACCGGGTCTGGTACCTATCGGTGCCCAAGTCGTTCTTCGACGATGCGCTATCGGCCGGGCCATTCGAGTTCCTCATCGCCATTGGGTTCTCCTTCGAGTACCTGCTGACCAACCTGTTGTTCGTGCCGTTCATGTCCGGGGCCTCCTTCAACGGTGACCTGCCGACGATGACGTTCGGCTTCTCCGCGCAATCGGATGAATCCCGGCACATGACGCTCGGGCTGGAAGCAATCAAGTTCCTGCTCGAGCAGGACGAGGCCAACGTGCCGATCGTCCAGGACTGGATCGACAAGTGGTTCTGGCGCGGCTACCGAGTCACCGCCCTTGTGGCACAAATGCTCGACTACATGCTGCCCCGCAAGGTCATGTCATGGAAGGAAGCCTTTGAGCTGTACTTCGAGCAGCAGATGCTCGGCGGCCTCTTCGAGGACCTGGCGTTCTACGGCATACGGCCCCCCCGCCACGTCGAGCATGCGTTGGCAGAAAAGGAAATCCTCTCCCACCAGGCCTACTGGATCCTCTATCAGTTCAGCCACGCGGCCGCATTCACCACCAGCGTCCCCACGGATGAGCACCAGGCGTGGCTGTCGACGACGTATCCGGAGACATTCGAGAAGTTCTACAAGCCCTTGTGGGACAAGGAGGCGCGTAATGTGGCCGCCGGCGGACGCCACTTCGTGCGCGGCCTCCCACAGCTGTGCCAGGTGTGTCAGATCCCGATGGCGTTCACCGAGCCAGGCGATCCCACGACGATCTGCCAACGCGAGTCGCACTACAACGGTGAGCTGTTCCAGACCTGCTCCGACGGTTGCCAGTGGATCTTCGAGCGGGAGCCAGAAAAGTACATCCAGGCATGGCTGCCAGTGCACCAGATCTATCAGGGCAACTGTGGTGGGCCAACCATTCCGGACGTCCTGGCCTGGTACGGCATCCAAGACGGGGACAACGGTGAATACGTCGGTTCGGTGGACGATCGCAACTGGCGCACTTGGCACGACGAGGCGGACGCCTCGGCCATCCCGGACACGACCAACCAGGAGGCCTGACATGAGCGTCAAGTCGATTGGCGAATACGCCTTCCCGTCGCGTTCGCGGCAGGAGCTGTACGGCGAGGACCAGTTGGTCCACGTGTGGTTCAAAGAGAACGCATGGTATTGCGCGGCGGCTTGCTTCCGGGCTCCCAAGGCGATGACCTGGGGCGATTTCTGGAATGGCCTCGTGGTGCCCTATGCCGAGGAGGATCCGGACTTCGACCCGACGGCTACCCGCGAGTGGAGCCTACACGGCGAGGTGATCTCGCCACGCGATGACCAGACCCTCGAAGAACTCGGCATCGTCCACAAAGACGTCCTGGGCATGCGGGTTATGGCCTGAACATGACCGAGCACTACACCATCACCGTTGAGCCCCTCGGTCGGGAGGTCGAGTGCGCCGCAGACCAGACCATCTTGGATGCGTGCCTGCGCAATGGGGTCTGGCTGCCGCACTCGTGCACTCACGGCACGTGCGCCACCTGCAAGGCCGAGGTGCTCGACGGGGACGTCGACCACGGCGCGGCCAGCTCGTTCGCCTTGATGGACTTCGAGCGGGACGAGGGCAAGGTGCTGCCGTGTTGCGCCATGCCGAGATCCGATGTGGTCATCGAGGCGGACGTGGAGATCGATGAGTCCATCCCGGTGCACCCGGTGGCGGATTTCGCCGCCACGGTGGTGGAGCTGACCGACATCGCGGTGGACACCAAGCGGCTGGTCATCGAACTCGATCGGGATATGGCCTTCAACGCCGGCCAGTACCTGAAGTTCACCATTCCGGCCGGTGATGCCGGCCCCGCGGTGGACCGGACCTGGTCGATTGCCTCTCCTCCCGCCGCCACCCGGCGGCTGGAGTTCCATATCCGGCGGGTCGCCGGAGGGCGGGGGACCGACGGATGGGTCTTCACAGACCTGTCCGTCGGTGACCCCGTCGCCGTTTCCGGACCGTACGGCCGGTTTGTGCTCAAGGTCGACGATGATCGGCACGCCATCCTCGTCGGCGGTGGCACCGGGGTGGCCCCCTTGGCCTCGATGATTCGGCACGCACTGGAGGGTGGGGCATACGAGGGGAACCTCACCTTGTATGCCGGTGCCCGCACCCGGGAATGGCTCTACGACGTGGTGGCCTTCCGAGAGTTGGCGGCGGCCTATCCGGACCAGTTCACCTACCGTCCGTGTCTGTCGGAGGAGAGTGCCCAAGAGGTGGCCGCATCGGGGGAGGACCCCGACGGATACGGCTACGGCATGGTCACCGACGTCATCGCCGCAGACCACGACAAACTCACCGGTTGCGCGGGGTACCTCTGCGGCCCGCCACCGATGGTTGAAGCGGCGCTGAAGACGCTGATGGGTAGGCGGTTGTTCCCGCGGGATATCTATCGCGAGGACTTCTTCAACGAATCGGACAAGGCCTCCGGCGGGATCAAGTCCCCGCTCATCAAGCGTTGAGTGTGCGTAACGCGCCCGGAATTGTTCGAAATCTAGGGCGAGTTACGCACACTCAACGCGGGGGAGTCGGTGAGGTGTGGGCCTATGGCGGGGAGGGCTCTGTAGACGCGTTTTTCCCGTCGTGGGGCGAAGGGCCGATCCTCTGCCCACCACTCGATTACGAACCAACCCGCCACGCGGAGGAGGGCGGTGCGGTGGG
>JBKECS010000065.1:0-2323 GCA_047974805.1 Nostocoides sp. | reverse complement strand
CCCAGCCCCATCAGGTACCGGGTTCTTCATAGTTGTCATCTCGGCAATGATCTCCATCCCCGCCCTCAAGGTCAGCAAAAGTCAGCGGGCGGGTGCCTCACCCAAGGTTGACAGAGAGGGAGGGCGCACCCAATATTCTGATGATCCTCATCGACGACATGGGCTTCGCCTCGTCCGAGGCGTACGGCGGCCCGTGCGTGATGCCGAATGTCGATCGCTTGGCCGCCGAGGGCGCCTTATTCACTCGGTTTCACACCACGGCGTTGTGCTCCTCGAGCCGGCAGGCGCTGATCACAGGACGCAACCACCACACCGCCGAGATGGGTGCGCTCGCCGAGGTGGCCAGCTCCCAACCCGGTTACACCGGCATGCGTCCACCAACGGTCGCGCCGATCTCGCAAATGTTGAACCTCAACGGGTACTCCACCGGCCACTTCGGCAAGTGCCACACCTGCCCGCCGTGGGAGACCTCCCCGTCCGGGCTGATGACCCACTGGCCCGCCCATGAGGGGTTCGACACGTTCTATGGGTTCTTCGGCGCCGATACCAGCCAGCTGACGCCCGCCCTGGTCGACGGTGTCCTGCCGGTTGACCCGCCGACGTCGCCGGAGGAGGGATATCACCTCACCGAGGACCTGGTGGACCAGGCGATGGCAGCGCACACCGACGAGCACGTCGGAAGGCTGTTGGACCAGCTGGTCGAATGGGACCTCTACGACAACACCCTGATCCTCTACATCCTTGGGGACAACGGATCAAGTGGGGAAGCCGGGCCCTACGGGACCACGAGCGAGCTGGCCTATCAGAACGATGTCATCCTCACCACCGATCAGATGATTGGTGACATCGACAAGATCGGTACCCGGGCGACCTGGAGCAACCTCTCTGGCGGGTGGGCGCAGGCGATGAACGCCCCGTACCAGTGGAGCAAGACCGTCGCCTCACACTTCGGCGGGACCCGCAACGGCTTGGTCATGCGCTGGCCCGGCCACATCACGCCCGGTAAGCGGCACCAGTTCACGTACTTAACCGACATCGCGCCCACGCTCCTTGAGGCGGCGGGTTGTCCGTTCCCGCAAACAGTCAATGGTGCCGAGCAGATCCCCTTCGAGGGTGAGGCGCTGCAATACCTGTTCACCGACACCGACGCCGTGGAGAAGCACGACACCCAATACTTCGAGATCGGCGGCAACCGGGCCATCTACCACCGGGGCTGGTCCGCCGGTACGGCCCACATGTTCCCCATCCCGATCGCCGATCCTTCACCACCATTGGAGGAGGACGTGTGGGAACTCTACGCGCCCGAGGACTGGTCCCAGGCGCATGACCTTGCCCCCCAGCAGCCGGGAAAGCTTCACGAGCTCAGGAGCGGTTCCTTATCGAAGGGGCAAGTACAAGGTCTTGCCTCTTGACGACCGCGGCCACGAGCGGTTCAACCCCAAGGTTGCCGGTCGCCCAGACCTGATGGACGGTCGGACATCGATGACGCTGCTCCCAGGGATGGGCCGGCTGAACGAAAACACCGTCCCGAACGTGAAGAACACCTCCTTTAGCGTCACGGCCCGGATCAGCGCAGCAACCGACGGATCGACCGAAGGGGCCATCATTTCCCAGGGCGGAGCATTTGGCGGGTGGGCGCTGTACACAGTCGGCGGCAAACCCGGGTATGCCCACAACTTCCTGGGCATCGACCTCTACCGGGTGGACGCTGATGAGCCACTCTCACCCGGCGCGCACACCGTGGTCATGAACTTCGCCTACGACGGCGGAGGAGCCGGGAAAGGCGGAGACGTGACCCTCACGGTGGACCGCCAGGTCGTGGCCACCGGCCGGGTGGAGAAGACGGTCCCGAGCCTGTTTTCCTTCGACGACTGGCTCTATGTCGGGCTCGACCCGGTCGACCCGGTGATTCCGGACTATCGCGACTCCGACGCACCGTTCACCGGAGCCATCAAGGATGTCGTCATCGACGTGGCCCCAAACGCCGAAATGGATTCCTACAAAAGATACTTGGCTCTGCTGCGCAAGCACTGAGCGGTCCCGCTGGTCGCTGCGGCGATGCCCGGGTCGGTGACCGATCCGGGCAGGCCGCGGGCACGGTGGGTGACGGTGCAACCGCGTCTGCCGTGCCCGCGGCATACTTCGGCATGCCGTGGGCGCGGAGCGGTGCTTGGTGAGGACGAGCGTGCCGGATCGATAGGGTCTGACCTGTGTCAGCGACCAACACCTATGCCCTCACCGTGCTGTTGGTCGCCGGTGCCGGCCTGCTGGCCGTGGTCTCCAACCGGATCACCGAACGGCTCAAGGTCCCCACCCCCGCGCT
>JBKECS010000099.1:0-55004 GCA_047974805.1 Nostocoides sp. | reverse complement strand
CTCCCACAACTGTTGGATAGGCCGAGCAAGCCAGCCCTACTCGGTAACCCACGACCACTTGTGAGTGGGGCCCCGGCCTACAACCCCCAAGACTCCTGAGCGGTCACTCCATACCGTCTAGTCGGAGGTGACGAAATCGATGAGTTCCTCGACTCGGCCGAGCAAGGTCGGCTCGAGGTCGGCGTAGGTGCGCACGCAGGCGAGGATGCGCTTCCACGCCCGAGCCAGGTCGGCCTGATCGGTGTGTGGCCACCCGAGATGCTCGCAAATGCCTCGCTTCCATTCCACGGTGCGCGGCACGCCGGGCCACGCGGTCATGCCCAAACGATCAGGTCGTACCGATTGCCACACGTCGACGAAGGGGTGCCCCACGATGAGGACGTGCTCGGGATACAGGTGGCTGGCGCCAGCGACGATGCGGCTCTCCTTGGAGTCGGGGACGAGATGGTCCACCAGGACCCCCATCCGCCGACCCGGTCCGGGGCCGAAGTCGCGGATCGCCCCGGCGAGGTCATCCACCCCATCGAGCATCTCCACCACGATTCCCTCGACGCGTAGGTCATCTCCCCACACCTTTTCGACAAGTTCCGCGTCGTGACGGCCCTCGACAAAGATCCGCGAGGCGGCGGCGACCTTGGCTCGCTGACCGTGCACCGCCGTGGATCCACTGGCTGTGCGCTGCTGGTCGGCGCGAGCCCTGGCCAGGGCCTCGTTCACCGCCGTTGGGGCAGCGGTGAGCACCACCGGGTTCCCCTCGAGAAGAAATCCGGGACCCAGCGGAAATGCTCTGGAGCGGCCATGCCGATCCTCCACATGCACCATGCGCATGCCGCCAACCGTCTCCACGGCGGTTATCGCGCCGCACCAGCCGGTGTCGACATCCTCGATCACCAGCCCGAGCTCGGCTGGGACTGAGACCGCCGCACCGGCGGCAGGCCGTCGCCAGTCCCCGGAGAGGACGTCGGAGCCATATCGGTCGGTCACGGCGGCAGGCTACGGGCAAGGGCCAGGCCTCGCCCCCCGCCACGCTGAGGACCTTGTGAGGAAGCCGAAGCCGAGTTCGCTGATCGCCACCGCCGGCTCGCCGGGGGTATTCGGTGGTGCATCATTCGGCGGACCGGTGGACACCACGTAGAATTGGCACTCGTTGGTCAAGAGTGCCAAGCATGCCCGGGTGGAGGTGACCCATGAGTGAAGAGCGTCGGCTGACCATTCTGCGTGCCATCGTCCAGGACTTTGTGGAAACCAACGAGCCGGTCGGGTCCAAGGCGCTGCTGGAACGCCACCGCCTCGGGGTATCCGCAGCAACCGTCCGCAACGAGATGGCGGCTTTGGAGGACGAAGGGCTCATCGCCGCCCCTCATACCAGCGCCGGACGGATCCCCACTGACGCAGGCTATCGCCTCTTCGTCGACCAACTCAGCGAGGTGCGCCCCCTCAGCCGCGCGGAGCGAACCGCGATCACCGAGTTCCTCGACGGCGCCGTGGACCTCGACGACGTCATCGACCGGACCGTACGCCTACTCGCCTCGCTGACCCACCACGTAGCGGTCGTCCAGTATCCGTCACTGAGCCGTTCCACGGTTCGCCATGTCGAGTTGGTGGCCATCGCGCCCTCCCGCATCATGATGGTGCTCATCCTCAACACAGGCAGGGTGGAGCAGCGCATCGTCGACGTCGACGACTCGCTTGATTCCACCACCGACGAGGTGCTCAGTCGGATCCGGGCAGCGGTCAACGCGGCGACGGTCGGGCAGCGCCTGTCTGCGGTCGCGGCCGCCCTAGCGGCCCTTCCGGAGCGGTTCGAGCCCGCCGATCGTGACCTCGTCCGGGCCGTTACATCGAGCTTGACCGAGGCCCTGGCCGAGGAGCGGGAGGAACGCGTCGTGCTCGCTGGAACGGCGAATCTTGCCCGCAACGAGGGGCTGCTCGCCCCAGCTGTTGCGCCGGTGTTGGAAGCCCTGGAACAAAATGTCGTCCTCCTTCGGTTGCTCGGCAGTGTGGGTGCCAGTCATGTCGCAGTCCGGATCGGGCAGGAGAACCCGTATGCGGGGCTGCGGACCACGTCCATGATCACCACCGGTTATGGCACCGGCAAGGAACTAGTCGCCGGCTTGGGCGTGCTGGGACCGACCAGGATGGACTACCCGGGAACGATGGCCGCAGTTCGCGCCGTCGCCTCCTACCTCTCCGGGATGCTCGCGGAATGATGAGATCCACCACGATGAAGGAACCACGTCGTTGAACGACTATTACGCCGATCTCGGCGTCGATCGGAACGCTGCCCCCGAGGACATCAAACGGGCCTACCGCAAGCTTGCCCGCAAGCTGCACCCCGACGTAAATCCTGGGGCCGAGGCTGAGGAGCAGTTCAAACGGGTCTCTCAGGCATATGACGTCCTGTCCGACTCGGACAAACGGCGCTCCTACGACATGGGCGCCGATCCGTTCGCCGGGGCCCAGGGCGGATACGGGCAGGGGTTCAGCTTCAGCGACATCATGGATGCCTTCTTTGGCGGGGGAGCCGGCGCGGGCGGCCGTGGGCCGCGCAGCCGGGCGACCCGGGGCCAGGACGGCTTGGTTCGGATCGACATCGACCTACCGGATGCGGTCTTCGGCGCCCAGCGGCCGCTGACCATCGATACCGCCACCGTCTGTGGGACCTGCCACGGGGATGGCGCCCAACCCGGCACCGGCCGCAGAATCTGCGATGTATGCCACGGGCAGGGGGAGATCCAGTCTGTGCAGCGCTCGTTCCTGGGACAGGTGATGACCTCGCGGCCGTGCACTGCCTGCCAGGGGTTCGGTGAGATCATCGAGCGGCCGTGCTTCGAATGCAGCGGCGACGGACGAGTACGAACCCGGCGGACCATGACCATCAAGGTGCCCGCCGGGGTGGACACCGGCACCCGAATCCAGCTCGGCGGCGAGGGCGAGGTCGGCCAAGGTGGTGGCCCCGCTGGGGATCTCTACGTCGAGGTTCGGGTTCGTCCACACCCGATCTTCACCCGTCGTGGCGACGATTTGCACGCCTCGCTCGAGGTGCCGATGACGGCGGCTGCACTCGGGGCGACGCTGCAACTGAGCACGCTCGACGGTGAGCATGAGGTGGAGGTGCGCCCAGGAACGCAGGCGGGCGAAACGGTGATGCTGCGCGGACTTGGCGTCACCCACCTGCGTGGTGGCGGACGCGGCGACGCGATCGTCCACTTATCGGTCACCACCCCACAAAATCTCGATGCGGAGCAGGAAGACTTGCTGCGTACGCTGGCGACCATGCGCGGTGAGGAACGCCCAGCCGGGAAGCTCGCGGCCGCCGATGCGGGCCTGTTCGGCAAACTCCGCGACGCCTTCAAGACGCGATGAGCCGCCGCACCCGCCGATGAGCCGCCGCACCCGCCGATGAGTCGCCCTGTCTTTATCGCTGAGCGGGCCGCCCTGGCTGCGGTCGCACCTGGCTCACTGATCACCTTGGCCGGTGAGGAGGCCAGGCACGTCGTGGCCGTGCGCCGGATGGGGCCGGGCGAACATCTCGACCTGGTCGACGGCGCCGGACGGCGGGTGACCGGGATACTCGAAGCTACCGCCAAGAACGAGCTAACCCTTGTCGTTACCGCCGTGTCCGACGAGCCGGCTCCTCAGCTGCGGTTCGTCCTGGTCCAGGCCTTGGCCAAGGGCGATCGGGACGAGCGCGCAGTGGAGAGCGCTACTGAACTCGGCGTCGACGAGATCATCCCCTGGCAGGCCCGACGCAGCGTGGTGCGCTGGCGGGGCGAGCGGGCCGCGCGGTCCCGACGGAGGTGGACCGACACGGTCTGGGCAGCGGTCAAGCAGTCCAGGCGGTCGTGGATTCCTGGGGTCGCCGACGCCGTGGACCTGGCTGGGCTGGTGGAACGCGTAGGCACGTCGGCAGCCACGTACGTGCTCCACGAGGAGGCCAACGAGCCCCTGGTCGGGGCGCAGGTGCCGGACACGGGCGACGTCCTTCTCGTCGTTGGTCCAGAAGGTGGGGTCGCGCCGCAGGAACTGTCCGCACTGGCCGAGGCGGGCGCTCGACCGGTCCGGCTGGGGACGAACGTGCTGCGATCCTCAACAGCCGGGCCTGCTGGCCTGGCCGTCCTGAACGCCTCGAGCCGGTGGCGCTGACTCGTGCTGCGGAGCGACGTATGGGCCGATACCCAGGGGGTTCGTCAGCGCGCCTACCCGCGGGGATCCGTAGACTGGCCATCACAATGACCGAGACTTCTCCTGGGGACGCCCGCGACCAACCGACCCACACCGTCGTCATTCCAGACGCGGTGCCCATGGTGGCCCTGCTCGGCCCGCGTGACGAACTGCTTCGGACACTGGAGCGGGCCTTCCCGGACACGGATATCCACGTTCGCGGCAACGAGCTGACCTTGACCGGTTCCAGTGCCGACATCGCGCTCGTCGAGCGGACCGTCGATGAGTTGCTCGCGGTTATCGAGGCCGGGCAGCCGCTGAATCGGGACGCGGTCGAGCGATCGATCGGGATGCTCCGCGCGCAGACCGCCGAACGTCCGGCGGATGTGCTGACCATGAACATCGTCAGCAACCGGGGTCGGACGATCCGTCCGAAGACGCTGAACCAAAAGCACTACGTCGACGCCATCGACGAGAACACCGTCGTCTTCGGGATCGGCCCTGCGGGCACTGGCAAGACCTACCTGGCGATGGCCAAGGCAGTCGCCGCTTTGCAGGCCAAACAGGTGAACCGGATCATCCTCACTCGCCCGGCGGTCGAAGCTGGGGAGCGGTTGGGCTTCTTGCCCGGGACACTGAACGACAAGATCGACCCCTATCTGCGTCCGCTCTACGACGCGCTGCACGACATGGTTGACCCCGAGTCGATCCCGAGGCTGATGGCGGCCGGCACCATCGAGGTCGCGCCGCTGGCATACATGCGCGGACGGACCCTCAATGACGCCTTTATCATCCTCGACGAGGCTCAGAACACCAGTCCCGAACAAATGAAGATGTTCCTGACCCGGTTGGGCTTCGGATCCAAGATGGTGGTCACCGGCGATATCACTCAGGTGGACCTCCCCAGTGGCACATCCTCCGGTTTGCGCGTGGTCCAAGACATCCTCGGAGGTATCGAGGACGTCCACTTCGCCATGCTCAACGCCCAGGATGTCGTGCGACACCGGCTCGTCGGCGATATCGTCGACGCCTACGGTCGCTGGGACGCCCTCCAGCAGGGCGGACCCCGGCCGAGCGCCCGTCGCCGGGCGAACGAGCGGACGTCGGATCGCGGATGAGCATCGAGATCCTCAACGAGACCGACTACACGGCCGACGAGCACGAGATCCTCGCGTGCGCTCGCCACGTCCTGGCCCAGATGCACATCCACTCGCAGGCAGAACTGTCCATCGCGCTCGTCGACGAGCAGGCTATGGAGACGCTGCACATCCAATGGATGAATCTGCCCGGTCCGACGGATGTCATGAGCTTCCCTATGGATCAACTTCGCCCCGGCCGAGAGGGAGCCCCCGCGGAGGGTGTGCTCGGGGACGTGGTCCTGTGCCCGAGCGTGGCAGAGCGCCAGGCTCGCGAGGCTGGACATGCCATCGAGGAGGAGCTGCTGTTGTTGACCACGCACGGCATCCTGCATCTGCTCGGGTTCGACCACGCCACCGCCGAGGAGGAGGCGGAGATGTTCTCGCTGCAGCGAACGCTCCTGCTCACCTTCCTCGCCGCCCGGGGCCGGTAACCGCGGACGGCGGTGATATGCAGACAACCCTGATCCTTCTGGCGATCGTCGCGCTGGCATTGACGTTCCTCTTTGCTGCCGTCGAGGAGTCCGTATCGCGGGTTTCGCGTGCGCATGCGCAGGGCATGGCCGACGAAGGGCTGCGTGGTTCCCGCCGCCTGCTCGAGGTGCTCGACGACAGCGCCGCGCATCTGTCCGTGATCACCTTCCTTCGGGTGACCTCGGAGCAGGCAGCCACGGTGTTCCTCACATTCGCCATCGTTGCCATCGTGCACGGCACCTGGTCGGCGCTGGGGCTGGCCGTCGCAGTCCTGGTGGTCATCTCGTTTGTCTTGGTCGGGGTGTCTCCGCGCACGTTGGGCCGGCAGCATGCGGACAGCTTGGCCCGACTCAGCGCCCCCTCGGTCATTTGGCTGCGTAGGCTGCTGGGACCCCTGGCCCGGCTGCTCGTCACCATCGGCAACGCAGTGACCCCGGGGCGCGGTTATCGAGATGGCCCGTTCGAGACCGAGTCCGAACTTCGCGACCTCGTCGACTTCGCCGGGGACACCGAGGTCATCGAGGACGACGAACGCGAGATGATCCACTCCGTCTTCGAACTCGGCGACACCCTGGCCCGCGAGGTGATGGTGCCGCGAACCGACATGGTCACCATTGACCATGACCGCACCGTCCGCCACGCGATGAACCTCTTCCTCCGATTGGGGTTCTCTCGAATACCGGTGGTTGGCGAGGGCTCAGACGACATCCTCGGCCTGCTCTATTTCAAAGATGTGGTCCGTCGAACCAATGCCGACCAGGCGGCATCGGCCCTGTCGGTGACCGAGCTCATGCGGCCGATGCCGTTCGTTCCTGAATCCAAACCGGTGGACGACCTGCTCCGAGAGATGCAAGGGGCGCAGATCCACTTCGCCGTGGTCGTCGATGAGTACGGAGGTACGGCCGGTGTCGTCACCATCGAGGACATTTTGGAGGAGATCGTCGGGGAGATCGCCGACGAATACGACCGGGAGACCCCTGAGGCCGAGGAATTGCCAGACGGCACCTGGCGGGTGGATGCGTCGATGGACATCGATGACCTGGCCGACCTGTTCGACGTTGCTATCGAGGAGGACGAGGTGTCGACCGTCGGAGGGCTGATCACCAAGGTCATCGGGCGGGTGCCGATCCTGGGCTCACAGGCCCAAGTCGCCGGGCTGACGTTGACCGCAGAACGCATGGCGGGGCGACGGCACCGGATCGCTACCGTGCTGGTCGAGCGCGAAGCCCAGCAGCAGGAGGAGGACCAGCCCGGCATCGAGGTCTCCCGGTGACCGCCACCGATCGGCCGGTTGCCGGCTACACCGCCGGATTCGCCTGCCTCGTGGGTCGCCCGAATGCGGGCAAGTCAACCCTGACCAACGCGCTGGTCGGGCACAAGGTAGCGATCACCTCATCGAAGCCGCAGACCACCCGGCATACGATTCGCGGGATTGTCACCTCCGGGAGCAGCCAGCTTGTCCTAGTCGACACCCCTGGGCTGCACAAGCCGAGGACCTTGCTCGGGGAACGCCTTAACGACCTTGTGCGCGCCACCCTGCTCGACGTCGATGTCATCGGATTCTGTCTGCCGGCCAACCAGCGCGTCGGCCCCGGAGACCAGTTCATCGCCCGGGAACTGGCCGAGATCGCCAGCGCCTCCCGACCGGTCGTGGCCATCGCCACCAAGACCGATCTGGTGGACAAGCAGCGACTGGTCGAGCATCTCATGGCCATCGATCAGCTCGGCGACTGGGCTGACATCGTGCCGTGCAGCGCAACCAACGGCGACCAGGTCGATGTTGTCGCCGACGTGCTCGCCGGCCGTCTACCGTCGGCCCCGGGACCGCTCTATCCTCCGAACCTCCTCACCGACGAGCCTGACGCCGTCATGGTCGCCGAGCTTGTTAGGGAAGCGGCCCTGGAGGGGGTGCGGGACGAGCTGCCGCACAGCCTGGCTGTCGTCGTTGAGGAAATGCTTCCCCGTGCGGATCGGCCCGCGAACGCGCCTCTGACAGACGTGCGGGTGAGCATCTATGTCGAGCGGTCCTCGCAGAAGGCCATCATCATCGGGCGTGGTGGGTCCCGGCTGAAGGAGGTCGGGGCCAGCGCCCGGGCCGGTATCGAGGCTTTACTCGGCGGGCGCGTCTACCTCGACCTTCACGTGAAGATCGCCAAGGACTGGCAGCGAGACCCGAAACAGCTGCAACGGCTCGGCTTCTAGATGATGCCGAGATCCACGGCGCCGACCGACCTGGAGGCGCTGGGACGCCGGGGGCGGCTGCGGGTCTTGATGATCTGCTCGCTCAGCCTGGCCATCGTCGGCATGGACGTTACGGCGGTCAACCTCGCACTTCCGTCGATCCGCTCCGACTTCAACGCCGGCCTGTCCGGGCTGCAATGGGTCATCGACGCCTACACCGTGGTCGTCGCCGCCCTGCTGATCTTCAGCGGATCAGTCGCCGACCGGGTCGGGCGCAAGAAGGTCTTCCGCGTCGGGCTCGCCGTCTTCGGGTTAGGTTCGCTGGCCTGCTCCTTGGCGCCGAGCATCGGTGTGCTGGTCGCCGCCAGGGCCCTTCAGGCCGTCGGCGGGTCGATGCTCAACCCGGTCGCGATGTCCATCATCACCAACACCTTCCTGGAACCGTCCGAGCGGGCCCGGGCGATCGGGGTGTGGGGAGCCATGTTCGGCACGAGCATGGCCGTCGGCCCGGTCATCGGCGGCATCCTCGTGGACGGCCTGGGCTGGCGATCGATCTTCTGGCTCAACGTGCCCATCGTCGCGGCTGCCCTGTGGCTGACCGCGCGGTATGTACCTGAATCCCGGGCCGACCATCCGCGGCGGCTGGATCCCTGGAGCCAGATCCTGGTGGCAACCAGCCTGGCGGCTCTGGTCTTCGCCATCATCGAGGGCGAGAACCTCGGTTGGAGGTCACCAGCGATCCTGGCCGCCTTCGGCACGTTCGTTCTCGTCGGGGTGGTCTTCCTCGTTGTGCAATGGCGCGCCCGCGAACCCCTGGTCGACCCGCGCTACTTCGGCTCTATTCCGTTCACCGGAGCCCTGGCCTCGGCCGTCGTGGGGTTCGCCGGCAACGGCGCCACGTTGTTCATGGCGACGCTCTACTTACAGACCGTGCGCGGCATGACACCGCTGGACGCGGGGCTGTCCACGGTGCCCATGGCCATCATGACCGCCTCGTTGGCCCCGGTGTCGGGTTGGCTCGTCGCCCGCCGCGGGACACGCCTGCCCATGGTGGCCGCGGGAACGTTGCTGTTCGCCGGTGCGGTGCCCTTGTTCCACCTCGCCGCCGATACCCCGCTGGAGGTGGTCATCGGCGCCTTCGTCCTTTTCGGCGCCGGTCAAGGGTTGCTCAACGCCCCTATCACCAACTCGGCGGTCTCCGGTATGCCGCGGGCTCAGGCCGGGGTTGCTGGGGCGCTGGCCTCCACAGCGCGGCAGGTGGGCGCCGCGCTGGGCGTCGCCATCGCGGGCGCCCTCATGGCCACCCAGCTGGCCAGCAGCGCCACCGCCGAGTTGGCGGTGGCCATGCGGCCCGGTTGGGTCCTCACCGGGGCCTGCGGGCTCGTCCTGCTCGTCATGGGTTTCCTCGTCAGCGGGAACCTCGCCCGATCCTCGGTCGCTCGCGTCGTCGCACGGACCAACGCCGACCTGACGTGAGCCTGGCGCCTACCGCCGGAACCCGGTAAGCGCGCGAACGGGCTGGGTGTGCCGGATGGTGGTCGCCATCCGTCGTCGCTGCCGACGTTCGTAGACTTGGATCCATGCGTATTGGAGTCTTCGGAGCGACCGGCCAGGTCGGCCAGGTTATGCGGACCTTGCTTGCCGAGCGGGACTTTCCCATCGATGACGTCCGGTTCTTCGCCTCTGCCCGCTCGGCGGGCACGAGCCTGCCGTGGGGAGAGGGAGAAGTGACCGTCGAGGACACGGCCACTGCTGACTTCGCTGGGATCGACATTGCGCTGTTTTCCAACGGCGGGTCGACCAGCACTCACTACGCCCCGAAGGTCGCTG
Organism: Nostocoides sp.; assembly: GCA_047974805.1. Lineage (GTDB taxonomy): Bacteria > Actinomycetota > Actinomycetes > Actinomycetales > Dermatophilaceae > JAJXUB01. The sequence continues at coordinate 45,219 of JBKECS010000099.1, read as the reverse complement.
CTGCCGGTGCGGTCGTCGTGGACAACTCCAGCGCGTGGCGAAAGGACCCTGACGTCCCGCTGGTGGTTTCCGAGGTGAACCCCGAGGACTTGCACGTTATCCCCAAGGGCATCGTCGCTAACCCCAACTGCACGACCATGGCCGCGATGCCGGTGCTCAAACCTTTGCATGACGCGGCCAGCTTGGCTCGGTTGCACGTGGCCAGCTACCAGGCCGTCTCCGGGTCCGGAATCAAGGGCGTGCAGGAACTCGACGGTTCCCTGCGTGGTGGGTATGCCAACGGCGATCCGGCCAAGCTCGCCCTTGATGGGTGCGCCGTGGCGCTGCCGGAGCCCCATGCATACGTGGCCCCCATCGGTTTCAACGTCATCGCGCTCGCCGGGTCGATCGTCGACGACGGCTCCCTGGAGACCGACGAGGAGCAGAAGCTGCGCAACGAGTCGCGCAAGATTCTGCACGCCCCGGACCTGAGAGTGTCCGGAACCTGCGTGCGGGTGCCGGTCTTCACCGGGCATTCGTTGGCCATCCACGCCGAGTTCGCCGACCCGATCAGCGAGCAGCAGGCGCTCGACCTGCTCAGGAACGCTCCGGGCGTCGTGGTGACGGACGTACCGACGCCGTTGGAGGCCGCGGGGCGGGACGAGGTATTTGTCGGGCGGGTGCGCGCCGACCAGGCGGCACCGGAGGGCAAGGGCCTGGTTCTGTTCGTGTCCGGGGACAACCTGCGCAAGGGGGCCGCGCTCAACGCGGTGCAAATCGCCGAGGCGCTCATCGCGCGCGGCATTGTCCGATAGCGCCTCACCAGGTGAGGTTCTGGTCAGCCGTCGTCGAGGAATAGGGGACACCCGTGGTGAAGATCGGCATTGTTATCGGCAGCATTCGCCAGGGTCGCAAGGGCCTAGCCATTGGGCAATGGGTGCTGGAGCGCGCCAGAGCGCGGCAGGATGCCGATGTCGACTACGAGCTAATCGACCTTATGGCGTTTGACGTCCCCCTATTGACCTGCGCCGTCGTCCCGGGTGCGGCGAACAAACGCTACGAGTCTGCCCAGGTCACCGCCTGGAGTGAGGCCATCGATGCCTGCGACGGGTTTGTCTTCGTCACCCCGGAATACAACCACTCGGTGCCTGGGGGGCTAAAAAACGCCTTCGACAGCCTCGGCAGCGAATGGGCCCACAAGGTCGTGGCGTTCGTGTCCTATGGGGCCGACGGAGGAGTCCGTGCGGTGGAACACTGGCGCAGCATTGTCAGCAACTTTCACATGATCGACGTCCGTCAGCAGCTGCCGATCTCGCTGTTCTTCGAATACCGTGAGGACGGTTTCGTTCCCGCGGACCGGCGACCGGCTGAGCTGAATATCCTTTTGGATCAGCTCCTGGCCGCCACGACCCGGTTCGCCCCGGAACGCGTCTAACAGATCGAGGCGGCCATGAAGCTTGACCAGTTCCCCCGCTTCCCGCTGACGTTCGGGCCGAGTCCGGTGCATCACCTCAAGCGGCTCTCGGACCACCTTGGTGGGGCGCAGGTGTGGGCCAAGCGGGAGGACTGCAACTCGGGCCTGGCCTTCGGCGGCAACAAGGTCCGCAAGCTCGAGTACATCGTTCCCGACATCCTGGCCTCCGGAGCGGACACCCTCGTCTCCATCGGTGGCTACCAGTCCAACCACACCCGGCAGGTTGCCGCCGTCGCCGCGCACCTCGGGCTGCAATGCCGACTCGTCCAGGAACATTGGGTCCCCTGGGAGGACCCGATGAACGACCGGGTCGGCAACATCCTGCTCTCGCGAATGATGGGCGCGGACTCCCGGCTCGATCCGGCCGGGTTCGACATCGGCATTCGTGAGTCGTGGACGAACGCCCTTGCCGAGATCGAGGCCGCCGGCGGCACCCCCTACCCGATACCGGCTGGAGCCTCGGAGCATCCCCTGGGCGGATTGGGCTTCGCCAACTGGGCATTCGAGGTTGCCGAGCAGGAGAAATCCCTGGGGCTCACCTTCGAGACCATCATCGTCTGCACTGTCACCGGGTCGACTCACGCAGGGATGATCGCCGGGTTTGCCGCGCTGGAGGATCTCACCGGAGTCCGCCGCCGGGTCATCGGCATCGACGCCTCAGCGACCGTCGAACAGACCCGCGACCAGGTGGAGCGGATCGCGCGGCATACGGCGACGTCGATCGAAATCGGCCGGGACCTGCGCGAGGACGAAATCGAGGTGCTCTCCGGATGGGCCGGAGAGCACTATGGCATTCCCATCGACTCGACCATGGAAGCGATGCGTCTGGGCGCTCAGCTGGAGGCCATGATCACCGACCCGGTTTATGAGGGCAAGTCCCTGGCCGGGCTCATCGACCTCGTGCGTGAGAAGGACATCGATCCGCATTCTCATGTGCTGTATGCCCATCTCGGCGGGCAGCCTGCGATCAACGCCTACCATCGGCTCTGGGAGTAGCTCAGCGCGCCCTCGTGGCGGGATAAGCCGACGTAGGCTGCCGCCATGGCTGTTGGCAGTGTCGAGGAGTATCTCGCCCAGTTTGACGGCGACGTTCGTGCGCGGCTGGAGGCGATGCGTGCGACCATCACCGCAACAGCTCCAGAAGCCGACGAGTCGATCTCCTACGGCATGCCTGCCTACAAACTGTCGGGACGGCCCCTGGTCTACTTCGCCGGGTATGCCGGTCACGTCGGCTTCTATGCCACCCCGACCGGGCACGAGGCCTTTGCCGAGGATTTCGCCACCTATCCGCAAGGCAAGGGATCGGTCCAGTTTCCGCATACGCGGCCGTTGCCGTTGGACCTTGTCCGCCGCGTTGTGCAATTCCGGATGGCGGGGCTGGAGAATCTTTGAGTTGGGAGGTAGCGACGGCCAGGACTAGACAGGCCAGGACTAGACAAGGGAGGGACTCGACAAGGGAACCCGGAGGTGCTCAAGGGAAGATTTCCCTTGCGCACCTCCGGGTTGTCACCTGAGGCGTAAAACCGGAGGTGACAGGCGAAGCCGCCTGGCCGGCCAGGAGTCCCAGCGACCGGTCCGACAGACCTGGCCCGACCGGCTTGGGGGGTTGGCGCCTGCGAGTCGCCAGCGATGCGGCATACTGGCCCGTATGCGTCGCACTCTCCTCCTTGGGTGCCGCGGCGGGGCCTGAACGATCGGCCGCCCTCGTCGCGGAGTGAGTGCTGCCGGCCGGCACCTGCAAGCAAACAAAGGCGAGAAGCGCGATGATTTCCCCACAGACCCCCACAAGCATGCCGATCGGCAAGTACGTGCCGTTCCAGGACCAGATCGCCGTTGATCTGCCGGACCGTACCTGGCCCGACAAGGTCATGACCGCGGCCCCGCGATGGTGTGCGGTCGATTTGCGCGATGGCAACCAGGCCCTGATCGACCCGATGGACTCCGACCGGAAGATGCGGATGTTCAAGCTCCTGGTTGCCATGGGCTACAAGGAGATCGAGGTCGGCTTCCCCAGCGCCAGCCAGACCGACTTTGACTTCGTGCGAGAGCTCATCGAGGGAGGGCACATCCCCGACGACGTCACCATCCAAGTGCTCACACAATCGCGGGACCACCTCGTTGAGCGCACGTTTGACGCGATCCGCGGCGCCACATCGGCGATCGTCCACTTCTACAACTCGACCTCGGTGCTCCAACGCCGAGTGGTATTCGGCATGGACCAAGACGGCATCGTCGATATCGCGCTGCAGGCCGCGCGGCTATGCCGCAAGCTCGAAGAGACCATCCCGGACACGGATGTCTACTACGAATACTCTCCAGAGTCCTATACCGGCACCGAGTTGGAGTTCGCCGCCAGGATCTGCAACGAAGTCATCGACGTCATCGACCCGACCCCCGATCACAAGATGATCATCAACCTGCCGGCCACGGTCGAGATGGCCACCCCGAACGTGTATGCCGACTCCATCGAATGGATGAGCCGCAACCTCGACCGCCGTGACAGCGTCGTGCTGAGCCTGCACCCGCACAACGATCGTGGTGAGGGTGTCGCTGCGGCCGAGCTGGGGTACCTGGCCGGGGCCGACCGGATCGAAGGCTGCCTGTTCGGCAACGGGGAACGCACGGGCAACGTCTGCCTGGTCACCTTGGGCATGAACCTGTTCTCTCAGGGCATCGACCCGCAAATCGACTTCACCGACATGGCCGAGATTCGACGCACCGTGGAGCACTGCAACCAACTTCCGGTCCATCCACGCCACCCCTGGGGTGGTGACCTGGTCTACACCGCGTTTTCCGGTTCGCACCAAGATGCGATCAAGAAGGGTTTCGAGGACATGGACGCCCGGGCAGAGAAGGCCGGTACGGACGTCAATGGGATCGACTGGGGTGTGCCCTATCTGCCGATCGACCCCCACGACATCGGCCGCTCCTACGAGGCAGTGGTGCGGGTGAACAGCCAATCCGGTAAGGGCGGGGTGGCCTACTTGCTCAAGGCTGAACACGGCCTGGACCTGCCGCGTCGCCTGCAGATCGAGTTCAGTCAGGTCGTCCAGCGCAAGACCGATTCCGAGGGCGGGGAGCTCTCAGCCGAACAAATTTGGCAAATGTTCGCCGACGAATACCTGCACGCCGAAGTGGGCGAAACCCGATGGGGCAGGTTCTTCCCGGTTCGCTCGACGCTGACCGGCAGTGACAACGGCGTGGAGCACATCGAATCGGTCATCAGAGACAACGACCACGAGGTGGAGATCAGCGGGGAAGGCAACGGACCCATCGCGGCCTTCATCAACGCTCTGAGCCCGCTCGGGGTCGACGTGCGAGTGTTGGACTACGCCGAGCACGCTCTGTCCGCCGGAGGCGACGCCCGCGCCGCGGCATACGTTGAATGTGCCGTGGGTGAGCGGGTGCTCTGGGGCGTCGGGCTGCACGAGTCCATCGTCAAGGCGTCGCTGCGTGCCATCCTGTCCGCGCTGAATCGAGCCGAGCGCGATGGTGACTCGGCGCCGACCATCAGCCGTCCCGGCGGAGGTCCGTGACCCGCTGCCTGCCCGACCCCGCCGGCAACGGCCATATCGGCGGCTGGTCCTTCCGATTGCACAGGTGGGGATCGAGGGGAAGGATCGAATCATGAACGAGCTCGCCATCCCGCAACCTGGCATCCTGGCCATCGGCACCAGCAGTCACAACCAGCTCGAATTCGACCTCGTCGACCCGCACACATCGTGGCAGACCATCGCGCGACCCCTGAGCGCCGTCGTCTCCGGGGTGACCACCGCCGGTGGCTGCAACGTGGTCATCGGGATCCGGCCGCAGCTGTGGCGGCGCTGGCAACCGGAGAACTGCCCCGACGGGTTGCACGACTTCACCGACCCGGTTGTCGGTGATGACGGGTTCGCCATGCCGGCGACCCAACACGATGTGGTTGTGTGGGTTGCCGGAGGCGGTCCGGACGTCGTGTTCGACGAGGCCCGTCGCAGCATTGCTGAGCTAGCCCCCGTGGCGGTTGTGGCCCTGGAAACCGTCGGATGGAGCTATCACGGGCATTTCGACCTCACCGGCTTCGTCGACGGCACGGAGAATCCGGACGCCTCCGAAGTCCTGAGCCACGTCGTCATCGGCGAGGGCCCCGGCCTCGGTGGATCAGTGCTGCTGCTGCAACGGTGGCTGCACGACAGCGCCGCTTGGGAGGGATTGACCGATGCCGCCCAGTCGGCCGCCATCGGGAGAGACAAGGCCACCGACGCCGAGCTCGATCCGAAGCCGGCCTCGGCGCATGCGGCCCGCACAGACCAGGACGAGGTTGGGCACATTCTCCGTCGCAACGTCGCCTACGGGAACGTCAGCGAGCATGGGACGCTCTTCATCGGTTTGTGCCACGACCAATCCGTGCTGCACACCATGTTGCAACGGATGGCCGGTCAGCGCGGGGAACCACGCGACGAGCTCACCCGCTACACCAGCGCCACCTCCGGTTCCTACTACTTCGTCCCCGCCGCGTCGTTGATCTCGACGCTGTGACGGCTCATCGCAGCCCTGATCGAGGGTGTCACCGCGCGTCCATCGACGAAGCGACCTCAATAGACCCCTGGCGGGCGGACCTGGATGGGGATGCGCGGGCCGGCGGGCTTGGGGGCCTTGGCGACGCTGTGCTCCCAGGTCCGCTGGCACGAGCCGCCCACGGCCAGGAGATTCACCGCGCCCGACTCGGCACGGTCATGCCGTGAGAGCGCCGTACGGGCGGACACGAGGACGGGCACCGGCACTACCTCGTCGGCACGGTAGAAGCGCAGCAGCCGCGCGTTATCCGACGAGCGCCGCCAGTGGGATGGCGACTCCCACCGAGACACTCACCATGACAAGCGTGGGGACGATGAAGGAGTGATTGACGACATACTTGCCGATGCGGGTGCTCCCGGTCTGGTCGATCTCGACAGCGGCCAACTGTGATCCGTTGGCCGGAAGGGTCATCACGCCGCCCACGGCGGGCAGGTATGCCGCGAGTTGTGGGACGGCGATTCCGAGGCTGAGTCCGAGCGGAATCATGGTGTTGACCGATGCCGACTGACTCGTGGTCAATGCCGCGACGAGGAAGAGGGCGACAGCGAGGAACCACGGCGTGGAGGTGGCAATGTCGGTGAGGCCACCGATGACGGAATCCTCATTGGCGCCGATGAAGGTGTTGGCCAGCCAGGCGATCCCGAGGAGGGCGATGATGGCGGTTAGGCCAGACTTGGTCAGCGGCGCATCGAGGATGTCTCCCGGCTTGATCCGCCCGACATACATGACCACGAGCGCGACCGCGAGCATGACCATGATGAGGAGGGAAGTCAGCGACAACGAGGTGACTTTCCCGTCCACGGTCCAGGACGGCAGCAAATCCTTGAACGCCCCCAGCAGGACGACGATGACGACGCCGGCGAAGAAGGTCAACGCAGCCGCCTTCGCGTGTGGTGGCCGCGGAGCGCTCGTGGGGCCGTGCCCGGAGGTAGGCGGATTCACCGCGCCGTCGGCCAAGCGCTGCTGATAGACGGGGTCGTCGGCCAGGTCTTTGCCCATCCGAGTGGAGACCAGCGCGGCCACCACGGTGCCGACGATCGTGGCCGGTAGCGTGATGAGGATGATCTGGCCCAGCGACAGGGCTCCCTGTGTGGCTCCGGTCAACCCGACGAATGCCGCCATGGCCGCCGAGACCGGGCTAGCGGCGAGCGCCAGGCCGGAGGCCGCTACGGACGTCGACAAGGCCCGCTCCGGTCGGATACCCCGCTCGTAGGCCACCTCGTAGATGACCGGCAGCAGCGGAAAGATGATATTCCCGGTGCCGGCTCCGGCGCAGAACCCGAGGGAGACCAGGGGTGCGATGATGTTGATCGATTGAGGTCTAGACCGAATTACGCGTTCAGCTAACTCCACCATGTAGGAGATCCCCCCGGCCGCCTGCATTGCCGAGGCCGCCGTGATGACGGCGAGGATGACCATGATGGCGTCGGCCGGGATATCACCCGGATGCGCCCGGAAGACGAAAACGAGGATGAGCACGCCGACGGCGCCCCACAGCCCCAGCCCAACCCCTCCGGTTCGCACACCGAAATAGATGGCGCCGACGAGCACCAGAGCCTCAAGGATGACAACGACGGTGTCCATGATGCCCGGCTAGCTCGTGCTGCCCAGGGCCTGTAGGAGGAGGGCTTGCGCCAAGGCCATCCGTTGGATCTCGCTCGGGTCAACGCTCTCGTTGGGGCCGTGGATACGGGCCTTGGCGACATCTTGTGCACCGACCAGGATGAACTCGGCGTGCGGGCTGGCGGAACGCAATTGGTCGAGCAGCGGGATCGAGCCGCCGGATCCGAGGGTCCCGGCGTCCTGGCCGTATGCCGTTGCCAGCGCCTGCGACATGGCCGTGAAGGCTGGGCCGCCCGGATCCTGATGGAACGCCGGCGATGCCTTTTCCGGGGTGACGGTGAGCCGGACAGCGCCTCCGGCCCGATCGGTGAGGTACGTGGTCAGCGCGACCATGGCCTCGTCGGGATCTTGCCCGGGTGGGATCCGCATACCCAGCCGCGCACGAGCTCGGGGCTGTAGCACGTTCCCGCCAGTGTCGACGTCTGGGCAATCGATACCGAGCACCGAGATCGACGGCTTAGACCATAGCCGGCTGGCGATGCTGCCCGAACCCACCAGCTGCACCCCGTCGAGCACGCCGGCATTGGCCCGGAACATCTCTTCGCCGTAGCCCACCCCACCCCAATTATCCGAAGCGATACCCGGGACGACACAGGTGCCGTCCGGGTCGGTGAGCGTCCCGATGAGCCTGATCAGCGCCATTAGGGCATCTGGCGCGGCTCCGCCGAAGAGGCCGGAGTGGACTGGATCGGCCAAGGTCTCGATCCCGACGACGACCTTGACGTCACCGCGCAGGTCGGTGGTCATCACCGGTTGCCCCACGGTGAGGTTTCCCATGTCGGCAATGACCATAACGTCCGCCTGGAACAGCTCCGGATGGTCCGCAACGAACCCCTCCAGATGGCTGTTGGTCTCTTCCTCGCCTTCGAGGACGAGCGTTACCGACACCGGTGGAGTTCCGTTGAACGCGGCCAGGGTGGCCAGATGGATGGCGATGCCACTCTTGTCATCGGCCACACCGCGGCCGTAGATCCGGCCGTCCTTCTCAGTGGCTACGAACGGGTCGGTCTGCCATCCCTGGTCCTTGGGTGCCGGTTGCACGTCGTAGTGCCCGTAGAGCAGCACCCTGGGTGCCCCATCCGGTCCTGGCACGTCGGCCCAGACCGCGGGGAAGCCACCGGGCACCTCCTGCAACCGAGCCGGTACCCCATATCGGGCGAAGGCAGCGACGGCACGTGCGGCCATATCGTGAACCGGCTCGCTCGGGAAGGCCGGGAAGGCGATGGACGGGATGGCGACCATGGCCTTGAGTTCGGCGAGGACCTCGGGCATAAGTCCAGCCACCTGGTCTGCCAACGGCGTGTGTGCAACGGTCATGATGTCCCCCCGAGCGGCGAAACACGTGCGACAGTGACGATGTCGCCAAGGCTAGCCGTACGCAAGGGCCTTGGCACGCCGTTTGGTTTCTCGGGTCCCGGCGCCGTCGGAGTGGTGAGCGACAATGGAGGGGTGCCGCTGTATCGCGAAGAAGCCATCGTGTTGCGCACGCACAAGCTCGCCGAAGCGGATCGGATCATCACCCTCCTGACTCGCACCCGTGGCAAGGTTCGCGCGGTCGGCAAGGGCGTGCGTCGCACCAAGAGCCGTTTCGGCGCGCGCCTCGAACCGGGGATGCGGGTGGATGTGCAGTGCTACGAGGGTCGCAATCTCGACACCATCACCCAGGCCGTGACCATCGACACATGGGGGGAGTCGATCTCCCGCAGGTATGAGGCGTGGACCGCCGCCAACGCGATCCTTGAGACGTGCGACCGGCTCACCGAGGAGCATGACGTGGCGACGGCCCACTTCCATTTGCTCGCCGGAGCCTTGCGGGCGCTCGCCGAAGCAGCCCACGATCCATCGTTGGTGCTCGATGCTTATCTCCTGCGCTCGCTCGCCGTGTCCGGGTGGGCACCGAGCTTCGGTGACTGCGCACGCTGCGGTGACCCCGGCCCGCACCGAGCCTTCAATATTCCCTCCGGGGGTTCGGTATGCCCCTCCTGCCGCCCTCCCGGGTCGGCCGCGCCCGCCCCGGAGACCCTGACTCTGCTCGCTGCGCTGCTTAGCGGTGATTGGGCCGTGGCCGACGCCTCACAGGGAGGGCATCGGCGTGAGGGCAGTGGGCTCACCGCGGCCTTCCTTCAATGGCATCTGGAACGGCAAGTGCGTTCGCTGCCGTTGGTCGAGCGCGGCTGACGTCGTTCGAACACGAAGGGCTTGCCAGGACAGGTCCGCTGGCCCCATGGTGTCCGGATGAGTACACCGACGTCTCATCCCATCTGGGGCGATGAGTCCCTGACCGCCTACGAGGTGGTCGGCTGGGCAAATTCTCGCGTCGTCAGCCCCTCGGATCCCAAGAGCACCGCTCGAGCGGCCTCGGAGTTGACCGCCCAGGCCGGGCCGACTGTGACCCCCGACGGCATCGGCGGCCATGCGGCGATGAACATCTTCGCCAATATCCTCGTTCCGGCCACCCGGGCTCAGGACGACCCGATGAACCTCGCTTATATCCCGGCTGCCCCGACCCGGGCGGCGCTGGCGTTCGACGCGGCCACGTCCGCGGCGAACATCTTCGGTGGGCTGTGGGAAGCCGGTGCGGGCGCTATCTGGGCCGAAAATCAGGCGTTGGGCTGGCTTATCGGTTTGCTCGACTGGCCGGAAAGTGCGGCCGGGGTTTTCGTCAATGGCGGCACCATGGGCAATCTATCCGCGCTCCACGCAGCCAGGACCCGAGCCAGCGCCCGGCGTGTGGCCGCCGGGCTGTCGGCTCGTCCCCGCACAGGATGGCGGTTCGCGTGCGCCACCACGGCACATTCCTCGATCGAGAGTGCCGCGCGGGTCCTCGATGTCGACGTGGTGCTCATCGAACCCGATGCGCAGGGCCGGGTGCGTGCAGCAGGCCTCCTGGCCGCTTTGGACACCGTCGAGGATCCCGACAGTGTCTTCGCCGTCGTCGCCTCCGGCGGGACGACCAACGCTGGCATCATCGACGACTTGACGGGGATCCTCGAGGTGACCGCGCCGCTGGGGATCTGGCTCCATATCGACGCGGCATACGGGGGAGCGGCCCTGTGCGCCCCGAGTGCCCGTGGCCGGTTCGTCGGGATCGAGCGGGCCGACTCGATGATCGTCGACCCGCACAAGTGGCTGTTCGCCCCCTATGACTGCTGCGCCCTGATCTATCGCGACTCGGCCACAGGTCGAGCGGCGCACACCCAGTCCGCGGCCTATCTGGACACCATCGATCGAGACGCCCCCAACCCGTCTGATCTGGCCATACACCTGTCTCGTCGGGCGCGGGGGTTGCCGTTGTGGTTTTCCCTGGCGACGCATGGCACCGCCAAGTACACCGCAGCCGTCGAGTCCACCTTGGCCACCGCGCGCGCCGTCGCCGACGGCATCGCGGCCAGCGAGCACCTGCGCCTGCTTCGCGAACCAGACCTGACCGTTGTGCTCTTCGAGCGGGTCGGCTGGGGCGATGCCGATTACGAGCGGTGGTCCAAGGCGATGGCTCTCGAAGGGGAGATCCTCTGCCTACCGACGACACATGAGGGGTCGACCGTCCTGCGGCTGGCCTTTGTCAACCCGGCCACCAAACCCGGCGAGGTGCTGACTCGATTGACCCGGGAATCCATGCCGGACTCGTACGCTTAGACCGTGACGTCCCGGCCGGCATACGAGACCCCGTTCCCGCATCCGTCGGGTGCCCGGCCGCCCGATCTCCCGGCAGCAGCCATCCCCAACCATGTCGCCATTGTCATGGACGGCAACGGACGCTGGGCCAACCGGCGCGGCCTGCCCCGCACAGCCGGGCATGAGGCCGGTGAAGCGGCGCTGCTCGACGTTATTGCCGGAGCCATCGAGGTCGGGGTGAAGAACCTCTCCGCGTATGCCTTCTCGACGGAGAACTGGCGTCGATCCCCCGCCGAGGTGCGCTTCCTCATGGGCTTCAACCGTGAGGTCATTCATCGCCGCCGCGACCTGCTCAACACGTGGGGGGTTCGGATGCATTGGGTCGGGCGCAGCCCACGGTTGTGGGGTTCGGTGATCAAGGAACTGCGGGTCGCTGAGCAGATGACGGCAGACAACACCGGGCTCAACCTGTGGTTTTGCGTCAACTATGGCGGCCGGGCCGAGGTCGCCGACGCGGTGCGCGTCATCGCCGAGCAGGTCAGAGCCGGAGAACTGAAGCCCTCCGGGATCGATGAGCGGACCATCGCCCGGCACCTGTATAGCCCACAAATGCCCGACGTTGACCTCTTCATCCGGTCCTCGGGCGAGCAGCGCACCTCCAACTTTCTGCTGTGGCAGAGCGCCTATGCCGAAATGGTTTTCCAGGACACCCTGTGGCCGGACTACGACCGGCGCCACCTGTGGCGGGCCATCGAAACGTATGCCGCGCGTGAACGGCGGTACGGCGGAGCGGTCGACACCCCGAATGAGCAGCCGTGAGTGGCGCCAACGGCCGGTGCCGCCCCCCAACTTGGCACGCTAGGAGGCGCCTGTCCGGTGACGCAGGAGGGTGCGCAAGGCAACTTCTTCCGCATCGGTCAGGCCCGCCGCCCGGGGCTGATCCCGGTGACCTTCGTACTCGAGTGCGTCAGCAAGCGTGCTGGCCAAGGGCCTGATCCTCAGACCTTCGCGATGGGCAGCCACAGTATTCAACGTGGTGAACCAGCGCCACGTCGAGTCATCGATCCACAACGGCAGCGAGTGTGGGCCCATCCATGCCTCGACGTGGCCCTCGGTGAGGACCGGCGCCGGGACCGGGCGGGCACCGCGGTGCTTGACGCGACGGTCCGAGCGGTCTGCAGGACCCGGCCCAAAGTCGTTGTGTCCCCGGTCGCGTTGAACACGCCTTGGGTACGGTGCAGGGCACATGTCACCACCCACGTCGCGAGATCGTCGACATCGAAGAGCGAAACCGGGAAGGTCAGATCAGGCGGGACGAGGACGTCCAGGCCAGTCGGGTGGGCGAACCGCCAGGGGTAATATCCGCTGCGTCCAGTCACGTCCCCCATCCCGCCGATCAGCCCCGGCCGAATGATCGTCCAGCTGTCTGTACTGGCCCGGATCGATGCTTCGCAAGCGACTTTCGCCGCGCCGTACTGGCCCATGTCGGTTAGTACATCGCCAGCTAACGGCGCGATCAGCTCGGCATCTTCGCCCTGCTCAGGCCGATCGAATCGGGCATATACGCTGGCCGAGGAGATGAAGACCCAGCGCCGTGCGGTCAGGTCGCGAACAGCCCGACGAACATGCCCAGGCTGACGAGAGAGGTCGACGAGGGCGTCCCAGGGCTGGCCGGCCACCGCGGCGAGTGCATCGTCGAGGTCCCGATCAGCGCGGACCAGGTCAGCACCGACCGGGACATGCGCGCTGCCTCGGGCCAGGCAGGTGACCGCGACCCCGTGGGATAGCGCCGCCTGCGCGACCGCTCGGCCGAGGAAGCCCGTGCCACCAAGCAGGAGCAATCGCATACGGCAACCTCGCCGCTCAGCAGGATGGGGGATGAGGCGAACTGGGCAGCGCAGCGCGAGCATGCCGGCGCTGCACAAATATTCCAGCGGCGAGGAACAGCGCGAGCAGCGCCGCCGTGCTGCCAAAGCCCAGCGAGGGCCGCAGCGGGATAAGGATGCCCAGGGCGCCCCCGAAGACCCAGCACAGTTGCAGGATGGTCTCGTTCCAGGAGAACACCGTGGCCCGGCCCGATTCGGCAACATCCCGTTGCACGATCGCGTCGAGGCAGAGTCGGCCCAATTGAGCGAACAGCCCGGCGATTAATCCGAGCAGGAGAGCAGTGACCGCATGCCACCAGATCGCTGCGGCACTCGTAGCAGCGATGGCGACGAGCATGAGCACGCTGAGCGTTCCCTCGGGACGACTGACGTGCATTCGGTTGCCCAGCAATGAGCCGGCGGCGTTGCCGATGCCGGCCGCGGCGGCGACCAAGGCGAGAACGATCGGCCCAGTCCAGGTGCCGACCGGGTGGCCCCGGACGAGGAAGGTGATGAACAGGATCATGAAACCTGACAGCATCCGGGAGCCCCCGTCGATGGCCAGGCCGAACTTCACCGGTGCTGGAACGGCGGCCCAGGCTAACTGCAGCCGCGCCAACGGTGCCCGGCGCGCCTCGGCTCGAGGCCGACGTGGCGGTGCTGGTTCGGAATCGATCGAAGCCGGCAGGCGAATGGCCAGAATCGTGGCGAGGACGAAGATGGCAAAGGCGAATCGGAGCGACCAGCTCGGCCCGATCCGGGCGACCACACCGGCCATCAGACCGCCAACGCTCATTCCGAGAAGACCGGCGATGGAAATCCGTGAGTTGGCTCGGACCAGGGACATCGTGGCTGGCAGGACCCGGGGGACCGCTGCCGCGCGGGCGACGGCATAGGCCCGGGACATGACGAGGATACCCAGTGCCACCGGGAAGAGCCACGACGAGGTACCGGTGACCAGACCGGCCAGCACCCAGGCCAGGAAGGCCCGAGTGGCCAGGGTGGCCCCGATGGCCCAGCGCCGACCATGTCGGAAACGGTCGAGAATCGGGCCGACGAGAGGCGCTAGCACCGCGAACGGCGCCATGGTCATCAGCAGGAAGAGTGCCACCTGGCTGCGAGCTTGACCGGTCGGCATGGCGAAGATGGTGCCGGCCAGCGAGACGGTGACCGCGGCGTCGCCGGCTGCAGCGAAGATGTGCATCTCGGTCAGCCGGGACAGGCCGGTCGCATCGGCACCCTCAGAGGCGACGTAGCTACGGAACTTCGTCGTGCCGGCGCGAGTGCCCGAGGCGGCCGCACGAATGCCGGCACGGCCGCCTCGGGCCGTCGCTCGCATGCTCGCCCGACCACCATTGGCCAGGCCCGTACGGGCGCGCTTGAGGCGTGCCGAGGTGCCGGCGGCCGGATCGGTCGCGGCTTCGGCCTGGTCCTCGCGCAACGTCACGCCGCCATCTTGCCTTGAATCCGGCTGGGGATTAAGGAGAGACGCCGCCGGATGCGCAATCGGGGCACCACCCGGTGATCTCCACGACATGCTCGGGTTCGGTGAAGCCGTAGTGGGTAGCGACGCGGGTCGCCCACTGCTCGACCTCGACGGCGGCGATCTCGAGAGTCCGTCCGCAGGCCCGGCAGATAAGGTGGTGGTGATGGCCGGTTGAGCAGGCTCGATACAGCGCCTCGCCATCCTCGGTGCGGCGCACATCGATCTCGCCATCGGCGGCCATGGCCTGGAGGTTCCGATAGACGGTGGCTAGGCCCACCGAGGTCCCGGTCGCGGTGAGCTGGCCGTGGATGTCCTGGGCCGACCGGAATCCGGGGATCTCGGCCATGAGCTGGGTCAAGGCCCGGCGCTGCCGGGTGGGACGTCGTGCGGTCTGGCTCATCGGGCACCGACCTCGGGCCGTTGGTGTTCGTCGTAGTGGCCCTCGTGGGGGGCGTGCAGGTGCCCGTCGTGGAGGTAGTCGACGTGGTCACCGTGGGCGATCGCCTCGTGTCCACAATCAGGTCCGTGCTCATGGTCGTGCCGCTCGGCGCGCGCATGAGCACGTAGGCGCTGAGCCTCCCTGAGCCGGTGGGTGATCGTCGCGAGGATGAAGATCGCGATGGCGACCAGGACGATCGTGCCGCCGCTGGGCGTGCCGGCGTAGTAGGACCCAGTCACCCCCAAGAGGCTGGACAACACTCCGAAGACCACCGCCAGCCGCACCGACGAGGTGAAGCTGTGCGCGAGCACTTGAGCGCTGGCATTGGGCAGGATCATCAACGCGCTGATGAGCAGCAAACCCACGACGCGCATGGAGACGACGACCACCACGGCAGTCAGCACGGCCAGGGTGAGGTTGAGGGCCAACACCGGCAGGCCGCTGGCGCGGGCATATTCCTCGTCATTTGCCACGGCAAACAGGCGCTTCCGCAGCATCGTTGTCACCAGCACCACAGCAACGGTGAGGCCGGCGAAGATCCACAGATCGGAGGACGTGGTGGTGAGGATCGAGCCGAAGAGGTAGTAGGTCAATGTTGCCGGGTTTGAGGTGGACGATTTCGCGATGAGGACCACGCCCAGGGCGAGTCCGCCGTAGAACATGACCGCGATGGCCAGGTCCCCGCTGGTCCGGCCCTTGGCGCGGATCAACTCGATGGCCACGGCTCCGATGACGGTGAGGACGAGTGCGGTGATGATCGGGGCGGTCCCGGTGAGTACCCCCAGCGCTACGCCGGCCAAGGCCACGTGGCCCATGCCGTCACCGATCAGCGACATCCGGCGCTGGACGAGGAAGGTACCGACCAGCGGCGCGGCAATACCGACCAGTAGTGCGCCCATCAGCGCTTCGCGCATGAACCCGTAGCTGAGCAGATCAAACATGATCGGCCTCCCGCCAGGTCGGGTCCAGCGGCGCGGGGAACGTGCCGGTCACTGAGGTGGGCAAGGCGTCCTCGGCAGGATGGTGATGGCCATGATCGTGCGCCATGCCGTGGTCGAACTTGGCATAGGCGGTCGGGGTTCCGTCGAAGACGATCCCTCCGTCGCGAATACTCACGACGCGGGTGACCAGGTCGCGGAGGGCGTACAGCTCATGCGTGACGATGAGGAGGGTGACGTTGCGGCGGGCAAGGCGGGCCAACACCTGGGTGAGGGCTTCTTGGTTAGCGACATCCACCCCCGCTGTGGGTTCGTCCATGACGATCGCCTCCGGCAGACCGGCCAGCGCCCGAGCGATGAGGACGCGACGCTGTTGACCTCCCGAGAGGGTGGCGACCTCGGTGTCGGCACGGTCGGCCAGGCCCACGACACGTAGGGACTCCTCGACGATCCGGGCATCCTCAGTGTTCGCCGGGCGCCAGAACGGCCGATGGGGGAGCCGGCCCACCGCGACGATCTCGCGGGCAGTGGCCCGCACTGTCGAGCTCAACGTATGCCGCTGCGGCACATAGCCCAACCGGGTGCGCTCGCCAAACTCCGCCAGTGGTGTGCCGAAGAGTGACACACTGCCGCCGAGTGTCGCGGTCAACCCGAGCAGGCCCTTGACCAGGGTGGTCTTGCCTGCCCCATTGGGGCCGACGAGGGCGACCACCTCACCGGATCCGATCGTCAGCTCCACCCCGTGGACGACCGCACCATCGGCGTACCCGAAGGCGCCGGCGTGGATCTGGATCACGGGCGTGAGGGTGGCCGTCGGTGAACCGGCCGCGGGAGTCCCGCCCGATTCGGTGGCATCCGGGGAAGCGGCCGAGGTCATGAGCACCTCTGTCCGGTCTCCAGCGTGGCCAAGTTGGACCGCATGACCTCAAGGTAGTCCTTGCCGGAGGACTGATCGGTGATGGCCTCGATGGGGTCGAGCACCTTGACTGCGGCCCCGGTCTCTTTGCCGATCTGCTCGGCCAGAGCGGGGGAGACCAGCGTCTCGGCATACACCGTGGTGACGTTGCCGGTTCTCACCAGGTCGACGATCGCCTTCATATCGGCCGCGTTCGGCTCGACATCGGGGGAAACCCCGTTGATGGCCACCGGGTTGAACCCGTAGCGTTCGGCAAGGTAGCCGAACGCAGCGTGTCCGGTGACGAGTTGGGTGGTGGCGCAGTTGCCCAGACCCTCGACGTAGGCCTTGTGCAGCTCGGCGAGGTCGTTCGTGACCTTGTCGGTGTTGGCGGCATAGTCCGCGGCATGGTCGGGGTCGACCTCAGCAAGCTTGGCACCGATGGCCGTGGCCACTGCTGAATAGCGCACCGGGTCGAGCCAGAAATGCGGGTCCATCTCTGGGTTGGCATCGCCATCGTCGGTCGGCGCGTGGCCGCTTGCCTCCGGTTCCCGGTGCAGCGTCAGATCGGCAGCCGGGACGACATCGAAGGAATGATCCTTGGCCACCTGGGCGACAGCGGCGTCCACGGAGGGCTGCAGTCCGGACTCATAGACCACCAGGGTGGCTTTGGTCATGTCGGTCACTTGGGCGGGGGCCAACTCGAGATCGTGCGGCTCGGCGCCGGGCTTGGTCAGCGTCGATACGTTGACGTGCTCACCGCCGATGCGTGTCACCAGGTATTCCAGGGGGTAGAACGAGGCATCGACGGTGATGGTGTCACCGGGGGAGGGGATCGAGGTGTCGGTCCCGCTCGAACAACCCGCCAGTGTGGTCGCACCGAGCACGACAGTGAACGTAAGGACTGCGCGGACTCGCGAATGCATCAACATGACAATCATTCTCAACTAAGATGAGAATGATTGTCAATCCATGGTGGTGTGGCCTAGCTTCTCGGGTTCAGCCGGATCACGGCAATGGCTAGGACGAGGGCGATCACGGCGACCCGCATCAGCCGCTCGGCGCTGGTGAGTCGGGGCCAGCCGAGATAGCCGATCCAGCCGAGTATCGCCGCGACAAGCAGGAGGCACACCCCGGCCGGAAACGGGGCGAATCCGCCGATGAGAGTCAGCGCCAGAATGACCAAGAACGGAACGGCGCGTGGCAGATGGGCGATGCGCGTGAGCAGGGGCAAGCTGGCACGCTCAATCGAGGTGCGCACAGAACCGGACACAACATCCAAGGATAGAGCGCGCCGGATAGCATCGGTGCCATGGCAACCCCGACAAACACCGTTGACGCCGTCGTCAGCCTCGCCAAACGGCGCGGCTTCGTCTTTCCGTCCGGTGAAATCTACGGGGGCACCCGCTCGGCCTGGGACTACGGTCCGCTCGGGGTGGAGTTAAAGGAGAACATCAAACGCCAGTGGTGGAAGGCCATGGTGCACCGCCGCGACGACATCGTCGGCTTGGATTCCTCGATCATCCTGCCCCGGCAGGTGTGGGTCGCCTCCGGACACGTCGAGGCCTTCGTCGATCCGCTCGTGGAATGTCTGCATTGTCACAAGCGCTACCGGGCCGACCACCTGCAGGAGGCCGTGGCCGAGAAGGAAGCCAAGAAGGGCCGCGAGATCGACCCCGACGATGTCGACCTGGCCCAGGTGGCCTGCCCCAACTGCGGCACCCGCGGGGAGTGGACCGAACCACGCGAATTCAACGGCCTGCTCAAGACCCACCTGGGCGTCCTGGAGGACGAGTCCGGGCTGCACTACCTGCGTCCGGAGACCGCCCAGGGCATCTTCGTCAACTACCTCAACGTCCAGGGTGCTGCGCGGATGAAACCGCCCTTCGGCATTGCGCAGGTCGGCAAGTCGTTCCGCAATGAGATCACCCCGGGCAACTTCATCTTCCGCACCCGGGAATTCGAGCAGATGGAGATGGAGTTCTTCGTCAAGCCTGGCGAGGACGAGGACTGGCACCAGTACTGGATCGACGCGCGCACCAACTGGTACACCGACCTCGGCATCAACCGCGACAACCTGCGCCAGTATGAGCACCCACGGGAGAAGTTGTCGCACTACTCCAAGCGTACGGTGGACATCGAATACCGGTTCAACTTCACCGGCAGCGAATGGGGGGAACTCGAGGGCATCGCCAACCGCACCGACTTCGACCTCTCCACACACAGCAAACACTCCGGCACCGAGCTGTCCTTCTTCGACCAGGCATCCGGGGAGCGATACACCCCGTATGTCATCGAGCCGGCCGCCGGTCTGTCGCGCTCGCTGATGACCTTCCTGGTCGATGCGTATTCCCAGGACGAGGCCCCGAACACCAAGGGTGGGGTGGATAGCCGGACCGTGCTGCGGCTGGACCCGCGGTTATCCCCGGTCAAGGTGGCTGTGCTGCCGCTGTCTCGCAACGCCGACCTGACCCCCAAGGCCCGCGACCTAGCGGCCACGCTGCGCGAATCGTGGAACGTCGATGTCGATGACGCCGGGGCGATCGGGCGTCGGTATCGCCGCCAGGATGAGATCGGCACCCCATTTTGTGTCACGGTCGACTTCGACACCCTTGAAGACCAGGCCGTCACCGTGCGCGGACGGGACTCGATGGACCAGGAGCGCATCGGATTGGATCAGGTCCACGGGTGGCTGGCGGAGCGGCTCATCGGCTGCTGACGCACCGCAGGAGCGAGCCGCGCCAGCTCGACGCCGCCGTCACGCCCCGGTGGCGATCGGCCGGCTCGGGTCGATGATCCAATTGCTCCACGATCCGACATAGACGGCCGCGTCGATCCCGATGCTCGCCAACGCCCATGCCGTATGCGCAGCAGTCACCCCGGACCCACAGCTGGTGGCGACCCGGGTGGACCCGTCGACGCCGAGCCTGGCGAAGTACCGACGTAGTTCCTCGCCGGAGCGCAGCGAGCCGGCGGCGGTGATCTGGTCGCTCATCGGGGCGTTCACCGCCCCAGGAATGTGTCCCGCGGCTGAGTCGATCGGCTCGCTGTCGCCGCGAAAACGCTCTGCTGCCCGGGAATCGAGCAACACCCCATCGGCGGCCATGGTGGCGGCACCGGCGGCATCGAGTGCCGGAAGCGCGCCCGGTGCGACCCTGACGCTGCCGACGGGGGGAGTCAACGGCGCCGACGTCACCGGCAAACCGGCGGCCTCCCAGGCAGTCAGCCCCCCGTCGAGGACCTGAACGGCATCCAGGCCCGCCCACGACAGCACCCACCACGCCCGGGCGGCAGCCAGCGAGGTGGCCTGGTCGTAGACGATGACATGGCTGGCGTCGTGGACCCCCGCCGCCCGCAACGCGTCCTGCAGGACGAGCGGGTCGGGCAGTGGATGGCGACCGCCCACTCCAGGCGGCCCGGCCAGCGCCGTATCGAGATCGAGGTGTGCCGCCTCGGCCAGGTGCGCGGCGGCATACAGCTGGTCACCGGGCTCGCCGACGAGGTTCCACTGCACATCGAGCACCACGACGCCCGGTCGGTGCAGGATGTCGGCCAGATCGCTCACACTGATGACGGGATCCACCTGGCCAGTCAACCAGGATCCGGAGAGCCGCGACTTGAGCCGGCGACTTCGTGGGCGAGAATGCTGCCGACATGTCTTCCCACGCTGCACCGGCCCCGGTGACCCCCACCCCGTCTCCTCGGGCATCCATGATGCCGGCGTTGCGAATCGGAGCACACATCATCGAGTCGCCCGTCGTGTTGGCCCCGATGGCTGGGATCACCAACCGGGCCTTCCGGCGAATCTGTCGGGAGTTCGCTGATCAAGGCCTAGCCATGGCCACCGGACGACCGCCGGGGCAGGGTGCCAGCGCTCTGTTCGTCTCGGAGATGATCACCTCCCGGGCGCTCGTAGAGCGGCATACCGAAACGATGCGGTTGATCGAACATGACCCGGGCGAGTCACCCCGGTCGGTGCAGCTTTACGGGGTCGACCCGGCGACCGTGGCTGCCGCCGTGCGGATCCTGGTCGCCGAGGGCCGCGCCGACCACGTAGATCTCAACTTCGGCTGCCCGGTGCCCAAGGTCACCCGCAAGGGGGGCGGCTCGGCACTGCCGTGGAAGCGCGACCTGTTCCGCGCGATCGTCGCCGCTGCTGTCCGCGAAGCCAGCCCGTATGCCGTGCCCGTCACCGTGAAGATGCGTGTCGGGATCGACGAGGACCACGTCACCTATCTCGAGGCCGGCCTGGCTGCGCAGGCCGAGGGCGCGGCCGCGGTCGCGCTGCACGCTCGCACGGCCGCACAGGCATACTCCGGTCACGCCGACTGGTCGGCGATTGCCCGGCTGAGAGAGGCCGTCACCGACATTCCCGTCCTTGGCAACGGTGACATTTGGTCCGCCGAAGACGCCCTGGTCATGCTCGAGCAGACCGGCTGCGACGGGGTCGTTGTCGGCCGTGGCTGCCTCGGGCGCCCGTGGCTGTTCGCCGATCTGGCATCGGCGTTTGCCGGATCACCCGCGCGGGTGGCCCCAACGCTGGGTGAGGTGGCGGCGACGTTGCGAGCGCATACCCAGGCCCTGGTCGAGTTTTACGGGGATGAACTGCGCGGCTGTCGCGACATCCGCAAGCACATCGCCTGGTACCTCAAGGGATTCCCGGCCGGGTCACAGGTGCGCCATCACCTCGCCTTGGTCGATTCCCTCGACGCGCTCGATGCCCTGCTGGCCACGCTGGATCTGGAGGCACCATGGCCCGGCCAGGCGGCCGAGGGCCAGCGCGGACGAGCTGGTTCCCCGCGAACCGTCGCCCTCCCCCACGGATGGCTGGACTCGCCGGAGCTGACCGCCGACCAGCGCGCCGAGATCGCCCAGGCCGAGCTGTCGGTCTCAGGCGGCTAGCGTGAGCACGCCGACCCCTGACACCCTCGGTACCCGGCGGAGCCGACGCGGAAAGCTTGGGAGTCGCCGACGCCTGCTCCCCGCGCTTCTTTCTTTCGTCGTCGGTGTTTCCGCGTGCTCGGGCAGCCAACAGGGACTGCCAACGTCGACAGCGCGCGCCCCTGCCACGACCGCAACCGAGAGCACCAACAACCCACCCCCAGCGACCTCGACACCGGCGGATGGGTCGGTCGCATCCTTGGCCGCCGAGAACGACCGGCCAGGAACTCGGGCCTGGTCAGAATCGGCCACACGCCTGGCTGATGAGCAGGAATTGGCCGGTTTCACCTCCACCGTGTCGGCGCTTCCCGGCGAACACGTGGGGCTGTTCGTCCAGTCCACCCTGGGATCGTGGACGGCCACGGCCTACCGGATCGGGTGGTATCGCGGCCTTGGTGGGCGGCAGATCTGGCAATCGAACGCGCAGCCTGGCTTGCGGCAACCCGCCGAGGTCATCCGGGCGGGCGGTGAGGTGTTTGCCCCGTGGAAGCAGAACCTCACTGTCGACACCACCGGATGGCCTGAGGGCTCCTACTTGATTATGTTGCGGGCTTCGGGGAAGTGGAAGGCGATCCCGCTGACCCTGCGCTCGCGCTCCACCGCAGGCAAGGTCGTTCTGGTCCAGGCCACCTCGACGTATGCCGCGTACAACACCTGGGGTGGCTACTCGCTGTACAAGGCACCCGAGGGGGCGGAGCTGCCCCGAGCCAACCGGGTGAGTTTCCACCGGCCGTACGACTCCAACGGGGCCTCGCGCTACCTGCTCTATGAGGTCGCGGTGGACCAGCGAGCCGAACGCCTCGGCATTCCGCTCGCGTGGACCACCTCGTACGACCTGGAGCAGCCGGATGCGTTGCACGCCGCTACCGGGGTGGTGTCACTCGGGCATGACGAGTATTGGTCCCCGGCCATGCGGCAAACGGTCACCGCAGCCCGGGATGCCGGCACCAACCTGGCGTTCCTCGGCGCCAACGCGGTGTATTGGCGGATCCGTTTCGAAGGCGATGGCCAAACCGTCGTCACCTATAAGGGCTCGGGGGACCCGGTCCGCAACGCCGTCGAGACCACGAACCTCTGGCGGGCCGCACCGCATGCCGACCCGGAAAACTCCCTCGTCGGCATGCTCTACGAGTGCTACCCCTCACAGGGCCCGTTCGTGGTGGGTCGCGGTGACTTCTTCCTCTTTGCCGAGACCGGACTGCATACGGGGAGCCAAATCGAGGGTCTGAACGGTACCGAGACCGACCGGGCATACCCGGGAGGTGGCACACCCACGTCTCTTGAAGTGGTGGCACACTCACCCAGTACCTGTGGGTCGACAAAACGGACATACACGGACATGACGTACTACACGACGCCCTCCGGAAGTGGTGTGTTCGCCACGGGAACGATGCGGTGGACGCTGGCAGTACGCGGGCCGGTGGCCAAGCTGGGGATCGCCGACGATGCCGTGGGTTTCGCACGGACGGTCACCGACAACCTATTGCGGGCGATGGCTGCCGGTCCGATGGGCGACGCCCACCCCTCCCGACCCAATCTTGCCCAGATTCGACCGGCGGCCTCCACGTCCACCGGGACCGGGGGCCAGATTGGTGCCCGTTGACCCGATCGAGGCGCATTTGTTGAGATCGCGCTGTCCGGGGACGGCAATAGGCTGCCCATGTGGCATACGACGCACACGACCGGCAGCGATGGGTGGCCGAGGACCCAGTCACCAAGCGGGCCGACCGGGACGACTTCGCCCGAGACCGGGCCCGGCTGGTGCACAGCGCATCGTTGCGGCGACTCTCGGCCAAGACCCAGGTCGTCCAGCCTGCCAGTGATGATTTCGTCCGGAACCGGCTCACCCACAGCATCGAGGTAGCCCAGATTGGCCGGGAGTTCGGGGCCGCGCTCGGCTGCAACGCCGACGTCGTCGATACCGCCTGCCTGGCTCACGACCTGGGACACCCCCCGTTCGGCCACAACGGCGAGGAGGCGTTGAATGCCATCAGCGCCGATATCGGTGGTTTCGAAGGGAACGCCCAAACGTTGCGGCTGCTCACCCGGCTCGAGGCCAAACGAACCCACCCCGACGGCCGCAGCGCCGGGCTGAATCTCACCCGGGCAAGCCTCGATGCGGCGACAAAATATCCGTGGCGTCGGGGCGCCGCGCCGTATGCCACGGCGAAATTCGGTGCCTACGCCGCAGAGGATGAGGTCTTCGCCTGGCTGAGGGAGGGCGCGCCGGACCGGCGCCGGTGTATCGAGGCACAAGTCATGGACTGGTCCGACGACGTGGCCTATTCGGTGCACGACGTCGAGGACGCCATTGCCAGTGGCCGGCTCGACGTGCGAGCGCTGCGGGACGCCGACCAGGCCGCCGGAGTCATCGATGTCGCGGGGGCGACTTATGCCAGCGACCTCGATCACGACGCGGTGTCCGCGGCGCTGGAGCGGGTATTGGCGACCGGGCTCGTGCCGGAGCACTTCGACGGATCCCGACCAGCGCTGGCCGCCTTGAAGGACATGACCAGCGGGCTCATCGGCCGCTTTGTGCTCGCCGCCGAGCGGGCAACCCGGGGCGTGGCCGGCAGCGGAGCGCTGACTCGGTATGCGGCCGACGTGGTCGTCCCCGAGCAGTCCCGCGCGGAGGTCGCTGTGCTCAAGGGGATTGCCGCGCACTTCGTCATGCACTCCGCCGAGCGGGTGGAACTCATGGCGTGGCAACAAGAAGTCATCGAGAGCCTCGTGGGGGCCTTTGCGGAGCGCCCCGAAGAACGCCTGGACCCGGAATTGCTAGCCGACTTCAGGGCCGCCGGGGACGACGCCACCGCACGGCGGGTCATCGTCGATCAGGTCGCTTCCCTGACAGACGTGCGGGCGGTGGCGTTGCACCGCGGCTTCTGCTGAGAGGATGGGTCAGTGGCGGGACGGATCCGGCCCGAAGGTATCGCGGCCGTCAAGGAGCGCACCTCGATCGAGGAGATCGTGCGTGAGCATGTGACGCTGCGTGCCGCCGGCCCGGGATCGCTGAAGGGTTTGTGCCCGTTCCACGACGAGAAGACGCCATCGTTCAACGTTCGCCCCGCTGCTGGGACGTACCACTGTTTCGGATGTGGTGAGGGTGGCGATGTCATCGAGTTCGTCCAGAAGGTCGATCACCTGACCTTCGCCGAAGCGGTGGAGCGGCTCGCCGAACGGCTCGGGATCGACCTCCCTCGCGAGGAGGGAGCCCTTCCGAGGGACACCGGCCCACGACGATCACGGCTGGTGGAGGCCCATCGGGCGGCGCGGGAGTTCTATGAGCACGCGTTGCTGGACGCGCCGGATGCTCGGCCCGGCCGCGACTTCCTGCGCGGTCGCGGGTTTGACTCCTCGGTGGCCCGGCATTTCGGGGTCGGGTATGCCCCGCGTGGCGGTGAGGAGCTGACCCGGCACTTGCGCGGTCTGGGATTCACCGACGAAGAGCTTGTCGTCTCGGGTCTGTCTGCCCGGGGTTCTCGCGGCTTGTATGACCGATTCCGTGGACGGCTGATCTGGCCGATCGCTGACATCACCGGCGATACGGTCGGGTTCGGGGCTCGGCGCCTCTTTGAGAACGATCCGATCGCTGCGAAGTACCTCAACACGGCCGAGACACCGGTCTACAAGAAGTCGACGGTGCTCTATGGGCTGGACTTGGCCAAGAAGGCGATGGCAACGTCACGGCAGGCGGTCGTCGTCGAGGGATACACCGACGTCATGGCCATGCACCTCGCCGGTGTCACGACTGCCGTGGCTACCTGCGGCACCGCGTTCGGGACGGACCACATCACCATGATCCGTCGCATCCTGCGAGATGAGGCCGACCAGGCGCCCGCCAAAGTCATCTTCACCTTCGACGGTGACGCCGCTGGTCAAGCGGCAGCCATGAAGGCGTTCCGGGAAGACCAGCGGTGGGCGAGCCAGTCCTTCGTCGCGGTCGCCCAGGATGGGATGGACCCATGCGAGCTGCGCATCGCCGAGAACGATCAAGCCTTGGTGGACCTCGTCGAGGAGGCGGTGCCGATGTTCGAGTTCGCGGTCCGCACGACGATCACCCGGTTCGAACTGGACCAGGCCGAGGGTCGGGTGCAGGCGATGAAGGCTGCGGCGCCCATCGTTGCCTCGATCCGAGATCAGGCGCTTCGCCCGGAGTACATCCGGACGGTGGCAGGCTGGATCGGCATCGAGGTCGATCAGCTGCGGGTTGAGGTGACCAAGGCCGCGACGTCCGGCGGCCGCGGAGCAGACGTGCCTTCGCATACGTCGGCAGGCGAGACCGTGGACAACGTCCCCGAGCCATCAGCGCGTGAACTGGCGTCGACGATGCCGACTCCAGACCTGCGCGACCCGGTTGTCGCGGCCGAACGGCAGCTGCTGCAGGCACTCCTGCAATACCCAGGCATGGTCGATGCCGGGAGGATTGACGCCTTGCCCACCGAGGCATTCACGGCACCGGCCCATCGAGCGGTGTTCGATGGGCTTCGAGGCGCCGGCGACCCGGCCGTGACGACGTCGACGCGGTCCTGGGTGGAGGCGGTCGCGGCAGCGGCCCCCACCTCCGTGGCCCACCTCATCGCGGAGTTGTCCGTGGCGGATCTCCCGGCGAAGATGGACAAGCTCACCGGACGCCCCGAAGAACGGTATGTCGAGGCCTTGCTGGCCCGGGTTCACGAGGTTGCCCTCAGCGGGCGAATCGCCGATGTCCTGAGCTCCCTCCGGCGCCTGTCCAGCGATCCCCAGGCAGACCCGAACCTGGTCCGAGAGACCAGCCGCACGTTGCAGCTGCTCCAGCGGGAACAGGCCGAATTGCGACAGGAGAATGCTTCGTGAGCTGGCCGCGTCGTGGCGTTGGACACGAGCTACCCGTCGAGGTTCGTGCTGAGCTGGGTGCTCGGGCCGGGCGGGTCCTTGCCGTCGGACGCGATGAGCGTGCCGAAGGGGGATGGATGATCGTCGGTCGGACCGCACTCGCGTTGACGACGGCCTACGGCGGTGATCTGCGGCTGCGGCCGTGGCACGACGTCGATGGTGGCTCGTGGGATCACGAGACCTTCACCTTGACTGTGACCTGGGTCGATGATGAGCCGCCCTGGCTTGTTGTGCTGCGCGGGGACTCCCCAACCCCCGAGGCGTTCCGGGAGCGGGTGCAAGCCAGCGTCGTCCTGGCCGACCAGGTGGACATTGGCCCAAGACGGCGAGCGCGAGTGGTCGTTCGGCGCGACCTGGCCACCGGTGAGCTGATTGGCCAGATCGTCATGGGTCGGGACAGCTCCACCACCGACACCGAGCTGATCACCGCGGCGAGTGCCGCGTTGAGCGGGCTGAAGGAGCAGGTCGGGATGGCTTGAGCGATGGTCCCTTTTCGCGGTTGCGGCCTCTCCTTGCTATGGTTGCGCAGCACCATTCCCCTGTAGCTCAACTGGCAGAGCATTCGGCTGTTAACCGAAGGGTTGTTGGTTCGAGTCCAACCGGGGGAGCCAGCGGAAACGGCTCCTGACTTGCGGAAACGCAAGACGGGGGCCGTTTCTCGTAACGGGTTTGCCGGATTCGGCCGGGTCGGGCTAGCGGCGGTGGAGGGTGATGATGGGCACTTGCGGCGGTGCCGCGATCCGTACGGCCGGGCCCCAGGCGCCGGCGCCTCTGGAGGTCAGGACGGGGACGTCGCCGATGTCGTGGAGGCCGTCGATGATTGGCTGTTGGAGGGTGACGAGGTGGTTCAGTGGCCACATCTGGCCGCCGTGGGTGTGCCCGGAGAGCTGCAGGTCGACGCCGCGTCCCTGGACCTCCTCGGCCTGCACCGGCTGGTGCGCGGCGAGCAGGGTGAACCCGGAGGCGGGCGCCGCGGCGAGGGCGGCGTCGTAGTCGGGGGCCCACTGTTCCTTACCCTCCCGGTCGTTGACCCCGGCGATGGTGATGCTGGCACCGCCCCGGGATGCGGGCTCGGACTGGTTTTCCAGGACGGTTAGCCCGAGGGAGCGGAACTGCTCGACCCAGTCCCCGGTGTCGGCGTACACCTCGTGGTTGCCGGTCGTCACGAACACACCCAAGGGTGCCCGCAGT
This sequence comes from Nostocoides sp., assembly GCA_047974805.1. GTDB lineage: Bacteria > Actinomycetota > Actinomycetes > Actinomycetales > Dermatophilaceae > JAJXUB01. The sequence continues at coordinate 17,341 of JBKECS010000099.1, read as the reverse complement.
GTGGCCAGTGGGGTGATCTCCTGCCGGTAGCGCCCAGCCGGTCCGTCCACGAGGTCGCCGGCGATGACGACGAGGTCAGGCTCTTCGCCGTTGACGAGGTCCACGACCTGCTGGGTGAAGCCGGCGCTGCGCACGGCTCCGGCGTGCAGGTCGGTCACCAGGGCGACGGTGACGCCGTCGAACTGCTCGGGCAGCTCGGGCGAGGAGACCTCGTATCTGGTCACCGATACCTGGGTGGCCTCCCATGTGCCGTAGCCGATGAGGCACACGGTCACCGCCAGGATGACCGGTGAGGCGACCCGGTTGAGTCGCCGCCGAGCGGCCTGACCGTGGTCGCGGCCCCACAGGGCGAGCCACAGCAGCACGCTGGCGAACCACACGGGTATCAGTCCCAGGAAGAGGTAGAGGCAGGCGGCGAAGAACGCCTGCCCAGTCCACGCCACGGGCCGCATCGTGTCCGGTGAGAACTGGGTGCCCCACCGGTCGAAGCCCTCGAACACGAAGGCCGTGAGCACAGCCAGCACCACCCCGACCACCCAAGGCACCCATCGGTGCCCCCAGCGCGGCGCGACGGCAAGCCGGTGCCAGACGAAGACCAGGAAGCCGACGAAGACGGCCATGACGGCGGCGACGAGGACGGCAGTCACAGGTGAGTGGGCCTTTCGTGACGAACCGGGCTCGCGGCGATGCCTCAGTCGGTCTTGGCTGGTGGCAGGTTAACGCTGCTCTCGGTTGTGTCCTCCGCGTTGAGCCCTTTGTGCGGGGCCGTGGCGACCGCGGCGCGTTGCGGGGCACCGGTGCCTTCGGTGGTCACCCCGGAACGACTCATCCTCGTCTGAAGGCGATTGGCCAGCCAGGTGAGGGTGAAGTTGACCGCGATGAAGATGATCGCTGCGACGATGTATGCCGGGATCGTGTTGCCACGCGCCGACCCCAACGTCTTGGCTTGCGTCAGCAACTCGGTGTAGAGGATCTGGTAGCCCAAGGCCGTGTCCTTGACGACGACGACCAGCTGCCCGATCAGAGCGGGCAACATGGCCGTCAACGCCTGGGGCAAAAGCACCAGCCGCAAGGTCTGGCCCTCGCTTAGACCAATGGATACCCCGGCTTCGCGCTGGCCGCCGGGCAGCCCCTGAACGCCGGAGCGGACGAGTTCTGCCAGCACGGCGCCGTTGTACAGGGTCAGGCCGGTGACAACACCGGCCAACGGCGCTTGTGTGCTGGGCACCAAGCCGGTCTGCACATAGGTGAAGAACGCGAACACCATCATGAGCAGCACGGGAACGGCACGGAAGAACTCCACGATGACGCTGGAAATCCATCGAATCGCGGCGTTCTGGGACAGCCGGCCCACGCCGAACACCAGCCCGAACACCGAAGCCAGCACGATGGAGATCGCCGCGGCCTTCAACGTGTTGATGATGCCTGGGACGAGATAGTCGACCCACGTGCTCGGTTCGAGGAACGGCTGCCACTTATCCGCGGTGAGCTGTCCCCGCTCGGAGAACTTGGCGATGACAACCCACATGATGCCGAGGATGATCAGGGCGCCGACGACGCTCATCGCCCGGTAGCGGGCGCGGGCCTTGGGCCCGGGGGAGTCGAAGAGGACGGTGGCGCTCATCGCTTGACCGCCAAACGCCGGGACAGCCGGGTGAAGTACATCCCCAACGGGAGGGTGAGGATGACGAAGCCGATGGCGAAGATCAGGAAGACTCCCAGCGAACTGCCCTCGTTCTCGATGATCGTATACATCATCCCGGATGCCTCGGACACGCCGATGACCATGGCCACCGTGGAGTTCTTGATCAGGGCGATCAAGGTGGACCCCAGCGGGGCAACCGCTCCACGGAAGGCCTGCGGGAGGATGACCTCACGCAAACTCTGCGTGAACGTCAACCCGACCGAGCGGGCTGCCTCCGCCTGCCCCAGTGGGACGGTGTTGAACCCTGATCGCAGCGCTTCGCAGACAAAAGCCGCGTGATACACGGCGACGATGATGACTGCCCAGATCACCGCGTTGGTCTTCTGATTGTCCGACCACTCCATGCCCAGGATGTAGGTCAGGCCCAGGATGGAGAAGACCATGAGGAGGGTCAGTGGGGTATTGCGGATGGTGTTGACATAGAACGTGCCGATGCCCCGCAGCATGGCCACGGGGGACACCCGCATGACCGCCAGGATGGTGCCGATGATCAGGGCGCCGAGAGCACCGAAGAAGGAGATCTCGATCGTCATCCAAAAGGCGCCCAGAATGTCGTAGTCGGCCAGGATCTGCCCCACGACATCACTCCTTTCCCGACCGGTTGTCCCGGTCTGTCAATGCACGTCACACGGGACGGTTCGGTTGCTCGTATGCCGTGCTGACTGCATACGAGCAACCGAACCACGTCCCTTTGGTCAGGTCAGGAGCAAGCGTCCGGGGTGGGCGGGTTGCCCGCACCGGCCTTGTAGTCGGCCGGGCCGAAGTTGTTGTCCACGAACTTCTGCCACGAACCGTCACTGGTCATCGACGTGATCGCGTCATTGACCTTGTTGCACAACTCCGTGTCGCCCTTCTTCAGGCCAACGCCGTAGCGCTCCTCCGAGAAGGGGGCGCCGACGACCTTGAGCTTGCCCTTGTACGTGTCTTGGGCTGCATAGCCGGCCAGGATGGTGTCATCGGTGGTCACCGCGTCGATCGAACCGGCCGATAGCGCGGCGACGCACTCCGAGTACGTCCCGAACTCCTGGAGGTTCACCCCGGGGACCTTGTCCTTGACTTTTTGCGCGGAGGTGGACCCGGTCACCGAGCACAGCTTCTTGCCTGCCAGGCTGTCCGGTCCGGTGATGTCGGTGTTGCTCGACTGGACCAGAAGGTCCTGGCCGGCGATGAAGTACGGTCCGGCGAAGGAGACCTTCTCCTTGCGCGAGTCAGTGATCGAGTATGTTGCGGCGATCAAGGTCACCTGGCCGGTGGAGATGAGGGTTTCCCGCTGCGCCGAGGGAGCCTGAACCCATTCGATCTTGTCGGCGGCGTAGCCGAGCTTGTCCGCGATGTAGGTGGCGACGTCGACGTCGAAGCCGGTGTATTTGTCGCCGTCTTTCAGCCCCAGACCGGGTTGGTCGAACTTGATCCCGATCTTGATGCTTCCGCTTCCGCCGGTGCTGCCGCCGTCGTCGCTGCTACCGCAGGCCGCAAGGCCGAGGGCGGCTGCGGTGATCGCTGCAGCCGCTGAGATGCGTCGGATGTTCATGCTTCTATTTCCTTTGGTGTTGTGTCGTGCGCTGTGACCAACGAGTTGCCACAGCCGGAGGGTGGTCTTAGTGGGTGAGGATCTTGCCGAGGAAATCCTTGGCGCGCTCGCTTTTGGGATGCGTGAAGAACGCCTCCGGGTCGTTCTCCTCGACGATCTGGCCGTCGGACATGAAGACGACCCGGTGGGCGGCTTTGCGGGCGAAGCCCATCTCGTGGGTGACCACGACCATCGTCATGCCCTCCTCGGCGAGGTGGACCATGACGTCGAGGACCTCGTTGATCATCTCCGGGTCCAGGGCCGACGTGGGCTCGTCGAAGAGCATCACCTTGGGCTGCATGGCCAGGGATCGGGCGATGGCGACGCGTTGTTGCTGGCCTCCGGACAACTGGGCAGGCAGTTTGCTGGCCTGATGGTCCACGCCGACCCGCTTGAGCAGGACCATGGCTTGCTCCTCGGCGTCCTTCTTGCTGACCTTGCGCACCTTGATCGGGCCGAGAGTGACGTTCTCCAGGATGGTCTTGTGGGAAAACAGGTTGAAGCTCTGGAAGACCATGCCGACATCGGCGCGCAGTTGGGCCAACGCCTTGCCCTCCTCGGGTAGCGGCTCGCCGTCGATGGTGATCGATCCCGACTCGAAGGTCTCCAGACGGTTGATCGTGCGGCACAGGGTGGACTTGCCCGACCCCGACGGCCCGATGAGGATGACAACCTCACCCTTGCCCACGGTGAGGTTGATGTCCTGGAGGACATGCAAATCGCCGTAGTGCTTGTTGACGTCGGTCATGACGACAAGTGGTTCGCGCATTGCAGCAACCTATACAACGCCGCAGCGTGACAGGGCTCTCCCGGGCGATTCGTGTCCTGGCTGAGACCTGACAGGACGAAGACGTGCACCGACGGGAAGGATCGGACAGATACCTATGAGGTGACCGCGAAAGCCCTGGCGCCACAACCAACAGCGGCCCCAGCGCGACAGGGAAGCGCCGGGGCCGCCTGGAGGGATCTCCATGTTGGAGAGCCGGGCCTGGCAGGAGCCCGAGGGAGTTGTCCTACGCCAACGCCGCCCCCAGGAGGAAATTCGCTAGCGGAGTTAGCCCCACACCCTCTGTGGTGTTGACCACCACGCACGTGAATCGGCTACTCGGGACACGGCGTTACGCCCGCGCGCAAGAACAGTCCTGGCGGTCCATCTGGCGTACATCCGATCGGTTGCGGTGGCTGGTGGAGCCCTTGCGCACCGGCGGCATCCGGACATGGGCGAGGTGGAGACCCGCCCTCGCGGGCGCGATAGGCTCGGCGGCTGCTAGGGGCGTTAGCTCAGTCGGTCAGAGCAACGGACTCATAATCCGTCGGTCGTCGGTTCAAGCCCGACACGCCCCACCGACGTGTCCGCAGGTCAATCCGGTTGTACTGGTGTCGCCGGTAACCGATTTGGCCTGGAGGTATGTAGCGCAGGTATGTAGTAGCGACCTCCAAGCAGGTCCAGTGAGACGCCCTGAGACGGACGCCACGCACTGGGTGGGGTGCATCTAGGATTCGGACAACACAATCAAACAATCGACCTCGTCGAGTATCGCTCGGGACTGCTTCACGAGTAGGTGACAACGTGACCTGCCCTACCCCTTGGTTTCCACCCTCGGGGATGAGTCTCAGGCGGGTTGGGGTGTCTTCTCGGAGAGTAGTTCGTATTCGATCGGGGTGCGGTAGCCCAGGGCCGAGTGCCGGCGTTGACGGTTGTGGAAGATCTCGATGTACTCGAAGATCGCGTTCGAGAGCTCGAGGCGGGTCGTCCATCCGTGCCCGTTCGATCGCCACCCACCGGCCCAGCAACGCCTCACCCACCCCAATATCGCGAGCGACCGCAGCGATCGTGCGCTGCGTGTCGATCACCAGGTGAGCAGCCTCCTGCCGGTACTTCGGGGTGCAACTCTTCTTGTTGGCACCCATGAGGGCATTCTTCCCTGCCAAGCCCTCGCCTGGCGATCAGGATGTCCACCCAACGGGGTCAACCTCAGTGGCAGCCGTGTCGTGTGTGGGTATTGGTGTGAGTGGGGGTCGTGGGGCAGAATGTGCCTGACAACCGCATAGGCACGACTGTTGAACGATATTCGGCGATCACCTTGGTGCAAGGCGTTGGGGAAGACGTCCCACGCACGAAGGAGACTCGGATGTCGGTGACAATGTCGCGCACCAAGACGCGGGGTGTGGTGTTCATTCACTCCACCCCTAATGCGCTCTGCCCGCATATCGTCTGGGCCCTGGAATCGGCGATGTCCACACGGGTCTCGGTTGACTGGACGCGCCAACCAGCTGCACCGGGCTTGCTGCGGGGAGAAGTGACCTGGGTAGGGGAGCAGGGCACCGGGGCTCGGATCGCGTCGGCGCTGCGAGGTTTTGAGCACCTGCGCTACGAGATCACCGAGGATCCCTCCGACGGGTGCGACGGATCCCGCTGGTCCCACACCCCCAGCCTGGGCATTCACCATGCAACGACCCTGGCGAATGGAGATGTCGTGGTCCCCGAGCAGCGGCTCAAGGAAGTCGTCATGCTCGCCCAGGGGGACGCCGAGGCCGTATCGGAGATGCTCCAAGAGCTCCTCGGCGCCGATTGGGACGCCGAACTCGAAGCCTTCCGGCATGCCGGCGACGGCGCACCCGTGCGCTGGCTGCACAAGGTTGGCTAGCGCCGCCGGTATCCTCGCCGGACACCCAAGCAATACCCCAAACGACGCGTTGTGCCCCGCGCGGCTACTCGGCGGGCACGACGATGTCGCGACCGCCCGGCTACACGCTCTTGACGACGAACGCCACGTTGTGGCCGCCGAAACCGAAGCTGTTGTTCATCGCGGCGATGTCCCCATCCGGCAGCGCCCGATGCTCACCGCGGACCACATCCAAGGTGATCTCCGGGTCGAAATCGGTGATATTGATCGTCGCGGGAGCGATGCGGTGGTGAACCGACAAGATGGTGAGCACACCTTCCAATGCCCCGGCGGCACCAAGCAGGTGACCGGTCATCGACTTGGTGGCGCTGACCGCCATTCCGTCGGCGGCGTCGCCGAACGCGCGTCGGATGGCGTTGTTCTCCGCGATGTCACCGACGGGCGTCGAGGTGGCATGCGCATTGACATGGCACAGGTCCCGCGGCCCCAGACCGGCGTTCGCCACCGCTTCGAGCATCGCCCGAGAAGCCCCGGCACCCTCAGGCTCAGGGGCGGTGATGTGGTGGGCATCCGAGCTCATCCCGATCCCGGAGAACTCGGCATAGATCCTGGCGCCTCGAGCCCGGGCGTGCTCCTCGGCCTCCAAGACGATGACCGCAGCGCCCTCGCCCATGACGAAGCCGTCTCGGCTGGTGTCGTAGGGACGCGAGGCGGTCTCAGGGCTTTCGTTGCGTGTCGAGAGCGCTTGCATCTGGGCAAAGCCGGCAAAGCAGATGGGGTGCATGGCCGCCTCGGTGCCACCGGCAACGGCAATGTCGGCGCGACCCGCACGGATCATGTCGTAGGCGGCGCCCATCGACTCGGCGCCCGAGGCACACGCCGAGACCGTGCAGTGGGCGCCGGCCCGGGCTCCCAGGGCGAGGGATACGTTGCCGCTGGGACTGTTGGGCATGAGCATGGGCACGGCGAGGGGAAACACCCTGCGGACACCCTTCTCCTGCAGGATGTCCCATTGGTTCAGCAGGGTGTGTACGCCGCCGATCCCCGTGCCGACGGCCACCCCGAGCCGCTCCGGCTCCACCTCGGGCGATCCGGCGTCTGCCCAAGCTTCCCGCGAGGCGATGACGGCATACTGCGCGCTGGGGTCCATCCGCCGAACCTCGACCCTGGTCAGCACGTCCTCGGCAGCCACGGCCAGGGTGGCCGCGAACGTGACCGGAAGGTCGAACCGTTCGACCCAGTCCCGGTCGAGTGTCCGAGCGCCGGGCCTACCGGCCAGGATCCCCTCCCACGTCTGCAAGGCAGTCCCTCCGAGTGGGGTCGTTGCGCCAAGGCCGGTGACGACGACGCGACGGTCTGTGCTCATGTATGCGCTCCTCGGAAGGCGTGCGGTGGTGCCGCTAGTCCGGAGTGTAGATGGCGCGGGGCCGCGGGCTCGGCGGCCCCGCGCCGGACGAGGCGAAGCAGACGCCTCAGGACTGGTTGTCCTGGATGAACTTGACGGCGTCGCCCACGGTGACGAGGTTCTTGACCTCTTCGTCGGGGATACGCACGCCGAACTTCTCCTCGGCGTTGACGACGATGGTCATCATCGAGAGGGAATCGATGTCCAGGTCATCGGTGAAGGACTTGTCCAGCTGGACCGAGTCCTGGTCCAGCCCGGTCTCCTCGTTGACGATGTCGGCAAGGCCGGCCAGGATCTCCTGATCGCTCGAAGCCATGTTCATTCTCCTTGAGTTGCTCGCTGATTGCGTCTGGCCCAGGTGACCCGCGGGCCTACGGGATTCTGTTGTTTGTGCCAGGGCGTGGCCGCCGGGCGCCGGTACCTCAGGGCAGCACGATGACCTGAGCCGCATAGGCCAGCCCCGCACCGAACCCAATCTGCAAGGCAAGCCCGCCATGGGGGATCTCTCCCTCGCGCAGCATACGTTCGGTGGCCAGTGGGACAGAGGCTGCGGACGTGTTCCCCGTGGTGGCGATGTCGCGAGCCACCGGGACGTGCTCGGGCAGCTTGAGCTGTTTGACCATGGCATCGACGATGCGCATGTTCGCCTGGTGCGGGATGAACGCGTCCAGATCGCCCGCGGTGATGCCGGCGGCGGCAAGCGCCTTCTCCAACACGGGCGGCATACCCCACACGGCCCAGCGGAAGACCGCCTGGCCTTGCATGGTCAGGGCGGGCCACGGCATCTGATCGCCGGCCGCCTCTGCCCGCCAGGTGTCCCGCAGCTCGGTCCACGGGACGCGTTGCGCGATGGCGTCCCAGCGGGTGGCGTCCGAGCCCCAAATCGTCGGGCCGATGCCGGGGACGTCCGAGGGGCCGACAACGGCTGCCCCGGCTCCGTCACCGAAGATGAACGCCGTTCCCCGGTCGTGGAAGTCGGTGAAGTCGCTGAGCTTCTCCACCCCGATGACGAGCACATGGCCGGCGCTACCGCCGCGGATCATGTCGTTGGCCAGCGAGATCCCGTAGGCGTATCCGGCGCATGCCGCTGAGATGTCGAAGGCTGCGACGGTCGGTATGCCGAGGCGCTCGGCCAGCGCGGGGGCGGCAGCCGGTGTCTGGTACGGGTGGGTGACGGTGGCGATGAGGATGACGTCGATGTCCTCCACGGACACCCCCGCCGCGGCGATGGCGTCACGCGCGGCGTGCACGGACATGTCGACAACGCTCTCGTCGTGGGCTGCAAAGTGCCGTGTCACGATCCCCGAACGCTCCCGGATCCATTCATCCGAGGAATCGATGGCCTCGACGAGCTCACTATTGGGGATGACCCGCTCGGGCCGGTAGCCACCGACGCCGAGAATGCGGGCGTACTGGGCTCCCTTGGGGGCGTGAATAGTCTTGCGGGGGACAGCCGGAGTGGACATGGGGATCAGGCTCCTGTGGTGGCGTCGGCGGCGATGAGCTCACGCGCCCGGTCGAGGTCGTCGGGGCTCTTCACAGCCATGGTCGTCACGCCCGGGAGGGCACGCTTGGCCAGACCGACCAAGGTCCCGGCAGGGGCGAGCTCGATCAGCGTCGTGACGTTGTGGTCGGCGAAGGACTGCATGCACAGATCCCAGCGGACCGGGTTGCTCACCTGGGTGACCAGCCGGCTCACAATCTGCGCACCGTCGGTCAGGAGCGCGCCGTCGGCGTTGGAGACGACCACTGTCCCCGCCGCCGTGGTGTCCGTCGCACTCACGCGCTGTTCGATCGCGGACAGCTCGGCGAGGGCCGGCGCCATGTGCTCGGTGTGGAACGCCCCGGCGACCTTCAGCGGGATCACGCGGGTCTTGGTCGGGGGATCTGCGGCCAAGGCGCCGAGCTGCTCCATCGTGCCTGCCGCAACGATCTGTCCGGCGCCGTTCATGTTGGCCGGGGTCAGGCCCAGATCGCCCAGCCTGGCCAGGACCTCCTCCTTCTCGCCACCGAGAACGGCGCTCATGCCGGTCGGCGCCATCGCGCTCGCCGCAGCCATTCCGCGGCCACGCACCGCGACGAAGCGCATCGCATCCGTTGGGGTGATCACCCCAGCTAGGGCGGCCGCGGTGATCTCCCCCACGGAGTGCCCGGAGACGAGGCGGCCGGAAACGGCATACGGGGTGGCGAGCAGCGGGATCGCCGTGGCGAGTCCGGCGGCCACGATGAGCGGTTGTGCGACGGCAGTGTCTTTGATGGTCTCGGTGTCGCTGGTGGTGCCGTGCGCGAGGAGGTCCAACCCGGCGGCCTGGCCCAGTTCGCCTAGTGCCGTGGCGACGTCCGGCAGTTCCGCCCACGGGCTGAGGAACCCCGGGGTTTGGCTGCCCTGGCCGGGGCAGACGATGACGATCACCCCTCAAGCCTGTCGGCCGACCCGGGCGACTGGCCGGGCGGAAGGTCACCAACCTTGCAGCAAGGTTTTGGAGGAAACCTACAAAGCCAGTCGAGGGGGGCCGGTGGGCGGACGGCCCAAGCGGCCTAACCCCAGTGCTACACGCACGGTGAAGGCATCGCGGGCGTCGGTGAGCCGGTACCCGGTGAGGGTTTCGATGGAGGACAGGCGGTAACGGACGGTGTTGGGGTGGACGAATAGGGTCCGAGCCGCGGCCTCGATGGCGGCCCCACTGCCCAGGTATGCCTCGGCAGTGCTGAGCAAGGACCCGCCTGCGGCATCTTTCAACGGACTCCAGATCCGATCCACCAACACCGTCCGCGCCCGCGGGTCGCCCAGGAGGGCTCGTTCGACGAGGAGGTCGTCAGCCAGCACCGGCCGGGGTGCGTCCGGCCAGGCAGGCGCTGCGTCATAGCCGGAGAAGGCAGCCCTGGCCGAACGGCCGGCGGCGAACAAGTGCGGGACGGTCGGGCCGACCACGATGGGCCCGTCGGCGAATAGGTCGGCAAGGCGCCCCGCCGACGCGATGGCGTTGGACGCCCCACCGAGGATGCAGACGAATCGTCGGCCTTGCACCGAGGCCAACGACTCCACACCGATCCGGCGGGTGGCCCGGTGCATGGCATCGACCAGTCCTGCCGATCCACCCGAGGGTGTGCTGCCCACGACGACGGCCACGTCGGCAATCGACCCCCACCCGAGCGCGGCCGCGCGCGACTGCATGGAGCCGTCCGCCTCGCCTCGCAACACGGCATCGACGACGAGTTCTTCGAGCCGGGCGTCCCAGGCGCCTCGGACCTCGGCGGCGTCGGCATACACCTCCGCCGCGGCGAACGCGATCTCCCTCGCGTAGCGCAGCGTAGCCTCGCGGACAAGATGCTCTTCGCCCGGTTCGGCCAGGGTGACCACGTCATGCTCGACAATATCGACGACGGTGCGGACCAGATCGAGGGTCTCCCCGAGGTTGATCGAATGCGTCAGATCTCGAGGCGCCGTGCCGAACACCTCGGCCGTGAACGCGCTGGCGCCACCGGACGTGCGCAACCACCGCACGAAGGTCGTGATCCCTGCCTGGGCAACGAGACCCACCGAGGAACGGTCCTGCGCCGAAAGCTCCCGATACCACCGATGATCGGCCTCCATGCGTCGGGCGGCAGCCGACGCCAGACCCCCGGCGGCGCGCTCGATCCGGGCCAACGTGGCGGAGCTCAACGGAACCGGAGGGTTCGGCATACGGGAAGTCTATTTGTATGCCATCCACAAGCCGCGGTTCACCACATCACGAGCGGGACGGCCCGCCCACGGGGCGGCGTGAGGGGATCAGTCGGTGCCGAACTCCATGGCTGCGGCATCCAGGGCATCGTCGGCGCCGGCGTCGACGGCGGGGTTCTCCGCGATCTGCTGGGCCCCACCGGGCTGCAGCTGCCCGACCAGATCCACGTGTCCGGCGCCGAGCACACCCTGCGTGGCATACAACTCCAGACGTGCCCGAGAATCGGCGATGTCCAGGTTGCGCATAGTGAGCTGCCCGATCCGGTCCACCGGCCCGAAGGCGGCGTCCTCGACCCGCTCCATGGACAGCTTGTCCGGGTGGTAGGAGAAGCCGGGGCCGCGGGTGTCCACGATGGAGTAGTCCTCGCCGCGACGCAGTCGCAGGGTCACCTCGCCGGTCACCGCCGAGGCAACCCACCGTTGCATGGATTCGCGGAGCATCAGTGACTGGGGGTCCAACCAGCGCCCTTCGTACAGGAGCCGGCCGAGCCGCCGCCCCTGCTGGTGATAAGTGGCGATGGTGTCCTCGTTGTGAATGGCGTTGAGCAGGCGCTCGTAGGCGATGACGAGCAGGGCCATTCCGGGCGCCTCATAGATACCCCGGGACTTGGCTTCAATGATTCGGTTCTCGATCTGGTCGGACATACCCAGCCCGTGACGGCCGCCGACCTCATTGGCTGCCAGCACGAACTGCACCGGGTCGTCGAAATCGGTGCCGTTGATCGTCACCGGGCGTCCGGCGACGAACCCGATGGTCACGTCCTCAGTCTCGATCACCACGGTCGGATCCCAAAACTTCACGCCCATGATCGGCTCGACGGTCTCCAGCGAGACGTTGAGATGTTCCAGGGTCTTGGCCTCGTGCGTAGCCCCCCAGATGTTCGCGTCCGTGCTGTATGCCTTCTCCTGGCTGGCGCGGTAGGGCAGGTTGCGTTCGGTCAGCCAGGCACTCATCTCATGCCGGCCACCGAGCTCCTCGACAAACTCCGCGTCCAACCACGGCTTATAGATCCGCAGTCCCGGGTTCGCCATGAGGCCGTAGCGGTAGAACCGTTCGATGTCGTTGCCTTTGAACGTGGACCCATCCCCCCAGATGTTGACTGCGTCGTCCGCCATCGCGCGGACCAGCAGCGTGCCGGTGACCGCTCGCCCCAGGGGAGTGGTGTTGAAGTAGGTCTTCCCGGCGCTGCGGATGTGGAAAGCTCCGCAGGCGATGGCGGACAGGCCCTCCTCGACAAGCGCGCTCTTGCAGTCGACCATCCGCGCCAGCTCCGCGCCATATTGTCCCGCCCGGTCGGGGACGGTGTCGATCTCGGGTTCGTCGTACTGCCCCAGGTCGGCGGTGTAGGTGCAGGGCACGGCGCCCTTCTCGCGCATCCAGGCAACGGCAACGGAGGTGTCGAGGCCTCCGGAGAAGGCGATGCCGACGCGTTCGCCGACCGGGAGAGACGTGAGAACCTTGGACATGACGGAAGCATATGCGGTCCACTGCATATTTGCATACCTGACGATAGGCGAACATGCAGAAGGGCGAGGCGTCGACCCAGCAGCCCACGTCGTCCATGGGCGATCGAGATGAGTAGGCTTCCGGCCATGCCGCAGGAGCATCGGGAACAGCAACGTGAGCTTTATGGGGCACCGCTGGCTGAGCTCATGGGCACGGTGCAACAGGCGCTGGGGCTCAACCAGGCTAAGCTCGCCGGCGCACTCGGGTTGAGTGCGCCGATGCTGTCCCAACTCATCTCGGCACAACGGGTCAAGATCGGCAACCCTATCGTCGTCGAGCGGCTGCGCGCCCTCTTGGACCTCAGTGAACGAGCCCAGGACCTCACCGCGGAGCAACGCCACGGCGAGATCGATCGGATACGGGCTGAGGTGACCACCGTCCACGACACCCATCCCGGTCCCACCGCAGCCGTGGCGCGCGCGCTGCGCCAAACGGCCAACGCCGCGCAGCTGGGGGAAGCCGCCGATCGACTGTCCGACATGCCGCAGCTAGCCGCGCTTCTGCGTTCAGCAGCTGCCGGGTACTGAGGCGAGAGCATGGGCGAGGTCGTTGGGGGGCGCTACGAGCTGCTCGACCTCATCGGCGAAGGTGGCACCGGGTCGGTCTGGGTGGCCCGCGACCGCGAGGAGGATCGCCTGGTCGCAGCCAAGGTGCTCCGCCAGTCCGACGCCTCCAGCCTCATGCGGTTCGTCCGGGAGCAATCCATGCGGGTCGAGCACCCCAACGTCTTGGCTCCCACGGGGTGGGTCGGCTCGGATGCCAACGTCGTGCTGATCATGCCCCTGGTGCGCGGTGGCTCGCTGGCCGACCTGGTCGGAGACTTCGGGGGTCTGCCACCGCTCCTGGTCGCCGAAGTCCTCCGGCAGGTTGTGGCTGCCCTGGACTCGGTCCACCAGGCGGGCATCATCCACCGGGACGTGAAGCCTGCGAATGTCCTCCTTCAGGCCACCGGGCAAGAGCGCCCGCACGCCTACCTTTCGGACTTCTCGATCAGTGTCGACACCCGTGGCCCGCGGATGACCCACGTGGGCACGGTCGTCGGCACCTTGACCTATATGGCCCCGGAACGCCAGGCGGGCGCCGTGGGGGACGCCAGCAGCGACATGTATGCCGTGGGTCAACTGGCCAAGGAACTGCTTACCGGCCTGCCGCCGTCCTCACCGCATGCACCGGAGTTGCCGCTGACCACGCCTCTTGCGTTGGTACGGCTACTCGAAGCGCTGACGTCCCGGGACTCTGCCAGGCGGCCCACGGCCGCAGAGACTCTCGGTGTCCTGGGAGGCGACGAACTGGCCTGGGACCAGCGCGCGATGGGCGAGGTCGAGGTGCTCGAACACGTCGGTGCCGCCCCATCAGTGCCACCGACTCCCACCCAGGTGCAGGTCGCTGAAAACCGGGGCCGGCCTGTTCCGCTGTGGGCCGGCTCGCTGGCCGCGGCCCTACTGCTGGCCTCGCTGGCACTTCTGGTGCTGGCGCTGTCCTAACGCTGCCCCGCGGGTGGCTCTGGGGACGTGTTGCGCCGCGAACGCCTGCCGAGGATGAGAACACCGACGGCCGCCAGGGCCAACCCACCAGCACCTGTGCCATAGAGCAGAGCGCTGTGGGAGCCGACCCAGGACGTGGTGGGCGTCGCGCTGGACGATGAGCCCTTGTCAGTGGCGTCAGTTCCAGGGCGAGCGGAGCCTGAACCCTCGTGGGCGGCCGTGCTCAGAACTCCCTTGGCCTGCATCGCGGACATGTCGAAGGGCGTGGTGTATTGGGGACTTCCGGTGACCTCACCCTCGACACCGATCGAGAAGTACGTCGGGATGGGGATGCCGTTCGCGTTGCTGCCAACCGAGGCTTGTCCCGCGCCTACAGCAAAGTAGTAGTCACCGGCCATGTCGAAACTGTGGGAGTGGCCGAAGTATGCCTTCGGGCTGTCCCACCGGCTGCGATAGGCGACGGTTGGGGTGAGGTTGATCCATGGCGCGGGCTTCTCGGCGGTGCCGATCTGGACGATCTTCCACGACTGTGTGGTTTGTGAATCCATTTGCCCGCGGTCGGGTCCATACACGTGGCCGGAGATGCTCACGTAGGGGTAGATGACGTCCTTTGCGTAGGGAGCGAGCACGCTTCGGTCGACACCGTCCACGGCAAATGTTGCCTTCTGGCCCCAGTCGACCGTGGTGCGGAAGAACGCCTGCTCCCCGGGAACGATATTGGTCATGTAAGTGCCTGGCTTGAGCAGGGCAGCATCGACAAAGCCCACGCCGCCGGTGACCTGCGCCGGAGTTCCCGAGGCCGGTGAGGCGGCTGCGTCGCTCTCGTGTCCGGTGGGAAGGGCCGCGTCACCGGCCGGCAGCGCGTCGGCGTTGCTGGCACCAGGCTCCTCGATGACAAGGAGTTCGACCGGGACGCTTCCTCCGGTCCCCTTCGTGCGGCCCACCCGCATAAGTAGCTCAGAGGCGTCGCCGCAGGTGGCTGATGCCTTGGTGGCGGCCTCATCGACGACCGGGTCCAGTGGGTGTGCCGCCACCGTACCGGTAACGAATTGGCCGAGGCCGACGGATTCGGTCGCGGTGTTCCAGGTGGAATCGCAGGGAGTCTCGCCGTCAGGCAACATGAGCTCGTATTCCCAGCCGCCAGTCTTCAGTGCCGTCATCGCTGAGGTTTGATAGGGCATACGAGCGGTGACGTTGACGTGAAGGGTGCTGCCCACAAGGCGTCGCTGGACGCGGTACCAGCGGCTGGTCTTTCCGCCCGTGGACGCGGTGACCACGTCCGTGTACTGCCCGGCGGTCAGTGTCGGGGCCCCGGCTGCCTGCTTCGTCCCGACGACGGGGGTGCCTTGGACGGTGAATGGCCGAATGGCCTGGCGGGAAGTTACGGTCAGGGCGTTGGCTAGTTCAACGGCATTGGCGGCGTCATAGTACGTCCCATTGCCCGCCTCGGCAAGACAACTCAGCTGGTTGCGCGCGGAGGAGTTGACCGCGAACCCGACGGTGTCGATGTGTAGGTCCACACCACTGGAGATCAGCTTTTTCACGACCGGGCAGGGATCGGGTACGCAGGATTCCTCACCATCGGACACGAGAATGATGTTGCGTTTGCCCGACGTGCCGACATCTTTGAGTGCCTGCTCCAACGCATACGAGATCGGGGTTTCACCGCGCCCGGCGAACGAGTTGATCTTCTTGATCAGGGCGGTCCGGTCTACCCGCCCGATGGGCTGGGCCAGTTGGGTATCCGCGCATGCCTTGGGTGTCGGCTTGCCGCCGTCGACGGTAGCGCCGTAGACGCGCAGCCCGACCTGGGCATCGTCGGGCAGCGCCTTGACGACGTTTGTCAAGGCGGTCTTGGCGGCCGCCATTTTCGTCCCACCGGTCGGATCGGGCTCCTTCATCGACCCCGAGGCGTCCAGCACAAGCAGCAACGTCCCCGGGTCAGCAGGGTTGGTGACGGCAAGGGCGGCGCCCGAACCCGCCGAGATCGGCCCACGCACCGAGTCAGCATCGCGGGTGATCGCCGTGGCGGGCGCGGCGATGGTGACCAGGCCCATGAGCACGGTTCCCGCTACGGCGCGTCCGATGGCGCGTTGACTGGACAGATGCACAGCTTCCCCCTCGTTCAGCCCGAGATTTGCAAATGCAAAGTTAGAACGCCTCGGACGACATGTCAAGTCCAGTGTGCCGTGCCAACCGGCTAGGTGAGGGCGAAATACCGCAGGTAGACATAGCCCCAAGAGACCAGCAGCGTCACGGTCGTCACGACGATGCCGTACTTGGTGAACCTCCAGAACGAGATCGGGTGGCCGTTGCGCGCCGCGATCCCGAGGACGACGACGTTGGCGCTGGCTCCCACGGCGGTCATGTTGCCGCCCAGGTCAGCGCCCAACGCCAGGGTCCACCACAACGACGGCGTATGCGGCGCATCCCCGGAAACGGCGACGAGGTCTTGGACCAAGGGCGCCATGGTGGCGACGTAGGGGATGTTGTCGATGATCCCGGAGAGCACCCCGGAGATCCACAACAAGCCGGAGCTGGCCATGAGCCAACGGCCATCCACGGCCGAGATCAGATGCTCGCCGAGAGTTTCGATAACACCGGACTCCACCAGACCGCCGACCATGATGAACAGGCCGGCGAAGAAGACCAGGGTCGGCCACTCGACCTCGGCGAGATAGTCCTTGGGGGACAGCCTGGAGACGGCTACGGCGGCGCCGGCCCCGAGCAATGCCACGATGGACGGATCCAAGTGAGTGGCCGAGTGAGTGACGAAGCCGACCAGGACCCCGAGCAGGACGACGCCGCTGTAGACCAGCAGGCGCCGATTCTGGATCGCCTCTCGCTCGTCAAGGGCCATCAGCCGCTCCACCCGAGAGGGGTCGACGACTAGCCCGCGGCCGAAGAGGAGATAGGACAGTCCGACATAGATGACCAGGAGGACGAGCACGATTGGTCCGAGATGGACGAGGAAGTCGTTGAAGCTCAACCCGGCCCGACTGCCGATGATGATGTTGGGTGGGTCACCGATCAGCGTCGCGGCGCCGCCGATATTGGAGGCCATGACCTCGGCGATGAGGAACCCTTCCGGGGCTAGCCCGAGCCGGTCGCAGACGAGCAAGGTCACCGGCGCGATGAGCAGCACCGTGGTGACGTTGTCCAGCAGGGCCGAGGCGACTGCGGTGATGAGCACGAGCATGGTCATGACGACGAACGGCCGGCCTCGGGCGCGTTTGGCCGCCCAGATGGCGAGGAATTCGAACACGCCCGTGGTTCGGATGACGCTGACGATGATCATCATCCCCAGGAGAAGGAAGAT
>JBKECS010000097.1:0-52652 GCA_047974805.1 Nostocoides sp. | reverse complement strand
GATCCTGGACCGGACCGAGCGTCGGCTTCCACGGCATGACTCAGTCTCGCAGGCGCCGGCACCCCACGCACGGTGCGGAGCGGTCGTGAGGGTGAGCGAACCGGATCGATAAGGTCTGACCTGTGTCCGCGACCAACGCCTACGCACTGACCGTGCTGCTGGTCGCCGGTGCCGGCCTGTTGGCCGTGGCCTCCAACCGGATCACCGAACGGCTCAAGGTCCCCACCCCCGCGCTGGTGCTGATCGCTGCCGCCCTGGCCGTCGCCTTCGTCCCCGGCATCGAGCATCCCCAGGAGCGCCCCGTCGAGGGCATCGTCACCCTCGCCTTGACCTTCATCCTCTTCGACGGTGGCATGCACATCGGGTGGCGCCGCTTCCGCAGCGCTGCCAAACCCATTGCCATCGTCGGGGTGGTGGGCACTCTTGCCACCGCCATCGGCGCGGCTGCCCTGCTGCACTTCGCCTTTAGCGTCCCTTGGTACCTCGCGGTCCTGGTCGCTACCGCGGTGGCACCCACCGACCCGGCCATTGTCTTCTCCGTCCTGGGCAAACGGGAGATCGCGGGCCGGTCCTCGACCATCCTCGAGGGTGAATCCGGGGCGAACGATCCCGTCGGCATCGCCCTTATGGGCGCCCTGTTGGCTGCCGGGGAACTCAGCAGCAGCGCCTTCGTTGGGGTCGGTGTCCAGTTCTTCCTCCAAATGGTCATCGGCGGGCTGGTCGGCTACGTCGGCGGCCGACTGTTGTTGTGGTTCATGCGTGCCGCGCCGCTGCCCTCGGAGGCGCTCTACCCCCTGCGCACGCTCATGGCCGTCCCCATCTTGTACGCCGTCGCGACCCTCGCCCAGGGGTCGGGGTTCCTCGCTGTCTTCGTCGCCGGGATCTACCTCGGGGATGCCCGCACGCCATACAAGGTGGAGATCGAGCGGTTCCATGCCGCTGTTGCCAGCCTCGCTGAGATCGTCGCTTTCGTCGTTCTCGGCCTGACCGTCGATGTCGGCCAGCTGCTCCACCCGGATGTTTGGGTGACCGGGCTTGTCCTCGCGGTCGGGATGAGCTTTGTCATTCGGCCCCTCGCCGTCGGCCTGTGCCTCAATGGCAGCAGGCTGCACAACAACGAGAAGGCCTTTGTCCTCTTCGCCGGTCTCAAAGGGGCCGTGCCCATCCTGCTTGCCGAACTGCTCCGAGCCGCCGACGTTCCCAACGTCGAGCGGTGGTACGGCGTCATCGTCGTGGTGGTGGTGTTCTCTGTCCTCTTCCAGGGCACCTTGACCCCCTATGTGGCGGCCGCCTTGAGATTGCCTATGCGCACCATCGAGCCCGAGCCGTGGGCCGCCGGAGTCCGGCTGCGCGACGAACCAGAAGGGGTGCACCAATTCCGGGTGCGAGCCAACTCCCTGGCCGACGGGCGGCAGCTGTCCGACCTGGACACCCTCGGGGAACGGTTTTGGATCAGTTTCATCGTGCGTGATCGTCAACTGGTCAAGATCACCGGGGATACCCACCTTCGCGCCGGCGATGAGGTGCTGGCCATGGTCGACCCCGCCGATATCCCTGCTCTGAATCGCTATTTCCGCGACACCCAGTGACGTGGAAGCGACATGGGGATCGTTCAGCCGCGTCCGGTCACCGCAGCGACGATGGGGGCCACCGTCGGGGAGTCTTCCAGGGCCTCCACCGACACGAGGGTGCCCGCGGCGTCGGCCAGCGGCAGTCGCCAGTTGGGGTACTCCGTGGCGGTCCCCGGCTGGTTGATGATTCGCCGATCCCCAACCAGGTCGGACAGGGCCACGCCGCGCATTCGGGCCGGGGTCATGGCCAGATAGCGGTGCAGCCCCAACACCATTTGGTCCGACGGAGCGCCCTTGACCAGCAGCCCGCGGCGGATCAAGGCAGCAGCCATCGACGTGATCGCCTCCCGCTCGGTGGCCTCCTCCTCGGCCACCGAGCGGGTGAGTAGCCCCAGCTCACGTCGTAGCCGGACGTGGGCCAACTCCAGATAGCCCGCCGACGGCGGGAGGTCGTGGGTGGTCACTGTGGCCAGGCACAATGCGCGGTAGTTCTCCGGCGGTGTAGGCATCGACGCCCCAGACCACTCGAACCACACGACCGAGGTACCGAGGATCCCGCGCTCGGCCAGGACATCCCGGGCCAACGGCTCGACGACGCCGAGGTCCTCCCCGATGAGGACGGCTCCCGCTCGTTGGGCCTCTAGGACGAGAATGCCCACAAGCGCTTCGTAGTCATAGCGGACATAGGTTCCGTCGGCTGGAGTGAGGCCCGAGGGGATCCACCACAGCCGGAACAAGCCGATCACGTGATCGATGCGCAATCCGCCGGCGCTCGCGAGCGCGGCGCGGACCATGTCCCGGAACGGCGCATAGCCCGCCTCGGCCAGATGCGTGGGATGCCAAGGCGGCTGGTGCCAGTTCTGGCCGAGCTGGTTGAACTGGTCCGGGGGTGCGCCCACCGACACCCCGCTGGCCAGCACATCGGCCAGGCCCCAGGCATCCGCGCCGTGAGGGTGGACGCCGACGGCGAGGTCGGTGACGACGCCGACGGACATCCCGGCGTCACGGCATGTCTGCTGGGTTCTGGCCTGCTGCTGCGCCATGTGCCACTGCAGCCATTCATGGAACCGGATTTCGCTGGCCTTGCCGGCGGCAAAGGCCGACACCGCACTGCTGTTGGGATCGGCAAACCGCCGTGGCCATTGGCTCGCGTTGCCACCCAGCTCCTCGGTCAGGGCGCACCAGATGGCATACGTGCGCAGTCCGGGACCGGATTGCGCGACGAACCGGTCGAAGGCCGCTGTTCGCCCAGGGGAACGGCCTGCCGAGTAGATCACCTGCAGCGCAGCACGCTTCGCTGCCCACACCTGGTCCCGATCGATGGTATCCGCATGATTCAGCTCGCGCGCCTGACGGCCCAGATCCTCGACCTGTCTGCGCAGGTCGGCGGCTAGGTAGGCATACTCCGGGATGTCCTCGACGCGCAGATAGATGGGGTTGGTGAATCGGCGGGACGTCGGTAGATAGGGCGAGGGCTCCATCGGTCCGGATGGTTCTGCAGCGTGCAGGGGATTGATGAGCACAAAGTCCGCGCCCAACCCAGCGGACCAGCCGGAGACCTCGGCGAGATCAGCCAAGTCGCCAATGCCCCAGGAACCTTCGGACCTGGCCTGATACACCTGGGTCATCACCCCCCAGATCGGATCCTTGGCCAGCGCTGGCGCAAGGTCCAGGCGGTGCGGAGCCACGATCAGCGTTGCGCTCGCCCACACGCCGGCATCGGTCTCGGCATGCACCGTATGCCAACCGGTCGGCAGGTCGCCGGGCAGCTCGACGGTCAATTCCTGGGTGAGGACGCCATCCACCGCCCTCGGATCCACCACACGGTCCACCCAAGTGACCTCACGTCGGCCTCCGTCTTCCAGCTCCAGCCAGATCCGGGCCGCCACTCCGACGGGGACGTGCACGTGAACCCACGGGGTCCAACCGCCCCGGGCGACGACGGTCGGCGGCAAGACTCGGCGCCAAGGAGCCATCTCGACCTCGGCCAGGGCCGCGCGGGTGGCGACATCGCTGCTGACGTCGACCCCGAGAGCGGTCAGCACCGCAGAAATGGTCCGCTCGCAGACGTCGACCTGCTGGCCATGCCAATCCCCGTACTCGGTGGCAACACCGTATGCCGCGGCCAGAGCCTGCAGGGTGTGCACAGCAGAGTCGTTGGTCACCGGTGGGCTTTCCAGGTCAGAGGGCGAGGTGGTGCTCATCTTTTCATGGATATTCGGGGGTCAAGATCGTTCTGGGAGGGCGGCCGCGGTAGTGTCGATCGAGGCGCCACCCCTGGTCAGAGGTGACAGGAACGTATCAATTCGGATAATCCGCTTCGTTTGGTGGGTCCGGAGGCTGTTTTCTGCGTTAGGTTCCCCGACATAACAGATTGCGCCGACGTCACCGTCGGCGACGACACGGGCCGTGCACGGCAACCACGGCGCGGGCGGTCCTGACCCAGGAGGTGAGGCCTAGTGACCGAACGAGGGGAGGACACCGTGCACATCGTCGATGCCGCCGAACCTGCCGACATCGCCTTGGATGAAGCGCTGCCCAAGATCGCCGGGCGGACACCGTGGGACCTAGCCCGGGCACGGCTGCGCCGGGACAAGATCACCATGACCATGATGGTTATCGTCGCGGTCGCTGTCGTCATGGCTGTCGTTGCGCCGATCCTGCGATCGCTGGGCGTTCTCAAACCGAATGCCATCAACTACGAAGTGCTTGACTCGAGCGGCTACCCCACCGGCGCCTGGGGTGGAACCACCTGGCAGCATCCGCTCGGTCTGGTCCCTGGGACCGGTTCTGACCTGCTGTCCCGGCTCGTCCTCGGCGTGACGTTCTCGCTGACCATCGCCTTCCTCGCCACGTGCGTCGCGATCATTATCGGCACGTTCATCGGCATCATCTCCGGATATCACGGCCGGTTCGTCGACTTTTGGCTCTCCCGCCTCATCGACATGGTGCTGAGCTTCCCACAGACCCTCATGCTGCTGGCCCTCTCGGGCACGTTCATCGCCATCATCGCCAAGGTCTACTCGGATCCCAACCAAGGCAACTTGTCCAAGGGGACTTACATCGTCCTCGTGCTCGGACTCTTCGGCTGGCCCGGCTTCGCTCGAGTGATCCGTGGGCTTGTGTTGTCCATGCGGGAGCGGGAATTCGTCGAATCGGCCAAGAGTCTGGGCGCGAAGAGCACCCGCATCTACGTCAAGGAACTGCTGCCCAATCTTTGGGCTCCGGTTCTGGTCTACTTCACCCTCATCATGCCGCTGAACATCTCGGCAGAAGCAGCGCTGTCCTACCTCGGTGTCGGCATCGCCCCACCCACCCCGACCTTGGGCAACATCCTCACCGACTCGGTGCAATACGCCCAGGGCGACTTCGCCTATTTCATCTATCCGGCCTTGTTCATCGCCATTCTCGTGCTCAGTTTCAACCTCCTGGGCGACGGGCTGCGCGATGCGCTCGACCCCCGCGCGGACCGCTAGGCGAGCCGCCGGATCCAGACGTCCCACGGCACCCGCCGCGGGCCGGCACCGCTTCGGCGGGGCAAGAAACATCTCGAAGGAGAGTCAATGAACACCAAGAAGGCAACCGGGCTCGTTGCCCTCGCTGTCGGTGTGTCGCTTCCGCTCGCGGCGTGCGGCGGGGGAGGCAACGGTAGCTCCTCGTCCAGTTCCAGCGGCACCTCGGCGGCCTCGGACGTCAAGGGTGGAACGCTGTATTACCTCACCAAGCGCTCGGCCGAACACCTTGACCCACAGCGAACCTATATCGGCCGAGACATCAATAACACCGGTCGGCTATGGTCGCGCAGCCTGGTGCAGTTCCCGGCCACAACCGACGCCAAGGCGGCATCGACCCCGGTCCCGGACCTGGCCACGGACACGGGAAAGATGTCCGATGAGGGCAAGACCTGGGAGTTCACCCTCAAGGACGGGGTGAAGTGGGAGGACGGCCAGGACATCACCTGTGCCGACCTGAAGTACGGCGCTTCGCGCACGTTCGCCACCGACGTCATCACCGGCGGCCCGAACTATGTGCTCAACTACATGCCCAGCGTGGCCAAGGCATACAAGGGTCCCTACAGCTCGGACGCCACCGGCCAGGCCGCCTGGGACAAGGCGGTGACCTGTTCGGACGACAAGAAGACCATCACTTATCACTTCGAGAAGCCGTGGATCGACTTCGCGTTGAACCTCGCCTCGCTGCGGAGCTTCGACCCGTACCGCAAGGACAAGGACCAGGGCGACAAGAGCAACTACACGGCGTTCTCCAACGGGCCGTACAAGCTCGAAGGCGCCTGGACGAAAGGCACCGGCGGCACCTACGTCCGCAATGACCAGTACGACCCGGCCACCGACGATGCCGGGGTGCGCAAGGCTCTGCCGGACAAGATCGTCTTCGTCGAGGGCTTGACCAACGAGATCATCGCCCAGCGGATCATCGCCGATAACGGCAACGACAAGTTCGCTGTGACCGACCGGGCCATCCCTCCGGCCTTCTTCGGCCAGGTCACCGGTGCGGTCGCGGATCGCGCTCAGACCGTGAGCAGCCCGTATGTCAGCTACCTGCTGCCGAACTTCAACACCATGAAGAACGTCAAGGTTCGTCAGGCGCTGGCGGCAGCCACCAACAAGACCGCTGCCAGCCTGGCGCTCGGCGGCGACAAGGCATCCATCCCGGGCAAGTCCATCATCAACCCCGCTTTGCCCGGCTACGCGGCGAACCCGGCGTTCTCCGCCCCGGACCAGGGCGATGTCGACGCGGCCAAGAAGCTGCTGGCCGAGTCCGGTGAGAAGACGCCATACCCGCTGAGGTTCACCTACCCCGGCGGCACGCCGACCACCGACAAGATGGCCCAGGCCCTGAAAGCCACGTGGGACCAGGCCGGTTTCAGTACGACACTGGTGTCGCTTCCGGACACGTATTACGACGTGATTCAGGACGCGAACTACACCGGCGGTGACGTCCTCTGGGGCGGTTGGGGCGCCGACTGGCCGAGCATCAGCACGGTCATCCCGCCGCTGTTCGACAGCCGGATCAACCTGACCGGGAAGTCCAATGGTCAGGACTACGGCAACTTCAAGGACGACAAGGCCAACCAGCTCATCGACGACGCAGCCAACGCGGCCACGCTGGACGACGCGAACAAGATCTACCAGGAGTTGGACAAGTACCTTGGCGAGGTCGTCGCCTACATCCCGCTGGACGTCACGCAGTTCTACTTCATGCATGGCTCGGGCGTGACCAACTACCTGCTCGACCCGGCATCGAGCATGTACCCGGATCTGGCAGTGACCGGCACCAAGGCGAGCTGATCACCCCGGTGTCGCACGTGTGACAGCGTCCGAACCGGTGTGGGGGGCCAGACCTAGCTGGCCCCCCACACCAACGGTACGACCCGCACCATCATCGGGCCACGAGTTGCCGGCCATGGTTGCCCGCACCGGCCCGGTGCCCTACGCTCCCGAGCAGCCGAGAGGAAAAGTCCCCGCTGGGGAAGTGACGCATGTACGCCTACATCATTCGGCGCCTGTTCTCCGGGGCGCTCATGCTCCTGGTCATGAGCTTCATCACGATCTTCTTGTTCTTCTCCAGCCCGGTCGACCCTGGCCGGGTCATGTGCGGGAAGAGCTGCACGCCGGAGTTGATCGCCCAGACGAAAAAGGCCCTGGGCTACGACAAACCCGTGACCACCCAGTGGACGGACTTCGTCGTCGGCCTGGTCAAGGGGCGGGACTATCCCAACGACCCCGAGCTGGCCAAGACACACCCGGAACTCATCGAACACTGCGCTGCACCGTGCTTGGGCTATTCGACGATCACCACTCAGACGGTTTCGACCGCGATCTGGCGAGCCCTGCCGGTTTCGCTGTCCCTGGCCTTGGCGGCGTTCGTGCTGTGGATGGTCCTCGGCGTGGGCCTGGGCATCATCGCGGCACTGACCAAGGGCACCTGGATCGACCGGAGCATCGTCGGGTTCTCCTTGATGTTCTACGCCTTCCCCACGTTCGCGCTCGGGCTCTCCATCGCCATCATCTCGATCAGGATCTTTGGCTTCACCCCCCAATACGTGACTATCGCCGACGGAGGGGTTTTGGGGTGGGCGAAGGGATTGATCCTCCCCGCAATCACGTTGGCGCTGGTCTTCATCGCCGGCTATGTCCGGCTCACCAGGGCCTTCGTCATCGAGACCAGGTCTGAGGACTATCTGCGTACCGCCATGGCCAAGGGCGTGGCGCCCCGAACGGTCCTGTTCAAACACACCATGCGGGCGGCGTTGACCCCGATCGTCACCATGGCAGGCGTCGACCTTGGGGTCCTGCTGGGCGGCGCGATCATCACCGAGACGGTGTTCAACTACAACGGGTTGGGCAAGCTCGCCGTGCTGTCCACCCAGACCTACGATCTGCCGATCATCGTCGGCATCGTCCTCGTCGCCGCGGCCTTCGTCATCATGGCCAACCTCGTCGTCGATGTGCTGTATGCCTTCATCGACCCCCGGGTGAAGTACAGCTGAGGAAGGATCACTGGTGACCAAATCTTCGAGTGCCCCCACCCAGCGCCCGGGCCCCGCTCCGGACCGCGATCAGGACCTGCTCTCGGTGCGGAACCTTCGGGTGCACTTCCCCACCGAGGACGGCGTGGTCAAAGCCGTGGACGACCTGAGCTTCGACGTACGTCAGGGCCGCACCCTAGGCATCGTCGGCGAGTCCGGGTCGGGCAAGTCGGTGACCAGCCAAGCCGTCATGGGGCTGCATCGCGGCACCCGGGCCCAGGTCAGCGGAGAGATCTGGTTCGATGACGTGGATCTCCTCCACATCAGCGACGAGGACCTGCGCAAACTCCGCGGCGAGGACCTGGCCATGGTCTTCCAAGACCCGCTATCGGCATTGCATCCGTACTACACCGTGGGCAATCAGCTGGCGGAGGCCTACCTGGTGCACCACGACGTGTCCAAGAAGGCCGCCCGACAACGCGTAGTCGACATGCTCGATCGGGTCGGCATACCGAGCCCGGAATCGCGGGTGGACAGCTATCCGCACGAGTTCTCCGGCGGTATGCGCCAGCGGGCGATGATCGCCATGGCCCTGATCAACGACCCTCGGCTGATCATCGCCGACGAGCCGACGACCGCCTTGGATGTCACCGTCCAAGCCCAGATCCTCGACCTGCTGGTCGATCTTCAGAGGGAGTTCGGCTCCTCGATCATCATCATCACCCACGACCTAGGGGTCGTGGCGGAGATGGCCGACGACATCCTTGTCATGTACGCAGGCAAGGCCGTGGAGCGCGCCGACGCCGAGACCCTCTTCTATCGCCCGCAGCACCCATACACCTGGGGGCTGCTGTCATCGATGCCGCGGATGGACCGGGCACGTCTGGAGCGGCTACGACCGATCCCGGGCAACCCTCCCTCACTGATCAATCTCCCGGGAGGGTGCGCGTTCCATCCACGGTGCCCCTACACTTCCGCCGACCTAGGCTGCGCCACAACTGACCCGGGTTTCGACACCGGCGAATCCCATCCGGTCAGGTGCTTGCTGCCGCCACCGCAGCGACTGGCCATCTTCGAGAAGAAGGTGCGTCCGATCCTATGAGCCCAAATCCGCTGAGGCCCCAATCGACCGATCCGATGCCCCGACCTGCGGGAGGTGAAGAACTCCTGCGGGTCACCGACCTGGAAAAGTACTTCCCACGCCGCACCTCGGGCGTGATCCGCAGACCCACCGACCCGGTCAAGGCGGTGGACGGGATCAGCTTCTCGCTCAACCAGGGCGAGACCCTCGGCATCGTCGGAGAGTCCGGATGCGGCAAGTCCACCGCCGGACGCACCGTGCTCCAGCTGCTGAAACCCACGGGCGGCCGGATCGAGTACAAGGGCAGCGACATCACCGGGGTCCGGGGCCGTGCCTGGCGTCGGCTGCGGACCGAGATGCAGATGGTCTTCCAGGACCCGTATGGCAGCCTCAACCCGCGTCAGACTGTTGGCAGTATCGTCGGGGCCCCTTTCGACATCCAAGGGATCAAGCCCGATGGTGGGGTCAAGGCAGCAGTGCAGAGCCTGCTGGAGCGGGTCGGGCTGAACCCGGAGCACTACAACCGTTACCCACACGAATTCTCCGGAGGGCAGCGCCAGCGCATCGGCATCGCCCGCGCCCTGGCCCTGCGGCCCAGCCTCATCGTCTGCGACGAGCCGGTCTCGGCCCTGGACGTGTCCATCCAGGCGCAGGTGATCAACCTCTTGGAGGATGTGCAGAGCGAGTTCGGCCTGACCTACATTTTCATCGCCCACGACCTCTCGGTGGTCCGGCACATCAGCGACCGGGTGGCGGTGATGTACCTGGGCAGGATCATGGAGACCGCCGACCGGGACGAGCTCTACTCCAACCCACAGCATCCCTATACCCAAGCGCTGCTGTCTGCCGTACCCCTGCCGGATCCTCGCAAGGAAGCCGGCCGGGAGCGGATCATGCTCACCGGCGACCTCCCGTCACCGATCAACCCGCCGACCGGATGCGTCTTCCACACCCGGTGCCCGAAGTTCCGGGTCAGCCTGTCCGAAGACCAACGGACCCGATGCGTGAGCGATATGCCAACACAGCAGGTGGTCGCCGACGGGCACGAGGCGGCCTGCCATTACCCCGGAGCTCCGACGGTGGATGTGCTCGGCGAATCGGTCGCGTCGGCCCGCTGATCAGCGGATCGACCGCCGAGGCGGATTCGATTTCGGCGAATGCCGGGCCTTTGCGACAATGGCCCGATGCCCCTGACCTCGCGCGGTGACATCCGCAACGTCGCCATCGTCGCCCATGTCGACCACGGCAAGACCACGCTGGTGGACAAAATGCTTCGTCAATCCGGGGCGTTCGGCGAGCACGACAAGACCTCCGAGGTTGAACGGGTCATGGACTCCGGCGACCTGGAGCGTGAGAAGGGCATCACCATCCTCGCCAAGAACACCGCAGTCCGGTATGCCGGGCCGGCCGCGGCCGCTGCGGATCAGCGCGAGGGCATCACGATCAACATCATCGACACCCCCGGCCACGCGGACTTCGGCGGCGAGGTCGAACGCGGATTGTCCATGGTCGATGGCGTCGTGCTGCTCGTGGATGCCAGCGAGGGGCCGCTGCCGCAGACCCGGTTCGTGCTCCGCAAGGCCCTCCAGGCGCGCTTGCCCGTGGTGCTGTGCATCAACAAGGTCGACCGCCCCGACGCCCGGATCGAGGCGGTCGTCGACGAGGTCTACGAACTGTTCATGGACCTCATGGACGATTCCGGGGCCGCTGAGGGGGTGCTCGACTTCCCGATCGTCTATGCCAGCGCCAAGGCCGGCCGGGCCAGCACGCAGCGCCCGGCCGACGGCGTGCTGCCGGACACTGAGGACCTCGAACCCTTGTTCGCCACCATCATCGAGACGGTGCCGGCCCCGGCATACGACGACGAGGCGCCGCTCCAGGCGCACGTGACCAACCTCGACGCCAGCAACTTCCTGGGCAGGCTCGCGCTCCTGCGGGTGCGCTCGGGCACTATCCGCAAGGGACAGCAGGTCGCCTGGTGCCGCAAGGACGGCAGCATCGAGAAGGTCAAGATCACCGAATTGCTGATGACCCAGGCCCTGGAACGACAAAGTGCCGACTCTGCCGGCCCGGGCGACATCATCGCCGTGGCCGGCATCCCGGAGATCACCATCGGTGAGACCCTGGCCGACCCTGACGAGCCGCGGCCGCTGCCTTTGATCACCGTGGATGAGCCGGCCATTTCCATGACCATCGGCACGAACACCTCGCCGATGGCAGGGAAGGTCCGCGGCGCAAAGATCACCGCCCGCCTGGTCAAGGACCGCCTTGACCGCGAACTCGTCGGCAACGTGTCCATGCGGGTGCTGCCGACGGCCCGCCCGGACGCCTGGGAAGTCCAAGGGCGAGGCGAACTGGCGCTGGCCATCCTCGTGGAGACCATGCGCCGCGAGGGGTATGAACTGACCGTGGGCAAACCCCAAGTCGTCACCCGGGAGGTGAACGGCGCCCTACACGAGCCGGTGGAACGCCTGACCATCGACACCCCGGAGGACTACCTCGGCGCCATCACCCAGTTGCTCGCAGCGCGCAAGGGCCGGATGGAGCAGATGACCAACCACGGCACCGGATGGATCAGGATGGAGTTCCTTGTCCCCAGCCGCGGCCTCATCGGGTTCCGGACCCAGTTCCTCACCGAAACCCGCGGCACCGGTATCGCCCACCACGTCTTCGACGGCTACGAACCCTGGTCTGGCGAGATCACCACACGGGTATCCGGCTCGCTGGTGGCCGACCGGTCCGGTGCGGCGACCTCATACGCCATGTTCAACCTCCAGGAACGCGGCACCCTGTTCGTCGAGCCGACGACGGAGGTCTACGAGGGAATGATCGTCGGCGAGAACTCCCGCGCGGACGATATGGACGTTAACATCACCAAAGAGAAGAAGCTCACCAACGTGCGCTCCTCCACGGCCGATGTCCTCGAGCGCCTGGC
The DNA here is from genome assembly GCA_047974805.1 of Nostocoides sp. Lineage (GTDB taxonomy): Bacteria > Actinomycetota > Actinomycetes > Actinomycetales > Dermatophilaceae > JAJXUB01. Next base: position 40,575 of record JBKECS010000097.1, on the reverse strand, counting down.
ACCCCCCCGCAAGCTGTCTTTGGAACAGTCCTTGGAGTTCTGCCGTGAGGACGAATGCGTCGAGGTCACCCCGGAAGCGGTCCGCTTGCGCAAGGTCGAACTCGACCAGACCCTTCGAGCCCGGCAGGCTGCCCGGGCCCGCAAGGCCTGACACCCCGGACCGGCAGAAGCGATGAACCCACTGCGTCAACCACTGCGAACCTCACTGATCCTGGCCACGACGGCGCTGGCGCTGACCGCGTGCCTGCCCGGCGACGACCCGGTCCCCACCGGCTCCAACCTCGCCACCGGCCTGGCGACCACCGCCGCCCCTGGCGGAACCCTGACCGCCGTGGCGGCCGGGCAGGTCACCACCTGGGACCCCCAACGGATGGGGTCCAAGGCGGATGCCACCTTTGCCGCCCGGACCTTCCAACGCACGCTGACGGCCTACGCCCCCTCCACGAGTGTGGATCGTCAAGGTGATCTCGTTCCCGACCTGGCCACGGATACCGGCAAGGCGAGCAAGGACCTGAAGACCTGGACGTTCGCCCTTCGGGACGGGGTGACTTGGCAAGACGGGTCGAAACTGACCTGTAAGGATGTCAAGTACGGCATTTCCCGGACCTTCGCCACGACGGAGATCTCCGGCGGCCCCGGGTATGCCATCGCCATGCTCGACATCCCTAAAACACCCAAGGGGGCCAGCACCTATCGAGGACCTTACGACACCTCCGCGGCAGCCAAGGCAGGTGCCGCCGCGTTCGACAAGGCAGTCACGTGCAAGGGCCAGACGATCACCTTCCGCCTGGCCGCACCGAAGAGCGACTTCAATGAAGCCCTCACCCTTCCTGCCTTCGCGCCGGTGAACAAGGCCCACGACACCAAGGCGGCGGGCACTTTCGAGGTATTTTCCAGCGGGCCCTACCAATTGCAGGGCGCTTGGAGCCCCGGCACCGGGGGTACCTTCGTGCGCAACCCCGCTTGGCAGGCTGCGACCGACCCGATTAGGTCCGCCTTCCCGGACAAGATCGTCTATAAGGAGAACCAGCCGGCCCAAAACGTCGTGCAGCAGATCCATTCAGGGGATGGCGGTGGCGACCGAGCCGTCTCCGTGACGTCCGAGCCACCCGCCCTGCACGAACAGATCCTCGGTTCGGACGACCTCAAGGGTCGCACCGTCAACCCCGATACCGGCCTCATCGACTACCTCGCGCCCAACGTCAAGGGCACGGTGTTTCGCACCGCGGCGGCGCGCCAAGCCCTCGCGTTGGCGACCGACCGGGCGGCATACGTGCAGGCCCTGGGTGGCGCCAGCGTCGCCATCCCCGCCCGCAGCCTCATCCCGGCCAGTATTGCCGTCCCCATCGGCGCCGGCCCGAGCGCCACATCGAGCCGGGCGACGAGCGGGAGCCCGACGCCCGCCCCCAATGCCTCCTCGGCGGCGCCAACGGCCAAGGGACCGGCAACTAAGGCCAGCGGCACAGCGGCGACAGCGCCCACAACCTCGACCGTCTCGGTCACGACCCCACCCCCGACCGCCATGACCGCCTCGGGCACCTCAACGACGACCGGCGGCTCGGACGCTCAAAAGGCGGCAGCACTGCTGGCTCAAGCGGAGTTGACCGCACCGGTGAAGATCACCGTGGCCTATCGCCAAAGTGAATCGATGGACAAGGCCCTGGCTGCCCTCGTCCCCGGGTGGCAACGCGCCGGGTTTGCGCCGGTGCTCAAACCTATGGATGCCGACTACTTCACCAAGATCGCCGACCCAAAGACCACCGGCATCGATGTCTATTGGGCCAATTGGGCACCGGAATGGGCATCCGCGTCCACGATCCTCGCCCCCATCTTCGACAGCCGGATCAATCTCATCGCCGGCAGCAAGGGCCGGGACTACGGCTCGTTCCAAGATCCCTCCCTGAACAAGGCCATGGACGCGTTGGCGTCCGTGGCTGACCGCACCACCCGCGAGGCCGGTTGGGCGGGAGCCGACCAACGGCTGCAACGGGCTGGGGCCTATGTTGGTCTCGCGGAGCGCCGGGCCGTCTACATCGCCGGGGACAAGGTGCAGGGGTTTTCCGCGGACAACGTGACCGGCGGGTATGTCGAGTTCGCCACCATCGGGGTGGCGAAATAGCCAGGAGGTCGCATGTCAGGAGAACCGGGCAGCGCCCTAGAAGCAGATTTTCGTCTGGCCATGGGTCGGTTCGCCAGCGGGGTGTGCGTGGTCACCACGACCGATGGCACCACCGACTACGCCATGACCGTCGCGTCGGTGTGCTCGGTGTCCCTTGACCCCGCGCTGCTCCTTGTGTGCATCGAGAAGGGTGCCCGCTTCCACGATGTCGTCATCGGCGCCGGCAGGTTCACGGTGAACATTCTCTCCGCGACGCAACGGCCGATCTCGCAGTGGCTGGCCACCCGCGGACGGCCGGTGCAGGGCCAACTCCAGGACATACCGCACCGTCTCGGTTCGGCCACCGGCACCGCAGTCATCGATGGGGCCCAAGCCTCCATCGAGGCACGCACCTTCTCGGTGCACCCGGCCGGCGACCACAGCATCATCGTCGGGGAAGCGCTGTCCATCGAAGTCGATGAACAGACGGTGCCGTTGCCGCTGGTGCACTATCGCAGCGGCTATACCACGGTCACCAGCTGACCGTCAGCACCGACCCAGGCCCGCTCATCCCGGTGCCCGGAAGGTCTCGTAGCCGTGGTGCACAGTGAAACCCACCTGCTCGTATGCCGCCACTGCGGCGTCGTTGCCGATCTCCACCTGCAGATGCAGTGAGCGGGCCCCGGCTGTGTCCGCAGCCTGCGCCAGGGCCGCCAGCATCGCGGTGGCCAGCCCGCGCCGGCGCTGCTGCGGGTCCACCCACATGGCTGCCAGTCCGCCCCATCCCTGGGTCAGTGCCAGCCGTCCGATGCCATAAACCTCGCCGTCCTGGCCGACGGTGGCAAAAATCTGAGCTGGCGAACCGGTCAGCACCGGCACGGCATACCGCAGGTCGGCGCTGCGGTAGCTGGAGAATGCGGCCAGCCACACCGGATCAGGTTGCTGGCTCAGCGTGACCGGCTCCCTCGACCCGCGCGCCATCGCCACTTCACGGGTCGCTGCCGTGAGCACCAGCGCGCGCGCCTGCGAGCGCCACCCAGCGCGGGACACCTCGGAGGCCACTTCATCGGTCAGGTCCGCAATCTCCGGCACCGTCAGCTGAGCTGGGAGGTCGCGTGACGCATACCAGGCCCTCACGGTGTCCAAGGCCTGCGCGATCGGCACCCCCGGGGAGCCGAGCACCAGGGCGGAGTTGGCCCGTAGGGTGAAGCCCCCGGCGGATCGCATCACCCAGTCACCGAGCGGCTCGGTCTCCAGAGGGGGCCATGCCGCCACCATGAGGCGCTCGACATCCTCTGCAGCAACCGCCCGGTGCGGTGGCCCACGACGAACCGGACGCGGAGGCAACTCCTTCGCCGCCAGGATGGAAGACCGCAATACCACGACCATCGCGCCCGCACGAGTGCGGACGGTCACCTCGACCTCGTCGCAGGAGACCACTTCACCGACGACGTCGGTCAGGTGCGCACCGGTCGCCGGGTCGGGGTCGGGCATCCGGTGCCGCACCACTATGCGGGTTCCTGGAGTGAGTTCTCGGATGGGACCGATCGGATGCGGCGCCATAGGCCGCATAGTATGTGCCGCATGACCTATGTGATCGCTCAGCCATGTGTGGACCTCAAGGACAGGGCCTGCATCGAGGAGTGTCCGGTCGACTGCATCTATGAGGGTGAGCGCAGCTTGTACATTCACCCTGACGAATGCGTCGACTGCGGCGCCTGCGAGCCGGTCTGCCCCGTGGAAGCGATCTATTACGAGGACGACGTCCCCGAGCAATGGGCCGACTACTACAAGGCCAACGTCGAGTTCTTCGACGACCTGGGAAGTCCAGGTGGCGCTGCCAAGATGGGCGTCATCCCCAAGGACCACCCGCTCATCGCCGCGCTGCCGCCCCAGCAGCACGACGAGTAGCGCATGCCGGTCTCTGACCTTCCTGACTTTCCGTGGGACTCGCTGGATCCCTATCGCGAACGAGCACGGGCCGTCTCCGGCGGAATCGTTGATCTGTCCGTCGGTACCCCCGTCGACCCGACGCCGAGTCTCGTCACCGAGGCCCTCGCTGGGGCGGCGGATGCGCCCGGGTATCCGCAGGTCTACGGCACGCCCGATCTGCGATCCGCCGTCGCGGCCTGGTTCGCCCGGCGTCGTGGGGTTCCCGACGTCGACCCAGCCGGCGTCATGCCCACGATCGGGTCCAAGGAGATCGTCGCCTGGCTGCCGATGCTCATGGGCCTTGGCGCCGGAGACGTCGTCGGCTATCCGAGCATCGCCTATCCGACCTATGCCGTCGGCGCCACGTTGGCCGGTGCCACCGGGTTTGCGGCGGACGCCACGACCGCGTTCGGGCCGATCACCTCGGCCAGCGCACCCAAATTGCTCTGGCTGAACAGCCCGAGCAACCCCAGCGGAAAGGTGCTCGGCATTGCACATCTGGCCAAGGTGGTGGCCTGGGCACGGTCCTACGGCATCGTCGTGGCCAGTGACGAGTGCTACGCGGAGCTGGACTGGCGCCCCGAGGACGAGCGTGAGGGTCTGTCCAGCACACCCTCCCTTCTAGACCCCCGGGTAACTGGGGGATCGCACGAGGGACTGCTGGTCGTCTACTCCCTATCCAAACAGAGCAATCTGGCCGGATATCGCGCCGCCTTCGCGGCCGGAGACCCGGCCCTGGTGACCCGGTTGGTCCGGGTCCGCCAGCATGCCGGGATGATCATGCCGTGGCCGGTGCAGCGTGCGATGATCGCTGCCCTCGGTGACGATTCTCACGTTGTGCAGAACAAAGCTCGGTATGCGGCCCGGCGTGACGTGCTGGCCCCGGCCCTGGCCCGGGCAGGGTTCCGGATCGATGACTCCCAGGCCGGCCTCTATCTCTGGGCGACGCGTGACCAAGACTGTTGGGGTAGCGTTGCCGACCTCGCTGACCTGGGCATACTTGTGACCCCAGGGGACTTCTACGGTGCTGGTGGGCGTCGTCATGTGCGCATCGCGTTGACCGCTAGCGACGCGCACATGCTCAGCGCGGCGGAGCGGCTCACCAACGGTTCGGCATAGTCCGATACAGCCCCTCGGTGGTCTTGTGGACCGCTTATGGACTGGACCACGGGTGGCTGGATCACTGGGATATCTTGCGAGAAGACCGCCTGAACAACGACGACGGAGGACTCATGGGAACGAACACCACTGCCTCGCTGACGGCGGGGGAGACGTCACTGGAGTTGCCGTTCACGCCGGCGAGCGAGGGCAACGGCGGCTACGACGTCAGCAAACTTCTCGCCACGACCGGCAACGTCACGCTGGACCCCGGCTTCACCAATACGGCCTCGTGCACGAGCGCGATCACCTACATCGACGGCGATCACGGCATCCTGCGCTACCGGGGTTATCCGATCGAGCAGCTCGCCGAGCAGTCGACCTTCATCGAGACGGCATACCTGCTCATCTACGGGGAGCTGCCCTCGGCTGACGAGCTCGCCGCCTTCGATGACAACGTCCGGCGGCACACCATGCTGCACGAGGACCTCAAGGCATTCTTCAACGGCTTCCCCAGGGACGCCCACCCCATGCCGGTACTGTCCTCGGCCGTGTCGGCACTCTCGACGTTCTATCAGGACAGTCTGGACCCGTTCGACCCCGAGCAGGTGCACATCAGCACCATCCGGCTGCTGGCCAAGCTGCCCACCATCGCGGCATACGCGTACAAGAAGTCAGTCGGGCAACCGTTCCTCTACCCGGACAATAACCTGTCGCTCCCGGAGAACTTCCTGCGGATGATCTTCGGGTTCCCGGCCGAACCGTACGAGCTCGATGAGGACATGGTTCGTGCGCTGGACCTTCTGCTCATCCTGCACGCTGACCACGAGCAGAACTGTTCGACCTCCACCGTGCGCCTCGTGGGGTCCTCGCACGCTAACCTCTTCGCGTCGATCTCGGCCGGGATCAACGCCCTCTTCGGCCCGCTCCACGGCGGCGCCAACCAGGCCGTGTTGGAGATGCTCGAGGAGATCCACAACGCCGGCGGTGACGTGGACACCTTTGTCAAGAAGGTGAAGAACAGGGAGGACGGGGTCAAGCTCATGGGCTTCGGCCACCGGGTCTATAAGAACTACGACCCGCGCGCAGCCCTGGTCAAGAAGGCAGCCGACACGATCCTGAACAAGAACGGCGTATCCGATCCCCTATTGGACATCGCCATGCAGCTGGAGCAGCGAGCCCTGGAGGATGACTACTTCGTCGAGCGCAAGCTCTATCCGAACGTCGACTTCTACACGGGGTTGATCTACAAGTCTATGGGGTTCCCGACCCGGATGTTCACGGTGCTGTTCGCCCTGGGTCGCCTGCCAGGATGGATCGCCCAGTGGCGCGAGATGATCGAAGACCCCACGACGAAGATCGGCCGTCCTCGCCAGGTCTACGTCGGGCAGACCGAACGCCCCTACGTGCCGGTCTCTGCCCGCTAACCCCACTTGTCCTCGCCGCCACCGCCCCCCGTTCGTACGCCGTGAAGAGGCGCTGGCGGTAGGCGGACCGGGCTAGTTCAAGGTGATAACGACGTCGGTGGCCCCCGCCGCCGGTTGTTCTCCTGGCATCGGGTGCCAGGATGAGGCATCGAGGTTGCGGGAGCGCTGCCACGTGCTGGAGCCGATGCGGACCGCGGTGACGTTAGTGGCTTGCGCCTTGGCCACCGCCCACGAACCGATGGCCCAGGCCCGGGTCCCCGTCGGGGCCGTGACCACGAGGGTCGCGCCCTGGTGCGCAGCGGTCAGCCCCCATTCCTCTTGGAGCTGGCGCTGAATCTCGGTGGTATCCCCTGGTGCGTCAGCCGGGCCGAGCCGACAGCCGAGATGTCCCGGGTTGTAGCCCGCCAAGTTCGATGCGAGCACACGCCCCTCGGTCTCATGCTCGGCATAGGCCAGCGGTGCTGCGCTGCGCTGCACCGCCTGGGCCACTTTGGTGATCTCCATGCTCTGATACCCGTCGATCTTGACCAGCGCGTCGTAGAAGGCGTTCGTGGCATACACCGGGTCCATCAGTTGCGCTGTTGTGCCCCAGCCTTGGGACGGTCGTTGCTGGAAGAGGCCCACACTGTCCCGGTCGCCGTAGTCCAGGTTGCGCAGCTTGGACTCTTGGATGGCGGTGGCCAGTGCAATGGTCGCCGCCCTGGCCGGCAGCCCGCGGTGGACACCGATCGCGGTGATGGTCGCGGCGTTGTCCATCTGCTCGGGGGTGAACCGCACCGAGGTGTTCATCGCGCTCGCCTCGCATCGGTTGCCGCCGAACGACGTCAACATGCCTCGCACGCCGGCGTAGGCGCCGACCAGGAGTGCGACAAGTGCCGCAGCGAGCACCACGTGTCCTACTCGCCGCCGCCTGGTGGGTAGGGGATGTTCTTCAGCGAGGACGACGCCCATCCGGGTCTGGTGCGTCATGTGGGACTTCTTTCATCAAACAGGGCAGGTCGTCGGCGCTGGGGGGACGCCGACGGGTAGATCAGTTGTGCGCGTGCAGGGCCTCGTTCAACAGGATTCCTTGTCCGGCACGGGATCGGGCCTCGACACGGCCGGTGAGGGAGTCCCGAATGAACAGCAGACCATCGTGTCCACTCAATTCCCGCGCCTTGACGATGGTTCCGTCCGGCAACGTGACCTTGGTCCCTGCGGTCACATACAGGCCGGCCTCGATGACGCAATCGTCGCCCAGGGCGATCCCGCAGCCGGATTCGGCGCCGAGCAGGCTGCGCTTGCCGATCCGGACCCGCTCGGTGCCTCCGCCGGACAGGGTGCCCATCGTGCTCGCACCGCCGCCGATGTCCGACCCGTCATCGACGACGACGCCCTGGCTGAGCCGCCCCTCAACCATCGACGCGCCGAGGGTGCCCGCGTTGAAGTTGACGAAGCCTTCGTGCATGACCGTCGTCCCATCGGCCAGGTGGGCGCCCAGCCTCACCCGGTCAGCGTCGGCGATCCGGACGCCGGTGGGCAGGACGTAGTCGGTCATCCGGGGGAACTTGTCCACCGCAAACACCTGGAGCGGGCCACGCGCCAGCAGCCGCATCCGGGTCTGTTCGAAGCCCTCGACCGCACACGGACCGGCGCTGGTCCACACCACGTTGGGCAGGGCCGAGAAGATCCCGTCGAGATTGATGGTGTTCGGCACCACGAGGCGGTGGCTGAGCAGATGCAAGCGCAGATAGGCGTCCGAGGTGCCCACGGGGGGAGCGTCCAAGTCGATCTGGACCGTGACGACCTCGGTGCGCACGTGCCGGGCACTGTCGGCGGTGACGGCGGCATACAACGCTTCCGGTGCGTGGCCGTCCTCGGGGTGGCGGCCGAGTACCGGGTCGGGATACCAGGTGTCCAGGACTCCCTCATCATCGGTGATGGTCGCCAGTCCATATCCGTATGCCATGCGCGCAGTCATGGGGGGTAAGCCTACGGTGCCGATACCGCCGCCCATACCCGCGCCTACTTCCCCACGTTGAGTGTGCGTAACTCGCCGGGAATCGGCACCAGGTCCGGGCGAGTTACGCACACTCAACGGTTAGGGTGCGGCATATGGTGCTAAACCTGGCCACCGATGTGGTGACGCTGGCCGCTGCCATTTGCGATATCGAGTCGGTCAGCCGCCAAGAAGCGATGCTGGCCGATCTCATCGAGGACCAGCTGCGGACGCGCTCGCACCTGGAACTGACCCGGATGGGCAACACCCTGGTCGCCCGGACGGAGCTGGGCCGCCCCGACCGCGTCGTCATCGCCGGGCACCTGGACACCGTGCCGTTGAGCGACCCGCCCAATCTGCCGACGCGCCTCATTGGGGAGGACCTGTGGGGCCGCGGCACCGTCGACATGAAGGGCGGGGTGGCGGTGGCGCTGCGGCTCGCCCACCAGCTGACGACGCCGACGCGGGACATCACCTTCGTCTTCTACGAGGGGGAGGAGATCGACAGCGAATTCAATGGCCTGTCCCATATCGAACAGCGCCGTCCGGAACTTATCAACGACGCCGGGTTCGCTGTACTCATGGAGCCGACCGACGGACGGATCGAGGGGGGATGCAAGGGCACGCTGCGCGTTGAGGTCGCCGCCAAGGGCATCGCCGCCCACTCGGCCCGACCCTGGACCGGGCACAACGCCATCCATGAGGCAGCCGGAATCCTCGACATCCTGCGCAGCTATGAGCCCCGGATCGTTCACGTGGACGGCCTGGTGTATCGAGAGGCGTTGAACGCGGTCAAAATCGCCGGGGGGATCGCGGGGAACGTTATCCCGGATCGGGCAGTGGTCACGGTGAACTACCGGTATGCGCCCGACCGCGGCGCCGACGAAGCCGAGGCGCACCTGCGCGCCCTATTCGCCGGTTTCGCGGTCACCGTGACGGACAACGCGGCCGGTGCCCGGCCTGGGCTTGACCAGCCGGCGGCGCGCGCCTTCGTCGATGCCCTCGCGGTTCCGGTCGCGGCCAAGGAAGGGTGGACCGACGTGGCCCGCTTCTTCGCCATGGGCATACCTGCGGTCAATTTCGGTCCGGGGGATCCCCAACTTGCCCATCACGACCAGGAGCGCTGCCCCGTAGCGCAGATCGTCGCCGCCGAGACCGCCATGCTCAGATGGCTGGCCTAGGCTGAACGCGTGACCGACAAGCCCCGCGAGGAGTACTACAAAGGTCCGGTCGTCATGCGGCGTCGCCAGGTGCCGACGACGACAACCGACCAGCGCCTGCTGGACTCTCGGGGCTCCACCGATTGGCTCCACGCCGACCCCTGGCGTGTCATGAGAATTCAAGCCGAATTCGTCGAGGGTTTCGGCGCCTTGGCCGAACTCGGGCCGGCCGTGTCGGTGTTCGGGTCTGCCCGGACGCCTCGGGACGCGCCGGCATACGCCCAAGGTGTCGAGGTCGGGCAAGCCTTGGCGCACGCCGGGTATGCGGTCATCACCGGAGGCGGCCCCGGGGCGATGGAGGCAGCCAACCTGGGCGCCTGGCAGGCGGGTGGCACGAGCGTCGGCCTCGGCATCGAGTTGCCCTTCGAATCAGGTCTGAACGACTACGTCGACCTGGGCGTGAACTTCCGCTACTTCTTCGCCCGCAAGACCATGTTCGTCAAGTATGCCGAGGGCTTCGTTGTCCTTCCCGGCGGATTCGGCACCTTCGATGAGCTCTTCGAGGCGGTGACGCTGGTGCAAACCGGAAAGGTGACCGGGTTCCCGATCGTTCTGCTCGGGGTGTCATATTGGAGCGGGCTGGTGAGTTGGCTCCGCGAGACCTGCCTTCCCGCGGGCGTCATCTCAGCGGGCGATCTGTCCTTGCTCAGCCTTACCGATGATGTGGACGAGGCGGTGGAGATCATCCGTCGTGTACAGGGGGAGTCATGATTTGGGCGGTGTTGGGCACGGTGGCGACCGGACTGATCGCTGTGTTCGCCGCCCTGATCACCGGCCGGTTGCGTTATGACCCCATGTCGACGCCGGTGCACACCGCCCCCGACACTGGTCTGCCGAACGACGTGCCGCTGAGCGAACCTCTGGCTGCTCGGCTCGATGAGGTCCGCTTCGACACCGCCCTGCGCGGCTACCGAATGGACCAGGTAGATGCGGTCCTGAACCAGCTGCAGGACCGCTTGGCCATGCTGGAGGCGTTGCGTTCCCCCGGCAGCGGCGCCCTGCCGCAGCCCTCGGCTGACGCGGATGATGCAGTCGGGGCCGCCCTTGTCGTGGCTGAGGACAAGGACGAGGACGGCTGAGGTGGAGTCGAACACGACGCCAACCCCACCCATGGGCGTCGCGGCGCGGCTCCCCGGATCGCCACGGTGAGCCTGCTGCTCGGAGCGGACGGCCTGCTCCGGTGCTCGTGGGCGGGCACGACCCCCGACTATCTGGACTATCACGACCTCGAGTGGGGACGCCCGGCCCATGGCGAAGCCGCGCTGTTCGAACGGATCACCCTCGAGGCCTTTCAATCGGGGCTGTCCTGGTTGACGATTCTGCGCAAGCGTCCGGCCTTTCGCGTGGCATTCGCCGACTTCGACCCGGACACGGTGGCGGGGTTCGGGCCGGAGGGCCGAGACCGCCTGCTATCCGATGCCTCCATCGTGCGCAATAGGGCCAGGATCGATGCGGCCATTCATAATGCGGGCGCCGTTGTGGAGCTGCGCCGCGCTGGTGGACTGGATGAACTCGTCCACGCCCACACCCCGGCGCGTCACCACCGGCCCGGTCCGGACGACCCCATTCCGGACAGGACCGCGGAGTCGGTGGCGCTGGCCAAGGACCTGAAGGCGCACGGCTTTGTCTTTGTCGGACCCGTCACGGCGTATGCCACCATGCAGGCCTGCGGATTGGTGGACGACCACCGCCGCGGATGCTTCCGGAGCGGCGAATGAGCCGGCTGCGCATACCGCACCTGGCCTGGTGGGCGATGGCATCGTTCCTGCTGTCCCGCCTGGTCAGCGGCATAATGATCGCGGCAGCATCGGCAGACCAGGAGCCGTTCTTGATGTGGACCGGGACTGATCCGGGCTACCTGGACATGACGGTCCTCTGGGACGGCTCGTGGTACGGCGAGATTGCCGAGAACGGGTACCCCGCGGTGTTGCCGCTGACGCAGGACGGGCAGGTCGCCCAGAACGCGTGGGCCTTCTATCCGCTGTTCCCGATGACCGCCCGAGTCGTCATGTCCCTCAGCGGGGCCTCTTTCCAACTCGTCGGGTCGACTCTGGCACTGATCGCCGGAGTCGCCGCCGCCGGGGTCATCGCCATCCTGCTCGCGCGTCGAGTTGCGGACGGGGTCGCCTTGGCCGCGGTGATCGTCTGGGGGGCTGCGCCGCCCTCGCCGACGTTTCAGATCGCCTACACCGAGTCCTTCGCCGTGCTGCTGTTGGCGCTGTACCTGCTGGCGGTGCAGGACCGGCGCTGGTGGGCCGCCGCGGGGTTGGCGCCGCTCATCGGCCTCACCCGTCCCATCGCCGCCCCTCTGGGCGTCGTCCTCCTCACCGCGTTGGTGGCTCGGTGGCGAGCCCGCGGGCAAGATCCCCTCCGGACGGGTGAGGTGTGGGGCGCCGTGACGGCGCTCGGCGTCACGGCGCTCAGTGCGATCGAATGGCCGATCATCGCGGGCCTGGTCACGGGGGTCGGTGACGCGTATAGCCAAACCATGGGTGCGTGGCGGGCCGGCCACGAGATCGTGCCGGTCAAGCCGTGGTTGACCATCACCCAATGGACGCTGGACCGGTGGGCTTTGCCGCAGGGCCTGACGTGGCCGCTGCTCATAGGCGTCCCGTTGGGCTTGCTGCTGCTGGTTCTTGGACCCTGGGCGCGGGCCCTAGGCACACCACTGCGGGCGTGGTGCCTGGCCTACCCGGCCTATCTGGTCCTCGTGCTGGACCCCTTCACGAGCCTGTTCCGCTATCTGCTCCCGCTCTTTCCCCTGGCTGTCATCTTCGTTGGCGGGGGCCGGGTGGGACGTGTGTCCGGCTGGCTGATGTCACGGACGATGTGGTGGACCGGGGTCGGCCTGCTCGGCCAGGTCGTGTGGATCTGGCAGCTGCTCCGGTTCGTCCCACCGACGGACTACCCGCCGTGAGCGGCATGACGCCGGCCCCTATGGCAGGGCCGGACCCGCATGCCGGCTGGCGACGACGCCTTGTCGACCTTGCCTTGGAGCATCCCGTCCGCGCACTGCTTCTGGCGTATGCCGGATCGCGACTGGTCGTGTTCGTCGTCATGTGGATTGCGGCGGTCTGGGCGCAAAACCCGGCTGGAGTCGGGCACGAACAACCGGGGGTCAGTGACCTCTTCGGGCTATGGGACGGCACCTGGTACGGGCGCATTGCCCGCCACGGCTACCCAGTGCCGGTCCCAGCCGACCCGAGCACCGGATGGTTGACCTACAGTGCGTGGGCGTTCTATCCGCTGTTTCCGATGCTGGTGCGTGGGCCCATGATGCTCGGGCTTCCCTTCGTGGCCAGCGGCGCCGTGCTGAGCCTGGTCCTCGGCGCCCTGGGCGTGGTGCTGGTGTGGCAGGTGTTTCGTTCCGGCCCGGACACGGTGAGCCAATCCGATCGGGAGCGCCTGGCGTTGGCAGCCGCCGTGTTGTGGTGCTTCCACCCGGCGACCGGAGTGCTGATGCAGCCGTACACCGAAGCGTTGGCGGTGGTCCTGCTCACGCTGGTCCTGTTGGCGATGCAGCGGCGGTGGTATGTATGGGCCGCACTCGGCACCTTGGTGTTGGGCCTGACCCGCGCCGTGGCGCCGGCACTGCTGGCCGTCGTCCTCGTTCAGGTGCTGATCGACATCCGGGCCGACCGTGTGGCGGGCCGTCCGGTGCTGGCCGGTCGACGACTGTCCACGGGGGTCCTCGCGCTGACCACCGCGGTCTCCGCGGTGCTGTGGCCACTGTATGTCGGGTGGCGCACTGGCATACCGACGGCCTTTCTCCAGATCCAAGCAGCCTGGGGGCAGCGGCCCACGGACGGGTTGTTCCGGGCGTGGTTGCGTTGGTCCTGGGACGCGCACGGCTTGCTCGGGTTGATCACCGTCATCCTGCTCGTGGTGGCCTATGTGGCCCTCGTGGCGGGACGACACGGGGCCTGGTTGTCCACCGAGGTCCGGGTGTTCGCCATGGCCTACCCGATCTATCTCATGGCGGTGGTCCGGCCGATCACGAGCATGTGGCGATTTGCCCTCATCGATGTTCCGCTCGCCGCGCTCGTGGCCTCGGTCGCTCTGCGGACAGCCAACGGGGCACGGATCGTCACCCACTGGCCGAGACGAGTCGTCGTGGCCCTCATCGTGCTCAGCGTGGGCATCCTCTGGTGGACCTGTGCGCTGTGGGTATACACCCCATGGGGTTCCAGCGTGCCGTGACGCGTGTCGCGGTGGAGCGTGCCGGCGTCACCGGCCGGTGAACTGCGGCGGAACCCGATCCAGGAAGGCCTGAACCGCAACACGGTGGTCCGCACTGGCGCCGGTCCAGTCCATGTGGTCGGCCTCGTTGGCCAGAGCTTCGGCGAGTTCATGCCCGACGGAAAACGCCACCGCTTGCCGGATGGCGGCGTATGCCGCGGTCGGACCGGCTGCGAGGGCCGCGGCGGCATCGGCGACGGTGCGCTCGAAATCCTCCTCCGCGACCACCTGAGTGACCAGCCCCAAACGGAGGCATTCATCGGCGGGGATGGTGCGCGGATGGAACAGGAGTTCCTTCGCCTTGGCCGGCCCGACCAAGCGGGGGAGCCACCAGGTGGCGCCGGAATCGGCCGAGAGTCCGATCTGGGCGAAGGCCAGGTTGATCCCGGCCGCCGTGGTCGCGATACGCACATCGGCGCCGAAGGCAAAGGATGCCCCGGCCCCGGCCGCGACCCCGTTGAGCGCGGCGATGACGGGCTTGGGCATGGTCGCCAGGGCCAAGGCGATCGGGTTGTAGTGGTACCGCACGGTGTCGCCGAGATCGGTTCGCCCGGAGTGCAGCAGACCAATGTGCTCCTTGAGGTCCTGGCCAACGCAAAAGGCCTTCCCCGAGCCGGTCAGGACAAGGCAGCGGATCGAGGAGTCCTCGGCGACCTGGCGAACCGCTGCCAACAGCGCCTCCTTGGTCGCCGTGTCGAGGGCATTCATCGCCTCGGGCCGATTGAGCCGGATGGTGGCGACGGCTCCCACGCGGTCCAGGGCAACCGGCAGATGCTCATGGGGGGTCGTGCTCGCGGAGGTCATTCCACGTCCTCACCGCAGGGGTCAGCTGGTCGAGCCCATTGTGGCGCGATTTCGTGGGCACGAGGTGGTGAGAGATAATGACCACACCAGATCACCCCGTCCGGGGACGACGAAGGGAATGACATGGCGGCGATGAAGCCTCGCACGGGCGATGGGCCTCTTGAAGTGGTCAAGGAGGGGCGGGGCATCGTGCTGCGTATGCCACTGGAGGGTGGTGGTCGACTCGTTGTGGAGATGACTCCGGACGAGGTTCGTGCACTTGGCGACGCCATTGACAACTGTGACGGGCTGAAATAGCGCCACCTACGTCGATGACGAGTGAAGGGCTCCACCGGTTGCGGTGGAGCCCTTCACCGTTGGCTCTCGACGCTCGGGCATGAGGCGCTGGATGGCGTAGATCGGGCATCGGACCTTAACGACGGCCCTGGACCTGATCGTCGGGATGAGACGGACGGGCACGTGCCACCGCGGTCCCCCTACGGTGTGGGGAACCGATGAAAGGGAAGGGCAGACATGGACGCTGGCTACGGGCTCACGGTGCGGTGGTCGCTCGCTGATGCCGACGAGTCGTGCGCGCAAAAGCTACGCGACTACGTGGTTGGCACCTCGATCGCGAAGTTCATGTTCCTCGAGGGCCTGGCCTTCAAGGTGTGGCGGATGCGCGAAGGGGAGTGGTTCGAGGGAGTCTACGTTTTCGACTCGGCCAAGGAACGCGACGAGTTCGAGGAAGAGTTCACCGTCGGCGCAGCCAAGTCTCCGGGATCGACAATCATCGGCAGCGGGCCGGCTGTGATCGAACGCTACGAGGTTGTTGCGATCGCCGAAGGACCGGCACAGTTCCGCCGCGGTCCTGGCCCCGGCACCGTGTGATCGATCCGCTGATAGTCACCGTTTGGTGGAGGGGATCATTATCCCGCCGATGGGAAGCGGTACCTGGCCACCGTCATCGACCCCCGGCGATCTCGTTCACCACGCTATGTCACTGGCGGCGGACGGCAACGAAGAGGCCGTCGCTGACCGGCAGGAGCGCTGGAACCAGTCGTTCATCGGCCCGCAAGTCCTTGCCCAGATTGCGTAGGACGACGGTTTCCGCATCACGTACGGCTGGATCCGCGACCCGGTCATGCCACAGCATGTTGTCCAGGACGAGCAGTCCTCCAGGTCGAAGCAAGCGGATGGCGTGCTCGGCATACTCCGGATACGCCGTCTTGTCGGCATCGATGAGCACGAGGTCGTAGGCAGCGTCGCTCATTCGGGGCAGGACCTCGGCGGCCCGGCCGGAGATGATCCGGGTCCGCTGGCTGGGGATGCCGGCCTCCTGAAAGGCGGCGCGAGCGGCACGTTGGCGCTCCGGGTCGCTGTCGATGGTGGTCAACACCCCGTCAGGGTGCATCCCGGCCAGCAACCAAATCCCCGAGACGCCGCTGCCGGTGCCCACCTCGATGACCGCCTGCGCGGCGATGGCCGCGGCGAGGAGGCGCAAGGTCGCCCCGGCGCCCGGGCCGACCGGGGTGACGTCGAGAGCTTCTGCGCGGCGCCGGGCACCGTCAGTGACCTCGTCCTCGGGGACGAACTCCTCGGCATACGACCAACTTGCCGGCTTCAGCCCACTCATGACACCCACAGTAGCGATCGATTCGTTGGACCTGGGGAATCGTCCCCGGGAATCACAGCGGACACACAGGACGTTGCGGAACCATAGGGCCATCCGGTTCGTCAACCCTGTGGCGGCCCGCAACAATGGAAGGTGTGACGCGCGTGAGGCAGATCGAACAGGTCGCCGCGCCCGACGAATCAGCGGTCGCATGGACGCCTCCGACGTGGGAGGAGATTGTCGAGCAGCATTCTGCGCGCGTTTTTCGCCTCGCCTATCGCCTCACCGGGAACGTCCATGATGCCGAGGACCTCACCCACGACGTGTTCGTCCGGGTATTTCGCTCCTTGCACACCTACCGGCCGGGGACCTTCGAAGGCTGGCTGCACCGGATCACGACCAACGTGTTCCTGGACAAGATGCGTCGCAAACAGCGGATCCGGTTCGATGCGCTGTCCGAAGATGCCAGCGCGCGCCTGGCGACCACGGAGCCGGGCCCGGAACAACGGGTTCATGACGCGCTGTTCGAGGACGATATCCAGCGCGCGCTGGACGCTCTCCCGCCAGACTTTCGGGCCGCAGTGGTGCTGTGCGACATCGAGGGCCTGACCTACGAGGAGATCGCGGCCACCTTGAGCGTCAAGTTGGGCACGGTCCGTTCCCGGATCCATCGCGGGCGGGCCCTGCTAAGGGAGTTGCTCGCGCACCGGGCACCTGGATCGGCTCCCGTAGTTACCGAGGGCAGCGGCCGACTGCCGGCGCGGCCGGTGGGGAGCTTGTCGTGACCCATCTCGCGGCGGCGAAGCGCTGCCTGAAGGACGAACTGCCTGACTATGCCGCCGGCCGACTTCCCCAGGCCGTGGCGCTCATCTGGGACCGGCATGTCGCGGTATGCGATCGGTGCCGCGCCCAGGTGGTTCAAGAGCATCGGTTGCAGCAGGCCCTGGCCGGCGTGCCAGACCTTCCGCCCGGCCTGCTGAACCACCTCCTGCAGCTCGGCGTTCCCACCACCGAGCTGACGGCACATGAGCCCATCGGGCGGACGTTCCCCAGCTTCCATCGCGGCCCGGTCGACCTGCCGCGGCCTTTGCCTATGGTCAGCCCGTCGGCACCGCCGCAACACCGCTCTCCCGTCCGGACCGCTCTGGTCGTGTCTCTGGCCGTGGGCGCCTCGGCGGCGGCGGCCTGGGGGTTTGCCGGTGGCGGGCCGACACTTGCCGAGCCCTCATCTCCGACAGCCGTTATCGGGCAACCGTCCCCGGCCCCCGGAGCGGATGACGGCACAGGCACCTCTATGCTCGCGACCTGGTACGGGGTGGGGACGCCGACCCCGCCGGCAGCATCCGTGCGGCAGGCGCGGGCCGACACGGCAGAATCGAGACCATGACGCACGATCCGGCACTGGTTGAGACCACCGCTGCGGGTCCGCCGACGTCGCCAACCCGACGCTTCCCCACCTACCCGGTTACCCGGCAGCGAACCGCCCCCGGCTGGGGCGCACTGGTGGCCACCGGGGTCATCGCTGCCGTCGCCGGTGGCATCGTCGGCGCGGCCGCCGACGGCTCGTCACCCTCCTCAATCATCTCGTTTGCCGACGCACCCGCGCCCGGCCCCGGGGCGACCACGCGTCCGGAAGGCTCGGTGGCCCAGATCGCCGCCACGGCATTGCCCAGCGTGGTGACCCTGGACGTCCGCTCGCCCGCCGGCGAAGGAACCGGCTCGGGTTGGGTGTTGGACACCGCCGGACACATCGTGACGAACAATCACGTGGTGGCCGACGCCATGGACAACGGTCGTATCACCGTCGTTGCCGCCGATGGGCGTGAGGCAACGGCGACGGTGGTCGGTCACGACGAGTCCTACGACCTCGCAGTTTTGGCGGTCTCGGATCTCGCCTTGAACCCGCTGCCGCTCGGGCGCTCCGCCGACCTCGTCGTCGGCGACCACGTGATCGCGATGGGAGCACCGCTGGGCCTCGAGGGCACGGTGACCACGGGCATCATCTCGGCCCTGAACCGGCCGGTGAGTGCCGGCGACAGCACCGGAGCCGCGTCCTATATCAACGCCATCCAGACCGATGCCGCGATCAACCCTGGCAACAGCGGTGGCCCTTTGTTGGACATGAGCGGCCGGGTTATTGGGGTGACCAGCGCCATTGCTCGAATGCCAGGAGAGGGCGCCAGCACCGGCCAAAGCGGCAGCATCGGCCTCGGCTTTGCCATCCCGAGCGATCAAGTCGCCAAGACGGTCGATCAGCTCATCCGTACCGGGCGTGCCGACCACCCCGTCATCGGTGTACTCATCGATCGGCGGTACAGCGGGGAAGGCGTGCGTATCGCCCTCTCCGGCTCCGACGGCAACCCCGCCCTCACCCCTGGTGGTCCGGCAGAGAAGGCCGGCATCAAGCCGGGGGACATCATCATCACCTTCGACGGGCGGCCCATCACCGCCCCCGACGAGCTCGTCGTCGCGATCCGAGCCAAGTCGGTCGGTGACACGGTGACGTTGGGCGTTCGGCGCGGCGAGCAGGAATTCGATGTCAAGATGGTCCTGCAAGGGTCGCGCGGCTAGCGTCGTCACGACAATGGCTGACCATCGCGGTAGGGAAAGGTACGCAACCCGATGACGATCTTTGGGATCAACGGATGGGAGTTGCTCATCCTTGGCTTCCTTGCGGTGGCCCTGCTCGGCCCCGATCGCATGCCGGAGTATGCCGCGAAGATGGCGCACGGGATTCGCCGCGTGCGGGTCATGGCCGAGAACGCCAAGGTCCAGCTCAAGGAGCAGCTCGGTCCGGAGTATGAGGACCTCAACTGGCGGCAGTACGACCCGCGGCAATACGATCCCCGGCGCATCGTTCGGGAAGCGCTGCAGGAGCCGTTGGATACCACGACCGCCGCGATCAAGGATGCAGGCGCCGTCATCGACGGCACGACGATCGCCGATCCCGCTCCGGCCCAGCCGGTAGCCATCGCCGCCACCGACTATGATCCGTCCCGACCTACTCCGTGGGATGTCGACGCCACCTAGGCGTTGACCAGGCTGGTCACCGGGCGGCGATCAGCGGCGGCCCACTGCCGCCGACGTTGGTCGCTAGCGCCCCGTCGGAGTCAGGCCCAGGGACCGTCCAGCCAACCCCCTCGCCCGGGACCCCAAGCCGTCCGCA
Source organism: Nostocoides sp. (assembly GCA_047974805.1). GTDB lineage: Bacteria > Actinomycetota > Actinomycetes > Actinomycetales > Dermatophilaceae > JAJXUB01. Next base: position 21,019 of record JBKECS010000097.1, on the reverse strand, counting down.
ATGCCTCGCAAAGCTGCCGCCGCCGGGGCGCCGGGAGTGCTCAACACCACGGGGACGCCATCATCGGCGCCGATCCGCACGCTGGTGTCCAGTGGGATCTGCCCGAGCAGAGGGACATCGGCCCCGATCGTCCGGGACAAAGACTCGGCCACCTCCGCCCCGCCGCCGCTGCCGAAGATCTCCTGCCGTGAGCCGTCAAGCAGTTCTAGCCAGCTCATGTTCTCGATGACGCCAGCCAGGCGCTGCTGGGTTTGCACGGCGATGGACCCGGCGCGCTCGGCCACCTCGGCAGCCGCCGGCTGGGGAGTGGTGACGACGAGGATCTCCGCGCTGGGGATCAGCTGGGCAACGGAGATGGCCACGTCCCCGGTCCCCGGAGGAAGGTCGAGCAACAGCACGTCCAGGTCACCCCAGAACACATCCCCGAGGAACTGCTGCAGGGCCCGGTGCAGCATCGGTCCACGCCACACCACGGGCTGGTTGCCGGGCACGAACATGCCGATCGAGATGACCTTCACGTCGTGGGCGATCGGCGGTAGGATCATGTCGTCGACCTGGGTGGGGGCACCGGACACGCCTAGCATGCGGGGGATGGAGAAGCCGTAGATGTCGGCGTCCACGACCCCGACCCGAAGACCGGAGGCGGCCATCGCGGCGGCGAGATTGGCCGTCACCGACGACTTGCCGACTCCGCCCTTGCCCGACGCCACGGCATAGACCCGGGTGAGCGAACCGGGTTTGGCGAAGGGGATCTCTCGCTCAGCGCCGCTGCCGCGCAGTTGCCGTCGCAATTCGGCGCGCTGCTCATCGCTCATCACCCCGAGGGTGACCTCGACCGAGGTGACCCCGGGAACCTTCATCAGCGCGGTGGTGGCGTCCCGGGTCAGGGTCTCCTTCAACGGACAGCCGGAGACGGTCAACAAGATGGTGACCGCGACTTTCCCGGCATCGTCGACGGTGGCCGACTCGACCATGCCGAGCTCGGTGATGGGTTTGCGGATCTCGGGGTCGTCGACGGTCGCGAGAGCAGCATTCAGGGCATCGGCGGAAACTGTGGGCACGCCCCCATCGTAGGTCGGGCCCGGACCGGCGCGGTATGGCCCCTTCGGTTCAGGGGGTGGCCGCCGCCTCATCACCCGGTGGGCTGACGTGGATCACCATGGCGCGGTCCTCCATCTCCTCCAGCAGTCCGCGCAGCTCACTGCGGACAAAGTCCCGGGTTGCGGTGTCGCGCAGGGCCAGCCTCAGCGCGGCCACCTCGCGGGTGAGGAACTCGGTGTCGGCGAGGTTGCGCTCGGCCTGCACCCGGTCCTGCTCGAGAGCTACCCGGTCCCGGTCGTCCTGACGGTTCTGGGCGAGCAGGATCAGCGGGGCGGCATACGAGGCCTGCAAGGACAGGATCAAGGTGAGCAGGGTGAAGTTGGTCTCTGGCGGATCGAACTGCGCCGATCGGGGCGCGAACGTATTCCACACCAGCCAGACGAAGACGAAGACAGTCATCCAGATGAGGAATTGGGGCGTGCCCAAGAATCGGGCGAACCGTTCCGACCAAATCCCGAAGTTCTCCGAGTCGAACATCTTCGGGCGGGTCATGCTCAGCCCGGGAGCCAACGGCTGATCCAGCCGGTTGCGGTCGCGTTCGCGGCGGTCAGCCATGGCTCACCTCCGGCAGGTCGCTGAGCGTGTCGTCCAGACGGTCCTCACGCCAGTCCTCGGGCAGGATGTGGTCCAGCACGTCATCGACGGTCACCGCACCCAGCAGGTGACCGGCCTCGTCCACCACCGGCAGCCCGACGAGGTCGTATGCCGCCAGGTGCCGGGCCACCGCGGCCAGGGAGTCCTCGGGCTTCAGCGGCTGAATGGCCTTGTCGATGATGCCGCCGATGGGGTTATGCGGTGGCTCGCGCAACAACCGTTGGATGTGCACGACGCCGAGGTACTTTCCCGTGGGGGTCTCCAAGGGGGATCGGCACACGTACACGCTGGTCGACAGGGCCGTGGACAGCTCGGAACGGCGGACATGGGCCAAAGCCTCGGCAATGGAGGCCTCCGGCCCGAGAATCACCGGCTCGGTGGTCATCAACCCACCGGCGGTGTTCTCGTCATAGGTCAACAGGCGGCGCAGGTCGGCCGCGTCGTCCGGCTCAAGCAGCGCCAACAGCTCCTCGGCCTTGTCCGGGGGCAGCTCGGAGAGCAGGTCGGCCGCGTCGTCGGGCTCCATGGCATCCAACACGTCGGCGGCACGGTCGTTCTCCAGCGTGGCGAGCAACTCGACCTGCTCATCCTCGGGCAGCTCCTCGATGACGTCGGCCAGCTGCTCATCGTCCATGGCCGCCACGACCTCCGCGCGGCGCTTGGCCGGCAGATCATGGATGACCTCGGCGATATCAGCCGGCTTGAGGTCCTCGAAGGTCTCGATGAGCTTGGTGGCGCTCTGCTCGCTGGCTTGCGCTCGCAGCCCCTGCACATCCTCGATCTGGACGGTGTAGGTTTCGCCGCGCCGCCGCGAGAGAGCGGTCAACGGGGTTCGGGCGGTGACCTTGCGGACAAAGGCCCGGGTGACCGACCAATCGCGGTTTGGTCCTTGTTCGATGCCGATGTCCTCGATGGTGGCCTGCACCGTGCCCTCGCCGGAGCTGGCGGGCACGCTGACGGTGCGTTCGACCAACTCGGCGCGCACCAGGGTTTCGTTGGCGCGCTGCTCGAACCGGCGCATGTTGACCAGGCCGGTGGTGATCACCTGGCCACCTTCGACGCTGGTCACCCGGGTCATCGGAAGGAAGACCCGACGTCGCCCCGGTACCTCGACGACCAGACCGATCACCCGTGGCCGGGTGCGCCGGGCACTAAAGGTGACGACGACATCGCGCACCCGACCCACCTGGTCACCCAGGGGGTCGAACACGCTCAGTTCGGCCAATCGGCCGACGAAGACCTTCGCGCTCACCGGTCCAGATTATCGGGCACCTGCCTGCGAAGCCGGCGACGAATCGCGGGGCGGCCCCCGGTATGCCACGGACGCCAGCCGCCTGTGGTCGCGACACCGGGCCGGAGCACGGCAAAGCCTCCGTCCAGCGGCATACGTCCGGGTTCCTCGACCGGATCGCCGGTCGGGGTGAAGGCATGCACCGTGCAGTTGGCTGCCCAGCTGCGGCTCAGGTCGTCACTGGTGCCCGCCGCGTTGAGCCGGATCGGGGCCAGCGCTGCCACCGCCGCCTGCCACGGCGGCGAGTCAGGCGCGAGGACTTCCGTTCCGGCATTCACGACGATCAGGCGCCCCCCGCTGGCCTTAGAGCGGGCAATGAGCTGAACATGATCGGGCAGCCACGGCAGATACTGCTCACCGGGCCCGGACACGACGAACACCTGGCCTTCGGCAAAGGCGTGCCAGACCGGAAAGGTGCCCGGGCCGTTGATCCACAGCATCCCGGAGGTACTCGCCGCCTGGGCGAAGAGCGCATTCACGGCGTGTGGTGCGGGCTCGGTCACACCGTGAACTGTCTCATAACGCCCCGCTTCGGCGCGCTGCTAGCGTCCCCAACGTGCGCAACCCCAAAGACTTCTTCGCCCCGCTCGCGGTTGGAGCGCCTACCCCCATCCATCAGGTGCCGGCGCGGCCGAGCCGGATGATCCACTTCTTTGACCCGTCCAATCCCAAGATGGCCGCCAAAGTGCCGTCGCTGGTCGGCAGCGTCGACGTGCTCCTGGGCAACCTCGAGGACGCGGTCAAGGCCGAGAACAAGGAGGCTGCCCGGCTCGGTCTCGTGCAGATCGCTCAGGACACCGACTTCGGTGAGTTGACCCAGCTGTGGACCCGGATCAATGCCTTGGACAGCCCCTGGGCGCTCGATGACCTCACCACGCTGGTGACCCAGATCGGCAACAAGCTCGATGTCGTCATGGTCCCCAAGGTGCAAGGCGCCGAGGACATCCACTACGTCGACCGGCTGCTGGCCCAGTTGGAGGCGCGCGCCGGGGTGACCCGCCCGATCCTCGTGCACGCGATTCTGGAAACCGCGCGCGGCATGGTCAATGTCGAGGAGATCGCCGCCGCCAGCCCCCGCATGCAGGGGATCAGCCTCGGACCTGCCGACCTGGCCGCCGACCGGCGGATGAAAACGACCAGGGTCGGCGGCGGTCACCCCGGATATTTGGTCCGCCAGGACCCGACCGCCGGCGCTCAGGACGCGATCAACGCGCCGCGGACGATCTTCCAACAGGACCTGTGGCACTACACCATCGCGCGCATGGTGGACGCCTGCGCGATGAACGGGATCTTCCCCTATTACGGGCCCTTTGGAGACATCGCCGACACAGTCGCCTGCGAGGACCAATTCCGCAACGCCTTCCTGCTCGGCTGTGTCGGCGCCTGGTCGCTGCACCCGAGTCAGATCGCCATCGCCAAGAAGGTGTTCTCCCCCTCGGCCGACGATGTCGCACACGCTCGCCGGGTGAAGGCCGCGATGGGCGACGGCACCGGCGCGGTCATGCTCGACGGCAAGATGGAGGACGACGCCTCACTGAAGCAGTGCCTGGTCATCCTCGAGCTGGCCGATCGACTGTCCGCGTCCGATCCCGAGCTCGCCGCAGTGTATGCCTCGGCCGAGGCGGGAGGAGCGCCGTGAACTCCATTTTCCGGCCCTACCGGTCGGTCCTCTACATGCCGAGCAGCAACGAGCGCGCTCTGGAGAAGGCCAAGACCCTGCCGGTCGATGCCCTCATCCTTGACCTCGAGGATGCTGTCGCGCCGGATGCCAAGCCCGTCGCTCGGGACAATGCCTGCGCCGCCGTCGCCTCGGGGGAGTACGGGCATCGCGCCGTGACCGTTCGGGTCAACTCCCTCGGCACCCAGTGGCATACCGACGACCTCGCCGCCGTGTGCGCGGCCGGCCCCGATGCCGTCGTCGTCCCTAAGGTGGGCTCGGCCCAGGAGGTCCGTGACCTGGTCGCCGCGATGGAGCGCCACGGCGCTCCCGACCACACCAGGCTGTGGGCGATGGTCGAGACGCCCGGAGCCGTCCTCGCGGCAGCTGAGATCGCACATGCCTCGCCGCGGTTGTCCGCCTTTGTCATCGGCACAAACGACCTCGTCAAGGAGTTACGCGCGCGGTTCGTCCCGGGGCGCGCTCCGATCATTCCCGCCCTCGCCCAGCTTCTGCTTGCTGGGCGGGACGCGGGGCTGGTCGTCCTCGACGGGGTGTTCAACGACGTCAAGGACGCCGATGGGTTCGCCGACGAGTGCCGTCAGGGACGCGACCTCGGCTTTGACGGCAAGACCCTCATCCACCCCGGTCAGGTCGAGGCATGCAACGCTGCCTTCGCGCCGTCAGCGGCCGAGGTCGAGGATGCCCAGGGCGTCATCGACGCGTGGCACGCTGGCGCCGGGTCTGGGGTGGTCACGTACAAGGGGCGGATGATCGAGAACCTTCACGTCGAGGTTGCCGAACGCGTGCTTGCCCTCGATCAGGCCATCCGCGCCCAGGAGTGACCGCCCGCCACTAATCTTCACTGCCTCACCGCGTGGATGGCGGGTATGGGGCGTGCGCGCGGGGTCGCGGCGGCGCATAGAGTATGCCCACGAAGGTGGCCGCCGATCGGTCGGTGGCTGAGGGCGCCCCAGGGACGGGAAGGGCGATCAGGTGACGGTATGGCGGTTGCTTAGTGCCGCAATGGTCGGCGCGGTTTGCGTCGCCGGGCTGACGTCGACTCGACCGGCGCTTGTGCGTGACGAAGCCATGGCGCACAGCGTCGTGGGTGCCCCGGCGGCGTCGGCGGAACAGGCTGGCGTCCCGTCCGACCCGACGGCGTCCCTCTTGCCGCCCTCGTCGACACCGACCTCCACGCCCTCATCGACACCCACCGCCACGGCGACCTCTTCGCCGACCACACCCGCGTCGTCCGCCAAGCCGACTCCGTCCACCAAGACCGAGCCGCCGCGGACGTTGCGTGCCGGGGACAAGGGCGGGCAGGTGCGGGCGGTGCAGCAGCGACTGACCGAGCTCGGCTATTGGAACGGGCCCGCCGACGGTGTCTTCGGTGGACTGACCATCCAAGCGGTGTATGCCCTGCAGAAGTCCGCGGGGCTGGGCCGCGACGGGGTCATTGGACCAAAGACCATGGCGGCGTTGACTGCGGGTGTCACCCCGACACCGACGCTGACCGACGGGATCGAGATCGACAAGGCCAAGCAGATCCTCATGGTGGTTGAAGGTGGGGAGCTGGTGTGGACGTTCAACACGAGCACCGGCGGCGGGTACTCCTACACCAGCTCGGCCGGGTACCCCGCCATCGCCGCGACTCCTGGCGGCACCTTCTCGGTCTACCGGAGTGTTGACGGCGTCGACGTCGGCAAGTTGGGGGCGCTGTACCGGCCGCGGTACTTCAACGGCGGCATCGCCGTCCACGGTGCGCCGTACATTCCGCCGTATCCGGCGTCGCACGGCTGTGCCCGAGTCTCCAACCCGGCCATGGACTTCATCTGGTCGCAAGACTTCATGCCCAAGGGCTCAACGGTCCTCGTTCACTGACTCATGCGGCGAATAGGGGCGACGCACCGACCTAGACCAGCGACCTGAGCCAGGTCAGCAGCGGTGGGGCGTGGGTGGACCAGTAGTCGCCGGTGTGCCCGCCGGCATCGAACGTTTGCCGCGTGCCGGGCCGGGCTGTCACATAGGCGACGTTGCCGGCATAGAACGGGTCGGAGGTGCCGCAGGCCATGGAGATCGGCACACCGCTGAGCCGGTGTCGAGCGTCGAAGACGTCGTGGGTGGCGTAGTCCTCAGCGTCGTCGAAGGCACCGGGCGCGGTTGCTCCCGCTGAGGTCCACAAGGCGGCGCTCATCGTGGCAACCCCGAGCAACCTGTGGGCTGATCCAGAGGAGAGGAGCGCGTCTGCCAGCAGGAGGGCGCCATAGCCGCCCATGGACCAGCCGATGAAGCCCACCGGTGCCTAGGGTCCCAATCCCGCGATTGTCATCGCCTGCGGGATGGCGGCATCGAGGATGAGTGCGCCGGAGTTGCGGCCATCGGCGCGCCGATGCCAATAGCCGTGACCCCCGTCCACGGACACGATGGCCAGGCCGGTCTCGGGGACGACCGCGTCGAACCCCAGACCAAGGGTGTCCTCAGCGGATCCACCCTTGCCGTGCAGGGAGACGATGAGGGCGCTGGGACTCCCCGTGGCCGGCATGGAGGCCGGCATCGAGACGATCATCCGGCTCGTGTGCCCTGCCCAGGCGGGCGTACTCACCGACCGCTCGACGTGTCGGATCGAGGTTATGGTGGCCGGGGCCTCCATGTCGGAGCGGGAACACCCGGCCAGCGCGCTCACCACACCACCGCAGCGCCGAGGAGCACCCCTCGCCGACCCGGACCCGAGACCTGCGCTCGCGCCATAGGCACGACCCTATCGGCGCCGACGCCGAACGTGCGGGAACTCACGCCCTGGCCAGGTGCCGATGGTAGGTGGACGTGGGCATACTCGACCGTATGCCGCCGGCCTTCCGGCCCAGCACCGTTGACGACCGACGAGGTGACGCATTCATGTCCCGCTTGCAGACGACCGATGGCCTGACCGAGGAACAAGAGGAGTTGCTGGCGCTGGTCCGGCAATTCGTCGAGGAACAAATCATCCCGGTCGCGACGCAGCTGGAGCACAAGGACGAGTACCCCACAGCCATCGTCGAGGCGATGAAGGAGATGGGCATCTTCGGGCTGATGATCCCCGAGGAGTACGGCGGTCTCGGGGAGTCCCTGCTGACGTACGCCCTGTGCGTGGAGGAGATCGCCCGAGGCTGGATGAGCGTGTCGGGCATCATCAACACCCACTTCATCGTTGCGTACATGATCCTTCAGCACGGCACCGAGGAGCAGAAGCAGCGCTACCTGCCAAAGATGGCCACCGGGCAGATTCGCGGCGCCTTCTCCATGTCCGAACCGGGACTCGGCTCCGACGTCGCGGCGATCAAGTCCAAGGCCGTCCAGGGTGAGGGCGATGAGTGGATCCTCACCGGCCAGAAGATGTGGCTGACCAACGGCGGCAGCGCCAACCTGGTCGCGGTCCTCGTCCGCAGTGATCTCGGCGGGGACAGCGCATACAAGAACATGTCGACCTTCCTGATCGACAAGGAGCCTGGCTTCGGTGAGACCGCTCAGGGGGTCACCGTGCCGGGCAAGATCGACAAGATGGGCTACAAGGGTGTCGACACCACCGAGCTCGTCCTCGAGGGCCACAAGAGTTCGACGGCGCAGCTGCTCGGCGGGCAGCCGGGCAAGGGCTTTTATCAGATGATGGATGGTGTCGAGGTGGGCCGGGTCAATGTTGCGGCTCGTGCCTGTGGCGTCTCTCGACGCGCTTTCGAGCTGGGGATTGCCTATGCCCAACAGCGGGAGGCCTTCGGCAAGAAGATCGCCCAACACCAGGGCATCCTCTTCCGTCTGGCTGATATGGCGACCAAGGTCGAGGCGAGCCACCAGATGATGGTTAAGGCTGCCCGGATCAAGGACGCTGGGCAGCGCAACGACCTCGAGGCCGGGATGGCGAAATACCTCGCCTCGGAGAACTGCGCGGATGTCGTTGAGCAGTCCTTTCGGATCCACGGCGGCTACGGCTACTCCAAGGAGTACGAGATCGAGCGGCTCTACCGCGAGGCCCCCATGCTGCTCATCGGTGAAGGCACGGCGGAGATCCAGAAGATGATCGTCGGCCGCCGCCTACTTGAGGATTACAAGCTCAAAGGCTGAGGGCCGCTGTGGGTGCACCCGACGCACCAGAACCCGAACCCAGCGCCAGACCGTGCGAGACCGGCTGGCGGCCACCTCCCGTCGACGGCGATCCCCTCCAGTCGGGCATATGTCGGCTCAACGACGCCGGTGAGGGACAATAGGCCCATGAGTGCGCAGCCGAATACCCGCAGAGTCTCTCCCGGTACCCTCCAACTCGATTACCCGATGTCGCTGGGGGTCTTCGAGAAGTACGAGGAAGCCCAAAAGGCGGTCGACTACCTCTCCGATCACGAGTTCCCGGTGCAAAACGTCATGATCGTCGGGACCGACCTTCGCCAGATCGAACGCGTCACCGGACGTCTGACCTGGGGCAGGGTTGCGCTCGGCGGGGTCCTGTCCGGTCTTTGGCTCGGAGCTTTCGTGGCCATGATCTTCGCGCTCTTCGATTCCAGCGCCGCCACGGTTGGCGCCTTTGTTGCCACGATGCTGTTCGGCGCTGTCTTCGGCCTGGTCTGGGCCCTGATTGGCTACCGGTTCACCGGTGGAGATCGCGACTTCACCTCGGTCAGCCAGGTGGTCGCCACCCGCTATGAGGTCCTCGCCGAACACAAGGTGGCCGCCCAGGCGCGCGAACTGCTGGCCCAGATGGATCCGATGAAGGCAGCCGCGGAGGCGGTCCGGCGAGCCCAGGAAGAGGACCGTGCCGCGAACGCCGCGCAGCAGCAGCCGGAGGCCTGACGCCGTTATCCTCCGGTACGGATCTGGGCGATCCACGCCTCGACATCGCTCGAGCTGCTCGGCATACCCGCCGAGAGGTTCTCGAACCCGTCCTTGGTAACCAGCACGTCATCCTCGATCCGTATGCCGATGCCCCGGAAACGCTCCGGCGCCAGCAGATCGTCGGCCTTGAAGTACAACCCCGGCTCGACGGTGAGGACCATTCCCGGGCGCAGCTGCGCGTCCATGTACTGCTCGCGGGTCGCCAAAGCGCAGTCATGCACATCGATGCCCAGATGGTGGCTCGTTCCGTGCACCATCCAGCGCTTGTGCCAGCCACCGTGCTCCAGGTCGAGCGTCTGCTCCAGCGTCACGCCCTCGGGCAGCAGCCCCCAGTCCAGCAGGTGCTGCGCGATGACGGCCATCGCCGCCGCATGGATATCGGAGAACTTCGCGCCCGGCCGGACCGCGGCCATCCCCGCCTGCTGGGCGGCAAAGACCGCGTCATAGATCTCCCGCTGGGCATCGCTGAAGGTGCCTGAGACCGGCAACGTCCGGGTGATGTCCGCAGTGAACAGGCTGTCCACCTCGACACCGGCGTCGATGAGGATGAGCTCACCCTCACGGACGTCGCCGGTGTTGCGGATCCAATGCAGGGTGTTCGCGTGGTCACCCGCCGCGCAGATCGAGTCGTAACCGACCCCATTGCCCGTATGCCGCGCCTGCAAACCGAACAGACCCTCCACCCACCGCTCGCCCCGGCCCCGGCGAACCGCCTCCGGCAGATCGGCGATGACCGCTTCGAACCCGGCCTGGGTCGCCGCCACCGCCTGACGCAGTTGGTCGATCTCCCAATCGTCCTTGACCATGCGCAGCACGGACAGGTATGCCGCCAGCTGCTCGTCCTGATCGGTGGCGGCCTCCAGCGAAGCGCCGCCCTCGACGCGGGCATCGTCGAGGCGCTGGGTGAGGCCCAAGTCAGCATCCCGAATCACGGCGATGGACAGGTGCCCGGCGTCCTTGGTCGCCGCCGCCGGGAATTCGTCGAGATGGCGGGCGGTCAGCGCCAACTCCGCCTCGATATCGGCCAGTGTGGGGCGGGCGCCGACCCAGAACTCGCCATAGCGGGTGTCGGCGAAGGACTCGTCGCTCTCCCGTTCGGCCAGCGGGCGGAAATACAGCACCGCCTCGTGCCCGGCCTCGCCGACGGGCTCCAAGACGAGGACAGCATCGGGTTCGCGGTCGGCTCCGAGCCCGGTGAGGTGAGCGAACGCGCTATGGGGGCGGAAGACGTAGTCGCAATCGTTGCTGCGCACCTTCAACCCGCCGGCGGGAACGATGAGCCGTTGGCCCGGGAATGCAGCCGAGACAGCCGCGCGGCGGGCGGCAGCGTAGGCGGCTACCTCGGCCTGCGGGGGAGGGGTTGCCGACCGCGGCGCCCACCCAGACTTGACGAATTGCTTGAACTGCTCCGAGTGCACCGGCCGACGGACCTCGGAGACCTGCTGGTCTTCGCTCACCTCGCCATGGTGTCACGCCCGCGTAGGCCCGTCACAGCGCTCCGTCCGGGGCGGCTCGGCGGGCCAGGTCGGCGCTGGCATCATCGGGCATGTCTTGACTGGTCATCTCGGCCTGGACCCTGCGGGCATATACGTCGACCTCATCGGCGATCCGGTCGACGTCCCAGTCCAGCACCGAGCCCATGATGGCGGCAGCATGGGGTGCGGCGACCAGCCCCCGGTCAGCTGCCTCGATAGAGATGCGGGTGCGACGAGTCAGCACGTCGGTCAGGTGTAGCGCTCCCTCGGCGGAGGCGGCATAGGCGATCTCGACGGCCAGGTGCCCCTCCGAGCCGGGCACCTCCTCGCGCAGCGCCGGGTCGAGATTGAGCAGGGCGATGAGTTCGAGCACGATCGATCCGTAGCGCTCCAGCAGCCGGGTCATCTGATCGGGGTCCAGCCCGCAGCTGGCGCCGAGCAGGTCCGGCCGAGCGGCCAGCGCCTCGTATCCCCGGGCGCCGGCGAGCGCGACGGTGTCGGTGCGGCAGTCGGAGGCGGACGTGTCCAGGCCGGTCACTGCCATATCGACGGCGTCCTTGGCCATGACCCGGTAGGTGGTGTATTTGCCCCCGGCCACGGCGATCAGCCCGGGGGCCAGCTGGGCAACGACATGCTCTCGGGAGATCTTCGTCGTGATGATTTCCTCCGACCCGGGCGAGGCCTGGCTCGGCTGCGGCGCCACCAACGGGCGTAGACCCACGAAGACGCCGTCGATGTCGTCCTGGGTCAAGGGGGTGCGAAGTACCGCGTTGACGGTTGAGAGCAAGTAGTCGATGTCGGCGCGGGTCGCGGCCGGGTGGGCCAGGTCGTGTCCCCAGGCAGTGTCCGTCGTGCCGATCAGCCAATGCTCATCCCAGGGGATGATGAACAACACGGACTTCTCGGTGCGCAGGATGACCCCAGTCTCGGATTGGATCTTCTCCTTGGGCACCACGAGGTGGACACCCTTGGAGGCGGTGACCCGCAACGTCGCCGATTGACCGACCATCCGCTCGATGTCGGGGGTCCACACCCCGGTGGCGCTGATCACCCGCCGGGCTGCGATGGTGAACTCTTCGCCGGTCATCTGATCTTGTGCCCGTATGCCGACCACCGTCTCACCGTCACGGACCAGCGCGGTCATCCCCACCCGATTGATGCAGGTCGCCCCGTAGCGTGTAGCCGTCCGGGCCAGCTCGAGAACGAAGCGGGCATCGTCGAGCTGGGCGTCGTAGTACTGCACGGCGCCGGTCAATGCCTCGGGACGAAGGCTCGGCATGAGCGCCAACGCCTTCTTCTTGGTCAGGTGCCGATGCCGGGGCATGCCGCTGCCCTGCCCGATACCCAGGGCCAGCCCGTCGTAGAGCGCCACCCCCGACCCGACGTAGAAGCGCTCCCAGCCTGGCTTGGTCAGCGGGTACATGAACGGCACCGGCCGGACCAGGTGCGGTGCGATGGTCTTGAGCAACAGTCCCCGCTCCTGCAACGCCTCGTGCACCAGGGCGAAGTCACGCATCTCCAGGTAGCGCAGCCCCCCGTGGATGAGTTTGCTGCTGCGGCTGGAGGTACCGGAGGCGAAGTCGCGGGCTTCGACCAGGGCCGTGGACAATCCACGCGTCACCGCATCAAGGGCGATCCCGCAGCCGACGACTCCGCCGCCGATGACCAGGACATCGAGCTGCTCTCCGGATCGAAGCCGATCCACGGCCGCCGCCCGACCGGCGGAGGAGAGGGTCATCAGACCCAGTCCAGGGTGCGTTCGACGGCCTTGCGCCATCCGGCGTAGCCGGCCTCGCGTCGGTCCTGGGCCCAGGCCGGTTCCCATCGGGCATCCTGGGCCCAATGCTGGGTAAGTTCATCCATTCCAGACCAGAAGCCGACGGCCAGCCCGGCGGCGTAGGCCGCGCCGAGTGCGGTGGTCTCGGCGACCCTTGGTCGGGAGACCGGCACGCCGAGGATGTCCGCCTGGAGCTGCATACAGGTGGCGTTCACGGTGACACCACCGTCCACCTTGAGCACGGACAGGTCCAGCGGTACCCCGGCGGCGGTCGCGTCGGCCACCATCGCGTCGACGACGTCCTTGGACTGGTAGCAGATGGCCTCCAGCGTCGCCCGGGCCAGATGCGCCTTGGTGTGCGCTCGGGTCATCCCGACGATGACCCCTCGGGCGTCCGAGCGCCAATAGGGGGCGAAAAGGCCGGAGAAGGCCGGGACGAAATAGAGCCCCTGGGTGTCGGTTGCCTGCCAAGCCAGTGGTTCGATGTCGTCGGCGCGGGCAATAATGCCCAGTTGGTCGCGCAGCCACTGCACCGCGCTGCCGGTCACCGCGATGGACCCCTCCAGGGCGTAGACCGCCGGTTGCTCGCCGAACTTGTAGGCCACCGTCGTCAGCAGGCCGTTGCCGCTGTGGACCGGTTGCCCTCCGGTGTTGAGCAGGAGGAAGTTGCCGGTCCCGTAGGTGTTCTTCGCGGTGCCCGGAGTGAAGCAGACCTGGCCGACGGTCGCCGCGTGCTGATCGCCGAGCACCCCGGTGATCGGCACCCTCGCCTCGCCCGGTGAGTCGGTGGCATACGTCCCGTAGGCATCCGGGTCGGCACTGGAGGCGATCGTCGGCAGCATCGACCGGGGAATGTCGAAGAACGAGAGGAGCTGCTCATCCCAGTCCAGCGCGGTCAGGTTCATGAGCATGGTCCGGGACGCGTTGGTGACGTCGGTGACGTGACGTCCACCGCGCGGGCCACCGGTGAGGTTCCAGACCGCCCACGTGTCCGCGGTGCCGAAGAGCACATCGCCGCGTTCAGCCCTGGCCCGAAGCCCGGGAACGTTCTCCAACAGCCATTGGATCTTGCCGGCGGAGAAGTACGTCGCCGGAGGCAGCCCCGCCGTGCGTCGGATGATCTGGCCGCGGTCGTCGGCGTCCAGGGCTACCGCGATGGCGTGGGTGCGGGTGTCCTGCCAGACGATGGCGTTGTGCACCGGTTCCCCGGTGAGTCGATCCCAGACGAACGTGGTCTCGCGTTGGTTGGTGACGCCAATTGCGGCCAGGTCGTTCGGGGATAGCCCGGCACTGGATAGGGCGGCCGTGATGACCGCCTCGGTGCGCTCGCGAATCTGCACCGGGTCGTGTTCGACCCAGCCTGCCCGCGGCATGATCTGATCGTGCTCCAGCTGGTGGCGGGCCACTTCGGCCCCCGCGTGGTCGAAGATCATGAACCGGGTGCTGGTCGTGCCTTGATCGAGGGCGCCGACGAGATCAGCCATCGTGCTCAACCATCCCCGTCTTCTCCGTCCTCATCGTTCACCCGGTCGGGCCCGCCCACGGCTGCGGCGTCCTCCGAGGGCATCTGGGCCAGCAGGCCGTGCTCGGCCAGATTCTCCAAGAAGGTCAAGGCGTCCGATTCCACCACGTCAACCTCGACGTGGTACTCCCGGGCGACCTCGGCGACGATGTCGTCCTGGCGTCCCCAAGTGATGGCGGCCAACCACACGGCGGCGGCTGCGCTCCGGAGAATGTACGGAACTCCGTCGGGCATCTGGGCCAGGTAGACCACGCGGTCCTCCGGCTCGTCCTCGATCACCCAGGCGTGGCCCGTGGGCAGGGCATACCTCATCGGATACCCGGCAGCATCCGGGCAGCGGCGAGCAGCCCGGCGCCGGCTCGTCGCCACCATTCTTTGCGGATTTCGCTTGAGGATGGTGGGTGACCCAATCGTTGACCAAGGGCGAACCGGTTCACCCGCAGCGCGCGCGCCGCCAACGCGGCCCGATCGTGCAGTCCGGAGGTGTTCCGCCACCGGGCCCGCCACTCCTGCAGCCGGTCGCTGTTGTCGAGGCTGAGCAGCCACAGTTCCACCTCGGGTGACGCCGTCTCATCGACGAGTCCGAGGGCCACGTCGAGCCCGACGGTTGCGCCCAGGGCTTCCGCCTCGTCGCGGATCACCGCCTGCTCCTGCGGTTCCAGCCGCTGCCAGTGGTTGAGGATGTCAAGATCCTTCCCCGGGCTGCGGGCGGCATGCAACAGCATGATGAGGTGCTCATGAGTCGGCCCTGGCGCGGCACATGGGGCGCCGCCGATGAGGCGTTCGGTCCGGCTGCGCCACAGCAGATCGAACGCGCCCGCTGGGTCGCGGTGCAGACCAGGGAAGTTCTGGTGCACATCGAGCATGCCGTACCACTGATGGTGCAGCGAGGCGGCGTGCTCGAACAAGGAGCCCTCCTCGAAGTCGCACCACAGGTTCCAGCCCGCCGCCGGCAGCGCCTCCATGAATTGCGTGACATGCGATGGCCTAACCAGCACATCGGCGTCGCTGCTCTCGGCCCGCCCGGGGTTGAGGTTGGGGTCGAGGCTGGCGCCCTTGATGTGCAGCACATCCACGCCGGCCCGGTCGGCCACCGATTGTGCACTGGCGTGGGCAAACCGGATCCGAACGTGCCGAGGCACGATTTCGGTTGCCAAGGCCCCGTCATCCTGCACAGACCCAGCCTAGTCGTGCTCCGCGGTGCCTCTCGAAGATGCGCCCTGATGGCAGCATCAGCTGAACAGCCAGCCCGGCCGGTCATCAGCTCACCCGGCGGGCGTCGCACGATGCGGTGTGTGTGAGGGGGTTCACGGCATACGACCCTGGCCGCAGGCTCGGGCAATGGGCAGGATGCCGGTATGCAGTTTGGACGCAGCTACGAAGAGTTCGAGGTCGGCGCGACGTATCGGCACTGGCCCGGCAAGACGGTCACCGAGTACGACGACCATCTCTTCTGCCTGCTCACCATGAACCACCACCCGTTGCACCTGGATAGCCACTATGCGGGGGAGACCACCCAGTTCGGCAAGAACGTCGTGGTCGGCAACTATGTCTATTCGCTCGTGCTGGGCATGTCCGTCCCGGATATCTCCGGCAAAGCCATCGCGAACCTGGAGATTGAGTCGCTGCGGCACGTCGCCCCGACCTTCCACGGCGACACCCTGTATGCCGAGACCACCGTGTTGGACAAGTGGGAGTCCACCTCCAAGGATGACCGGGGAGTGGTCTATGTCGAGAGCATCGGCTACAACCAGGACGGCACGGTTGTGTGCATCTTCAGGCGCAAGGTCTTGGTGCCCAAGCAGAATTATCTGGATGCTCGAGGCGGGGAACAGCCCGCCCGCCCGGTGCCTCGCCCGGACAAGAACTGGCCCGGCCCCACCCCCTGACCTCCGGTTTTACGCCTCAGGTGGGAAACCCGAACTTGACAAGGGAAGCTTTCCCTAGCGAAGCTCGGGTTTCCCTTGCGTAGCGGCAACGCCCATGCGTATGCCCCGCGCAGTCTCACCCCGGAGCGGACGGTTTGGCCAACCCGCCCCTGGCACCATGGTGATGTCGGATGACGTGCCACGAGATCGAACCCGGCCACGGGCTTGGAGGCGCATGTGAATGGTCAAACGTTCGTGTCGACCTTCGTCACACTGCTGGTCATCATGGACCCACCCGGCGCTATCCCAGTCTTCCTCGGATTGACCCGGCTGCTGGACCGGGATGCCCAAAAGGCCGCCGCCGCGCGGGCCTCCTTGGTTGCCCTGGTCGTGATCGCCGGATTCGCGGTCTTCGGTCAACGCATCCTCGACTATCTGCACATATCCCTCCCCGCCCTCCAGGGTGCCGGAGGGCTGCTCCTGCTCATCGTCGCCCTCGACCTCCTCACCGGCTCCGAGAGCGAAGAATTGCGCGATGCCGGGGTCAATGTCGCCCTGGTGCCCTTGGGCACCCCCCTGCTCGCCGGCCCGGGCGCGATCGTGGCCACCATGCTCGCCGTGCAACAGGCCGACGGCGCTGTCGGTTTGCTCACCGTTGGCCTAGCCTTGATGGCGGCACTGGGCGTGGTGTGGTTGACACTGCACTTCGCCGGCGCGCTCAAACGCGTCCTCAAGGACAGCGGGATCGTGCTGCTCACCCGGATTGCCGGGCTCCTGTTGTCCGCCATTGCCGTCCAGATGATCGCCGACAGCGTCATCGCATTCGCTCGTAGCGCGGGCGGGTGATCGCGCCGTGATCGACCTGCATACCCACAGCACGGCCAGCGACGGTACCGATTCCCCAACCGAGTTGGTCCATGCCGCCGCCGACGCGGGGATCACCACCCTGGCAATCACCGACCACGATTCGACCCGGGGTTGGGACGACGCCGCGCGTGCTGCGGAACGCCGTGGCATCACCCTCGTTCGCGGGATCGAGATGTCGACGACCTCCGGGGGCATCAGTATCCACTTGCTCGCCTACTTGCCGGACCCGGACGATCCCGACCTGCTCGCGGAGCTGCGGCATACCCGCGATAGCAGGGCCACCCGGTTGGTCACGATGGTCGAGCTGATGGAGCGAGCCGGCGTACCCATCACGTATGCCGACGTGCTCGCCCAGGTGCACGGGGACGATGCCACCGTGGGGCGTCCCCACATCGCCGATGCCCTGGTCGCTGCCGGGGTGGTGCCGACCCGGGATGCTGCCTTCGCGGGGTATCTCAGCGGCCAAGGCGCCTTTTTCGTGCCGCACTACGCGACGGATGTCCTTGACGCCGTCCGGCTGGTACGTCGCGCCGGTGGTGTGCCAGTTATGGCCCATCCGCTAGCGGCAGCGCGTGGTCGGGTGGTGCCGGATGAGGTCATCGAGGCGATGGCCGACGCAGGGCTGGCCGGGATTGAGGCCTTTCACCGCGATCACACCCCGGCCCACCTCGCGCACGCCCTCGACCTCGCCGAACACCTCCAGCTGTTGGTCACCGGCTCGAGCGACTACCACGGCACCGGAAAGGCTAACGTGCTCGGCGAACACACCACCGATCCGACGGTGTTGGAACAGATCGAAGCACAAGCGAGCGCTGCCGGCGGCTTGCCCGTGCTGCGATTCGCCGGCTGAGGAGGTGCCTGCTCCGGCTGGAGCAGCCACGTGGGGTAAGACGCTGTGGTCTCAGCCGCGCTTTCCCGTCACGATGGGGCGGTGGATGTCGTCGTCAATCTCTCCTGTCCCGACCGGCCGGGCATCGTCGCCCGGGTCAGCCAGCTGTTGCTTCAACGCGGCGCGAACATCATCGAGAGCCAACAGTTCAACGATCCCCGCAATGACGTGTTCTTCATGAGGATCGTCTGTTCGATCCCGCCGGACGGGCCAACTGAGGCGACTCTGCACGAGGACTTCAACGCGTTGGTGCCGGCGCTGGACATGACCTTCCAGATCCGGCGCACCGACGCCCCGGTGCGCATGCTCGTCATGGTCAGCTCCTCCGGGCACTGCCTCAACGACCTGCTGTTCCGCTGGCGGACCGGGGCGATTAACGCGGACATCCCGGTCATCGTCTCCAATCATCTCGACCTGGAACCGCTAGCGGCGGCATACCAGGTCCCGTTCGTCCACATTCCGGTCACTGCGGCGACCAAGGCCGAGGCAGAGGCGGCGCTGCGGGTGGTGCTGGCCGACTACCAGATCGACCTGGTCGTCCTCGCGCGTTATATGCAGGTCCTCTCGGACGACCTGGCGGGCGACTTCCCCGGACGGATCATCAACATCCACCACAGCTTCCTGCCGAGCTTCAAGGGGGCCAAGCCCTACCACCAGGCGTTCGCCCGCGGGGTGAAGCTCATCGGTGCGACGGCGCACTACGTCACCGCGGACCTGGACGAGGGGCCCATCATCGAGCAGGACGTCATCCGGGTCGATCATCGGATGTCCGCAGTGGACCTGGTGCGCTCAGGGCAGGAGTGCGAATCCCGGGTGCTGGCCCGCGCCGTGACCTGGCACTGTCAGTCCAGGGTCATCCTCAACCTCGACCGGACCGTCGTCTTCAGCTGACCGATGTCGCACGGCCCCACCTCGGCTAGCACTCGATGATGTTGACCGCGAGCCCGCCGCGGGCGGTCTCCTTGTACTTCACCTTCATGTCGCGCCCGGTCTCGCGCATCGTCTTGATCGCCAGGTCCAACGAGACGACCTGGCGCCCGTCGCCGTGCAACGCCAGCCTGGCCGCAGTGATGGCCTTGATCGCGCCCACGGCGTTGCGTTCGATGCACGGTACCTGAACCAGCCCGCCGACCGGGTCGCAGGTCAGGCCAAGGTTGTGTTCGATGCCGATTTCGGCGGCGTTTTCCACCTGTTGGGGTGTACCGCCGAGGACTTCGGCCAAGGCCCCGGCGGCCATGGAGCACGCTGATCCGACCTCGCCCTGACAGCCGACCTCCGCCCCGGAGATCGAGGCATTCTGCTTGAACAAGGCGCCGATGGCGGCAGCGGTCAGCAGGAATCGAACGACCCCGTCGTCGTCCGCGCCAGGGACATAGGTGACGTAGTAGTGCAACACAGCCGGGATGATCCCGGCAGCCCCATTGGTTGGCGCGGTGACGATGCGCCCCCCGGAGGCGTTCTCCTCGTTGACCGCCAGCGCCCACAGGGTGACCCAGTCCATGGCAACGAGGGGATCAGCGGACATCCCCGAATGAAGCTGCTGAAGCAGCCGCGGTGCCCGGCGGCGCACCTTCAACCCGCCGGGGAGCACGCCATGAGTGCGTATGCCGCGCTGCACACTCGCCTGCATCACCGCCCAAAGATCCAGCAGATCGGCGCGGACCTGCTGCTCGGCACGCCAGGACAGCTCGTTGGCCAGCATGACCCCGCTGACCGGCAGCCCGGAGGCGTCACAGGCGGCCATCAGGTCGGCGGCCGTTGCGAACGGATAAGCCACCGGCGTGGTGTCCGGCACGATTCGTTGGCCCTGGACCTCGTCCTCGTCCAGGACAAAGCCTCCACCGACCGAGTAGTAGTCCCTGGTCAACAGGATGTCGCTGGCGTTCACCGGCCCCGTGGCCGGGCCAACGCGGTAGGCGGTGAAGCGCATTCCGTTGGCGTGGAACGGCAAGGTCGTCTTGCGGTGCAAGACGATGTCCTTATCGACATCGATGGGGACACGGTGGCTGCCTCCGAGCGGCAGCAGCCCACTCTGGCGGATCTGGGCCACAGCATCGCCGGTCGTGGTGGGGTCGGTGCTTTCGGGGCTTTCCCCGGCTAGGCCCAACAGCACCGCAGCGACCGAGCCGTGTCCGTGCCCGGTGGCACCCAGGGAACCGAAGAGTTCCGCCCGGACCCGAGTCACCGAATCGAGGTGGTGCTGGTGTTCCAGCAGAGCGAGGAACATGCCTGCGGCACGCATCGGCCCGACCGTATGCGAACTCGACGGACCGATACCGACGGAGAACAGGTCGAACGCACTCAGAGCCACAAGCGTTTCGCCCTTCCGGTCGATGCGGCGTCACTGCCCCTGGCCCCCTGAAACCAGGCGACCAGCCGGTCAGCATACGCCGGGGGACGGTCGTTCATCCAGCTGCGGTCGCCGCGCCGGGAGTCCTTGACGGGCACGGTCTAGCTGCCGCCGTCGGGGATCCGTGCGACCTTCTTTCCGTCCACCGGCACCAAGTACTGGCGGTAGTCAGCGGTGACTTTCTCTGGCCCTATACAACGGCTGTTTACCGAGTTCTGGTGGGATAGTCGGGGTCGGCTCGGGGTGCCGCCTTCGATAGCCCATGGGGCGAAGCTCCCTCTGCCCGTGGTGCCTGTGGATGACGCCGTGCGGGCTGGTGCGGTGTGTGTTTGACTCGGCGTGGGAGCGAGGGAGGCACACATGGTGTCGTGGAGGTGTATTGGTGGTGGCGGTGACCTGTTTCAGCGTCTTTGTCCGGGTTGGGGCTCGAGATCAACCCTCAGGGGGCCCAGCCGGGGGGGGGTCTTCTGGGTTGGGTTGATTGTTCCGGTGGTTCCGGTGGTTCCGGTGGTTCCGGTGGTTGCGGTGGTAGGCAAGCCGGTCTTTCGCGGCTTGGGCGAAGCCGGTGGCGCGGGCTGCTCTGATGGCTGGTCCACGCCCGGTGTGTTCGTCGTCGGGGGTGACGTAGCGGATGCCGGAGTGGAGCGTGAACCGCACTGGGTTTCTTGGAGGCTCGTGACCTTGGAAACGAGGATGAGCACATGCCCAGGGAGCAGGTGCCCGGGAAGCCGCAGACGCGGCGCTACTCCCCGGAGGAGAAGGCAGCGG
>JBKECS010000090.1:0-23031 GCA_047974805.1 Nostocoides sp. | reverse complement strand
TGATCTCACCGAGGGTGACGGCATAGGTCCTTCCGGTCAGGGCCTCTGGCACGTCCTGTGGTACGGCGGCGGTGACCAGGACCTGTTCGGCATCGGCGACGAGGGCGGCCAGACGTTCACGACGTTGGGTGTCGAGTTCGGCGAAGACGTCATCGAGGATGAGCACCGGATCAGTGCCCAGATCCCGGCGGAGCAGATGGAAGGCGCCAAGCCGCAGACCGAGGGCTAGGGACCAACTCTCCCCGTGTGAGGCGTACCCCTTGGCGGGGAGGGCGCCGAGCGTGAGACTCACCTCGTCCCGGTGTGGGCCGACCAGGGTCACGCCCCGCTCGACCTCCTCGGTATGCCGCTGGGCCAAGGTGTCAGCAATCGCGGCCTCGAGGTCGGCCGGCTCGGGGACGTGGCCGTCGGCGATGGCCGCGGCGACGTCCTCGGTCAAGGAGGCGCGATAGATCGCCGCCGCCTCGTCCACCCCGGCGCTTACCTCGTGATAGGCCTGGGCCAGGTGTGGTCTCAGATCTCGCAGAAGGCGCAGTCGGGCATACAGCAGCTGGGCTCCGCAGCCGGCAAGCTGCCCGTCCCACACCTCCAGGGTTGCCACGGCCGACGCCCGAGCTGCCGTGGTGGATTCCTCCGGGGCCAGGGCCGGGCTGCGGCGTGCCCGCCGGTCGCGAGTGGCCAGCATCGGGCGGGCGGACTTCAGTAGCGCGTTGCGCTGCTTGATGATCCGGTCGTACTCGCCGCGAACGGCTGCCCACTTGGGCTGGCGGGCCACGAGCAGGTCGTCGAGAAAGCGGCGACGTTCCCGCGGATCGCCCTTGACCAGGGCAAGGTCCTCCGGCGCGAAGAGGACGGTGCGTAAGACCCCGAGGATGTCCCGGGGCCGGCTCACCGGGGACTTGTTCACCCGAGCCTTGTTGGCCCGTCCCGGCACGATCTCCACGTCGATCCGGGTTTCGCGGTCATCGCGGATAACGGCCGCCTGGATCACGGCGCGTTCGGCTCCGGCCCGCACCAGCGGGGCGTCGGTGGCCACCCGGTGGCTGCCCAGGGTGGACAGGTAGCCCAGCGCCTCGATGAGGTTGGTCTTTCCTTGGCCGTTGAGCCCGACGAGGGTGGACACCCCTGGTTCGAGAGGGACATCCGCCTCGGCATACGAGCGGAAGTCCGTGACGGACAAGTGACGAACGAACACGCCGGTGTCAGGACGTGGCGTTGTTGCGGCGCAGCTGGTCGCCCTCCTGCACCGACATCACTTGATGGCCGCCGAACTCGCCGCGCAGCGCCGCGACGACCTGCATGGTCGGGCTGATGGACTGCCGGGAGGCAAAGCGGGCGAACAGGGAGGCGCTGATCACCGGCATGGGCACGTCCAAGGCGATGGCCTCTTCGACGGTCCACTTCCCTTCGCCGGAATCCACGGTGTAATCGCTGATGTCGTTCAGACCGGGATTCTTCGCCAGGGCGTCGACCATAAGGTCCAGCAGCCAGGACCGCACTACCGTGCCTCGACTCCACGCCTTGAAGGCGCCGGGAACGTCGGTGACGATGTCCTTCTTCATGAGCAGCTCGTAGCCCTCGGCATACGCTGCCATCAGGCCATATTCGATGCCGTTGTGCACCATCTTGGTGTAGTGCCCGGCACCGACGTCGCCGGCGTGCACGAAGCCTTCATCCCGCGGCCCCTCGGGGCGCAGGGCATCGAAGATGGGCATGACCCGTGCGACGGCCTCGGCGCTGCCGCCACACATGAGGCCATATCCGTTCTCCAGGCCCCAGATGCCGCCGGATACGCCACAGTCGACGAATCCGACGCCGTGTTCGGCGAGGAGTCGTTCGTGGGCGCTGTCCTCGGTGAACTTCGAGTTGCCGCCGTCGATGACCAAGTCGCCCGTTTGCAGAGCCGTGCTCAACGCCAGCACCGTTTCATGGGTCGCGGCGCCGGCCGGAACCATCACCCACACGTGCCGGGGGGCGGCCAGGGCCGCGACCAGATCCTCGATCGTCGCAACGTCGGACACCTTCGGGTTGCGGTCATATCCGATCACCTCGTGACCGGCGCGGCGCAGGCGTTCACGCATGTTGCCGCCCATCTTGCCCAGACCGATCAAACCCAACTGCATGGTGGTTGCTCCTTGCGTGGACGAGGTGAACAGGTGAGGTGGGTCAGGACGCGAAGCGCACCGGCATGAGGACATACCGGTAGCTCGGGTCATGCTCGCCGCTCGCCTCGATCTGACCAGTCAGCACAGCCGGGCGGGACGGCTCGGTGAAGGAGAACCTGGTGTAGCTGGTGCCGACGGCATGCAACCCGTCAAGCAGGAACGTCGGGTTGAACGCGATCTCCAACTCCGGGCCGGTCAGGCTCGCCGTCACCGCCTCAGAAGCTTGGGCTTCGTCGCCGCTGCCGGCCTCGATGGCCAACTGCTCGTCGGTGAACCGCAACCGGACCGGCGTGTTCCGTTCAGCAACCAACGCCACCCGCTTGACAGCCTCGACCAGCTCCTCGGTCTGCACAACTGCTTCGGTGTCGGTGCTGGTCGGGAAGATCGAGGCCACCTTCGGGTAGTCGCCATCGAGCAGCCTTGTGGTCGTGCGTCGGCTACCGGCCTCGAAGCCGACAAGCCCGCCACCGCCGACCGCAGCACCAAGGGAGAGATCGACAGCACCCGCCGCACCCAACGATTTCGCCGTCTCCGACAGGGTCCGGGCCGGGATGAGCGCCACATGGCTGGCGTCCGGGGCGGAGGGGTTCCAGGTGATCTCGCGCATGGCCAGGCGATAGCGGTCGGTAGCCAGCAAGGTCATCTTCTCGCCATCGATCTCCACCCGGACACCGGTGAGAATGGGCAACGTGTCGCCACGATCGGCAGCCACGGCGACCTGCGATACCGCCTGGGTAAACACGGCACCGTCGATCTGGCCCGAACCCTCCGGTGATGTCGGCAAGGTGGGATATTCATCGACCGGCATCTGCAGCAGCGAGAAGTGGCTGCTGCCGCAGACGACCTCGACCTTGTTGCCGGAAGTCTCCACGTCGATCGGACGAGCCGGCAGGTTCCGGGAGATGTCCGCCAAGAGCCGGCCCCCGACAAGCACCTCTCCGTGCTCGTCCACATCGGCCGGCACGGTGATCCGGGCTGAGACCTCATAGTCGAAGGCGCTCAAGGTGAGGCTCCCCTCGGCGTCGGCGACGAGCAGGATGCCGGCCAGCACCGGGACCGGCGGACGCGCGGGCAGTCCCCGAGCCACCCAGCCGACCGCGTCGGCCAACACATCACGCTCGATGCGAAACTTCACGATTCCTACCGTCCTTCATCCATTACCCGGGCAAACGGACCCGAACGCCAGCGTATGCGGGGCTTTGCCAGATGAGCTGCTAACGCGCCCAAGTCCGCCTGCTGCGCTGCATCGTCGGGAGCTTGACCATAGTCCCCACCGTCGTGCTGCCGACAGATTCACGACGAGAAAGTGACCAGAGAGGCTTCTGGTTCTCGATCAGCTTCGGTCGTTGGAGGGTCGTTATCGGGGCAGGATGGTCATCAGGGAAGAGTAGTTGTAGTTATCGGTGCTGGGGAAACTGTGGATAACGTGGATAGTGGCAGGTCACAGGTCCGTTACTGGCGTGCATAGGCTGGGGAAGGACCAGTGTACGGCCGGCAGGTCCTTGGGGAGGAGGATCAGTGTTCACACGGCGTCCACGGGCAGGTCATGGTTTGTCCACGAGTGAAGGGTTGTTCTCCACAGTAATCCACAGGGGTTGGGGATAAGTTCGTTGGGTAGCCCGATCGGGCACAGTTATCCCCATGACGACGGGCGTGGGAACTGCTGAGGAATTTCCACATCTGTGTATAACTTTGGGGATTCTTGAGGGTGGTGGGGTCTGTGTGACCCTAGTGCTGTTGCTTGATCCGGTTCGTTAACTCGGTGACCTGGTTGTAGATGGCCCGGCGCTCGGCCATGAGCTGGCGAATCTTCTTGTCCGCGTGCATGACGGTGGTGTGGTCCCGGCCGCCGATCTGCTGTCCGATCTTCGGCAGTGAGAGGTCGGTGAGCTCGCGGCATAGGTACATGGCGATTTGGCGCGCCGTGACCAGGACCCGGGACCTGGAGGAGGAGCACAGGTCCTCGATGGTCAATCCGAAGTAGGCCGCTGTTTGGGCCATGATCGTCGCGCTGGTGATGTGGTTCGCGCTCTCGTTGGGGATCAGGTCCTTCAACACGATCTCGGCCAGGCCGGTGTCGACCGGCTGCCGGTTGAGGCTGGCGAACGCGGTCACCCGGATCAGTGCACCCTCGAGTTCGCGAATGTTCGTCGAGATCCGGCTCCCGATGAACTCCAGCACGTCGTCGGGCACGGACAGCCGCTCCTGGATGGCCTTCTTACGCAAGATGGCGATCCGGGTCTCCAGGTCTGGGGGTTGGACATCGGTCAGCAGGCCCCACTCGAACCGGCTCCGCATACGCTCCTCGAACCCAGAGAGAAGCTTCGGTGGCAAATCCGAGGTGATGACGACCTGCTTGTTGGCGTTGTGCAAGGTGTTGAACGTGTGGAAGAACTCTTCCTGGGTCTGCACCTTGCCTTGCAGGAACTGGATGTCGTCGATGAGAAGGACGTCGACATCCCGATAACGGGAGTGGAAGCCCGCCGATTTGTCGTCGCGGATGGAGTTGATGAAGTCGTTGGTGAACTCTTCGGAGTTGACGTATCGCACCTTGACGTGCGGAAAAAGGTGTCGCGCGTAGTGTCCGATGGCGTGCA
The DNA here is from genome assembly GCA_047974805.1 of Nostocoides sp. Taxonomy (GTDB): domain Bacteria; phylum Actinomycetota; class Actinomycetes; order Actinomycetales; family Dermatophilaceae; genus JAJXUB01. The sequence goes on along the minus strand of JBKECS010000090.1, from coordinate 18,269 downwards.
GCAGGTGAGTCTTGCCTAGCCCAGACTCTCCATAGATGAACAGCGGGTTGTATGCCTTGGCCGGGGCCTCGGCGACGGCGACGGCTGCGGCGTGGGCGAACCGGTTGGAGGAGCCGGTGACAAAGGTATCGAAGGTGTACTTGGGGTTCAGCCGGGTCAGTTCGACGAGCTCGGGTTCCTGTGTTCGCCGGTATCGCGGTGTTTGGGCGAAGCCGTTGTTCGGTGCCGGCAGGTCATCATCGTCGTCATCGAGGAGGGCAGCGTCCGGGACGATCCGTAGGGAACGTCCGTTGGCGCGCACATGTCCGTCGGCCGGCTCAGCAATCTCACCGAACGGATCGAGGTCGATCCCGTCGATGGCATCCGGGCTGGCGCCGTCGGTGTCGAGGGCGCCCGGAGGGTGCTCGCCGGTCGGCTCGGTGAGTTGGGGGTCGACCGTCACGGCCAGCCGGACGCCTCGGCCAAGCTGCCGGGAGAGGGTTTCGGTGACTTGAACGCGCAACCGGGTTTCGACGATTTCTTTGGTGTAGTCGTTGGGCACCGCCAGGAGGGCCGTGTCGTCGAGCAGACCAACAAAGCGGGCCAACCCAAGGAAGGCCCGCTGTTGCATGGGAATACCGTCGGCGTCAAGGGCCTCGAGGGTCGTGTGCCAGATCTTGGTGAAGTCCACCTGCTGGTCTGTCACGTCCGGGCGTGCCTTTCTCCCTGATGAGGACTCATTCGGGGCATACGGGAAGCTGCTCCGAAATCATCCACATCGTTGTCCACATGGTGTGGATAAGCCAAACCGGCGTTTCGAACGACTCACCGAGTGGGTTCTACGCCGGAATGTCAACACTACACGCCGATGAGTTGATCATGAGGTTTCGAACGAAAGTCTGCTGGGTCATAGTGCCGGAGTTTGACCCGTTTGAGTTGCCTCGCGTACCGTTGACCTGGTTTGTTCCGGCCGTTTTCGCATGCCCATGTGTCCGTGACGCCCGTTCTGGGCGGGTATGGCCACCTGGGTTGCCGATTGCGGCCGGCCGACAGGCCCGCTTCCCGCCCCGGACCACCGCGGAGCGCCCCCCTCGGACGGGGGTCGATCCGTAGTCCACGAGTTCACGAAGAGACCCGATGAGCAAGCGCACCTTTCAACCGAACAACCGTCGCCGCGCCAAGACGCACGGTTTCCGTGCCCGGATGCGCACCCGCGCCGGACGCGCCATCCTGTCGGCCCGCCGCCGCAAGGGTCGCGTCGAGTTGTCTGCCTGACCCCGTCGCATACGTGACTCGTCATAGGTCGTAGGCGGTCGTGCTTCCGGCCCGCCACCGGTTGACCCATCGAGGGGATATCGCGAACGTCCTACGCGGGGCAGGAGCGGTGCGTGTCGGGACCCGGCTCATGGTCATCCACGCCATCAGCGTCGACACGGAGGCGGATTGTCCGCCGCGTGTCGGCTTCGCCGTGTCCAAAGCTGTCGGGAGTGCCGTGGTGCGCAACCGGGTCCGCCGTCGACTCAGGGCACAGATGGCGCGCCGGATCTTCCTGCTGCCCTGGGGCGTTGATGTTCTTGTGCGTGCCCAACCGATCGCGGCGTCCGCGACAAGTCTCGAGCTCGGCCATGACCTGGACGCCGGCATTCCTCGCGTTGTGACGCGGCTGAGCGCATCGACCGGCGGAGGGGCGTGATCAGTGGTGCGCTTCTCTCGCCTGGTGTTGCTTCCGCTGCTGACCGCGGTACGGCTCTATCAACAGTGGATCAGTCCGATGCGTCCGCCGACCTGCCGGTTCTATCCGTCATGTTCGACGTATGCCATGACCGCGCTGGAGCGATTCGGCGTGTTGCGCGGATCATGGTTGGCCTTGCGCCGGCTGGGCCGGTGCAATCCATGGAATCCCGGTGGAGTCGACCACGTACCCCTCGTGTGGGGGCAGCCACCACCGGATTGGCGCGAGCCGTCGGCCGGAGGTGACGCACACTCGTGCACACCTGATATGAGGCGATAGTGAGTCTTCCCATACCGACCCCAGAAGAAATGGATCTCCTGTGATCGACACCGTCATGGCACCCATCGAATGGTTGGTTGCCTGGATCATGTATGGCTGGCACCAGCTGTTCGCGTCGCTGGGTATGCCCGAAGCCTCTGGGTGGACATGGGGACTGGCCATTGTCGGTCTCGTTGTGGTCATGCGCGCGGCGATGATTCCTCTGTTCGTCAAGCAGATCAAAGCTCAACGGGCCATGCAGCTGATCCAGCCGGAGATTCAGAAGATCCAGAAGAAGTACAAAGGAAAGAACGACCCCGAGTCTCGTCAGGCGATGACCCAGGAGACGATGGCTCTGTACAAGAAGGAGGGCACCAACCCGTTCAGTTCGTGCCTGCCCATCTTGCTGCAGTCGCCGTTCTTCTTCGGGTTGTTCCGGGTGCTCAACGGGTTGACCGGGATCGCCGAGGGGGCGAAGGACCCGATCGGGCCGATCACTCGGCAGGTGGCCAGTCAGGCGGAGTCGGCCACCATCTTCGGCGCCCAACTTTCCGACGTCTTTCGGACCACGGGATCGACCAGTGCTCGGATCGTCGTCATCGTGCTCATCGCTGGGATGGTGATTTCTACCTTCACCACCCAGCGGCAGTTGATGATGAAGAACATGCCGGCTTCAGCGCTGGACAACCCCTTCGCCAAGCAGCAGAAGCTTCTGCTCTACATCATGCCGTTCTTCTTCCTCATCTCCGGCGTGAACTTCCCCATCGGTGTCCTCATCTATTGGTGCACGACGAACATCTGGACGATGGCGCAGCAGTTCTACGTCATCCGCCGCAACCCCACCCCCGGTTCTCCCGCAGAGCTGGCCCTGCGAGAGCGTCAATTGCGCCGGGGAAAGGCGCCACGCGGCGACGGTGGTTCCGCCGCAACTAGCGAAGATGCCACGACGACCGGGGCCGAGGGCCGGGTCGGCGAGGACGTGAACGACGCAAGCGCACGCGGTTCCGGTCAGCGTCAGCAACCCAAGAGCAAGAAGCGATCGAAAGGCTCTCGCTAGCCGATCGATCGTTCAACCAGATCTTCAGGTGGATCGATCCACCTGCCACTTCCCGGCCACACGGCCGGCAGACTCACACAGGAGTGCACCCGATGAGCGACACCGACGAGGTCCTTGACGCCAACGCGACTGTCAGCGCCGAGCCCATGCCTGAGGAAGCAGGCGACGCCGGTGGCACCGAAGCAGAAGCGCACGAGAGGGACGACGTGGAGGAGGGTCCCGATTCGCCGGAGATCTCCAGCAACAGCGAGGCCACGGCAGTGTCAGGCGGCGCGCGCCAACCGGTTGAGCGCGATGTCTTGGAGCGAGAGGGAGAGATCGCCGCAGACTTCATCGAGTCTCTGCTCGACATCTGCGACCTCGACGGCGACCTCGACGTTGATGTCGACGGCGATCGTGCCGTGGTGTCGCTGGTCGATTCTGATGAGGGCCGGGTCCCACGGCGACTGGTCGGTACGGACGGCCAAGTCCTCGATGCCCTGCAAGAGTTGACCCGGTTGGCTGTGTATGCCGAGTCGGGGCAGCGGTCCCGGCTCATGCTGGACATCGCTGGTCACCGGGCGAAGCGCCGAGAGGTCTTGGTCAACCAGGCGCAGGAAGCGATTGACACCGTGCTTGGCGGTGCGGAGCAGGCAGAGCTGCCACCGATGAGCGCCTTTGAGCGCAAGGTGGTCCATGACGCGGTGCTCGCTGCTGGTTTAGTGTCGGAGTCGGCCGGCACGGAGCCACGTCGTTACGTCGTGGTGTACCCAGCAGCATCGTGACCGAGGGCTTGATACGGCACCAGTTCGGCGATGTTTCACGTGAAACACTGCCAGCCGCCAGCCAGGTCATCACGTGGCTGATACGTCGCCGACCTTGGACGGGTTCACAGAGTTGACCCCTGAGGCTATCCCTAGCGCGCCCGCTGAGGCTGAGGCGATCTTCGGTGCCGCATTGCCCCTGGCTCGAACATATGCGGAGTTGCTCGCGGACACGGGCGTGACACACGGCCTCATCGGTCCGCGGGAAGTTCCCCGATTATGGGAGCGGCACCTGATGAATTGCGCGGTCATTAGCGATTCGTTCGCTGATGATGAGAAGGTCATCGACGTGGGCTCCGGTGCCGGCCTGCCCGGACTCGTGCTGGCGATCGTGCGACCCGATCTCGACATGCATCTGGTGGAGCCGATGCTGCGCCGAACCACGTGGCTGCAGGAGGCGGTCAGCGCACTGCGTCTGGAGAACGTGACTGTTCATCGAGGGCGTGCCGAAGACTTTGCCGGCAGCCTCAAAGCCCCGGCGGTGACCGCTCGCGCAGTGGCTCGGTTGGACAAGTTGGCCCTTTGGGCCGTTCCGTTGTTGGCCAACCCTGGGCGGATGATCGCCATGAAGGGCGCCTCTGCCGAGACTGAGCTGAACCAGACCAGGCCGGCGTTGCGGCGGCTTGGTCTGGTTGACGCGCGGGTGAGTGGTCACGGTGAGGCCTGGCTTGATCCGCCGGTTCGTAGCGTGGACCTGTTCTTCGGTCAAGCACCATAGAGTGATGCCCGAGTGCCAGGCGTGTGCAGACCAGGCAAGGAGCGACAAGGAAGGATTGGCTGTGTCGAACGTGCGAAGCGACCCGGTCATCACCGAGGCTGGGCTGGGCTTCCCGGTAATGCGGGAGGTGCCGTCGAGCCCATTGGGCTGGCCCACCAGTGGTTCGAACATGGCCGTCGGCGGGGGGGAAGCCACGCGTGCAACGACCAATGTTTCACGTGAAACACCGCCCTTGGACGAGACCGATGTTTCACGTGAAACACCCGGAGGGGACGTCACTGCCGGATCCGAGGCGACGGAGGACCTGACTGATCCGCCGCTGGCTGCTGCCTTGGTCGACACCGAGCGTCGGTGGCGTGACGTTGCGGCGCGTGGCTACCCGGCCCCCAGTCGTATGCGTGTGGTCACCGTTGCCAACCAAAAGGGTGGTGTCGGGAAGACAACGACCACGGTGAACGTGGCAGCCGCCTTGGCGCAGGCAGGCCTGCGGGTGCTCGTTATCGATCTCGATCCGCAAGGCAACGCCAGCACGGCCATGGGAATCGCCCACCATCGGGGGATCACTGGAATCTACGACGTGCTCATCGACGCCCGGCCGTTGGGTGACATCGTGCAAACATGCCCCGACATCGACGGATTGACCTGCGCCCCGGCGACCATCGATCTCGCCGGGGCCGAGATCGAACTCGTCGCCCTGGTGGCTCGGGAGACCCGGCTGCGGCGCGCGATCGCGGCATACGTGGAGGGTCTGGATGAGGACCAGCGACCGCACTACATCCTCATCGACTGTCCACCCAGCCTTGGCCTGCTCACCGTCAACGCGTTTGTCGGGGCCGACGAGGTACTCATTCCCATCCAATGTGAGTACTACGCGCTTGAGGGGTTGTCCCAGCTCCTGACCAACATCGAGCTCATCAAGACGCACCTCAACCCGGGATTGGCCGTCTCGACGATCCTCTTGACCATGTTCGACGGCAGGACAAAACTGTCCTCGCAAGTCGCCGACGAGGTCCGCGAACACTTCCCGGACGAGACACTGCGCACCACCGTGCCTCGGTCGGTGCGCATCTCCGAGGCACCGAGCCACGGCCAGACGGTGATCACGTATGACCCGCTGAGCACGGGTGCCCTGTCCTATCTCGAGGCGGCAGCGGAATTTGCCACTCGCGGAGCAGTGCGGGAGCCCTCGGCGGATGGGATCACCCCAACGACAGAGATTCTCCCGCCGGACAACGGAGCCAACGATGATGAGCGCGCCTCGGAGGATGCCAGATGAGTGACAAGCGTCGCGGCCTAGGTCGTGGGCTGGGTGCCCTCATCCCCAGTGGCCCCGCGGCTGGAGCCCGGCCGGTGGATGTCTTCTTCAGTGAAGGCGCACAATCCGGCGATCCAGCGTCAGGTGAGACCTATGAGGCCGACGTCTCCACCACCTCGCTGGATGCCTCGGACTCTCTTGTGCCCGTGCAGGGCGCAACGTTTGCCGAGCTACCCGTTGGGGCGATCCGGCCCAACCCTCGGCAGCCACGCATGGTCTTTGACGAAGACGACATGGCCGAGCTCGTCCACAGCATTACCGAGATCGGCGTCCTTCAACCCATCGTCGTTCGGGCCATTCCCGAGAGGGAACAGTCTGGGGATGGCGTGGCGTATGAACTCATCATGGGGGAGCGCCGATGGCGGGCCTCCGGGGCGGCCGGCCGGGACAGCGTGCCGGCTATCATCAAGGCAACCAACGATGATGACATGCTGCGCGATGCGCTGCTGGAGAATCTTCATCGCAGCCAGCTCAATCCACTGGAAGAAGCGGCGGCCTACCAGCAACTACTGGACGACTTCGGCGGAACCCAGGACGAGCTGGCCGCCCGGATCGGCCGGTCTAGACCGCAAATTTCCAACACGCTGCGTCTGCTGAAGCTCCCCCCACATGTGCAGCGCCGCGTTGCCGCCGGTGTGCTCTCCGCCGGGCACGCCCGGGCGCTCCTGGCGCTCAACGACGGCGCTGCGATGGAACGGCTGGCTCAGCGGATCGTGGCAGAGGGCCTATCCGTACGATCGGTCGAAGAGATCGTCGCGCTCGGTGGCGACGATGCGCCCCAGGCACCGCGCAACCGGCCCCGGCCAGGGGGGCGCCGCCCTCAGCTGGACGATCTCGCGGCCCGCCTGTCCGATCAGTTGGACACTCGGGTGATGCTGTCCCTGGGCGCGAAGAAGGGCAAGCTCGTTGTCGAATTTGCCTCGGTGGAGGACCTACATCGCGTCCTTGGGGTCATGAACCTGGACCGGGGAGCGCCCTAGCAGGCCGGTGGGTGCTGTGCCGGGCGGGCCGGACGGAACCACGCTCCCTCATCGGGCGGAGCGACCGGTGAATTGGGTGGTCAGCCGATGAAATCGGCCAGGTCTCGCACGAGCATGGGCTTGGGCTTGGCCCCGATGATCTGTTTCGCGACCTGTCCCGAAGAAAAGACGAACAGGCTCGGGATCGAGGTGATGCCATAGCGAGCGGTCACTTCTGGGTTGGCGTCGGTGTCCAATTTGACGACCTTGAGCTTGTCCGCGTGCTCGTCGGCAATCTCAGCGACAACCGGGGCAACGGCACGGCAGGGGCCGCACCACTCGGCCCAGAAGTCAACAAGGACCGGGCGGTCGCTTTGGAGGACCTCGCTGTCGAAGGTGGCATCAGTGACGGCGGTGACGTTTTCGCTGGTAGCCATGCGGATACTTCCTCAGTCGTTGTGCGGATAGGTGGGGTGAACCAGTGATGGGCTGAACTGGACCAGCGCAACTGGGCGATCGTCTCGTGTGCTCAATCGAGGCTGGCGGCAATGGCACGCGCCTGAAGCGTAGCGGTGTCCGGAGACACCACCGCTGGTGCTGCCTCCTCACCGTCAGGCTCGGCCACCTCCAGCGCCGCCAGATAGCGTTCGGCATCCAGCGCAGCAGAACACCCGGATCCGGCCGCGGTGATGGCCTGGCGATACGTGTGATCGACCAAGTCGCCGCAGGCGAAGACCCCGGGCACATTGGTCAAGGTGCTGCGTCCCTGGACGCTGACGTAGCCGGCCTCGTCCAGGTCGATCACGCCTCGAACCAACTCGTTGCGTGGATCGTGCCCGATGGCGATGAACAAGCCCGTCACGGCAAGGGCACGGGTCGCTCCGGTTTCAGTGTCGGACACGGTGATTCCGCTGAGCTTGTCACCTCCGTGGAGGCTGTGGACCGTGGAGTTCCAGGCGAAGGAGATCTTCGGATTGGTATGCGCGCGCTCGGCCATGATCTTGCTTGCCCGAAGCTCGCCGCGCCGGTGGATGATCGTCACGGTTCGGGCGAACTTCGTCAGGAAGGTGGCCTCCTCAACAGCGGAATCGCCCCCGCCGACGACCGCGATGTCCTGATCACGGAAGAAGAACCCGTCGCAGGTCGCGCACCAAGAGACACCGTGGCCGGATAGACGCTTCTCGTCCGGCAGATTGAGCTCCCGGTAGGCCGAGCCCATGGCGAGAATGACGGCTTCGGCGGCATACGTGGAACCGTCGGATGTGGTCACGTGCTTGACCACGCCCTCCAGGGACACCGAGGTGACATCGTCGGTGATGATCTCCGCGCCGAAGCGCTCCGCCTGAGCCCGCATGTTCATCATCAACTCGGGCCCCTGGATTCCTTCGATGAACCCGGGGAAGTTCTCCACCTCCGTCGTGTTCATCAACGCCCCCCCGGACGTCACGGCACCCTCGATGACCAGCGGGTGGAGGTTGGCGCGGGCGGCATACACGGCGGCGGTCCAGCCAGCCGGGCCGGAACCGATGATGATGATGTTCCGGGTGGGCGAAGTCACGTCTGGTACCTATCCCTAGTGGTCGTTGGCGGGATCGACCGCTAGATGCGGTAACGACCGCCAGATGCGGTAACACTGTGCCTAACCGATCCTAGGCTTACAATGTTCCCCACGCATGGTCATGACCACCGCGCGTCGTTCCCCCTCGCAGGCTTCGGCGGGTCAGGGCGTCGGGATCGGTTCAGGGCACCGTGACCGGGCCGGCGAGCGCCGCCTTCGCGTCCGAATTGGTCCCGCAGTCCTGCGGGAAGACGTATGCCGTGAGAACGCCGTCCCGCAGGATAGTGACGATCGTGGCGGGGTTGCCCTCATAGTGAGCCCGGTCAGCACGGATGGATGAGACCGCACCAGCGGTGGGCACCCCGGCATCGTCGAGGCAGGTCACGGCACGGATGGCCGTGGACGAGGAATTGTCCGGCATCCCACCGGCGGTCGGCCTGGGCATCGCGGCAAGAGCCCGAGCCTGGTCGACAAGGTCGTTGCTGGTGTAGTTCGTGCCGGTGGCGAAGTCCATGACCGACGCGACCTGGGTTGGCGCAGGTGCCGAGGATGTTGGGCGCGAATCGCCCTGGCCGTTCTCGGCATCGTCGGATAGGGCATCGGCGCCAGATTGCTCAGCGGTGTCCGAAGCGGCCGAGGTGGTGCTCCCCCAGAGGGTGCCGATCATGCCGGGCCCGGCGGCTGTGAGCCCGACGATGCCTCCGCTGATGACCACGGCCGCCGCGGCGGCGACACCGACCATCCGGGTCCATCGGGGGCGGCGGGAGCTCCGCGCCGCCTGCGCCAGGGGAACCACGGGGGTGGGGAGGGCCTGCTCGGCCTCAAGCGCCAGGTCGATCCGTGCGATGACCTCAGGTGGCATGGGCCCGGGATCCTCGATCGAGGCGAGCAAGGCAGCTATGCCGGTGGGGTCACCGACATCGCCCGATCCGGGCTCGAATTGGTCCTCGCGCGAGGTCATGACTGCGGCCTTTCGATGGTGGCCCCAGCACGGGGCCACTCTGTCGGGTTCGACGTCGGGGGCCGCCCGCCGGTTCCCCTCACGTCCTCCGACTCATCGACCGGCCACCGGTCGGGACGGAGGACTTTTGCCAACGCTGCCCGGCCACGGAAGCACCGTGACTTCACCGTCCCCTCGGGCACCTCCAGGATTCTCGCCGCCTCCGCAACGCTCAGGGCGTGCATGTCGACCAGCACCAGGGCGGCCCGTTGCTCCTGCGGCAGCTGAGCCAGCGCCGCGCGCACGTCCAGACCCGTCACCGCCTGGTCGTGGGAATCGTTCGGGTCGGCCGGGTCGGTGTCGGGTAGGGGAGCCATCGGACGTTCCCGGCGCAACCGGTCCAGGCACGCATTAACGGTGATCCGATGCATCCACGTGGTGAACGCCGCGTCTCCACGGAACGACGCCGCCCGCCGATACGCGGAGATGAACGCTTCTTGGACACAGTCGGCCGCCAGATCGCGATTGCCGGTCAGCCGGACGGCGACGGCCCACATCCGGTCACGGTGGCGCCGAAACAGCTCACCAAAGGCATCCTTATCCCCGGCCAGGTGTCGGCGGACGAGGTCGGCATCGGTCGCTTGCGTCACCGATGGCTGCGGGCCGGTGATCATTGCGTCCGCGCCGCCGGGATGTCGTCGAGGCCCAGATCGATCATGAGCGGTTGATCAACCTTGAACCGTCACGTCGGAGACCAGCGCGCGATACCGGCCACCGGTTGACGGCGCCAGCTTGGTGAACAAGACGGTGACGATCGACCCGGAGGTGTTCTCCGGGAAGGTCAAGCGCACCATGCCGTCCTTGTTCACCGACGTCGAGGATTGAACCCCGCCGGTTCCGGCGGCGGTTCCGACGTATGCGCTGACCGAGACCGGCACGTTCAACGCCAGCGTGACCGAGCGGACCGTCTTGGCCGATCCGAGGTCGAGGGTGAATCCGACGGAGGATTTCAATCCGCCGAAGTCGGTCGAGTTGTAACCCTCGGTTCGCCAGTACGTGTCGGGGTTTCCGTCGAGCATTCGGGCCAACTCGGCGTTGTTCTCGAGATTGTCACCTTGAGGGTCGTAGGCGGAGGCGGCGCGGATCGGGATGTCACCTTCCTGAGCGACCGCTGACGGGCTGGTCGACGCAGTGGCCGTTCCGGGCTTTGTCGTGGCCTTTTGGGAGTTCGAGTTCGGCACAGACAGGGTTGGGGCATTGCCGAGGCCCAAATCGGTGTTCGAACCGATCCGGGTCACGCCCCACAGGCCAAAGATCAGGGCCAAGACGAGTAACCCGGCGATGATGACCAGTGCCAAGCGGGAGTCGTGCTCATCCAGCGGCTCGGACAGCTCCTGAGGCAGCAGTGGAGCTGGAGCCTCCACAGCCGTTGTGGTGTTGGGAGAGAATGCCTCCTCGATCGACACCGTGTGCTCGCGGGTCCACGCCTCTGCCCGCTCCTGGGCGTCACGACGCTCCTGCGCGCGCTCGCGCATCGCCCGCGCCAGGTCGCTCGTTCGGCGGCCGACCGCGTCCGCCGCGTGCGTGGCCGACCCGAGCGCTCCGGCGAGCACTCCCGGCTCCGCTGGTGTCCCGAGGTGACCGTTGGCCTCCCGCAGAGACGGGGCGTCACCCGGCGCGGCCATGCTGGTCGGTGGCGGCGGTGTGAGCGGGGTTGGATCCGGCAGCGTGCCAAGACCGGGGGTTAGTGACCGAGACCCTTCCACCTGGGTGAGCGACCATGGGGCCAGCTGGCCGGCGACATCGCCCGGACGTGCCGGGCCGAGGTCATCGTTGAGAGTGATGGCGCAGAGGTCGTCGAGTTCCGCCGGCGCGGTGCCGTTGAGCTCTGACGGAGCCGGCACGCCGCCAACGATGCGGTGGGCGCTGGGCAGGCTTGAGGCCACCTGGGCATGCGGCCACACCCCGGTCAGGCCGGCATACAGGATCGCCACGAGTCCGACTGCGTCGTTTCGTTCGGCCTCGACGGCTTCCACCTCATCAACGCCGGCCAAGGCGGCAGTGACCGCCGTACCGAGGACTTTGACCCGGCCGTCCGGCAGGCGAACGATGGATTCGGGATTGAGCCGTTGATGATGCAGGCCCCGCCCCGAAGCGACATCGAGGCCTAGCGCAGCCTCCCCGACAAGACGACGGACCTCTTCGGGGGCCAGGTCCCCGGAGGGCACCAGATCGGCGATGCTGCGCGCGTCGGCGAGTGCTTCCTCGACGATGTAGCCAAGGTGGTCATCCTGCCCCACGTCCAAGACCCGCACCAGGCGGGAGTTGTCGACCAATCCAACCTGTCGCGCGGCGTCGATGGCGGCGTCAGCATGAGGATGTGCCCCGGCAAAGCACAGCACAGCAACGTCCCGGGAGAGATGCTCGTCGTGGGCGCTCCACCGTTCGGCATCCGGGGACTTCAGCAGGCGCGCGCGCACGGTGTATCGACCGCCGAGCAGCGTTCCGGGCCCTAGGCCCTCCATGGTCACCCCTGGTGTTTGTCCTTGGCACCTGACCGTCCATGCTACGTGGAAGGGTCGGTGGGGCGGGGCAACCGAGCCAGGGCTCGGGATGTCACGCTCACCGAGGCGACGTCCGGCCCCCGGGCAGACGGGCCGCGATGGGCCTCAGAGCGTCTCGGACTTCACGAACCTGCAACCTCGCGGCGCCGATCAGGGTCAGCGCGAGCAGAACAATGCCGCTGATGACCACGGTCACCAGGGTGGCCGTTCGACTCTCACCCAGCACAGCCCGCAGGCCCAGGACGACAAGGGCGGCGCCGACCAGACCGAGTGCGGTGGCGGTGACCAGCCGGAGGTGTTGTTGCACCGTCGGCCCCAGGTGCAAGGGACCGAGTCTGCGCCGGAGCAGGATGATCCCGACACCAGCACCAAGGACGTTGCTCACGGTTTGCCCGAGGCCAACGCCGACACCGACCCAAGCCGGCGGCAGCGCATACGACACCAGATTGACCACGGTGGCCACCCCGGTGATGACCAACGCCATCCAGAACGGGGTCTTGGCATCCTCGTAGACATAGAACATGCGTTGCACGAGGTAGACCCAGCCATAGGGGATGAGACCGAGCAACATGACGGCCATGATGCGGGCGATGGCGTTGGTCGCCTCCAACCCATTGCCGAAGAACAGAGCCCGGGTAATCAACGGAGCGAGCAGAACGCCGCCGAGACTCATCGGGATGAGGAAGACCGCCACCGATCGCAACCCGCGATGGAAATCGGCCAAGACCTGCTCGGTCCGCCCCTCATGAGCGGCATAGGACAACCGGGTGAACAGGGCTGTCACCAGCGAGATGGTCACCATGGAATGCGGGAGCATGAAGAGGAGGAAGGCATAGCTATAGGCGGCGTTGCCGGCGGCCTGGATGCCGAGCACTTCGGCGAGCTTGTCGGCATGGGTGAGCACGCGTGAGGTGACGATGAACCCAAGCTGGCTCACCACGAGCGCAGCGAAGGTCCAGCCGGCCACCTTCGAGGCCGACCCCAGACCCACGCCACGAAAACCCCAGGTGGGGCGGTATCGGAAGCCGGACAAGTGCAACGGGATGAACAGGAAGAGGCCCTGCACGGCGATGCCCAGTGTCGTGGTCCCCGCAATGAGCCAGATCATTTCCGGGGTCCAGGCGTTGGTTGGGGCCTCCCGGGGGAGGCCACGGGCCATGAAGGCCAGGATCCCGCCGATGGCGATGATGTTCGCCAGCACCGGCGCCCACATGTATGCCGCGAACCGGCCGCGAGCATTGAGCACCTGCCCGAGGAGCGCGGTCAGGCCGTAGAAGAAGATCTGTGGCAGGCAGATCAGGGCAAATGTCGTCGACAGGGCGAAATCGGTCGGGCCCCACTTGTGGTCGGCATACAGTCGGACCAATAGGGGTGCTGCCAGGGTGGCGACAAGTGTGGCGAAGGCCATGAGGGTGATGGCCAAGGTCAACAGACGATTGACGAAGTCATCGCCGCCGTCGTCGTGGCTGGCCGCCTTGGCGATCTGTGGCACCAGCACGGCACCGAGGATTCCGCCGGCAATGAGCTGGTAGATATTGTTCGGCAGGGTGTTGGCGACGTTGAAGGTCGAGGCAGTCAGCCCCACCCCCATCACTGCAGCTAGCAACACCCCGCGGATCATCCCCAGAACACGAGAGGTCAACGTGCCGCTGGCCATGATCAGGCTGGCCCGGCCGATCCCGTCGGTGCGCTTGGCGTGACGACCCTGACCTGGTGGACGTCGGGCCGGACCCGATGATGGGTTCGCTCGGGGGTTGGATGACGAGTCAGACATGCGGGTCCACCATGGCACTACCGTCCGCGGTGAGGTGGTCCCGCCGGCGTCGGGTGCGCCACACGCCGGCTAGGACGAGAAGGACCGCGGCGGCTCCGAGCGCCCAATAGATCCAATCCCCGGTGGGGGTTACCTGCAACACAAGCCGTGTGGAGCGGCCCAACACGGTGCCGTCGGGAGCAACCAGGGTGGCGGACACTGGGACGGTGCCGGCGGCGAGGGCGTCGGCCTGCAGGGTCACCGTGGTTCGGGAGCCGGCGGCAATATCGACCGGGACACTCTGTCCCTGGGTGACCCTGAGGATGGGGCTTTCGGGGGCAAACTTCACCCGTAGGCCGGTGACGCCGACATCCAGCCCGTTGACCACGATGACCTGTATGCGTCCGGACTCGGCGAGGAAGTTCACGGTCCGCGACTCGGGGTGGACGGCCCGATCGACACTGTGGGCCGCCTCGTCGAGGCGAGCAAGCAGAGAGGCAAAGCCGGCCGTATCGCTTCGCCAGCCGGCCCCGAGCAGCATTCGTCGTGCCTGATTCCAGGACACGCGCCACGTTCGGCCGTCGAGGCGGACCTGGGCGGAGGCGGCGATGAGGTCCCCGTCGGCGTCCCATCGCATGGCAACCCCCGATGTCACCGGGTTTGCCGCGGCCGGAGTCGCGGCGGCGCTCGTCGGCGTCGGGGGCGAGGTGGTCAAGGCCCCCAGTGGGGTCGAGGACACCCAGGGAATGCCCTTCACAACGCCGAGCACCGTGGCCAGTGCGGTCTGGTCGGGAGCGAAGTTCCGGGGAGCGATGGTTGCCAGCGTCCGGGACGTGCCGGGCAATTCGTCGACGAATACGGCGGTGCGGGCCACGAGCTCTTGGGCCAATAGCGCACCACCTCCGGAGGTGGTCGTCCCGGACAGCAGGGCATCCAACATCGGGTCGGTGGCGATGACGTCCGGGCCCCCGTCGGTGCTTCGCCGGGCATTGGCCGCCGGCCGGGTTTGCGGGAACTGGCCGCCGGAAACCACGGCGACCGTGGCATCACCTGCGTACACCGTCGCAAACCCGTCGGCCGTGGCATCGTCCCAGCGGCCCTGTGCCGTCCAGGCGATATCGGCGCGGCCACCGACTTGCGGCGCGGTCGATGCCGCGACCTGGCGCGCGTCGACCATGGCAGCCTCAACGCCAGTGGTTGAGCCGGCCACGGCAAGATCGGGGTCCCCTGCGGGGAGGATGATCGGATCATGGCGTTCAGCGATGTCGCGAATCCGGGTGGACAGCGCATTACGCACCTTCGCTTCGGGGGACGTGGCGGCATACGTCAGGGGGTCGTCGGTGCGCGAAGGGTCTGCGGTGCTCTGAAGGGTTTGCGGGTCTGGGGCCCGCGCTGGTTGGAGCAGGATCGGGTCGATGAGCCACGTGGCCGCAGTGTTCGAACTCGCCGTCATGATGGTGGAGATAGGCCCGTCGGCGTTCATCGCGTCCGTCCAGGCCGCCTCCCGGGTCGAGCCCTGCCCCCACAGCGTGGGCGTGTTGGGCAGGACCAGCGGCAGACCCACGGCGAGCTGAACCGGCTCATATTCTTTGACGTTCTGGAAACCGAGGAACGTATGCACGGCGCCACCGGTCGTCTCGACGGAGACCGGTCGGACTCCCCATTGTCGGTCCAAGCCCCGTCCGGGATCTGGCACGGTGAGGGTGAACCCCGCGCTAGCCCCCGGGGCGACCGTGACCTTCAGGGTGGTCCGGGCCAGGACCGGACCGTTGGTGGCGCCATTGCCTCTGGACCAGTCGGTGACCTGCTGGGTGGTCGTCGGCATGTGTGCCGCACCGATCATTCGCACTTCGGGCTTGACCAGCGCAGTGCCCCCGATGTTGGTCAGCCGCCCTGTGACCTGCGCGGAGGCACCGTCGAGAGACACCGGTGGGGAGATCGCATCGATGGTGAGGGTGACCGAACTCGAACCGGCTGTCCCGTGTTGGCCGCCTTGGTGATTGGAGGGGCGCCCGCCCACGCCGGCGGAACCGGCGTGGGCGGGCAGGGGTGCGACCAGGGCCCCGGCAACGACGGCCCCGACGGTCAATGCCCGGATCGACCGGATCAGGCCGAAGAACTGACCGGCATGCCTCCGCTGGGGTCCAGCGCGCACTAGGCCTCCCCGGCGAGCCGCTGCCACGCCACCCGGGCGATCCGCCGCTCGTTGGGGAAGGTCAGGTGCCGATGCGCGTCGCGCAGGAGCAGCCAAGCAACATCGATTGCCTCATGGTCGGGGTCGTTGTCGATGGTTAGCTCCCCACCGAGGGCCTCAAGCAGATAGTGGTGGACATATTTGTGGATGCGTCGGTCACGAGTGGCGAACCAGTAGTCGATAGTGCCCAACTCCAGGAGAACTCGACCGGTGATACCGGTCTCCTCCGCGACCTCTCGCACCGCTGTCTGGACCAGGGTCTCCCCGTGCTCGATATGGCCCTTCGGTAGGCACCATTCCACCCTGCCGGCCCGATTTCGCCGGGCGATGACCGCGATTCGGGCCTGTCCGTGGTGGACATCGACAACCACGCCACCCGCCGATCGCTCCTCGATCGTGGGTAGCCGACGGAAGGGCCGAGGGAGGTCGGCCGCGGCGTGGCTCACGAGAGTCACTGTAACGAGGAGAACCCGGTATACCGCGTCGCCACGGGGGACCGCAGATCCGAGGAAGAGGTTTCCACCGGAGCTAGCCCTTTTGACGGTCTTCCTTGGTCAAGGGGGCGCAACATGCGGCCAAAATCCGAGTCTGACGGCGTGTTGCGACCTCTCGACGTCAGGAGTGCGCCCGGATAGTCCTTAAGAGTGCGCCCCGTAGTCTTGTCCCTCGTGAAACCCGCCACTTCCGTGCCGACCGGACCGGACGGAATCCCCCCGGAGCTGCTGCGTCGCGCCATCGGCCAGCTGACCCCTGTGCTGCCGGTGCTCCTCGACCTCGGTGAGCGGTTCGCTGCTGCGGGGCACACACTCGCCCTGGTGGGAGGGCCTGTCCGGGACACCTTTCTCGGGCGGACCTCGCCGGATCTGGACTTCACCACCGATGCCCGCCCCGATCGGATCGAGGCGATCTTGGGTCCTTGGGGGCAAGCGCACTGGGACATCGGCCGGGAGTTCGGCACGATCGGCGCTCGCCGGGACGGCGTGATCGTCGAGGTCACGACGCATCGGGCCGACGCCTACGACGGGGTGACCCGCAAGCCCGTCGTCGCCTTCGGGGATGACCTTCACGCTGACCTGATCCGGCGGGACTTCACGGTCAACGCGATGGCGTTGCGGCTGCCCGACCTAACCTTCCTGGACCCGTATGCCGGATTGTCCGACTTGGCCCGGGGGGTGCTGCGCACCCCGAGCGCGCCAGAGGTGTCCTTCGGGGACGACCCGTTGCGGATGATGCGTGCCGCTCGATTCCGCGCCCAGTTGGGGTTGACCCCAACGCCGGAGACGTTTGCCGCCATACAGGCGATGGCCGGTTCGATCGAGATGGTCTCCGCCGAACGGGTTCGGGACGAGTTGGTCAAGCTCGTGCTGGCGGACAACCCACGACTGGGGCTGATGCTCCTGGTCGAGACTGGCCTGGCCGATTGGGTGCTGCCGGAGCTGCCGGCGCTGCAGTTGGAGATCGACGAACACCATCGTCACAAAGACGTCTACGCGCATACGTTGACCGTGCTGGACCAGGCGATTGCCTTGGAGGGCCCGGCCGATGCCCCCGCGTCCCAGGTGCCCGGTCCGGACCTCGTGCTGCGCCTGGCTGCGTTACTGCACGACATCGGCAAGCCGGCGACCCGGAGGCTAGAGCCTGGTGGCGGGGTGAGCTTCCACCATCACGAGGTGGTCGGCGCGAAGCTGACCGCCAAACGGTTGCGGGCGTTGCGGTTCGACAAAGAGACGGTCAAGGCGGTGTCGCGGTTGGTCGAGTTGCACCTGCGCTTCCACGGCTTCGGGGGCGGTCAGTGGACCGATTCGGCGGTGCGGCGGTACGTGACGGATGCCGGTGACCTGCTACCCCGGTTGCACCGGCTCACCCGGGCGGACACGACGACCCGCAACGCGCGCAAGGCGGCCAGGCTCTCGCGTTCCTACGACGACCTGGAGTCCCGCATCGATGCCTTGCTTGCGCGCGAAGAACTGGCCAAGGTCCGCCCCGACCTGGACGGCAACCAGATCGGCGACATTCTCGGTATCCCTCCGGGGCCACTGGTCGGTCGGGCCTACAAGTTCTTGTTGTCGGTGCGGCTCGACGAAGGACCCATCGGACCCGAGGCCGCCCGGGAACGACTGTTGGCCTGGTGGGCTGATCGAGACGACGCCGGATAGGCACGGCTGATAGCTTCCCTGTATGCGGAGGGGTTGGTGGATCGGAGGGGTGCTGGGCTTGACGATCGCGAGTTTCGTGGTGGCCATGGTGACCACGGTTGCGGGGATCGCGGCCCTGAGCCCGGCGGGGATTTTTGTCGGCCGAACCACGGGGCAACTCGTGAACTCTGCCACCGAGGTCGCGGTATCAACGGGGTTGTTCTGCAGCGGACTGGACAGGTATGCCCCCGGATTGGGAATCGCGGGCGGCAACCCGGCGACCGATTCCATGTGCATGGCATGC
>JBKECS010000082.1:0-31618 GCA_047974805.1 Nostocoides sp. | reverse complement strand
TGGTCATGACGACGAACGGCCGGCCTCGGGCGCGTTTGGCCGCCCAGATGGCGAGGAATTCGAACACGCCCGTGGTTCGGATGACGCTGACGATGATCATCATCCCCAGGAGAAGGAAGATAACGTTCCAGTCGATCCCGGTTTCGTGGGAGAAGAACGCGGTGTCGGCGTCGGCCACGCCGAGAATGACCATGGCTGCGGCGCCGAGGAGGGCAGCAGCCACGCGGTGGATGCGTTCGGTGGCAATAAGGAGGTATGCCGCCAGGAAGGCGACGATGACGAGCGCGGTGGTCACCGGTCGTGGGTCTGTTCGATCGTGCCCTCAGCCTGAGAAACTGAGGCGTCGGGCAGCACTTGCTGCAATACCCGAGTCATCCGGACCACGCCGAGAAAGTGCCCCTCGTCGGCAACGGCCGCCAACGGCACCCGCGCCCGGGCCATGACGGCCAACACTTCCAAGGCGGTGGCGTCCGGGTCGACAACTGCCGAGCCGATTCGGGCGGCATAGCCGTCCGGCATGGATTCCAGGACGTCGCCCACGCTGCGCTTTGACAGCTCTTGGGTCAGATGGTCCGCGTCGTCTTCGGTGAACACCCGCGCAAGGTGGGGATCCTCCAGGACATAACCGGGGATGACGCACCGCAATACCTGAGATCCGGGGATCACGGCGACCGGTCGGTCGGCCTCGTCGAGCACGACCAGCCCCTTGAGGTCACCGGCGGCCAAGAGGGCGGCCGCTTCCAGAGCGTCGCTGTCACGCCGAACGACGGGGGTCGGCTCCAGCAGGTCTCGTGCGCGCACGAGACCAACCTAGCGTGACGCGTCGCCAACATCGACAATGGTGATTCGGTGCCGGGGTGGCCCTCCGAGCGTCCAACCCCGTCCCGATCAGCCACAGCCAGCCATCGGTCAGGCATCCCCACCGGCGTTCCCAGAGGAACCGGCGGTGACGTCGAGCAGACGATACTTCTCGGCCGCCTGGGTTGGCACGGACGGATCGACGGCGCCGCGCTCGGCCAGCAATTGCAGGGCCCGCACCGCCATGGATGGACCGTCGATGTGGAAGAACCGTCGCGCGGCCGGGCGGGTGTCGGAGAAGCCGAATCCGTCCGCCCCGAGGGAAACGAAGTCACCGGGGACCCACGGCGCGATCTGGTCTTGGACCCCACGCATGTAATCCGACACGGCGATCACCGGACCGGTAGTCCCACTCAGCCGCTGGGTGACATAGGGGGTCCGTGCCGGTGCCTCTGGGTGCAAGAACCGCTCCTCGTCGCAGGCCATCGCTTCCCGGCGCAGCCGGGACCACGAGGTCACCGACCACACGTCGGCCGCCACGCCCCAGTCGGTGGCCAAGAGTTCCTGGGCCTCCAACGCCCAGGGAACCCCGACCCCAGAGGCGAGGAGTTGGGCGCGGGGCGCCGTCTCGGGCAGGTCCTGCCCGCCCACGGAGATCCGGTGCATGCCGCGCAGGATGCCCTCGCGGTCCACGTCGGCCGGCTCGGCCGGCTGGACCATCGGCTCGTTGTACACCGTCAGGTAGTAGATGACGTTGCGTTCGTCATCGGTCAGCGCCTCATCCTGGCCGTACATCCGATGCAGACCGTCCTGGACGATGTGGGCGATTTCGTAGGCATACGCCGGGTCATAGGCCACGACGGCCGGGTTGGTGGCGGCCAGCTGCAGCGAGTGTCCGTCGGCGTGCTGCAGCCCTTCGCCGGTCAGGGTGGTCCGACCGGCTGTAGCGCCGATGAGGAATCCTCGGGTCATCTGGTCAGCTGCGGCCCACAGCGAGTCGCCCGTGCGCTGGAAGCCGAACATCGAGTAGAAGATATAGATCGGGATGAGCGGCTGCCCATGGGTGGCGTATGCCGTCCCCGCAGCGGTGAACGACGATGCCGATCCCGCCTCATTGATGCCCAGGTGCAGGATCTGGCCGTCTTTGGCCTCCCGGTAGGCCAGCATGAGCTCGGCGTCGACGGCCGTGTAGTTCTGTCCGTGCGGGTTGTAGATCTTGATCGTGGGGAAGAAGCTGTCCATCCCGAAGGTGCGGGCCTCGTCGGGAATGATCGGCACAATCCGGGAGCCGAACTCCTTGTTGCGCATGAGGTCCTTTAACAGCCGCACGAAAGCCATCGTCGTGGCGACCTCTTGCTTGCCCGTGCCCTTCTTGGCGTAGGCGTAGGCGGAGTCGTCTGGCAACGACAATGGGACATGGCTGGTGCGCCGCTGCGGGACCGGGCCACCGAGCTTGCCGCGCATCTCCAACGCGTACTGCACCGCCTCGTTGTCGTCGCCCGGGTGGTAGTACGGCGGCAGACAGGGGTTCTGCTCCAGCTGTGCGTCGGTGATCGGGATGTGCAGGGTGTCCCGGAAGTTCTTCAGATCCTCCAGGGTCAGCTTCTTCATCTGGTGGGTGGCGTTGCGTCCGGCGAAGTGGCTGCCCAGCGCCCAGCCCTTGATCGTCTTGACGAGTACGACCGTCGGCTGGCCGCGGTGGTCCAAGGCGGCGCGGTAGGCGGCATACACCTTGTGGTAGTCGTGGCCGCCGCGCTTGAGGCTCCACCAGATGTCCTCATCGGACCAGTCGGCCACCATCGCCCGGGTCCTCGGATCGCGGCCGAAGAAGTGCTGGCGCACGTAGGCCCCGTCGTTGGCCCGGAAGGTCTGGTAGTCGCCGTCGCTGGTGATGTTCATGATGTGCCGCAGCGCGCCGTCCCCGTCCGCGGCAAGCAGGGGGTCCCAGCCTCGTCCCCAGATGACCTTGATGACGTTCCAGCCGGCGCCGCGGAAGAACGCCTCGAGCTCTTGGATGATCTTGCCGTTACCCCGCACGGGGCCGTCCAGGCGCTGCAGGTTGGCATTGACCACAAAGGTGAGGTTGTCCAGCTCCTCGTTCGCGGCCCACTGCAACGCACCCCGGGACTCGACCTCATCCATTTCGCCGTCGCCGAGGAAGGCCCACACGTGCTGCTCGCTGGTGTCCTTGATGCCGCGGTTGTGCAGGTACTTGTTCAGCTGCGCCTGGTAGATCGCGTTCATCGGACCCAGTCCCATGGACACCGTGGGGAACTCCCAGAAGTCCGGCATGAGCCGCGGGTGCGGGTAGCTGGGCAGCCCATAGGGCTTGCCGTCGACAATGTGGGAATGCTCCTGGCGGAAGCCGTCGAGGCGGGTCTCGGTCAACCGCCCCTCGAGGAAGGCACGGGCATACATGCCCGGGGAAGCGTGCCCCTGGAAGAACACCTGATCCCCGCCGCCGGGGTGGTCCTTGCCCCGGAAGAAGTGGTTGTGGCCGACCTCGTACAAGGTCGCCGCCGAGGCGTACGTGGAGATGTGCCCACCGACGGCGATCCCAGGCCGCTGAGCCCGGTGGACCAGCATGGCCGCATTCCACCGGTTCATCCGGCGGATGTCCTTCTCGACCTTTTCATCCCCGGGATACCAGGGCTCGTTCTCCGGGCCGATCGTGTTGACGTAGTCCGTTGTTGTCACTGAGGGCACGCCGACCTGCAGTTCACGCGCTCGTTCGAGCATGCGCAGCAGGAGATAGCGGGCGCGTTCGCGGCCGGCGCCGTCGACGACGCCGTCGAGCGATTCCAGCCATTCACCGGTCTCGCTCGGGTCGATGTCAGGCATTGCCAGGGGAATGCCGTTGAGGATCGGGCCGCGGTACGAGGGGTCAGTGGTCATGGCCCCATCTTTCACCCCAAGGGGCGATGAGACGCAATTCACCCTCACCGCCAGTTGGATCGTCCTGTCCGGCAGGACTATTCGTGGACCGGCCTGACTTGGTGATTCGTTGAGCCCCGGTGTAAGCGGAAAAATCTGTGTCCCGAGCGAACGCGATGAGGGTCATCCCCGCCTTCTCGGCCAGGTCCACGGCCAAACTCGTGGGCGCCGAGGCTGCCACGAGCACGGGAATCCCGACCGAGGCAGCCTTGGCCGCAATCTCGAACCCGGCACGGGCGGTGACCACGAGCACCACGTCGTGCAGCGGGAGCCGTTGCTCGCGGGCTGCCCACCCGATGACCTTGTCGACCGCGTTGTGTCGACCGACATCTTCGCGAACGACCAGGGGTTCGACCTGGTCAGGGCGCCCCAGGTCGAACAAGGCGGCGGCGTGCAGGCCGCCGGTCTTGGCCCACACCGTTTGCCGCGCGCGCAACGACGCCAGGAACTCCGGCACCCGGGCGGGGTCCAAGGGCGGGCGGGGGGCCGTTGCAGCGGCATACGGTGCGCGGTGCACGACCGCCATGATGGATTCGCTACCGCAAATCCCGCAGGCGCTTGTGCCCCGTTCGGCACGCATCGTGGGCTGGCGGACCAACTCGACACCCTCGGCCAGGGAAACCTCCACGACGTTGAACGTCGGCCTGCCCTCGTCGTCAGTATCCGTGCAGTGCATCATGCGGGACACGCCGGCGCCCGTGGCGATCAGGCCTTCGCTGATCAAGTGCCCCAGAACCAGGTCGAAGTCATCCCCGGGGGTGCGCATCGTGCTCGAGACCGTCTGGGCGCCGAGACGGATCTCCAAAGGTTCCTCGACAACGACCGTATCGGGGCGGCTGAGCCGGCCAACGGGCACGGTGGTCAGGTTGAACCGGGTCCGCGGGACCCGACGGGTGAGTCGTCCCATGCTCGCGAGCGTAGGCGGTTCCGGCAGACTTGGGGACATGCAACCCAGCGTCGAGCCCGGCTCGCCCGCCCAAGACCCGGTGGGTGCACGGGTCATGCTCACTGGCGACGCCGGGCTGGATTGGCAGCCGGTGTCTCCTCGCCTGCGTCTGGTGCGTTGGCTCGTTGTCCTCGTGGTGGGACTGCTCGCTGCGTCAGCGATCGTCGTCGTGGGCTTTCTCATCGATGCGCGGCTTTCGTGGCTGATGATGCCCTTGGTCATTGCGGGCGCCTGGGAGGCGTGGCTGGTGGACCGGCAGGTGCGCTGGATCTCCTGGCTCGAACTGCCCGAGGAACTCATCATCCGTCGGGGCAGGTTCTTCCGGAGCCTGCATGCCATCCCGTATGGCCGGCTGCAATGGGTGGACCTGCGTAGTGGGCCGCTGGAACGTGGCTTCGGCTTGGGCACCATCGTGGTGCACACGGCCTCCCCGGTGACGTCCGGGACCCTTCCCGGCCTGGCCCTGCCCGTGGCCGAAGCGCTGCGGGAACGGCTCGCCGACCGTGGCGAATCTCAGCGGGCAGGGTTGTGAGCGGGTCGGTCGCCTCACCAGGGGCCGGCGCGGAGCCGGAGGTGCCCTGGCGTCACGTTCACCCGCTGACTCCGCTGCTGCGAGGTGGATTCGCCCTGATCGCGATCGGCTCGTATGCCGTCAGTCGCGAGTTCGACCGCATCGTCGGACAGGAACCCGGTCCAGATCTCCCCGCCGAGGGCATCGCCGACCACCTCGGCATCGCTGCGGCACTTCTGCTCGGTGGGATTCTCCTCATCGTCGCCTATTCGTGGATCTCGTGGCAGTTCACCCGCTTCCGGTTGACCGACACCCTGGTCGAGGTGCGCGCCGGCGTGCTGGCCCGCTCCCATCGGCAAGTCCGCTACGACCGGATCCAGTCGGTGGATGTCGCGCGCCCCGTGTTGGCCCGCATCACCGGTCTGTCGGAGGTCATCGTGCGCAGCGCGGGCGGGGGCGAGCACCTGCGCTTGGCATACCTGTCCCAAACGGATGCGTTCTCCCTCCGGGCGGCGTTGGCCAGACATGCTGACGACTTCGTCGAACCGGCTGCCGACGATCACCCGACGGCTGGCGACCCTGTGCCTGGGCGGCCGTGGGACATGCCAGAGGGTGCGAGCCGTTCTTGGTTGCGGGTGTCCTCAGGACGGTTGATCGCTGCCACATTGGGCACCGGGCCAGGACTGGTGTTCGTCATCGGGGGTTTATCTGCGGCGCTCTCCTGGCGAATCGGCATCGTGGAGATCGCGGCGGCGTTGGCGCCGGTCGTGTTGAGCACCGGCACGTTGCTGATCGGTCGCCTGTTGGGCGAGCTGGACTTTGTCCTGACGGCGACGCCAACGGCGTTGGTCCTGCGTCATGGCCTGACCGAGACCCGGAATGTCACGATCCCGAATGAGCGAGTCCAGGCGGTCAAGCTGCACCAACCACTCCTGTGGCGATTGACGAATTGGTGGCGGATCGAGGTCAACGTCGCTGGGTCTGCCATCGGTGAGGATCCGGATTCGACGGTCTTGCCCGTGGGGACCCTGGCGGAGGCGATCGGCGTCCTCGGACTTGCCCTTGGCGATGTCGAGGAAGCGCTCGTGCACTCCGCGACGAGCAGCACTGGCGCCGCCGGCGGGTTCGCCACCGGCGCACCCAACGCCCGGTGGCTCGACCCGTTCGGTTGGCGCCGGATCGGCTACCAAGACACCCCGTCGATGCTGGTGATCCGCGGCGGGGCGTGGCATCGGGAGGTTGTGCTCGTGCCGTACGCGCGGATGCAGTCGTTCGCCCTTCGACAGGGATTGGTGCAGCGCCAGCTCGACCTGGCCACCTTCGTTGTGGCCAGCACGCGCGGCCCGGTGCGCCCCGCGCTCCCGCACTTGAGGACGGCAGATGCGGAGGCGCTGCTGACTGGCCAGTCCGTCTTGGCAAGTCGGGCCCGGCTCCTGGGCCGCCTCGCCGAGGAGGGCGGGGTAGGTGTGGATCATGTCGATGGCGGCTCGCCCGGGTGATCCGGTGCGACACGCGTGCTGTTCGCGGTTGCGCCGTACCCGGCACAATGGTTTGACTTGTCACCATGAGCGTCCCGGAAGAAAAGACCCAGACCCTCGGAGACATCCTGTCCCGGCTGGGGTTCGTGGCGGACCAAGCAATACAAGAGCTCGGTTGGGATGAGGACGTCGATGATCGCGTCCGCCAGGCGATCGAGGGCTTGGTCGCCGGGCCGTTGGAGGATGAGGACTACTCCGGGGTCACCGACGCGGTTCTCCTGTGGTGGCGCGAGGGGGACGGCGACCTGGCCGACTCACTCGTCGATGCGCTGTCCACTCTGGAAGAATCCGGATTCGTCCTGCTGATGACCCCGCGCACCGGCCGCCCGGGGGAGGTCGCTGCGAGCGACATTGAGGACGCCACCTCGATCACGGGCTTGCACGCGCATGGTGGCGTTGCCATCGGCGCCGATTGGACCGCAACCCGGCTCTCCACGTCACGCGGCCCCCGTCGTTGACAGCTGGCCGTGCACGAGCGGCTGCCCGGTTGATGGGTGACGGCCCAGACGGATGGGACCGCGACAGTGCATACGGCACACTGGCCAAATGACCAGCACCAGCGCCGCCGATGCTTTCCGGTCCGTTGAGGTCGGCGACACAGCCCCGGAATTCACTCTGCCGGATCAAAACCGGACACCGTATGCCCTCTCCTCCTACCGGGGGAAACAGGCGGTGCTCCTGGTCTTCTATCCCTTCGCGTTCTCCGGCATCTGCACGGGCGAATTGACCGAGATTCGAGACGACCTCGGCGCCTTTGTCTCCGACGCGGTTCAGGTGCTGACCATCTCCTGCGACCCGGTCTATTCGCTGCGCGCTTGGGCGGATCACGAGGCGTTCTTCTTCCCGCTGCTGTCGGACTTCTGGCCGCACGGGCAGGTGGCGCGTTCCTACGGCGTGTTCGATGAGGGGCACGGCATGGCTGTCCGTGGCACCTTCCTGATTGACGCCGACGGCGTGGTGCGCTGGAGCCTGGTGAAGGGGCCGGGGGAGCGGCGCGACTTCTCCGGCTACCGGCAGGCGCTCGCAGCGTTGTGATCGCCTTGCCCAACCGATGCCGGCTCGGTCGGTGGCGTTCGGCTCGGCATACGCCCCGGACCTGACACAATGGCGGCCGCAACCTAAGGGCCTGTAGCTCAGCTGGCAGAGCGCCACGTTTACACCGTGGATGTCGTCGGTTCGATCCCGGCCGGGCCCACTATGCAGGGATTGCGTGATCATGGCTCAGTCCCCGACAAGACTGAACGAAGGAAGTATCTACGCTCCTATGGCCTCTAGGTAACCAGCGAGCCCTGGATAGGACGAGTTCTCAGTCAGCACCCGTTCAAGGTCCTTGCGGACAAGCTTCAACAACTCGTATTCTCCCAGTTCAGGGCACCTACATAACGTCACGACAGGCCCACCCGCACCCACCTTCGTGAATGCTCAAGGTATGCGGCGGGCGGCGCTTTCGCGGCGCCGCCCCTCCCTGTGTCTCTCCGGGACCAGCTCAGGTCAGCCCATCGGGGCAAGCTCCTGAGCCTGCCGATAGGCGTCAGTCCTGGAGATGCTCCAGCTCGGGATCGTTTCCACCTCGGGGTGTCCGTTCTCGCGAGCGTTCGCCGCGTGTTCCGAGCACCAGATCCAGCCTCGAGTCAGCTCCTGGCAGTTCGCGATGGCACAGGGCTGGGCCACGAAGGGCTCGCGGGGCCAGCGGAGCAGCCATGGGGACGAGGGCGTCAGCGCCCCATGGCTTCTTCGCGCTGGGCTCCGCGCCACGCCAACACATCCGATTCGTCGCCACGACCCGGGCGACGACAAAAATCGGCACCTTGGCCTGGCCGTAATCCAGCAGATCCGGAACACGGTCACGATCATCATCGAGGCGTGAGATTCACGACGACCGCTACCCGCGTGAGTACGTGGTTCCCGCCGGGGGAGTCAGCGGCGTGATGAGATAACTGCTATGACATCACTCGCGGACGTGGCCGCGCTGCTGGAGGAGCTCTTCCCGACGGACACCGCGCAATCCTGGGATGCGGTCGGGCTGGTCACCGGGGAATTGGACGATCAGGTGCAGCGGATCCGACTGGCGGTCGATCCCACCCAGGCAGTCATCGACCAGGCGGTCACCGACCAGGTTGATGTGCTGATCACGCACCATCCCTTGTTGCTGCGAGGTGTCCACAGTGTGGCGCCCGCCGTGTCCGCCAAGGGGGCAGCAATCACCGCCCTCATTCGCGGGCGCTTGTCGCTCATCGTCGCGCACACCAACGCCGATGTCGGCCACGGCGGGGTCAGCGATGCCTTGGCAGCTGCCGTGGGTCTGAGCGACCCGTCCCCGCTCGCCATCGAGGAGGGCCAGCCCATGGGCAGGCTGGGGCAGCTAGCCAACCCGACATCGCTGGTCGACTTCGCCCATGCTCTGGCCGCGGCCCTGCCGGCGGCGGCTGGCGGCATACGGGTCAGCGGCCCCGCGCAGGCTCCGGTGCGGACCGTCGCCGTCATGGGCGGAGCTGGCGATGGCTTCTTTGGTGCCGCTCGAGCTGGCGGAGCCGACGTGTACGTCACCGCCGACCTGCGCCACCACCCGGTCCTGGAGGATCGGGAAACCAGCGCCGGCGGCCCGCCCTACATCATCGACGCAGGGCACTGGGCGACGGAGTCGCTGTGGTTGACCGGATTGAAGAGCCGGCTCGATCAGCGGTTCGGCGCGCTACCGGCGGCGGATAGGGTTCAGACCGACATCAGCACTCTGCGCACCGACCCGTGGACCTTCACCATCGGTGCTGAGCCACCCGGAGGCACCGCGTGAAGGCCGAACCCACTCGCCAGCTGACGTTGCTGGACCTGCAGATGCTGGATACGCGGGTGAGCCAGCTGCGTCATGCCCGCGCGACCGTGCCGATCCTTGCCCAAATAGCCGGCCTGGAGGCCAAAGCCCAGGTCATCGATGACGAGATCGTTCGTCAGCAGGTCATCGTGGACGATGTGCAACGCGAGGTCACCAAGGCTGAGGCGGACGTGCAGCTGGTGCGGGACCGGGCCGCCCGCGACCAGGCCCGCTTGGATTCCGGCACCGGCAGCGCCAAGGACCTGCAGGCGCTGCAGAGCGAATTGGAGTCTCTCGCCAAGCGCCAAGCCGACCTGGAGGACGTCGAACTGGAAGTCATGGAGAGGGCCGAGGCCGCCGAGCATGACTTGAGCGCCCTGACGAATGGCCGGGGCACGTTGGGGGACCGCATCACCGCCCTCCACGCGGACGCCGACGCGGCACTGGCCGATCTCGACCGGCAGCTGGCCGATGCGTTGGCGCCACGGCCGGAGCTGGTCGTGCAGGTTGGGCAAGACCTCGTCGATCTCTACGACAAGATCGCGGCGACGTCCGGGACCGGGGCCGCCGCCCTGCACGCTCGGCGCTGCATGGGCTGCCAGCTCGAACTGAACACCGTTGAGTTGGACCGGATCAAAGCCGCCCCGGCCGACGAGGTCCTTCGCTGCGAGGAATGCCGCCGCATCCTCGTCCGCACCGCCGAGTCCGGGCTGTGAGCCGGCGGCTCATCGTCGAGGCTGACGGAGGCTCTCGCGGCAACCCCGGCGTCGCGGGCTACGGTGCTCTGGTCCGGGACGCCGACACCGGCGCCGTGCTCTGGGAGCGGGCTGAGCCCCTAGGACGCCAATCGAACAACGTCGCCGAGTACACCGGTCTCATCGCTGGGCTGACCTGCGCGTACGCCATTGAGCCCGGAGCCGATATCGAAGCCCGGATGGATTCCAAGCTCGTCGTCGAACAAATGGCCGGACGTTGGAAGATCAAACACGAGGACATGCGCCGGCTCGCGCTGTCGGCCCGGGACCTGGTGCGGGATATCGAAGCCGCCGGGGGGGCGGTCACCTTCACGTGGATCCCTCGGGAACGCAACGGCGCTGCCGATGCCCTGTCCAACGTCGGCATGGACGGACACAGCGTCGATCGGCGCCTCGACGAGCCCGACTCACAGGTCGGGCAGGACGAGGAACCCACCCGGATCGTCCTCGTTAGGCACGGCGTCACCGCGTTCACCGAGCAAGGCCGGCTCGATGGTCGCGGAGGCGCCGACCCCGACCTGTCCGAAACCGGTCGGGCACAGGCCGAAGCCGCCGGCGCAAACCTGCGCCATCTGGTCGGGGTCCGTCGGGCCCGAGTCATCACCTCATCGCTGGCTCGGGCACAACAGACCGGCACCCTGATCGCCGCCGCCCTCGATGTCACCCCCGAGACCGACGCAGCTTTCGATGAGCAGGGATTCGGGGATTGGGACGGGGCGTCCATGGCCGAGTTGCGCCAATCTCACCCGGCGGCCTACGAGATGCTACGCACGGATCCGGCATACGCCCGCCCAGGCGGGGAATCCTGGGATGATGTGCTGGCCCGCGTGGTGCCGGCCTGGCGGACCGTGGTCGAGGCCGGAGGGACCACCGTGGTCGTGTGCCATCGCAAGGTGATCCTGGCGGTCCTTGCCGATCTGCTCACCCTGACCTACGCCGCCACGTGGCATGTGGCGACGGCACCGGGTTCGCTCACCGCGATCGAACGGCTTCCCGGCGGCGAGCTGTCCATCGCGTTCACCAACCGCACCTGATCACTAGCGTCCATCGACCGGGCGACAGGTTCCGCGGGTCGGCACGGGCACTAGCCTGGTCGGCCATGACCAACTACGCCGGTGACGTCAGCCCCGCAGACGCGTATGCGGCGCTGCAGCACGACCCGACCGCCGTCCTCATCGACGTGCGGACGAAGCCCGAATGGGCCTATGTCGGGGTTCCTGACCTCGATATTTTGGGCAAGCCCGTTCACCTCATCGAGTGGAGCGGCTACCCCGATGGGGCCCACAACGAGGGCTTCATCGCCGAGCTGGCCGAGGCCGGTGTGGGGCAGGATGCACCGCTGTACTTCATCTGTCGTAGCGGGGTCAGGTCCGCGGCTGCCGCGGCGGCAGCCACCGCTGCTGGGTTCGGCCCGGCATACAACGTCATCGGTGGATTCGAAGGCGATCTTGACCCGGCCGGACATCGGGGAGTCGGCGGGTGGAAGAGCGCCGGGTTGCCGTGGCGTCAAGGATGAGTGACGGCGACACCGGCTGGCGACCGGACACCCTGGCGGTCCGAGGAGGGCTGACCCGTTCCGGGTTCGATGAGACCGCCGAAGCCACGTTCTTGACCAGCGGTTTCGTCTACGCGAGCGCCGAAGAGGCCCAGGCCGCGTTTGCCGGGGACGTCGACCGGTTCATCTACAGCAGGTACGGTAACCCCACCGTCGGGATGTTCCAGGAGCGCCTGCGACTTATCGAAGGGGCACCGGCCTGCTTCGCGACCGCCTCAGGCATGGCGGCGGTGTGGGTGGCGCTCGCCGCCCTGGTCAAGGCAGGGGACCGGGTCGTCGCCTCGAAGGCCCTCTTCGGCTCCTGCCACGTCATCCTCGACGAGATCCTGCCCTCCTTCGGGGTGACCACGGTCTTCGTCGACGGGACCGATCTGCAGGCTTGGCGTCAAGCGCTGGCGCAGCCCACCGCCGCCGTGTTCTTCGAGACCCCGAGCAACCCGATGCAGGAGCTTGTCGACATCGCGGCGGTGTCCGAACTGGCTCATGCCGCTGGGGCCACCGTGGTCGTCGACAACGTCTTCGGCACACCGGTGTTCTCTAGACCTTTGGACCACGGCGCCGACGTCGTGGTGTACTCGGCGACCAAGCACATCGATGGGCAGGGACGCGTCCTTGGCGGTGCCATCTTGGGGCCGGCTGACTACGTCGAGGGGCCGGTCCAGAACCTCATGCGACACACCGGGCCTGCCCTGTCGCCGTTCAACGCCTGGGTCCTGTTGAAGGGGCTGGAGACCATGTCCTTGCGGGTACAGCGCCAGGCGTCCTCGGCGCTGCACCTGGCGCGGCACCTGGCCGCGCATCCTCGGGTGACCACGGTGCTCTACCCCTTCCTGGAATCCCATCCCCAACACAACCTGGCCCGGTCGCAAATGACCGGTGGTGGCACCGTGGTCACCTTTGCCCTCGATGGCACCCAGGCCGAGGCGTTTGAGCTGATGAACGCCCTGACCCTGATCGACATCAGCAACAACCTCGGGGACGCCAAATCCATGGTGACCCACCCCGCGACAACAACGCACCGTCGGCTCAGCGACGCCGACCGGGCCGCGGTCGGGATCACCGACGGGACGATCCGGGTGTCGGTCGGCCTGGAGGACCCGGCCGACCTTATCGAGGATGTAGACCGGGCGCTGGGCCGCTGATCCCACCGGCAAAGCGCCGGGCAGACCCACCGTTGTCTCACACGTCACGAACTCGACACCTCCGGATTTACGCCTCAGGTGGGAAACCAGAGGTTCGCCAGAGAAAGTTTCGTATGCGAACCGCGGGGTTCCCTTGCGAAGCCGGCGGCAGACGTGGCCCGGGATGACACAATGGCGTGCTCAGGCCGTTGCCGCGCGTGCCGAATTGACCGAGAGAACCCAAGGCCTTTCCATCCCGCGAGGTCGATCCAGGGTCACGGCAAAGCTCTCCTCCACCGCCGCGGCCAGAGCCGGTGGCGTCCGCGGAGCCACTGCCGCCTGCAGGAGATGGCGGATCACCAACCCGCGCGTGTGCTTGGCCATATGCGACGCTCCGGGCACGGCGATTCTCACCCACTGATTCGCCAGTTCCGGCCCGGGACGCCACATCGCGGCATACGCGGCCGAGCGCGCATCGACGATAAGCCCTGACCCGGCGGCTTCGGTCAGGACCGGTGAGAGCACCTCCCGCCACATCCGATCCAATGCCCCCAGCCCGGGCAACGTTGTGCCGATGGACAACCGGTAGGCCGGAATTCGGTCGGTCAGACGCACCACGCCGTGTAGGGCTGAAAACACTAGGACCCAGCGATGCGCTCGCCGCCGCGCCGCAGGGTCCAGGTCGGTATAACCCAAGGCGTCGAACAACACCCCGGTGTAGAGATGCCCGGCCCGTCGAGCGGGCGCGGTGGCCAGGTCGAGGTTGGCCAGCACGTCCTCGCGCAACACCTCGGACACACCGAAGATCGCCAGTGCATCGTCCTGCCCCGCAGCGGTCGCGGCGGCTGCCGCCACGCGCCCTCGGGTGGTCGCCAATTCAGGAAATGACCAGGCTGCCGGGTCAGCGGGACGCCCGGATCGGGCAGTGGTGGCTTTGCCTTCGGACGGCGGGAGCAACACGAGCACCCCGACACTGTAGATAGGTTGACCGTATGCCGCTGCGTGCCGTCCGTATCCCCGCTGGCCCTGGCCAAGGCGGAGCCCCCCGTCACGCCGATGCCCTGGCAGCGCGGTTCGACGCGGTCCGGACCGACCTGGAGGTTCCGCAGGAGTTCCCGCACGAGGCACTGGCCGAGGCGGAGCGGGTCGCCGACTCGCCGCTGGCCCTGCCCGTGCGCGACGCGACCGATATTCCATTCCTCACCCTTGACCCCGTGGGGTCGATGGATCTGGATCAGGCGTTGCACCTGTCCCGCGTCGAGGACGGCTATCGCGTTCGCTACGCCATCGCCCACCTGCCCAGCTTCGTGGCGCCGGACGGTGCCATTGCGCGGGCCGCGTGGGATCGCGGCGCGACGGTGTACGCGCCGGATCGACGTACGCCGCTTCACCCGACGCGGCTGTCCGAGGGGGCAGCCAGCCTGCTACCCGGGGTGCCCCGGGCAGCCTACGTGTGGGAACACCGGCTCGATGGTGAGGGACAGGTGGTCTCGACCGACCTCTATCCAGCCATGATCATCAGCCGCGACCGGATGGACTATGCCGAGGTCCAGCAGGACATTGATGCCGGCACCGGTGACGAGCGGCTGCAGCTGTTGCGCGAGATCGGGCAGCTGCGGATTGTCGCCGAGGCCGAGCGAGGTGGGGCGAGCCTGCCGATGCCCGAACAAGAAGCCTATGCCGGCAAGGACGGTGCCTACCGGCTGCGGTTTCGCCCCCCCGCCGCCTGCGAAGAGTGGAACGCCCAGCTCTCCCTCATGACCGGGATGGCGGCTGCCCAACTCATGATCGCCGCCGGTACGGGCATCCTTCGCACTATGCCGCCAGCCTCTCCGGAGGCGCTGGCACGGTTTCAGCTGGAGTGTCGCGCGCTGGGGGTGGGGTGGCCCGAGGAGGAGCGCTATGGGGACTTCTTGCGTCGGCTCGACCGGACCGATCCGGCCCAGTTGGCGCTGATCCACAATGCCACGTCGCTGTTCCGGGGGGCTGGATACGTCGCCTTCTCCTCGGGGGCGCCGGCTGACCGGGACCACGCCGCCGTCGCGGCACCGTATGCCCATGTCACGGCCCCGCTGCGTCGGCTGGTCGACCGATTCGGGTTGGCTGTTTGCGCGGCGGTCGCCGCGGGGGAGGACGTCCCGGACTGGGCGGGGCAGGCATTGGAGGCCTTGCCGGCGGTGATGGCCGGCGCGGACCGGCGCAGTGGAACCGTCGAGCGGGAATGCACCAACGCTGTAGAGGCTGCTGTCCTGGCCGATCGGATCGGGGCCCAGTTCCCGGTCGTCGTCGTGGAACGGACCAAGCGGGGAGCCACCGTTCAGGTCACCGACCCCGCGGTGCTCGCCAAGGCGGAAGGTCCCGGCGAGGTAGGAACCGACGCCATCGGCACGGTCACTGCCGCCGACATCGCCACGAGCACGACCTTGTTCCAGCTCTCGCCCGCGGTATCCTCACCTACTGGATGAGTCGGCCAGGCGGTCGCGTCAGCGCTTCGGTGCTGCCGAGGAACGTCCGGGCTCCACAGGGCACGGTGGTGGCTAACGGCCACCCGGGGTGACCCGCGGGATAGTGCCACAGAGAAGAGACCGCCATCGGATCCGGTTCCGGCCGGTTCTGGTGGCAAGGGTGAAACGGTGGTGTAAGAGACCACCAGCGCCGGTGGTGACACCGACGGCTTGGTAAACCCCACCCGGAGCAAGCTCAGATATGGATGCGTTGAGGGCGGCCCGCCCGAGCATCCGGGTAGAGCGCTGGAACCGGTCAGCAATGGCCGGTCGAGATGGATGACCGTCGCCTTGCGGCCGGCAACGGCGGCAAGGAACAGAACCCGGCGTATCGGCCGACTCATCCACCCGGCCCGTACAGTGAACTGCATGCAGCTGACACATCTCGGACACGCCTGCCTCCTCATCGAGATGGCCGATGAACGCATCCTGGTCGACCCCGGCAACATGGCTGCCGACTGGGACGAGGTGACCGGCCTGTCCGCAGTGGTCATCACTCACCAGCATCCGGATCACCTCGATCAGGACCGGCTGCCTCGCCTGCTGCGGTCAAACCCCGAAGCTCTCGTCCTCTGCGATACCGGGAGCGCCGACATCCTTCGGGGTATGGCGGCCGACCCCGTCGTGCAGACCGGCACCGAGCATCAGGTCGGTCAGGTGCGTATCCGCCCGGTCGGCGACATGCACGCCGTCATCCATGAAGACCTGCCGCGCATACCGAACATTGGCGTGGTGTTCTCGGCCGAGGGCGAGCCGAGCCTGTACCACACCGGGGATGCCCTCGATGGTGACCCGGGCCGAGTCGATGTCGTCTCGTTCCCCCTCTCCGCACCGTGGCAGGCCAGCAAGGAGATGGTCGCCTTCCTTCGACGAGTCGACGCGGCCGTGGCGGTTCCCGTCCATGACGGGACGGTGAGTCCGGCGGGCAGGAACATCTACCTGAACCAGGCGCTGACGCTGGGATGCCAGGACCGTCTGCGTCTGCTTGATCTGGCCGGTGCCGGGCCGAGCGTCGTCGCGCCCTGAGCGAGCACGCCCGAGTCGCGCACCACCATGGGCGCTAGTGGCGAGGGTGCTTCTTGGCCCGCTTGGCGACGCGCCCAGCCAGAAAGGCGGCCCCAATGATGCCGGCCTTGTTGCGTAGCGTGGCGGGCCGGATCGGAGTGCGAATGTCCAGCAGCGGAAGGAACTCGTCGGCCTGCTTGGACACCCCGCCGCCGACGATGAACAGGTCCGGCCACAGCAAGTCCTCCACCGTCGTGTAGTACCGCTGCAACCGCGCTGCCCACTCGACCCAGGACAGTTGCTCACGCTCGCGCGCCGACTGAGCCGCTCGGCTCTCGGCGTCGTGGCCGTCGATCTGAAGGTGCCCGAGCTCGGAGTTGGGGACCAGCCGGCCGTCGACCAGGAGCGCCGAACCGATCCCCGTCCCCAACGTGGTGAGGATGGCCAGGCCCTCCACCGGCTCGCTGCCTCCGAAACGCACTTCGGCCACCCCGGCGGCATCAGCATCGTTGACCACAGTGACCGGGCGATCGAGCAGGTCGGTCAGGTATTGCTCGGCGTCGAAGCCGATCCACGATGGGTCGATGTTCGCCGCCGAGCGCACCACGCCGTGGCTCACTACGCCTGGGATGGTCACTCCGAGCGGTCCGTGATGGCACAGATCGGCGAACCGACCGGCAATCTCGGCGATGACCCCGCATACGGCATGCGGAGTGGCCGGTTGCGGCGTGACGATCCGGATCCGATCGGCGGCAAACTCACCCGTGCCCAGATCGACTGGTGCACCCTTGATGCCGCTGCCACCGACATCGATGCCCAGGGCGAGCTTGCCCGAAGAACCCATCGTGTGCCTTTCGTCGCGACGTGCGTGGAGGAACCGTAGCCAGGAATGCAGTGGGAGACCACCGGTGCTTGGATGAACCACAACCCTTGGGCTAGGGCAGGGTGAGGATTTCGTTGCCGGTGTCGGTGATGAGGATGGTGTGTTCGAACTGGGCAGAGCGCTGCCGGTCTGCCGTGACCACCGTCCACCCGTCGTCCCACATCTCCCAACTCGGCGTCCCGAGGTTGAGCATCGGCTCGATCGTGAAGGTCATTCCGGGTTCGATGATGGTGTTGTACCCGGGCGCCGCGTCGTAGTGCGGGATGACCAGGCCTGAGTGGAACGCCGTTCCGATACCGTGACCCGTGTAATCGCGGACCACCCCGTATCCGAACCGACGGGCGTATGCCTCGATGACGCGTCCGATGACGTTGATTTGGCGGCCCGGCATGGCCGCCTTGATCCCGCGCATCATCGCCTCATGGGTCCGCTCGACCAGCAGGCGCGACTCCTCGTCCGCGTCCCCGACGAGGTAGGTGGCATCGGTGTCGCCGTGCACACCGTCGAGATATGCGGTGATGTCGATGTTGACGATGTCACCGTCCTCTAGCCGGCGGCTATCCGGGATGCCATGACAGATCACCTCGTTGACCGAGGTACACAGCGACTTGGGGAACCCCCGGTAGCCCAGGGTGGAGGGGTAGGCGCCGTGGTCCACCAGGTAGTCGTGCCCGATCCGGTCCAACTCGTCCGTGGTCACTCCGGGCGCGATCGCCTCGGCAGCTGCCGCCATTGCCTGAGCGGCCACTTTGCTGGCCGCGCGCATCTTCAGAATCGTCTCGCTGTCCTTGATCTCAGATCCGTGCTCCCGCTCCGGAACGGCCTTGCCGACGTATTCCGGGCGAGGGATCGAACTGGGCACGTCCCGCCCCGGCGAGACTGTGCCCGGGACAACACTTGCGTAGCTGACCGGCATACGGTGGAGTCTAGGCATGAGCTATTGGTTCAACGTCAGCACCCGCACGGTCGAGACCGATGAGACGAAATCGCCGGGGGCCGACCTCCTCGGCCCCTTCCAGACCGAAGCGGAAGCCGCCAACGCCTTGGAGATCGCCCGAGAGAACACCGACCGCTGGGATGGGGAGGACGCGGAGTGGAACGCCCGCAACTCCGTCGATCCCGGATCGTTCAGCGACGACGTCTGACCAGAGGGCCGGACCGACGCGGCGTGGCACTCCGGCGTGACCCGAGGGAGCTATCGCGGATGATGAACGGCAACGACGTAGCCGCTGTCCTCGGTCCAGGCCTTTCGCGACCAGGTGGCATAGCGCAACACCGGTTTCAGCCCGGCCGCTTCGCAGGCGCTGTCGTAGTCCCGTAGCGGGGTGATCGGGCACCCCGGCGGCACATGGTCGGCGTCGAGGCCGAAACCGGCCATGAGGAAACCGGCAGGATGCACGTGATCGGCGAGGCGGCGCAGGACGACGTGGAGGGTGCCTGGGGCCAGCAGCGGAATGACGTTGCCGGCCAACAGCACGATGTCGAAGGTCTGCGATCGTAGGAACAGCGAGCTCAGATCGGCGGTGACTAAGCGGGTCGAGGGGTCTCGCCGGTGTGCGGTGGCGATCATCTCGGCGTCGACGTCCACGCCCACGGCACGAAAACCCCGGCGGTTCAGCTCCGAGGCGACACGTCCGGTTCCGCATCCCGCGTCGAGAATCCTGGCCCTGGCCGGGGCCAGTGAGGAGACGAAATCCGC
Organism: Nostocoides sp.; assembly: GCA_047974805.1. Taxonomy (GTDB): domain Bacteria; phylum Actinomycetota; class Actinomycetes; order Actinomycetales; family Dermatophilaceae; genus JAJXUB01. The sequence continues at coordinate 12,560 of JBKECS010000082.1, read as the reverse complement.
CTCACCGTGGACGTTGACCCCGGACTTCTCCAAAGCGTCGAAGCGGGCTTGGTATTCCTCGGCATCGCCCGATCGCACCAAGCTCCATCGGGTCGGGGCCGCCGCAGGGTCGCTCATGGCGACACTGTAAGGCCGGCCAACCCACCCGGAAAGAGGATCGCTCGGACCCACCCGGGCGCGGGGGAGCGCACCTGGGCTCGGCGCGTCAGGACTCGAAGGAGTTCTCCGGCGCCGGGAAGGTGCCGGCGGCGACATCGGCTGCGTATGCCGCGGCGGCCTGTGCGAGGGTGCCGCGCAGATCGGCATACTTCTTCACAAACCGCGGCACTCGACCACCACGAAGCCCGGCCATGTCCTGCCAGACGAGGACCTGCGCATCACAATGCGGCCCAGCGCCGATCCCGATGGTGGGGATACTCAGGGCCTTCGTGACCGCCTTGGCGGCCTCGGACGGGACCATCTCCATAACGATGGCGAAACACCCCGCCGTCTGCAGGGCCAACGCGTCATCGAGCAGCTTCTTCGCGCCGGATCCCCGGCCCTGGACCTTATAGCCGCCCAGCACGTGCTCGCTTTGCGGGGTGAACCCGATATGCCCCATGACCGGGATCCCAGCCCGAACCAGCAACTCGACCTCGGGCACCATGGGCGCACCACCCTCAAGCTTGACCGCGTGCGCCAGCCCCTCCTTCATGAACCGGGTCGCCGTGGCCAGGGCCTGCTGCGGGCTGGCCTGGTAGGAGCCGAACGGCAGGTCGGCCACGACCAGGGCGTGTTTGGCGGCGCTGGTCACTGCCCGACACAGTGGGATGAGATGTTCCACGGTGACCGGCACCGTGGTTTCGAACCCGTAGACGTTGTTTCCGGCGCTGTCTCCGACGAGCAGGACCGGAATGCCGGCCTCGTCGAAGACCTCGGCGGCATACATGTCGTATGCCGTGAGCATGGCCCAGCGCTCGCCGCGCTCCTTCATTTGGGTCAAATGGGGGATCCGGATCCGCCGTTGGGGGGCGGCCTGGGCACCGGTGCCGTAGGGCGCTGCGACCTCGCTCATGTCTCTCACCATAGACGTACGTCTAGGCTCACTACCTTGTGACGTCGCTCTCGCTGGGGATCATCTCCATGCATACCTCCCCCATTGACCGCCCCGGGTCCGGAGATGCCGGGGGAATGAACGTGGTCGAAAGTGCTCAAGCCCGCGCCCTGGCCGGACTAGGACACCGGGTGCACCTGGTCACCCGCCGATCCGACCCGGGCCAGCCGGACTTCATCGACCTCGGGGACGGCGTGGACCTGCACATCCTCGACGCCGGACCGCCGACCAGGTTGGCCAAGAGCGATATCGACGAGCACATCGAGCAGTTCCGGGACGGGTTGTGGGATTTGGCGCAGCGGTGCGCCTGGGACGTCATCCACTCCCACCATTGGATGTCCGGCGTGGCCGCCCTGCCTGTGGCCAGCCATCGGGGCATCCCGCACGTGCAGTCCTTCCACTCCGTGGCGGCGCTGCCGGGCACCCCGCTATCGGAGGGGGAGCCCCCCGAGTCCGTGCACCGGGTCGCCGGAGAGCACCTGGCCGCGCTGGAATCCGATGCGGTCGTGGCGATCAGCGCCGCCGAGGCGCGCACGGTCGTGGAACGCTGCGGCGCCGAACCTAAATGCGTGCGGATCATTTGGCCCGGGGTCGACCACGACATCTTCCGTCCGCTGGCCGCCGGAGAACTGCCCTGGACGCTGCCCGGTACCGACGCTGGGAAGGCGCGGACGTCGGCCGATGTCGGCGCCGACAACGGCTACGTCGTGTTCGCCGCCCGCCTTCAGCCGTTGAAGGGCCCGGATCTGGCGCTGCGGGCTCTGGCCCACGTCGAGAAATGGCATCGTCCGCATCTGCTCATTGCCGGGGACACCGCCGAGGATTTCGCCGGATACGCCCGAGAACTGCACCACCTGGTCGACCGGCTCGGCTTGGCGCAGGACGTGACGTTCATGGGGCCCTTGGAGCGCGAAGACTTGGCGGTCGTGCTTCGCGGCGCCCGTTTGCTGCTCGTGCCCTCCCATTCGGAGACCTTCGGCCTGATCGCCTTGGAGGGTGCAGCCTCGGGTATACCGGTGCTGGCCTCCTCGGCTGGGGGGCTGCGAGAGGCGGTGGCGCACCGCGAGACCGGTTTCCTCATCGACTCTCGCGAACCGGAGGACTGGGGCAAGGCGATGACTCACCTGATCAATGACCCGGATTTGGCCGCGCGGATGGGAACGGTTGCGCGGATCCACGCCTTGAGGTTCGAATGGACCTGGGCGGCCCGCCGATTGGAGGCGCTCTACCGGGACGCGATCCGGGCCGCCAGCGATGAATGTGCGGTGGAATTGGGTCTATGAGCGTGTTGGCCGGGGTGGCTCGAGTCGTTGTCGTGCACGCCCATCCTGATGACGAAACTCTGGCGACCGGGGCCCTGCTGGCACACCTGGCCAGGACCGGTGTGGAGGTTCACGTGGTGACCGCCACGCGCGGGGAGCGCGGCGGGGTCGTCGCCGGTGTCCCGGCCGGTGACCCTGGGACCGACAGCTACAGCGCGCAGCGCGAACAGGAACTCGCCTGTGCCCTCGTCCAGCTCGGGGTGCACCATCACGCGTTCCTCGGGGCCCCGCCGGCTCGCGCCCCCGGACAGCCGCCGCGGGTCTATCGAGACTCCGGTATGGCGTGGCTCACCCCCCAGCTGGCCGGGCCGGTGACGGACGCCGGCCCCCAGGCGCTGACGGCCGCTTCGGTCACCGAGGCCGCAGCCGATCTGAGCGCCTATGTGACCCAGATCGATCCAGACCTGCTGCTCACCTACGACGCAAGCGGCGGATACGGTCACCCCGACCACGTCCGAATGCACGCGGTGGTCGCCGCCAGCGCCGAAGAGACTGGGGTCGCCATGGCGGAGTTCCTGGGCCCGCAGGTGGCCGGCGACCTCGAAACCCTCGACGCCGACCGCGACACCGAGCATCTGGACCTTGTCGGCGAATACCCCGCGGTGGCCGCTGCGTTGCGCTGTCACAAGACCCAGCTGGTGCTCGAGGGGACCGATGTGGTGCATCAGGGCGGCCAGCGTGAGCCGATGCTGCTGAGCGCCACGCTTCGTCCGGTGTCCACATCGAGGGAAGGCTGATCCGCCCGCGCCCCGGCATGCGGCAGGATGGACGGCATGGACCGCCAGCAGGAGTTTGTCCTCCGTACCATCGAGGAACGGGACATCCGCTTCGTTCGACTCTGGTTCACCGACGTCCTGGGGACGCTGAAGTCTGTGGCGGTGGCGCCGGCCGAGGTGGAGGCCGCTTTCGCCGAGGGCATCGGCTTCGACGGGTCAGCCATCGAGGGGTTCGCCCGGGTCTATGAGGCGGACATGCTCGCCAAGCCCGATCCGTCCACCTTCCAGGTATTGCCGTGGCGCGGGGAGAACCCCGGAACCGCCCGGATGTTCTGCGACATCGTGTTGCCGGACGGCTCCCCGTCCATCGCCGATCCGCGCCAAGTGCTCAAGCGTGGGTTGGACCGGGCTCAGGATCTCGGGTTCACCTTCTATACCCACCCCGAGATCGAGTTCTTTCTGCTCAAGAACGGCCTGATTCGGGGTCAATCGCCCGAGCCGATCGACAACGGCGGCTACTTCGACCACGTCCCCGACGGATCCAGCCAGGACTTCCGTCGGGCCGCGATCACCATGTTGGAGTCGATGGGGATCTCGGTGGAGTTCTCCCACCACGAAGGTGCGCCCGGACAGAACGAGATCGATTTGCGCTACGCCGACGCGTTGTCGACGGCGGACAACATCATGACCTTCCGGGCCGTGGTTAAGGAGGTCGCCCTAGAGCAGGGGATCTATGCCACCTTCATGCCCAAGGTCTTCCCGAACTACCCCGGGTCCGGGATGCACACCCACATGTCCCTCTTCGAGGGCGACACCAACGTCTTCTACGAGGCTGGCGCGCCCTATCACCTGTCCGGGCTGGCCCGGAAGTTCATGGCCGGAATCCTGCGGCACGGAGCGGAGATCACCGCCGTCACCAACCAGTGGGTCAACAGCTACAAGCGGATCTGGGGTGGCGGCGAGGCCCCGGCATACCTCACCTGGGGTCACAACAACCGTTCGGCCATGCTCCGGGTGCCCATGTACAAGCCGAGCAAGGGGAACTCCTCCCGGGTGGAGGTGCGCACCATGGATGCGGCGGCCAACCCCTACCTCGCGTATGCCGTGCTGCTCGGTGCCGGGTTGAAGGGGATCGAGGAAGGCTACGACCTGCCTGCCGAAGTGGAGGACGACGTGTGGAGCCTGACCCGGCAGGAGCGCCGGGCGATGGGCATCGAGCCGTTGCCATCCTCGCTGCACGAAGCCATCCAAGTGATGGAGGGCAGCGAACTCGTCGCAGAGGTCCTCGGTGAACACGTCTTCGACTTCTTCCTGCGCAACAAGCGTGCCGAATGGGCCGACTACCGCAACACGGTGACCTCCTTCGAACTCGAGCGTTACCTGCCGCAGTTGTGAGGGGCTGGATGCCTCGGGGGAGCCGAGGGCGGAGGACGTCATGAGCGACCGCTCCGGCAGCACAACGGGCCTGTTGGCGCGACTGGGTTTCGATGAGCCACGGCGCGCCGAGGGACTACTGTCCGAGCGTTCCCTCGCCCCCCTGATGGCCGGTGGTGATGACGCCGTCACCGACCTCCTGGAGGCACTGGGTGCCGTGCCGGATCCTGACCTGGCGCTGCTGAGCATGGTTCGCCTTCTCGAGGCAGCGGCCGGGATGTCCGGGGACGCCGCCGGGCACGCACTGGCCGACCTCGTGGAGGTGCTCGGGCACGAGGGCGCGGCCAGGGGTCGTCTCTTGGCCGTGCTCGGAGGATCCACCGCGTTGGGCGACCATCTCGTCGCTCACCCGGACCACTGGCCGGAAGTTGCGGATGCCCAGCCGGTCCAGGTCGCCGACCGGGTCGCCGCCATCCTCGACGCCGTGCGTTCCCCGGGGGAGTTGACCAGCGACGATGCGTTACGAGTTGCCTATAGGCGACAACTGCTCGGCATCGCAGCGTTGGACCTGACCTCGCCGGATCCGACGGCGACCTTGCCGGACACGGCGGCCGCGCTGGCCGACCTGGCCCAGGCCGCCCTGGAGGGGGCGCTGGCGATCGCGGTTGCCGAACAGCCCGAGGATGCCGCCACATGCAGGCTGGCCGTCATTGCCATGGGCAAGACCGGCGGCCGGGAACTGAACTATGTCTCGGACGTCGACGTCATCTATGTCGGGGAACCGGTCGGCGACGTCGACGAGCCCGAGGCCATGCAGGCCGGGGCCCGGTTGGCCAGCCGGATGACCAGGGCGTGCGGGGCGAACACAGCCCACGGCACGCTCTGGCCGCTGGACGCCGCCCTCCGCCCCGAGGGTAAAGCGGGGGCCCTGGTGCGCACCGTGGAGGGGCACCGCTCCTACTACCAGAGGTGGGCCAAGACCTGGGAGTTCCAGGCCCTGCTCAAGGCGCGTGCGGTGGCCGGGGACGCCCAGCTCGGCGCGGCCTACCTCGAGGCCGTCCAACCCATGGTGTGGGAGGCGGCCAGCCGCCCCGACTTCGTCGAGGACGTCCAGGCGATGCGGCGGAGGGTCGAAGAACACGTACCTGCCGCAGAGACCGCCCGCCAACTCAAGCTGGGCCCGGGCGGGCTGCGCGATGTCGAGTTCTCCGTGCAGCTGCTGCAACTGGTCCACGGGCGCAGCGACGACACGCTTCGATCGGGCACCACCTTGGACGCCTTGGCCGCCCTGTCCGCCGGCGGCTACGTGGGGCGGGATGACCGGGCCGGCCTGGACGCGGCATACCGGCTGCTGCGGACGTTGGAGCACCGCATCCAGCTCTATCGGTTGCGTCGAAACCACCTCATGCCGACCGCGCCGGCGGATTTGCGTCGCCTGGGCCGGGCGCTGGGCCACCGATCGAATCCGGCGCAGGCGGTCACGGCCCAATGGCAGAGCACCCAACGCGAGGTCCGCCGGATTCACGAGCGACTGTTCTACCGCCCCTTGCTGTCCGCGGTCGCCAAGCTGTCCTCCGACGAAGTGTCGCTCTCGCCGGAAGCCGCGCAGGAACGCCTGGCCGCTCTCGGCTTCCGCGATCCGCAGGGCGCCCTGCGCAATCTGCAGGCCCTGACCGCGGGACTCTCCCGCCGGGCGGCGATCCAACGGACCCTGCTGCCGGTCATGCTCGGATGGTTCGCCGACGAGGCCAACCCCGATGCTGGGCTGCTCGCCTTCAGGAAAGTCAGCGACTCTCTGGGCTCGAGCCACTGGTACCTGAAGATGCTCCGGGACGAAGGAACCTCGGCCCAGCTGCTCGCGCACATCCTCGGACGCTCCGGGTATGCCGGGGAGCTGCTCGTCGGTGCCCCCGAGGCGGTCCAGCTCATCGGGGACCCTCAAGGGCTGGCCCCGCGGTCCCGGGCGGATCTGACCCGGCGGATGACCGGCGCCGGGTCCCGTCGTGAGCTGCCTGCGGACAAGGTGGCCGCGATGCGGGCGGTCCGTCGCTCCGAGCTATTCCGGATCGCCACGGCCGACCTTGACGACCGGCTCGACCTTGCCGGGGTGGGCGTAGCCTTGACCGACATCACCGCCGCCCTGCTGGAATCGGCGCTCCAGGTCGCCATCGACCAGGTGTCCGCCGAGCGAGAGGACGCGCTGTCAACTCGTCTGCTCATCGTGGGCATGGGACGACTTGGTGGGGGAGAGCTCGGCTACGGCTCCGACGCCGACGTTATGTTCGTGCATGCCCCCCTGCCCGGGGCCGACGAGAAGGAAGCCCAGGAACAGGCGACGGAGGTCGTCCAAGCCCTCCGAAAGCACCTGTCCGGGCATACGGCCGAGCCGCCGGTCGGCCTGGACGCGGACCTGCGTCCCGAGGGCAAGAGCGGACCAATCGTGCGCTCGCTGACGTCCTACCGGGCCTATTACGAACGCTGGTCGCTGGTGTGGGAGGCGCAGGCGCTGCTACGGGCGACTCCGATGGCCGGTGAGCCCGGGCTGGCCGAGGCCTTCACCGCGCTCATCGATCCGCTGCGGTGGCCGGCGCACGGACTGACCGCTGAGCAGGTTCGCGACATCCGCAGGCTCAAGGCACGGATGGAGGGCGAGCGGCTGCCTCGCGGCGTGGACCGCAAGCGCCACCTCAAGCTTGGACCGGGCGGGCTGTCCGATATCGAATGGGCAGTGCAGTTGCTCCAGCTGCAGCACGCCCATGACGTGCCAGGGTTGCGCACCACCGGGACGCTGTCGGCGATGGACGCCGCGGTCGCCGCAGGAATCCTGCCGGAGGCGACCGCCGAGGTCCTTCGCCAGGCATGGGAGCTGGCGTCAGAGTTGCGCAACGCCGCCACGCTGTGGCGGGGGAAGTCCACTGACACCCTTCCCACAGACACGGTGGACGCCAACGGGGTGGCCCGCGTGTTGGGCATGCCGCCGGGGTCGGGCCAGGAACTCGGCGAGACCTATCTGCGCCAGGCCCGACACGCCCGGACGGCGATCATGTCGGTCTTCTATGGCGAGTAGGGCCTTGGGATGCCGGCCCGGCCCACCGGCGGCGATCCACCGTGAGCGTGCGCGACATGCGGACAACCAGGGCGCGCTGTCGGCGGGGCTTCCTAGACTAGGCAGGTGATCGCCCGACTGGACCTGCGTGGTCGCAAGCTGACCCTGCGTGAGCTGCGGCATGTCGTGCCGCGGGCCGACTACGACGTCGACGCGGCCGCCGCTGCGGTGCAACCGATCATCGACGCGGTCCGAGACCAGGGTGCCAGCGCCATCCAGGCGTTCAGCGAACGGTTCGACGGGACCACCCCACCGACGCTGAGGGTTCCGGTCGAGATCCTCGGTCAGGCCCTTGCTGCGCTCGACCCGGACGTGCGAGCCGGCCTTGAGGTGGCCATCGAACGGGCCCGCCGCGTGCACGCCGACCAGCGTCGCGTCGACACCACGACACAGGTCGTCGACGGCGGCACAGTCTCGCAGAAGTGGGTGCCCGTGGACCGCGTCGGGCTCTACGTGCCCGGTGGGCGGGCGGTCTACCCCAGCAGCGTCGTCATGAACGTCGTGCCCGCGCAGCTCGCCGGTGTCGGATCCCTCGCGGTCGCCAGTCCACCTCAAGTGGAGAACTCCAGTGACTTCGCCGGCTACCCGCACCCGACCATCCTGGCTGCGTGCGCGCTGCTCGGCGTGCAGGAGGTGTATGCCATGGGTGGTGCCCAGGCGATCGCCGGGCTTGCCTACGGCTTCGTCGAGGAGACCTGCAACGGCCCGCTGACCTGTGAACCGGTCGTGCTCGTCACCGGCCCGGGCAACATCTTCGTCACGTCGGCCAAGCGCCTGCTCAAGGGCATGATCGGGATCGACGCCGAGGCCGGGCCGACGGAGGTCGCCATCCTGGCCGACGAGAGCGCCGATGCCGACCATGTCGCTGCCGACCTGGTCAGCCAGGCCGAGCACGATCCTCTGGCCGCCGGGGTCCTCGTCACCGACAGTGAGGCCCTGGCCGATGCCGTCCAGGCCCGGTTGGCGGCCCGGATCCCCGCGACGAAGCACGCCGAACGGATAGCCCAGGCTCTCGACGGACCCCAGTCCGCGATCGTCTTGGTGGACGACATCGACGCCGGCCTGGACGTCGTCAACGCCTACGCGGCCGAGCACCTGGAGATCCAGACCCGCAACCCGTCCCAGGTAGCCGCCCGAGTTCGCAACGCTGGGGCGATCTTCGTCGGCGCGTATGCCCCAGTCAGCCTCGGTGATTACGCCGCGGGATCCAATCACGTCCTGCCCACCGGCGGGTCCGCCACGCACAGTTCGGGGTTGTCCGTACAGTCCTTCCTTCGCGGTATCCAGCTCGTGGACTACACGCAGGACGCGCTGACCGAGGTCGCGGCGCACGTCGTCGCGCTCGCCCAGTCCGAAGACTTGCCGGGACACGGGGAGGCCATCACTGCCCGTACCGATCCCGCGAGTGCGCCATGACCGCAGACCGCCCGGACGCGGTGGCCAGTCCCAGCCGTGTGGCAGCCGTTGCCGAACTCGACGCGCTGGTGCGTGCCGACCTGCGGGGACGCACGGCATACGGGGCACCGCAACTCGATGTGCCGATCCCGCTCAACGTCAACGAGAACTCCTACCCCGTCCCCGACGCGGTGGTGCAGGACATCATCGCGGCCGTCGCGCAGGTCGCGCCCACCTTGAATCGGTATCCCGACCGGGAGTTCACCGACCTTCGGGTCGCCCTCGCCGGGTACCTCTCCCGGTCCGGGACGGACATCACGCCTGACCAAGTCTGGGCTGGGAACGGCTCCAACGAGGTCCTGTTGCACTTGCTGCAGGCATTCGGCGGGCCGGACCGGGTCGCGCTCGGCTTCACCCCGTCCTACTCGATGCACCCGATCATCACCGCCACCACGGGGACGGCGTGGATCGACGGTCAGCGCCACGCCTGGAGCGACCAGGCACCCTTCGAGGTCACCGACGCCGAAGCAGTAGCCCAGGTGGTGGCGGCCGATCCCAACGTCGTCTTCTTGTGCTCGCCGAACAACCCGACCGGGACGGCGTTGCCGCTGACCCTCATTGAGGCTGTCTACGACGCAGCACCCCACGCGATCATCATCGTCGACGAGGCGTACGCGGAGTTTGCCCGCAAGGGCACCAGGTCAGCCCTGACCCTGCTGGCCGGGAGGCCGCGGTTGGTCGTGACCCGGACGATGTCCAAGGCATTCGCCCTGGCCGGGGGACGACTGGGGTTCCTCGCCGCCGACCCGGCCCTGATCGACAAGCTGCGCCTGGCCCGGATGCCGTACCACCTGTCCGCGCCCGCCCAAGCCATCGCGCTGGCCGCGCTGCGCCATGCCGATGAGATGCTGGCCACCGTTGACGCCATCCGCGGGCAACGGGACCGGATCGTTGCGGAGCTGCCCGGCCTCGGCCTGAGGCCGGTGGCCAGCGACGCCAATTTCGTCCTCGTCGGAGGACTCGCCGACGCGGCCGCAACCTGGCAGGCGCTGCTGGAGCGTGGCATTCTCGTCCGGGACGTCGGGATCCCGCACCACCTGCGGGTGACGGCCGGCACCGAGGCGGAGACGACGGCGTTTCTGCGTGCTCTGACTCAGATTCTCAACCTCGCCGAACCGGAGGCCTGACATGACCGATCGCACCGCGACGATCCACCGGGCAACGACCGAGTCCGAGGTCACTGTGACGGTCGATCTGGACGGGGCCGGCGCAAGCTCCGTGCACACCGGTGTGCCGTTCTTCGACCACATGCTGGCCTCACTCGCCAAGCACTCCCTGATCGACCTCACCGTTGCCGCCACCGGCGACATAGAGGTCGACAGCCACCACACCGTCGAAGACGTCGCCATCTGTCTCGGCGGCGCCGTCCGGGACGCCCTGGGCGACAAGCGTGGCATTTCCCGATTCGGGGATGCGACCATCCCTTTGGATGAGACCTTGGTCCAGGCAGTGGTGGATGTCGCCGGACGCCCCTACTGCGTGCACGCCGGGGAACCGGAAGGTCAGGCATACGTCGTCATCGGCGGCAGCTTTCCCGGCGCGCTGACTTCTCACGTCTTCGAGACGTTCGCAGCAAACGCCCAGATCGCGCTGCACGTCCGGGTCCTGTACGGACGGGATCCGCACCACATCGTCGAAGCGCAGTTCAAGGCGGTTGCTCGGGCCCTGCGGGCGGCCATCGCCCTCGACGGTCAGGTCGTCGGCATTCCCAGCGCCAAGGGCGCGCTCTGACGTGACCACACCGACGGTCACGGCACCTGCGGCGCTCTTCAGCAGAGCCTCCCGTGCGGTGGTGACCGCCTGGGCCCGACGGGGCACCATCGCCGTCACGGTGACCGAAGACTCCGGCTGGACGATCGTCCACCCGCTCGTCAGTCGCGCTGATGCGCCCTATGACGATCCTGTCCGGGCCCTGGTGTCGCGTCCGGCTGCGCCGGCCATGCGCCCGGCGGTCTTTCTCGGCGAGGTGGACGACCGGGCCATCGTGGCGCTGCACCCCCGGGGCCTGCGCCGACGCACCCGGTATGCCACCTGGTCCCCGGCCACAGGACGCACCCGTATGCCCGAATTGCCCGCGCTGACGGCGGCGGCCCTGGCGCAGGCATTCGACCTGGCTGTGACCGACCTGGCGGAGGCATTGGAGACGCCAGGACGCCCGCACCAGCGTTCGACCAGGGATTGGCTCCTGGCCATCAGGGATGCCCTCGCCCTGCCCGTCACGGCGTTGACGGCAGGACGATCACCGCTGGCGGCCGAGACGGTCGAACCGGAGGAGAACTCCGTCCGCCGGTTCAATTCCCTCCTTCGCGCAGCTCGGGCCGACGAAGAAGAAGGACAACGTCGATGAGGTCGGTCGTCGTGCTCGACTACGGTTTCGGCAACGTCCGCTCGGTTGTGCGGGCCTTGGAGCGAGTGGGGGCCGCCGTGACGCTGACGGCAGACCCGCAGGCGGCGCTGAATGCCGATGGGCTGGTCGTCCCGGGGGTCGGCAACTTCCACGCCTGCATGGCCGGCCTCAACGCTGTGCAGGGCCCCCGCGTTATCGGGCGTCGTCTGGCCGGAAGCCGCCCGGTCCTGGGGATCTGTGTAGGCCTGCAGGTCATGTTCGACGGCAGCACCGAACCAGCCAATGAGCCCCTGCCTGGACTGGGACAGTGGCCTGGCATGGTGGCGCGTCTAGACAGCCCGGTCATTCCCCACATGGGGTGGAGCACCGTGGATTGCGCGACGTCCTCGACACTTTTCGCCGGCATCCAGGCGGAACGCTTCTATTTCGTCCACTCCTATGCCGCGAGCGACCTGGTCATCGAGCCTTCCTCGGCAGCCTTCGCGGCGGTCACTCCGAAGGTCAGCTACACCACCTACGGGCAGCGGTTCGTCGCCGCCGTGGAGAACGGTCCGCTGTCGGCGACCCAGTTCCATCCGGAGAAGTCCGCGGACACCGGTCTGGCCCTGCTGCGCAACTGGGTGGGCACGCTGTGAGGCACCGACAGGGTCGACCAGCCACCTCTTGCGTCACCAAACCCCTTGGAAAGGCATCAGCACGATGAACTCACCTCGGCTCGAACTCTTGCCCGCTGTCGACGTGGTCGACGGGCGAGCCGTACAACTTGTCCAAGGGGTGGCCGGCAGCGGAGGCGAGTTCGGCGACCCGTGGGAGGCAGCCAAGAGCTGGCAGGACCAGGGCGCGCAGTGGCTCCACCTGGTGGACCTGGATGCTGCCTTCGGCCGGGGATCCAACGCCGACCTGCTCGCATCCATCGTCGAGCGCCTCGACATCAAGGTCGAGCTCAGCGGCGGAATCCGGGACGCCGGTTCCTTGGAGCGCGCCCTGGCCACCGGATGCCGACGGGTGAACGTCGGCACAGCAGCTCTGGAAGATCCGGAGTGGACCGCGGCAGCCATCGCCGAGCACGGAGACCGCATCGCTGTGGGCCTCGACGTCCGCGGCACCACCCTGGCGGCGCGAGGTTGGACCCGTGACGGTGGCGACC
>JBKECS010000064.1:0-38116 GCA_047974805.1 Nostocoides sp. | reverse complement strand
ACCAAGCTCGTGGAGGAAGACGGCACCCTGTCTGGGCTCGAGGCCTACAGCGCCTCGCGCCCGCCTCACTCGGAGGGTCTAGCCGTTACGATCGCGGCGTACCTGGCGCATGAGACGGGACTTCCAACGATCAACCTTCTTCATCTGTCCAGCGCGAAGGCGATGGAGGCCGCCATGCTCATGGCGAAGACCTTCCCTCACGTCGATTTCCGACGCGAGGTCACAATCGGCCACCTCGCTACCGGCTATGACACGGCGCACGGGATCGGCGGCAAGGTCAACCCCCCACTACGCGGTCGCGACGATATCGAAGCACTATGGGAGCACGTCTTGTCCGGGGATGTGGACTGGGTGGTGTCGGACCACGCGTGCTGCAAATCTGAGGCCAAGTTCGGCGATGACCCCGAGGATGTCTGGGCCGCCAAGTCCGGGTTCGGCGGCACTGAGTATCTCCTTCCCGCGTTGGTCACGGAAGGCAGCAAGCGAGGGCTGAGCTTCGGGCGCATGGCAGCGCTCCTTTCGGCGAACCCTGCTGAGCGTTATGGCCTGAACAACAAGGGAGCCATCGAGCCGGGAAAGGACGCGGACATCGTCCTGGTCGACCCCAATGCCTCCTGGACCGTGCACGCAACCGATTCAGAATCCACTCAGGGCTACACGCCATTCGAGGGCCTGCCGATGACGGCTGCCGTGCGACATGTCTACCTTCGCGGGGAACCGATCGCCGAGGACGGTCACGTTGTTGGGGAACCCATCGGCCACTTCATTCGCCGCGGAACTGCTGCCAAGAGGTAACCAGTCACTACGGGACCATCGGTCACTTCCCGGACGGCTTCGGCATCCCTCTTCCCTACCCATACCTCGAGCGTCGGCGGACCGTCACGCAGGCCAGGCATGCTGGAGTTGGCGGACTGGTCGATTAGGCGAAGGCGGCGCGGAAGGCCTCGATGGCGGCATACGAACCAGCCTCCCCGGGCTGGCTCGCAAACGCCTCCATGCCGACGACACCTGCGTAGCCCATGTCCGCGAGCGCCCGCGCGATGTGGCCGTAAGCAATCTCGCCGGTGCCTGGTTCGCAGCGTCCCGGCACGTCGGCGACTTGGATCTCCCCGATCCACGGCAACGCGGCCCGGCACAGCTCGATGAGGTTCCCCTCGCCGATTTGGGCGTGATAGAGGTCGAGGTTGAGCAGCAGGTGGGGGCTGTCGATGCCGGACACGAGCGCCAGGGTGTCCGCGGCCCGGGCAAACGGCGTCCCCGGATGGTCCACTGCCGTGTTGAGGTTCTCCAGCACAAACGTCACGTTGTGGGCGGCGGCCAGGTCCACGATCCGGGTCAGCGTATGCCGCGCCGTAGCCCACATGCTCTCGGTCACCCCGACCGCTGGGTCGACCGGCACAAGGGGGAGGCCGGTCGGGCCGAGGCCTGTGCCGTGCAGGTTGAGGGTCCGGACGCCGATGCGCTTGCCAACCGCAATGGACTGTTCTGCGGTCTCCAGGAGCCGGTCGGCACCGGCTGCATCGGCGAGCGTGCCTTCGGTGTAGCCGGTCATCGAGGTGAAGACGACACCGTCCCCGGCGAGGGCCTCGAGGGTGTCGAGGTCGTGGCCACGCCAATCCCAGATTTCGACGGCCAGGCCGAGCTCGTGGATACGCCGGATGCGCTCGGGCTTGGGCAGGTCGGTGAAGACCATCTCGGAGGAAACCGCCGGGGTAAAGCTCATACGACGACCGCCTCGGCCCGGACCTCTGCCAGGGGTACCCGCCGTCCTTCGTCCGCTGAGCGCCAGGCCGCCAGGGCGACCTCGAAGGCCGCCAAGGCCTGCTGGCCCCCGACCCTGACCTCGGCGTCACCGGCCACAGCCGCACAAAAGGCATCGAACTCCGCGACGTAGGCCTCATGAAGCAGGTCGGTGTCGCTGCGGGCGGTGCGGCGGTTCATCCCGTCCGCATCCCAACGCGCCAGGGACAGGTTCGCCGGGCCGCCGATGGTGACCATGCCCTCGGAGCCGAACACTTCCCCGCGCACGTCGTAGCCGTAGCTGGCCGAGAAGTTCGCCTCGGCGGTAGCGATCGCGCCGTTGTCGAACCGAATGGTCACCACGGCGGTGTCGAGCAACCCCTGCTCGCGGAAGTCTGGGGCGACCAGCGCATCGGCATACGTGTGCACCTCGACCGGCTCAGCGCCGGGGTTGAGCCACAGGAGGGTGTCGAAGTCGTGGATGAGCGTTTGGGTGAAGATCGTCCCTGGAGGCACGGCGGCGGGGTTCGCGAGCCCGGGATCGCGGGTCACCGAGCGCATGAGTTGGACGGTCCCGACGCCACCAGCGTCAATGACTTCATATGCGGCGGCGAAGTCCCGCGCGAACCGGCGGTTGAAGCCCACTTGGAACGGGACCCCTGCGGCCTGGCAGGCCTGAGTGGCACCGCGGATGTCGGCCAGGGACATGCCCGCGGGCTTCTCGCAAAAGACCGCCTTATCGGCTGCGGCAGCGCGGGTGATGAGGTCGTGGTGGGCCACCGAACTGGCGGTGATGACGACGGCGTCGATGGCGTCATGGTCGAATACGGCGTCAAGACTGACGGTCCGAACGCCCAGGTCAGCGCCGAGTCGGTGGGCGGCATCGGCGTGCGCGTCGGCCACGGCGACCAGGTCTGCCCTGTGGACATGGCGCTGTAGCGCGGCCGCGTGATGGGTGCCGATTCGGCCGGCCCCAATGAGGGCGAGCCGAATGGGTTGGGGGAGGCGAGTCATGGCATACCTTCCAAAACTAGAGCGCTCTAGTATATCTCGGGCCAAGTTTCCCCTGACCGATGGGTTGCCGTCAAGCGTGGTGCCTAGAGCGATCTAGTACGGTGTCCGAGGTGACCGCCGACCGCCCCACGATGGAGGATGTGGCAACCCGGGCTGGAGTCTCCCGGTCGCTGGTGTCGATCGTCTTTCGTGGCGTTCCGGGCGCCTCCGAGGCGACCCGCACGCGGGTGCGTGACGCTGCGGCCGAACTGGGTTACGTGCCCGATCGCCGAGCCAGCCGATTGGGGCGCGCCCGCACCCGCATGATCGGGGTCGTCTTCGACGTCGGCGGTGACTTTCACGCGCAGGTCATCGACGGTATGTATGCAGCTGCTGAGGCTCACGGCTATGAGATCGTCCTGTCGGCGGCAACGCAGCGCCGCGACGAGGCCGCCGCCGTGCGAGCTGTGCTCGCCGAACGATGCGAGGCCGTGGTGCTCGTGGGCCCCAGACTGAGCGAGGAGGACATCGCCGACCTCGCTGCGGGACTGCCCACACTCGTGCTTCTGCGTCCATTGGATCTCCCCGGCGTCGACACCATAAGGACCGATGAGGACGCAGCGATGCAGCTGCTCATCGACCATTTGCACGGCCTTGGGCACGAAGGGATTCTGCATCTCGATGGGGGGCAAGCTGCGGCCGCGCAGGAACGCCGGATCGCGTTCGAGGCAGCCATGTGTCGGCACGGCCTTGCTCCACAGATCACCGAGGGCGGGTGGACCGAGGACGCCGGCGCGCACGCCGCGGATGATCTTTTCGGCTTGGCCGCAGCAAGCCGCCCCAGCGCGGTGGTCGCGTTCAACGACCGCTGCGCCCTGGGCGTCCTGCACACGGCGCGGGCACGGGGACTCGTGCTGCCCGAAGACTTCTCCCTCACTGGCTTTGACGACATCGCGGCGGCGAGCTATCGACATACGCAGCTCACCACGATGCGACAGGATGCCGACCTCATCGGCCGATATGCGGTTGACCAGCTGCGCGCCCGGCTCGAGGCACGCGGGAACGCCGAGGCCACCGAGCGTCTGGACCGGCTGGTGGCGCCCTCACTCGTCGTGCGCTCAAGCACCGGACCGGCCCGCCGTTTGGCTGGCCCAGTGGATTCACACGGGTGATGTCCGCTCACCAACGGACCGACCACTCACGCGGCCGGCCGGTCCAAGCGTGGGCTAGCGGCGCTCAGGCCCAGGTTGGTCCGTTGGCCGACGAGTGCGACAAGGGTGTCTCGAACCTCCTCCGGCCGCAACATCACCGCTTCCCAGCTGAACCGCAGCACCGCCCACCCAGCAACGACCAGCCGGTTGTATCGCGTCGCGTCGGCATCAAGAGCCTGGCGACCGCCATGCCACTGGAAGCTATCCGCCTCAAGGACCACGCGCAGGTCCTTATCGATCAAGTCCGGACGAATGGTCCAACCGGGTCCACCAATGACGAGCTGAGGCTTGACGGCGAGACCCGGAACATCAAGCGCGATCGCTCGCAGCACCGACTCGAACGGGTTGGCTGCTTCAGCACGCGCCGCCACGACGACTCGGCGCAGTTGTCGTGATCCGGGGGCAGGAGGGCCGATGGCCAAGGCGCGAAGTCGCTCTTGCGAGAAGCCGGCACGCAGCGCCGAATCGGCCACGGCGAGGGCACGAGGAAAGGGGAGCCGGCGGGCACACATGGCCAGTGTGACTTCGGGCGACGTAGCGAGGCCGTCGTGTTCGTCTGGCCCCAGATCCACCCAGGTGAGGCTGGCGCGGCGCCGGTTCGCGGGGCTGACGCGCCGGTCCTTCGGTACGACCACGACGGGCCGAGGCGGCTCAACCGCCACTTCCCACCCGTGATGAAGTGCCGCCGATTCGAGACCGAGGATGCCACTCAGCTCCCCGGCGAGGACGAGTGCCCCCGGAGTGGAGGGCAGGGCATAGCGCCCCCGGGCAACCCGCACGATCTCACCGCGCGCGATGGCTCGATCCACTCGCCGCCGGCCGAGCAGGCGCACGAGAATTCGACGGCGTCCGAGGCCCCCCATGCGGTAGACCGTGTCTGAAACGAGCACCGTGCCAGGGTGTCCTATCGGCGTCTTGTCACCCGCCCGTTATCCACAGCCGCGCTCAGCCAGTCGATCCACAGCCGCGCTCAGCCGGTTGCCTGCAGCCGCGCTCAGCCGGTTGCTAGCACGTCCGACGCCCATGGGCGTCGCCGCCCTAGTGGACGCCGCGAGCCGTGAACCAACGGACCAACCGGCGGCCGCGCCGCTCACGACACACATGGCCGAGGCGGACAACGGCGTGGTTGGTCCGTTGGTTCACGGGCGGCCCTACTGGTTCTGCGGGAAGCCGAGGTTGAGACCGCCGTGGCTGGGGTCGAGCCAGCGCGACGTGACGACCTTGCCTCGGGTGAAGAAGTGAACGCCCTCCATGCCGTGCGCATGGGTGTCGCCGAACAGGCTGGATTTCCACCCGCCGAAGGAGTAGTACGACATGGGCACCGGGATGGGCACGTTGATCCCGATCATGCCCACTTCAACTTCGTGCTGGAAGCGCCGGGCCGCGCCCCCGTCGTTGGTGAAGATCGCCGTGCCGTTGCCGAAGGGGTTGTCGTTGATCAGCCGCAACCCCTCCTCATAGGAGTCGACCCGCACGACGGAGAGGACCGGGCCGAAGATCTCGTCGTCGTACACGGACATGCCCGGCGTGACGTTGTCGAATAGGGTGGGCCGCAGGAAGAAGCCGTCACCATCAGCGTCCACGTCACCGCCGCGGCCATCGACGAGCAGCGTTGCTCCGTCGGCGACTCCGGAATCGAGATATCCGGTGACCTTGTCCCGGTGTTGGGCAGTCACCAGCGGACCCATGTCCACCCCGCGGGTTCCGTCGCCGGTGACGAGCTTGCCCATCCGATCCTGGATCTTGGCGATGAGTTCGTCGGCGATAGGCTCAACGGCGATAAGAGCCGAGATGGCCATGCACCGTTCGCCGGCGCTGCCATAGCCGGCGTTCACCGCGGCGTCGGCCGCCAGATCCAGGTCAGCGTCTGGGAGAACGAGCATGTGGTTCTTCGCGCCGCCGAGCGCCTGGACACGCTTGCCGTTGGCCGTGCCGGTCTCATAGACGTAGCGGGCGATCGGCGTCGACCCCACAAAAGAGATCGACTTGACCTGCGGATTGTTCAACAGCGCGTCCACGGCTTCCTTGTCCCCGTGGACGACGTTCATGATGCCGTCCGGCAGCCCTGCCTCACGCCAAAGTTGCGCCACGGCATCGACCGCGGAGGGGTCCTTTTCGCTCGGCTTGATGACGACCGCGTTTCCGGTAGCGATGGCGATGGGCACAAACCACAGCGGTACCATCGCCGGGAAGTTGAACGGGCTGATCACGCCGACGACCCCGAGCGGCTGGCGGATGTTGTACGAGTCAACATTTGTCGAGACGTTCTCGGAGTACCCGCCTTTGAGCAGCTGCGGTATGCCGCACGCGAACTCGGCCACCTCCAGTCCACGAGTCACTTCGCCGAGGGCATCGGACAGGACCTTGCCGTGTTCGCTGGTGATGAGCGCGGCAACCTCCTCCTTCCTCGCATTGAGCAACTCCCGAAAGGCGAAAAGTACTTGGGCGCGCTTGGTCAGGGACGCATCGCGCCAGGTGTTCACCCAGGCTTCGTGGGCACAAGCGACGATCTCGTCCACCAACGCTGCCGAGGCAAAGTCAACGATGCCGGTCTGTTGGCCGGTTGCCGGGTTGTAGACGGCGCCGGTGCGCTCGGCGGCGCCGTCCCAGTGGTCACCCGCGATGAGGTGGGTGATACGGGTGGGGGAGGTCATGAATATCCGGTCCTCACAGCTATCGATCAATTGTCATTACATTCTAACGTATGCCGTGAGCTCCTCGCTATAGGCGCTCGGCAGATACCGGAGGCGTGCAAAAGGCATCTCCGAGTGCCGGGTACCGGGCGCCGTCGCGCTCGGTGGCGTGCTAAAGGCACCTTCCGGGTGCCGCCGAGCCGTGAGGGCGTCGGTTGCTAGAGCAGCGGGACGAAGCGATAGCGACCGTGAGTGCTCGTACTCATCAGCTCTCCATCGCGAACGATCAGCGTCATGATCCCGCGCACTGGGATCACCATCCGACCCCGATCGTTCAGTTGGGCAACGAGGTCCTGGGGAAGTTCTCCGGCCTCCGCCGAGACGAGGATCCGATCGAACGGCGCCGCTGCCGGCAGTCCGATCTGGCCCGGTGACGACACCCGAATGCTGGCCCAGGGCTGTGAGGTGGCGGCGAGGTGGCTATCGCCCATACGCACAAGCTGTGGTACCCGCTCCACACCGCGAACCTCGCCCTGCGGTCCAACGAGATACGCCAACAGAGCGGTGGTCCACCCCGACCCGGCACCCACGTCGAGGACACGTTGACCAGGTCGCACATCGAGCAGCCGGAGCATCGCCGCAACGGTTCGGGGCTGGGAGTTGGTTTGACCGTGTCCGATGGCGATCGGGCCATCGACCCGCGGGTCGGCGCCGCTCGGGATGAAACCGGCGCGGGGAATCGCCGCAAAGGCCTCCTCGAGCCGGTCCACCCTTTGAGGGTGCCAGGATCCATCCGGGACTGCCACGCCGAGTCGCGTCCACCTCCGGCCGGCTCTGAACCATCCGGCTCAATCGGGGATGAGGTGATTACGCACTTCCTTCACGGCGAGGACCGTCACCGGCTCGTCCGGCAACTCCGCTGTCGCAGCCAACGGCTCCCACGGCCCGCCGTTGATACTCACCTGCCCGGTGAGCACGGCATCCACCTTGACCTTGACCGTCCCCTTATGCGCATACATGTGCGTGATCTCTCTGCGCGGATACGGGCCACCCACGTCCGTGGTCGGCCCCGAGGACTGCCCATCACCGAACCGATACGTATGACTGTGAGCAGCAATCTTGAACCGAACCGACCACGACAACAACTGCACCGGAGCAGAGACATCACCCGCCGACAACCCAGACGAAGGCCAACGCACCTCGTAATATGTCGGGAGATTCACCAACGTCTCATTGCCCTCCGGTTGAACATGCACCGAGGGCATAGCAAACGGCAACTCCTTGAACGCCTGCTCTATCTGTCCCATCGTCGGCACCGACCGATCGACCGCCCCACAGGAAAACCCCACGGTCTCCCCCGTGATGCCATCCAACGAACGCAACACCCGCTGCTGCACCCGATCCGACGGCGGCACGGCATGACGGCACGCCGTCAACGCATACGTACACCCGGCCTGCGCTCCATAACCAGCAACGCTCCCGCTAAAGTCACCACAATTCGGCACACTCCGATACCGATACGACCCCCCACTCGACCCAACCACAGCCGACGGTCCAGACTGCCTCGGCGCAACCGGCCCCGTGGAGGTCGGCTTCGTCGAACTCACCGCCGACCCCCGCACCTTGTCATTCGCCAGTTTCGCGAATACCGGATTGGGAGGTGTGGTCTTGGCGTTCGCTTGCTGTGTTGTCATCAACATCGTCAACAACATCGCCAACGAGCGCACCTCCGTAGCGACGACATCAGAGCACCACCTGCTGCATTCGCGCGACAAACCAGCGGTTGTCCTGCCACGTCATCGTCAGCCGAGCGGTAGTGCGACCTGCGGCCTCGGCATTCACTGTGCCGCCATCCGAATCCACAACCTTGCCGGGCGATGCGGCGACCAAGTAGTCGATGATGGCCCGGTCCTTGGTCGTGCCCTCTTGCGCTTGGGAACCATGCAAGGACATCACCGGCGCACCTGATGCTGACCGTTTTCGCTCATCTCGTCGACATCGACGACGATGTCCTGACACGTCTCGCACGTCGGCAAAGACAAAGCGGCCAGGGTCGAGCTATCCGCCGTCACATAAGCCAGATCCGCCTGCTGCAACACATACGCCCCAAACGCCTTCGCCCCAGCACTGGTATGCGCTCGCGCATCCGACGGCAGATCAACCGGATCCAACGACACCGACACCGACGGCGACACCGGCACACTCGAACTCACCGACCCGCCAGAGGTCACCGAAACCGACGGGACGGAATCAGACCCGGAACACTCCACCACCAAACCCGTCGCCACCACACCCGATACCAGCCACCACCGAGCAGACATGAGACTCCCTCCATCCTCCCCTGCAAGCCCCCCACCCTAGGCCGAACACGCCACCCCCCGCACAGCGTCATCCACAGGCCCCGTCACCGCAGCACAGCAGCGCCACCCCTCAGCACGACCGATCAGCAACCTCAGCAAGCTCAACGACCCGACCCTCTTCCCGCGAGATCGAGCACGCCTGCGCAATCCGGAACGCCTGCAACCCGTCGGCAATGCTGCACGGGCTCGGCAAACCCCCGCGAACAACCTCGGCGAACGCGGTCAGTTCTGCCACATAGGCCGGCTGGAACCTCTCCATAAACGACCAATGCCGCGGACCGGGCGGGAAGGCCACCCCCGGCTCAGCCGAAGTGAACGCCAACGAGTCGTCCAAACCAGCCATCAACGACCCCCGACTACCGTGCACCTCCATCCGGACGTCGTGCCCTCCCCCGTTATAGCGAGTTGCCGTCACCACCACGAGGGTGTCATCGTCCATGGTCAGCACGGCGGCGGCGGTGTCGACGTCGCCCCCCTCGGTGAAGAAGGATTCACCTTTGTTGGCCCCCACGGCATATGCCCGGACAACCTCCCTGCCAGTGACGAACCTCAGCGCGTCGAAGTCGTGAATGGAGCAGTCCCGGAACAGCCCACCCGAGGTGGGGATGTACGAAGCATGGGGCGGGCTCTGGTCCTGGGTGGCCGCCCGAATGGTGTGGATGAAGCCGAGTTCACCGGCCGCTACCGCCTCACGCAATCGTTGGTAGCCAGGGTCGAATCGGCGTTGAAAGCCGATGTGGATCGGTACGTCCGTCGCGGCCTCGAGATCGGCTAGGGCGATGGATTCTGCCAGCGTGCCAGCCACCGGCTTTTCGCAAAAGGTCGGTATGCCGGCCGCGATCCCCGCTCGCAGGGTCGGCGCGTGCCCCGGTGTCGCCGTTGTGATGACCAGGGCATCCACGTCGCTGAGCAGGTCGTCGAGGCTGGCGATGAAGGAGACACCGAGGTCACCGGCAACCGCAGTGCCGAGCGCGGCGTCGGCGTCGTTCAACACGATGTCATCGACGACGTCGAGGCTCTGCAGTGTCTTGGCGTGGAAAGCACCTATCCGGCCCGTGCCGACAAGTCCGATTCGCATCGCGATTCCTAAGAATGGTCCCCGGGCGCCGCCGCCGGGACGATGTGGGGAGTCATGGGGAGTCGGGGGTCGACAGGCTGGTCGTCCCAGGTCTGGCGCACCCAGGCATGTGCCGGGTCATCGCAGATGAGCCAGGCCCGCTCAGGTCCTGGGCCTGCCATGACGTTGAGGTAGTAGAGGTCGGCATCCGGGGCCGCCATGGCCGGTCCGTGCCATCCATGCGGTACGAGGACGACGTCCCCACTGCGGACCTCGGCGAGCACGTCGATCGGACGCTCGGCACTTCCATACACCCGTTGGTAGCCAACCGGGTCCTCGCCGCGCTCGTCGATCGAGCGCGTCTCGAAGTAGTAGATCTCCTCCAGCTCTGCCTCCTCGCCGGGACGATCCTCATCGTGCTTGTGCGGCGGCCAGGACGACCAGTTGCCGGCCGGGGTGATGACCTCGCAGGCGATGAGCCGGCCGGCCTCCAGCACCCCGGGCACGCCGAAGTTGCGCACCTCACGTGAGGCGATGCCGGCGCCGCGCAGCTCGACGGGCACCGCGGACGACGGCACATACGCGGGTTGTGCCGACGCTGCATCGCCTAGCGGTGCGCGGCACAGGGCGACCCTGGCACCGGCCACAGAGGTCAGCGTCACCGAGTCGGACGGCGGCAGATAGGCAACATCGGTCGGTCCGGTCCACACATCCGCGCGACCGGCCAGGTCATGGCTCCAGTCATCGGTGCGCACCGTGAGCGATCCGGACAACGGGACGACCATGGTCTCGACATGAGTTGCGCTCAGCGTCACCGGCTCCCCGGCCACAAGGGTGAGCACCCCGAGACCGGTATGCCGCCACGCGCCGGCCGCGGCCTCACCCGCCTCCACCCGCACGTCGTAGCCATCGGTGCTGGCGGTGCCCAAAGGCATCACCCAGGTGGTGTTGTCGTTTCCGGTACTCACGAGGTTCCTCCATGAACAAGGTCGGCTGCCCGATCGACGGCGGCGGCAACGTCGTCGTCGATCGGATAGAGCAGGGCCCGGCCGACGATCAGCCCGCGGGCGGCGGGGGCCGCCAGAGCATCGCCCCAGGCGGCATACGTTGCCTCCGGTTGCCCGCTCAGGTCGCCGCCGAGCAGCAGGGTCGGCAAGGTGGTGCTCGCCAACACCCTGGGCATGTCCTCGACGACGGGCAGCTTGAGCCACGTGTAGGCGCTCGTGGCACCGAGGCCAGCCGCGATCTGCATCGAGGCAATGACCGAGTCGGCATCGAGCAGGTTTCTCACCCGGTCCGGGCCAACCCTCGTGGTGAGGAACGGCTCGATAAGCGCCCATCGTGAACGTGCCGCGAGCGCCGAGACTGCCTGCGCGCATCCCTCCAACGTGGCGATCGTGCCGTGGTCCTGCAGGCAGATCCGGGCAAGCATCTTGCCGCCGTCCAAACCGTTGGCGGCGATTGTGGCGGCGTCGTAGCCGGTGAAGCGGTCGTCCAGTTCAAACCCGGCTCCCTGAAGGCCGCCGCGGTTCATGGAGCCCAGCACGAGTTTGCCGTCGAGATGGCCGGTGAGCAGGAGGTCTTCGAGAATATCGGCCGTGCCGAGGATGCCGTCCACGCCCGGTCGTGACAGGGCCGTAGCGATCCGGGCGAGCAGGTCCGGCCGCGTCGCCATGGCATAGGGATCCGAGCGTACGCCGAAGGCGCCACGAGCTGGATGATCTGCGGCGATGAGCAGCAGACGTCCGTCTGAGGGGACCGTCCCAGGACGCCGCCCTGCCCAGGCCCGGCCGATGGCGCCGGGGTCGGTGGCCCTAATGTGCCGCACGACGTGCAGGTCGAGGCCCGAGTCCGGGGTTGGGATGTCCGGACTCATGATGGTCGCTCGATGAGCATGGCAGTGACCTCGTCTTCGTCGGGCATGGCAGTGGAGCACTCCAAGCGGGAAGCGACGATGGCGCCTGCCGCATTGGCGAAGCCAATGGTCCGCGACAGATCCCAGCCGGACAACAGCCCGTGGCACAGCGCGCCACCGAAGGCGTCACCTGCGCCCAACCCATTGACCACCTCGACCGGCACGGGGGGCACTTCCACCGATTTATCTCGGGTGACGGCCAGGACCCCGGCCGGTCCCCGCTTGACAACGGCGAGCTCGACGCCACGTTCGAGGAGCGCCTGTGCGGCCCGCTCCGGGTCGCTTTCCCCGACGGCGACGGCGCATTCCTCCCGGTTGCCGATGGCCACGGTGGATCCGGCGATCGCCTCACCGGCGGCCCGGGAGGCATCGGCCTCATCGCGCCAGAACTGCGGTCGATAGTCGAGGTCGATCACCGTATGCCGTCGGCGACCACGCAGCCCCCAGGCCAGATTGTGCGCCGTGCGGCTGGGCTCGGCCGACAGGCCGGTCAGGGTGGTCCACATCAAGGCGGCCTGCTGGACGACCAGGGGTGGGATCTCCTCCGGACTGACCCGCAGGTCCGGAGCCTGCGGATAACGGTAGAAGTAGAGCGGGAAGTCATCCGGCGGAAAGATTTCGCAGAAGGTCACCGGCGTGGGCAGGTGTGGGTCGATGCCGACGTACTGTGGGTCGACGCCCAAGTCACTCAGGGCGCGCTTGACGTATCGGCCGAAGGGATCGTTGCCGGTGCGGCTGATCAGCGCCGCGCTGTGCCCATAGCGTGCCGCGGCAACGGCCACGTTCCCGGCGCTGCCGCCGAGGAACTTCGCGAACGTGTCCACGTCTTCCAACCCGACGCCGCTTTGCTCGGGGTAGAGGTCCACGCCGACACGGCCGATGGCCAGGACATCGGGTGCGGGCTCCATGTGGTCAGCGTAGGTGGCCCCCGACCCTCCCTGTCAACTTATGTTCTGACATTTGTATCTTCTACTGTCTGTTGGAGCTCACATATAGTGGGGTTTGTGACCCAGATTCCGGTGGTGATCGACCGCGCCAGCCCTGTGCCGCTCTATCACCAGCTTGCTCAACAGCTGACGGCAGCCATCGAGGACGGCACGCTCAATCCCGGGGATCCCTTCGAAAACGAACTTGCCCTGGCGGGACGGCTCGACCTGTCCCGGCCGACCGTCCGCCGGGCGATCGCCGAACTCGTCGACCGCGGCCTGCTGGTCCGCCGACGCGGTATCGGCACGACCGTGGCCAGCCAGGTCATCCACCGCCGGGACGAACTGACCAGCCTCTATGAGGACATGGCTCGACGCGGCCAGAAGCCCAAGACTCGGGTGCTGAGCTTCGAGACTGCCGTGGTTCATCCCCCGGCAGCAGCGATGCTCGACCTGGATGCCGGCACCCCGTTGGTGGCAGTGGTGCGGTTGCGCTTGGCCGGGGAGACCCCGACCGCGCTGATGCACAACTGGCTGCACCCAAAGTTCGCCGACCTGACCGAAGGCGACCTGGAACAGCACAGCCTGTATGCCCTCCTGCGGGCGCGTGGGACGCGGCCGGTCATCGCCCACCAGACCATCGGGGCGCGCCGGCCGACAGCCTACGAGCGAAAGCAACTCGGACTCTCCGCCGGGGATCCGCTGCTCACCATGAAGCGCCGCGCCTACGATGCGGACGGGGCCGCTGTGGAGTTCGGCGATCACTGCTATCGCTACGACCAGTACGCCTTCGACGTCACCGTGCACGAGCGATAGGTCTCGAAGCAGTGCGGTGAACGGGTCGTCCTCACAATATCATCGTGATAATGTCCTGACATTGGCACGTCACGGAGAGGTCGACCATGGTGAGGATTGCCCAGGACCCTACCCCGCTGCATCACGACCACGCCCTGCTGGAGTTCCCGCAGGTGGTCGCCGAGCTGGGGTATGAGTGGATTCAGCTGACGCCGCACCCTGACCTCATCCCCTTCTACCGGCACCCTCGTGCCGATGACGACCTCCTGGGCCAGCTGAAGAAGGCCACCGTCGATGCCGGGGTCGGCATCGCCTCCTTGTTGCCGGTCCAGCGATGGTCCGGGCCGGACGAGTGGGCCCGCGAAGCCGCGGTGCGCAACTGGAAACGCATCATCCAGATCGCCGTCGACCTGGAGGTTCCCGTGATCGGCACGGAATTCTCCGGGCGCCCCGAGCGCCCCGAGGAATCCGAAGCTGCCTTCTACCGGAGCATGGAGGAATTGCTGCCGATCATCGAGCGGGAGGGCATCGACCTGCTCATCGACCCCCATCCAGACGACTTCGTCGAGGACGGGCTGGAAGCCATACGCATCCTCAAGGGCCTGAACAGCGCCAACATCGGCATGGTCTTCGTCGCTTGCCACAGTTACCACATGGGTCATCCGATGCGTGAGGTCATGCGCGCCGCCGGCGACATGATCCGGCTTGTGCATGTGGCGGACACGATGGACCACCATGCCAGCCATGGGTTGCGCTACATCACCAACCCACCGGGCAACCCGGTGCGGGTCCACCAGCATCTTCAGATCGGTGACGGTGATGTGGACTGGGACGACTTCTTCGGGGGGCTAGCCGAGATCGGCTTCTATGACCGAGAGGGCTCAATCATGTGCAACTCGGTCTTTGCCGAGGACGAGCGCGCCGATGAGATGGCGCGATACCAACTAGCCACCATGGAGAACTACATGGCCAGGTACACCACCGAAGGATCTCGATGACCGACGTCGACCACGCCAGTACGGCCACCGCGTCGCCGCTGCTGACCATGACCCAAACAACCGCGACGGCGTTGTGGAACGATTCCTCCACGCTCAGCGAGCTGACCACCGCCATCGGCTGGGGCGCCGTCGGAGCGACCTGCAACCCGGTCATCGCCCTGGCCGCGATCCGCGCCGACCTGCCCAGGTGGACCGCTCGGATCGCCGAGATCGCCCAGGAGCGGCCCACCGCCACCGAGTCGCAGATCGGCTGGCAGGTTGTGCAGGAGGTGTCCATCGAAGCAGCGGCGTTGCTCAAGCCGGCGTTCGAGCAACACCGGGGGCGCAACGGGCGTCTGTCCATGCAGACCGACCCGCGACTGCACCGCGACGCGGCAGCCCTGGCCGACCAGGCCGAATACTTCTCCGGCCTGGCCCAGAACATCATCGTGAAGATCCCGGCCACCGAGGTGGGTCTGGAAGCAATCGAGGAAGCGACCTTCCGTGGGGTGAGCATCAACGTCACCGTGTCCTTCACCGTCGCCCAGGCCGTGGCGACCGGCGAGGCCATCGAGCGCGGGCTCCAACGTCGCCAGGCCACGGGCAAGGACACCACCACCATGGGTCCGGTAGTGACCATCATGGTGGGCCGGCTTGATGACTGGTTGAAGGACGTCGTCGCCCGCGATGGCCTCGACGTGGCGCCGCACGCCCTGGAGTGGGCGGGCGTCGCCGCGGTGAAGAAGGCATACGGCATCTTCAAAGAGCGGGGTTTGCGGGCCCGGGTGCTGGCGGCCGCCTACCGCAACTCGCTGCAATGGACCGAGCTCATCGGGGGCGACATCGTCATCTCGCCTCCGTTCAGTTGGCAGGAGAAGTTCCAGGCCAGTGGGCACGACCCGCAACCGCGCATCGACCTTCCGGTGGACCCGGCCATCCTCGACCAGCTCAACACCATCGAGGACTTCCGGCGGGCATACGAGGTGAACGGCCTGACCCCAGCGGAGTTCGACACCTTCGGGGCCACCCGCAAGACCCTGCGCCAGTTCCTGGCCGCCGACGAGGAACTGGACCAGATCGTCCGGGATGTCCTCATCCCCGCCCCCTGAGAGGCTGACGTCATGACCGGAATACCCAGCTCACGAATCCGCCTGACCGTGGGCCAAGCCGTCGTGAAGTTCCTCGCCAACCAATATGCCGAACGCGACGGCGTGGAGCAGCGGCTCGTCGCCGGCATGTTTGGCATCTTCGGCCACGGTAACGTCGCCGGCATCGGGCAGGCGCTCCTTCAAGCCCAGGGCCAGACCGACGCTGGCGCCGACGGCCCGACCACTTTGGGCCGACTGCCCTACTACTTGGCCCGCAACGAGCAGGGCGCGGTGCACGCCGCCACGGCATACGCCCGGGCCAAGGAGCGACTCCAGGTCATGGCGGTGACCACGTCGATCGGCCCGGGAGCGACGAACATGGTCACCGGGGCGGCCCTGGCCACAACCAATCGGATCCCCGTCCTCCTCTTCCCGTCCGACCAATTCGCCACCCGAGTTCCCGATCCGGTCCTCCAGCAGCTCGAGAGCCCGCAGACCCTGGACATCAGCGTCAATGACGCCTTCCGGCCGGTGTCGCGCTTCTTCGATCGAATCAATCGTCCGGAGCAGCTGATTCCCTCGCTGATGAATGCCATGCGAGTGCTCACCGATCCTGCAGACACTGGCGCGGTGACCATCGCCCTTCCCCAGGACGTGCAGGCCGAGGCATACGACTGGCCTGCTGCTCTGTTCGCCCGGCGGGTATGGCACATCGGACGGCCGGTGCCCGAACCGGCGGCATTGGCCCGGGCGCTGGAGGTCATCCGATCGGCGAAGCGACCACTCGTCGTCGCCGGTGGTGGCGTGGTGTATGCCCGGGCCAGCGAACAACTGCGTCGCTTCGCCGAGGCCACCGGCATCCCGGTCAGCGACACTCACGCCGGCAAGGGCGCGATCAACTGGGATCACCCGCAGGCCGTCGGAGGCATCGGCTCCACCGGGTCCGCGGCCGCCAACGACCTGGCCCGGCAGGCCGATGTCGTCATCGGGATCGGGACCCGGTACTCCGACTTCACCACCGCCAGCCACACCATCTTCGCCAACGAGGACGTCCGGTTCGTCAACGTCAACGTCTTGGGCTTCGACGCCGCCAAGCACGGCGCCACCATGGTGCTGGCCGATGCTCGAGAGGCGTTGGTCGCACTCACCGGGGCATTGGACGGGTGGAGCGTCAGCGATGACTATCGCCAGGAGGCCCAGGATCGAGACGCCGCCTGGCAGCAGGTCGTCCAGGAGTGCTACCACCGGGACCAGACCCCGTTGCCGGCACAAACCGAGGTGTTCGGCGCGCTCAACGAGCTCATGGGAGATCAGGACGTCCTGATCAATGCGGCCGGATCCATGCCCGGCGATCTGCAATGCCTGTGGCGGGCCGCCACCCCGGTCCAATACCACGTCGAGTATGCCTACTCGTGCATGGGTTATGAGATCCCCGCCGCGCTCGGGGTGAAGATGGCGTTGGGGCAGGACCATGAAGTCGTCGCCATCGTCGGGGACGGCACCTATCAAATGCTGCCCATGGAGATCGCCACCATCGTCTCCGAAGGCATCAAGGTCATCATCGTGTTGCTGCAGAACTTCGGATTCGCCTCGATCGGAGCGCTGTCGGAGTCCCGCGGGTCGCAGCGGTTCGGGACAAGGTACCGGATGCGCACCGCGGACGGGTGGCTCGATGGGGACACCCCGCCGTTCGACCTCGCCGCCAACGCCGCCTCCTGGGGGGCCGACGTGCTCCGCTGCGGTTCGATGGCGGAGTTCCGGGACAACTACGCCCGCGCCGCAGCCTCGCCGAAGACCACGGTGCTCTACATAGAGACCAACCTCTATGGCCCCAACCCTCCAGGCACCGCATGGTGGGATGTGCCGGTCTCCCAGGTGTCCGAACTGGAGTCCACGCAGGCGGCATACGCGACATATCTGGCGGACCGCCAAGGCCAGCGCCCCTATCTCTAGCACTCGCTGGTCGGCGCTGGTCTCCAGTTGCGCTGGTCTGCGCTGGCCTCCAGTCCTGCGCCTGTCTCCAGTCCTGCGCCTGTCTCCTGATTGCCGCCACAGGTGGGAAACCGGAGGTTCGCAGGGGAAGCTTTCCCCTGCGAACCTCCGGTTTCCCTTGCCTAGCACTGCCTTGGCGCGGCGGGGCGTCCGCCTCGGCCACGCCCGACCTTGGGGTGGCGTCACCCGACGACGTCGACATCAAGGTCACTAAACCATAAATGTTCTGACAATAGGTTGACACCATCAATGTCAGTAGGCAGGCTAGCCCTAGGCAGTCGGGGCGCCCGCCCTGGCACAGCCTTGATGGGGAGTGACAACGACGATGTCGACGACCGGGGGGTCAGCAGCAGATGCACCGTGGTGCGTATCTGCCGCACCCGTCGTCAACCTGGCGCATAGGGGAAGCCCAGCGCGCCGCAACACCAGCGATCCTTTGCTGACCACTTCCTGTGCGTACACGGCTCCAGAGCACGGGGGCCGTGCCCAACCATCACCTGCGCAGACGGCACGGTGACACCCGAAAGGTGTAGTGAATGAAACGCTCGACTCGGACGATGGCCGTCCTCACGACCGCAGTGGCGGCGCTGTCGCTTGCGGCGTGCAGCTCCAGCGGAGGCAAGACGACGTCCTCGGATTCCTCCGACGCCGGTGGGACGACGGCAAAGACGATGACCGTAATCATGATCACCCACCAGGCGCCGGGTGACGAGTTCTGGGACCGCATCAAGAAGGGTGCCGAGGCAGCGGCCGCTCATGACGGCGTCGACTTCCAATACACCAACGACCCCGATGCCACCAAGCAGGCCCAGCTCATTCAGGCTGCCATTGACAAGAAGCCGGACGGCATCGCCGTCACCGACCCGAACACCGGGGCACTGGGCGAGGTCATCAAGAAGGCCGTCGCAGCCGGCATACCGGTATCCATGTTCAATGCGGGCGGAACCGACGCGTTGGACCTCGGCGCGGTTGGTTACTTCGGCCAGTCCGAAAGCGAAGCCGGCTTGGCCGTCGGCGAGAAGGCTGCTGAGGAAGGGGCCAAGCACGTCCTCTGCGTCATCCAGGAGCAGGGGCAGTCCCAGCTGGAGGCGCGCTGCGACGGTGTGATCAAGGGCGCCAGCGGAGCCAAGGTTGAGCGCTTGTATGTCAACGGCCGGGATGACGCCGCCGTGACGACGAACATTCAGGCCAAGCTGTCTGCCGACAAGACCGTCGACTACGTCATCACCCTGGGTGCCCAGTGGGCGCTCGACGCGGTCAAGTCCGTCAAGGGAGCCGGCAGCAGCGCCAAGATCGGCACCTTCGACACCTCGGCCGAACTCGTCAAGGCGATCCAGGACGGGTCCATCCAGTTCGCCGTTGACCAGCAGCCCTATCTGCAGGGCTATCTCGCCGTGGACAGCCTGTGGCTGTACAAGAACAACGGCAACACCCTCGGCGGTGGCAAGAACGTGGCCACCGGTCCGGCCTTCATCGATTCCACAAACGTCGAGGCCGTCGCGAAGTTCGCCGCCAACGGCACTCGGTGAGTGACGTGAGCGCAGCCAATACAACGGTGGTCGGGGACGATCGGGTCCAAACCCGGTCGGCCCTGGCCACCGTGCTGGCCATGCCGGCGGTTGGCGCCCTCATCGGCGCCATCGTCATTGCGGCGTTGTTCTTCCTGGCTGCACCGGCCTTCCGGTCGGTCGGCAACATCGGCACCATCTTTTACCAGGCGTCCACCATTGGGATCATGGCCGTGTTCGTCGCCATGCTCATGATCGGCGGCGAGTTCGACCTGTCTGCCGGGGTCGCAGTGACCACCTCCAGCCTTGCGGCAGCACACTTCGCCTGGTACCTCGGACTGAACGTGTGGGTCGGCGTCGTCTTTGCCCTCGTGCTCTCGCTGGCCATCGGCGCCTTCAACGGGTGGCTGCTTCACGTCACCGGCCTGCCAAGCTTCTTGGTAACCCTGGGCACCTTCTTTGTGCTGTCCGGTGCCAATCTCGCGGTCACTCGGATCATCGCCGGTGGAGTGTCTTCCAACGACATCAGCGATATGGACGGCTTCGACAGCGCGAAAAAGGTCTTCGCTTCGTCGTTCTCGATGGGGTCGGTCGTCATCAAGATCCCCATCATCTACTGGATTCTGCTGACCGCCGTCTTGGCGTGGATTCTTCTACGCAACCGCTACGGCAACTGGATCTTTGCCGTCGGTGGCGACGCCCCCGCAGCTCGGGCGGTTGGCGTTCCGGTGACCGCGACAAAGATCGTGCTCTTCATGGGCGTGGGATTCGGCGCGTGGGTACTCGGCATGCACAACCTCTTCGAGTACAACAACGTCCAGTCCGGATCGGGTGTCGGCTACGAGTTCATCTACATCATCGCCGCAGTTGTCGGCGGCTGCCTGCTAACTGGTGGGTACGGCTCGGTCGTCGGTGCCAGCATCGGGGCGCTCATCTATGGGATGACGGTCCTCGGGATCACGTATGCCGGATGGGACGTCGACTGGCTCAAGACCTTCCTCGGTGTACTCCTCATCGGCGCCGTGTTGGTCAACCAGGCCGTGAAACGAAGGGCAGAATCATGACCGCAGTCGCGGATAGAACGACCAGGCAGGAGGCGGCGAAGGACCCCATCCTCGAACTCGACAATGTCGGGAAGCGATATGGCAACGTGCTGGCCCTGCGCGGTGTGAACATCACCGTCCGCAAGGGCGAGGTCACGTGTGTGTTGGGTGACAACGGCGCGGGCAAGTCGACGCTGATCAAGATCATCGCCGGCCTGCACGACTACACCGACGGCACGATGAAGCTCAACGGGAAGCAGACCCGGTTCTCTTCCCCCCGGCAAGCGCAGGGCTCAGGCATCGCCACGGTGTATCAGGACTTGGCCTTGGCGCCGCTCATGTCGGTGTGGCGCAACTTCTTCCTCGGCAACGAGATCCGCAAAGGGGTGGGACTCAACGTCCCGGAGATGAAGCGGATCGCCGGCGAGGAATTGACCAAGATGGGCATCGTCATCCCCGACTTGGACCGGCCGGTGGGCGCGCTTTCCGGTGGCCAGCGCCAGGTCATCGACATCGCCCGGGCCATCTATTTCGGAGCGAATGTCGTCATTCTTGACGAGCCGACTGCGGCCCTCGGGGTGAAGCAATCGGGCGTGGTCTTGAAGTACATCCTCAAGATGCGCGATGCCGGGTTGGGGGTCATCTTCATCACCCACAACCCCCATCACGCCTACCTCGTGGGCAACCACTTCATCATCCTCAAGCTGGGCAGGGTCGTCCTCGACGCGCATCGCGACGATCTCAGCCTCGAACAGTTGACCACGGAGATGGCCGGAGGACAGGAGTTGGCTGAGCTCTCGCACGAGCTGGCCGGAACGGAGGCCGATGTCGCTGCGGCGCCCGCGCCGGCAGGCGTGCACGACGTGAGTGCACCGCGCATCGGCACACAGGAACGGGCCGACATTATCGAGGAGCTACGCGAGGACGAACCCTAAAAGAGGTTCGAGCAGGTCAGTTGATGTGGGGTCCGTTCAGGCGACGGGCCCCACATCGCTGCGCCGCAATCCACCTCCGGATTTACGCCTCAGGTGGGAAACCAGAGGTTCGCCAGGGAAACCATCCCTTGTGAACCTCTGGTTTCCCATGTCTAGTTCTTTGGCGGTGGGCAACTGACCCGTACCCAGGCCGTATGCATTGACTCAGGCTTAATGGGAGGGCCGCCGCATGACGCCCGGAGTGAATGGAGGGTCACCGCATGGCGCCCGGAGTGACTGGGGCCAAATGGCGGGTTCAAAGGGGGGCGTGAGGTTGCCCTTTGGCAGCATTCAGGGGCGGCGGACTCCTCCGCGTGCCTCAATGTTGCGCCAGCCTTCTACGTGCCAGGCGCCTTGACGACCAGCACCGGCACGGCGACGTCCAAGAGGATCTCCTGGGTGATGCTGCCCAGGATGGCCTTGCCGACCGGGGAGCGCCGACGGGCACCAAGCACCAGCAGGTCGGCACCGACGGCCGCCACCTCGGCGAGGATCGCGTACGCAGTGTCCTCGATGGAGTCGGAGTCAGCGCCGGCCAGATGAAGCTCCCATTCGACGTCGGCGATATGCATGTTCGAGGCCGCCTCGTGCACGAGCTCCCCGATGCCCTGACGCAGGGCCGCCTTGTCGTCCAGATCAGCGGTCGTGACGGCATAGATGACGGCAAGGGGGACACCTCGTAGGCTGGCCTCTTCCACAGCGGCGGACAGGACGGCCGCGCCGGCCTTGTTCGCCTGGTGCGCAACGGCAACGGTCATCTCTCGATCTCCTTCATGGTCAGCCCGGAAGGATCCGGGCGGCAGCTCAGCCGTAAAACGCGGGCTGGTCGATCATGTCCACCCCGACGGTGCCGTCGGTGGTGAGTGCCTTGACGCCGGCGTCGCATACGCACGCGGCGGCGTACCCGTCCCAGCTGGTCGATCCGGTGTGCTCACCGCGCGCCACCGCGGCGATCCACTCCTGTACCTCGCGGACGAACGCACCACCGAACCGGTCGTTATGGTCCCGGGCGATGGGGTGGCCGACGGTGAAGTCCCGGCGAGTGCTGATGACGTGTTGGTCGGACAGACGCACGGCGCCCAGTTCAGCGACGAGCTCACATTGGATGTCATAGCCGAACTGGCAGTTGACGAAGATCTCGTCGTCCACCCGCACGCCCGACGCGGTGGTCAGGACGAGGACGAGGGGGTCCTGCAGGTGGTCGAACCGGTGGGTGGTCTTCTTCGGCTTGTCCACCCGAGCGGAGACGAATTCCTCACCGAGCAGCCACCGCACGGTGTCGATTTCGTGAATGGCGGTGTCGTTGATCGCCATGTCCCAGGTGTAGTTCTCCGGCACGCTGGGGTTGCGGTGCGCGTTATGGACCATGAGCGCTTGTCCGATGTCGCCGCTGTCCAGCAGGGCTTTCATGGCGCGGTAACTGGCGTCGAATCGGCGCATGAATCCCACCGTGACCAGTTTCCGGCCGTGGCGCATCTCGACGTCCATGATCCGCTGTGCTGCCGCAGCGGTGGGGGTGAGCGGCTTCTCGCAAAACACCGGCTTGCCAGCCTCGATGCAGGCGACGACGTCGACCTCGTGAGCCGGGCCATAGCTGGTCACCATCACTGCATCGATGTCGGCTGCGTTGATCAGCTCGGCGGACGTGCCGTATGCCGTCCCGCCGATTCTCTGCGCCACGGCGTGGGCGTTGTCCGGGTTGACGTCGCTGACCGCAACGACCTGTCCACCGGCGATCACCGTATGAATTCGCTTGATGTGCGCCTGCCCCATGCCGCCGGGGCCGATCATGCCGATGCGAACTGTCATGGTCGTGGACTCTCCTGATCGAAAATGCGCGGATGGCGAGCTGCTGTCGGCATACGAGCTAGCGAACGCCGAGGCCGAGGGAGGCGAGGTACTCCCGAGTTTGGATGGCGATGGGCAGCGGCTGGTCCTTCGGGCAGCCGTACATGTCCTGCTCGCAGATGACGTAGAGGTCCTTGTCCAAGTCGGCCAACGCCTCGATGAGATCGTGCATGTCCGGCAACCCGGCGGGCGGCGCGACCGAGCATCCGGCCTTGACCGCCCGAACGAACGGCCAGTCCTCGTCGTGAGCTCGATCGACCAGGCCGGGATCCATCGCCTTGATGTGCACGTAGGAGATCCGGTCGGGGTACTTGCGGCACAGCTCCATCGGGTCACCGCCGCCGTAGATGATGTGCCCGGTGTCGAGGCAGAAGCCGACGTAGTCAGGGTCGGTCGCCTCGAAGATCCGGTCGATGTCCTCCGGGGTCTCGATGTGGCTGTCCCCGTGCGGATGCAGCACCATGGTCAGCCCGTAATCCTGCTTCATGATCTTGCCCAGCCGGTTGGCATTGTCGATGTAGCGCCCCCAGGCCGCGGGAGAGAGCACTCTGTCATCGATGTAGTCCCCGGACTTCTCATCCCGGAACATCGGCGGCAGATGCACGATGTACTGCGCCCCAACCGCCGCGTGGGTGGCGGCAATGGCCCGAAAGAAGGCTTCGGTGTCCTCCCAGGCCTCGTCCTTGTGCAGAATGCCCCACCCGGTGCCGGCCACGACCTGGAACCCTCGGGCGTCCATGACGTCCTTGAGCTGGATGGGGTCGGTGGGGAAATACCCGAAGGGCCCCGTTTCCATGACGGAGAATCCCGCGGTTGCCATTTCCCCCAGTGCCGTGTCCCAATCCACCTGGGCCTCGTCACGGGGGAACCAGACGCCCCATTGATCGGGACATACCCCGATGGTGAGCTTGCCGTACCGGGGGTCCGGGTTGACAGCTTTCGACATGGACACAGTCGCCCCTCCTCAATCACCACATTGACTAACGACAGTATGTCATGTCAATAGGTCAATTGAAAGGGGTGCCGAGTGGTCCGCGACGAACCACTCGGCACCCGGTCGAAGCTACTTCGTGGTGAGCCGCATCGTGGCGTCGAAGCCGTTGTCATTGATCTGGACGCTGATCCCAAAAGCCGACAGTGGGTCGAGATTCTCCCGCTCGTCGCTGCTCAGGTCGGTGCCGTATGCCGCGATCAGTCCACGAATGTTGGCATACCCGACAATCGAGGCATCGGAAGCGCCCGGAACGGCCGCCGTGAACGAGTCCGCATCGCCCAATCCGGACTCGGCAACGAGCTCATCAGCGTAGGCGGCCTCCGAGGCGAACACCGAGTGACCGTCCTTGTCGACCACGTCAATGCCCAAGGCCTGGCCCAGCGCGTCCTCCACCTTGGCCTGCAAGGCCTTGGTGTCATCCGGCGCGGTGTCGGTCACCATGGCGATCTTGGGCATCTTCTCGCCTTGAACATCGCCGCCACCGAAGGCGACAACGGTCTGGTCGCCGAGCAACGTGGCGAGATCGGCGGGCAGATCGATGTCATAACTCGTGCGCAACTCATTGACGGAATCGGTCAAGTCGGTGCCGAGGTTGTCGGTCAGCGTGGCCCACTGATCGGTGAGCATCTGCCCTGCCCCGGCCACGCCGATCGCTGCCAGCGTGCCCTCGGGAAGCTCGGTGACCCCGGTACCGGTGGCGGAGTTTGCCTTGATGCTCGGCACCTCCAACCCCTTCATCGCCACTTCGAGGTTCGCCGAATCGAACCGCACCACGCCGATGACCCGGCCTTCGCCGGTGGGCATATCGACGGAGTCCAGCGCATCGCTTGCGGTGCTGCTCTTGACGAGTTCCTGGACGCCGGCCGCATCCATCCAGAACTGGGCCACGCCGTCCTTACCCAACGCCTTGACGTCGCTGGTGTAGTTTCCGCTGTCTGCCAGGGCCTGCTTGTTCGTTGCCGCAACGGCCGCGTCCACGACCTCCTGGCTTTCGCCACAGACGGCGAAGTCGGTTTGGACGGTGCAGGCGGTTCCCCAGTCCTCGCCCTTGACGGCCTTGTCCAAGCCGGCCTTGGCCTTGTCCTGGTCGGTCACAGCCAAGGCGAGGACGACTCCAGGATCTTCGCCGTCCGCCATCGGGAAGACGGCCATACCGGCGCGGTCGCCCAGCCACGGCTTGACATCCGTCTCATAGTTCAGGTCTTTGAACGTCCCGTCCTTCTGAATGCTCTCGAACAAGGCCCTCTTGATGTCGCCTCCCTCAGACCGGGCCTCCTCCGGCACCGCCGGGAATTTGCCGATGAACCTCAGCGCATCAATCTTTTGCCCGGCTCCCGGATCGAGGTCGATCTTGGTGAACGCCATCGACGTGGCCGGCACGGCCGACTCCGGTTGTGGACCGCCGCCGCCCAACGTGTTGCTGTAGACCGCATACGCCCCCGTGCCCAGCGCACCCGCTCCAACGAGGACCGCCGCTGCAATGCCCACGGTGCGACCCACCCGGCGTGGGGCGGCGACGGCCATCTCAGCTGGCTCAAGCCCTGGTTCCGTAGCGCCCTCCGCCGGTTGACCAGCAGAGCCTTGCGGGTTAATTTCGGACATCCTTGATACCCCTCCCTGTCATATCGGCCGCCCATTCGGCCACCGATAGCGTATGCGAGGGCTCATGCGCCCGCTCGCTCCACCAACGGTTGGATGGTCGAGAGGGGTATTCGGTTCCAGAGCAGTGCGTTCGGGCATCACCCACGCCCCCACGGACGAGGGGGCTGACCCGAGTCTAAGCAGCGTGCCCCAAGATCAGCCGGGGATGACCTCCAGGGCCAAGGTGGCAATGACCTCGGGGTGCAGCCGCACCGTGGCCGAGTGCGTGCCGACGTTCTTGATCGGCGTAGCGATCTCGACCGTGCGCTTGTCGATGCTCGGCCCGCCGGTGGCGGACACGGCAGAGGCGACATCGGCCGGGGAGACCGCGCCGAAGAGGCGGCCTTCCTTGCCTGCATGCGCAGAAACGGTCACG
This sequence comes from Nostocoides sp., assembly GCA_047974805.1. Classification (GTDB taxonomy): domain Bacteria; phylum Actinomycetota; class Actinomycetes; order Actinomycetales; family Dermatophilaceae; genus JAJXUB01. The sequence goes on along the minus strand of JBKECS010000064.1, from coordinate 12,045 downwards.
ACGCTGGCTTCCAGCTGACCCTTGATCGCCTTGGCGTCCTCCAGGGACTTGACCTCGCGAGCCGCCCGGCCGGTGGTGATGGCGTCCACCTGGGCCTGACCGCCCTTGCTCCAGGCCACGGCGAGGCCGCGCCGGAAGAGGAAGTTGCGCGCATATCCGTCTTTGACATCGGCGACGTCACCGGCGGTGCCGAGCCCGGAAACCTCGTGGGTGAGGATGACCTTCATGATGGTGCTCCTAAGCCTGTGATGATCGAGCGAAATGATCCAACGCTGTGGTCAGCGAGCCGAGCTCGAGTACGGCAGCAACGCCATCTCCCGAGCGTTCTTCACCGCGTTGGCGATGAGACGCTGCTCCTGGACGGTCACGCCGGTCACCCGGCGGGCGCGGATCTTGCCACGGTCGGAGATGAACTTCCGCAGCAAGGCGGTGTCCTTGTAGTCGATCGCGTCGATCTTGGCGGCCTTGAGCGGGTTGGCCTTCTTCTTGGGCTTACGAATGACGGGCTTTGCCATCGTGGTGCTCTCCTTGACTGGATGAGCCCGAGGGTCACCTCGGGATGGGGTGTGTGGTGAAAGGTGGTCCGGTCACGCCTGTGTTCGGACCGTTGAGTTGTGTTTAGAACGGAGGCTCGTCATAGGACGGCGCTGTGCCGCCCCACCCGCCGCCTTGTTGGGGCTGGCCACCCTGGGGAGCTGGCGACTGAGGGCCGAACCCGCCGCCGGAGGATGCTGCGCCGGTGGCCCAGGGGTCCTCTTGCGTCTGGCCACCGGAGAAGCCGCCTTGGCCACCGCTCCGCTGGGTGCGGTTGACCTTGGCCGTCGCATAGCGCAACGACGGCCCGACCTCGTCGGCCTGCAGCTCCATTGTCGTGCGCTTCTCGCCTTCCTTGGTCTCATAGGACCGGGAGACGAGGCGTCCGGTGACGACCACCCGCATACCGCGTTGAAGGGATTCGGAGACGTTCTCGGCCGCTTCGCGCCAGATCGAGCAGCGCATGAACAGGGTCTCCCCGTCCTTCCACTCGTTGTTCTGGCGGTCGAACGTCCGTGGGGTCGAGGCGACGGTGAAGTTCGCGACGGCCGCGCCGGACGGGGTGAAGCGAAGCTCGGGATCGGCGGTCAGGTTGCCGATGACCGTAATGCTCGTTTCGCCTGCCATAACTCCTTACCCCCTGGGTAGGTCGATTGCTCGGGTCGGTGGTGCGCGTCGCAGACCGGTGGGTCAGGCGCCTGGGCGCAGAAGCTTTGTCCGCAGAATGGCCTCGGAAAGCCCGAGCTGGCGGTCCAGCTCCTTGGCCGTAGCCGGCTCGGAGGTGAAGTTGACCACCGCGTAGATGCCCTCAGGCTTCTTCTTGATCTCGTAGGCCAAACGACGCCGGCCCCAGAAATCGATGTTGTCGACGCTGCCGCCGTCCTTGGTGATGACGGTGAGGAACTTCTCCAGCTGCGGCTGGGCGGTCCGGTCGTCGAGCTCGGGGTCCATGATGACCATGAGTTCGTACTGACGCATGCTGATAACCCGCCTCCTTTGGTCTTGGCGGTCACGGTCCTTCCGTGACAGGAGGGTCTGCAGTGCGGCGCCAGCCGGGTCCGCGCGTATGCGCACCTCGACCGGGCAACCGTCACAGCCTACCCGCCGCGAGACCCCATGACCCAATCGGCGGCCGCGCCCTCGGTCACTGCATTCGCTCAGCGGGTGAACTGAGCGACCACCCGGTCCGGGGCATTCTCGAAATCGCCGGCGGTCTCGTCGATGACGGCGTCTGCCTCGGGGTCGGTGGGCCAGCTCGGGTCCAGTCGGTGTCGGTCAGCGGCGTATGCCGTCCGCCACACCCGCCAGGCCACATAGAGCACCCCGAGGATGCGCACCAGCAGGAACACGGCGTACCAGGCCGGAGGCAGGCCCCGGTCGGGTCGGGAGAGACCGCCGATATAGAGCCAGACCGCAACGAAATGGACCGCCTCGGTGCCGGCCCAGATGAGATGGTCCCGCCATCGTAGGCCGGCCAAGGCGACCAGTGGTACGAGCCACAGCGATGCCTGGACGGGGAAGGACTTGCCCGTGACGAGCACGATCGCGGTCATGAATAGCGCGAGTTGGGCCAGCGTGGGCCGACGTGGCGCGCCGAGGGCCAGCAGGGCACCGAGGACGAGCGCCAGCAGCATGCCGAAGACGGCAAGTCCGGTGACGACGCCGATCGGCAGGGCCTGCCCGAACACCGATCGCAGCACCGACATGATCTCGTTGATGCCCGGCGGCGCAGAGTCGGCGGTCGATGCTGTGGCCAGCAGTTGTGGGATCAGCCACGGTGAGCCGAACCCGGCGTCCAGGCGCCACCACGCGGCATACGCAGCGGTGACGGCCGGCGGGTTGACCACGAGGAAGGGGATGACGATGGCCGCCATGGCCGCGCCGGCCGCAATGAGGGTGCGGCCGACCTGTGACCATCGCCCGGTGCGTACTGCCAGCAGAACCAAAGCCACCAACACCATCACCGGGTAGGTCCGGGCCAGGACGGCCACCCCCAGCAGGGCCCCGGCCAGGACCGGTCGGCGCCGCGCCCAGGCCCAGATTCCCGCGGTGCACAGGGCCACACCGACGATGTCCGCAGAGACCAGCGCGGTGAGGAAAACAACGGGGCTCAACGCCACCTGGGCGGCCCGGCCGGGGTGCGCCGGCAGGGCAGCGGCGACCATCATGGTCATGATGATGACGAGCACGGCGGTGAGCACCGCGAACCACAGGACATAGCCGCGCTGTTGCTGCACCAGCGTCCCAGCCGGGACGAGGTCACCGACCGCCGCCATGACGGCCCCGGTCACCACCGGCTGGTCCACCCCGGCGAGGCCGGTCACGTATGCCGAGAAGCCCTGCCAGAGGCCACCTCCTTGAGCCTGGCCAGGCAGATCGGAAAAGCAGGCCCTCCAAAACTGAGTTTGGTTGGTCCAGCCGTGATCGAGACACCAGGCCTTCTGTAACAAGCTGAGCTGGACCGGGATGACCGCCAGCAGGACCAACGGCCACACCCGAGTCGCCCACGTAGCCGCCGTGGCGCGCCGCCCGCGAGGTCCGCCGATGGGCTCCAAGGCGCGATCAGACACCCCCGCCAGGTCGGACGGCGGGGCCATGTCGCCGCGACGGAGCGTGTCGGTCATCGACGTCGTGGCCCTCCAGGCGTGTCCACGGTCATGGCGTGATGGCGGACTCGGTCGGCAGAGGGTTCGTCGGGCGCCCGCCACCGCCACCAGGCTTAGTGGGCGAGATCGTCGCCGTAGGAGTCGGTTGGTTGGTGGTGGGCTGGCTGGTTGGGGGCGGCTGGACGGTCACGGCCGGACCTGACGGTGTCGGCGTGGGCACAGCCGTCGTTGTGGGAGGCGCCGACGTGGCGGGACGGGATGAGCTCGACGGCCGCGGCGCGGGGGCCAACGGGGTGGCATCGGAGTTGATCCGGGCGGCGTTGGGGAACTGCTCGACCTTCATCCCGTCCATGGCCGCCGTCATGTACGTCGTCCAAATCCGCACCGGCACGGTGCCACCGGTGAGCTGACCGATACCGGGGATCCCGTTCATCTGGTTCGCCGGGTTCCCCGAGCCGCCGTCACCGCGATAGACCCCGACCGCGGTCGCCAGCTGGGGCGTGAACCCGTCAAACCAAGCGCCGTAGTTGTCGGTCGTCGTGCCCGTCTTGCCTGCTGCTGGACGGCCCAAGGCGCTGGCGTATGACCCGGTGCCCTGCTCCACGACGCCTTCCATCGCGTTGACCACGTCGGCGACCAGGTCGGGGTCGAATACCTGCTGTGGCCTTGGCTTCTTCGTGTAGGTAAACGAGTCGCCGTTCACGGTGATCTTCGAGACGAGGTAGGGGTCAACCTTCTTCCCGCGGGCAGCCAAGGTGGCGTACGCACTGGCCATTTCCACCACCGTGACCGCATCCGTGCCGAAGACGTTGGCATAGTTCGAGGTCAGGTCCGAGGTCACCCCGGCGGCGTGCGCGGCTTCCACTGTGCCCTTCGGGGTCCCAATGACGTTGATTTGGGCGAACGCCGTGTTGACCGAATGGATCAGTGCCTGCTTGGCGCTGATCACCCCGAACTGTTCGTTGGCGAAGTTGCGTACCCCTCCGGCGGCGAGGAAAGAGTCAGAGTTGCCTGGGTCGCGGAACTCGCGGAAGTACTGCGGGCTGGCACCGCTCATGGTCGTGCGCAAGGACAGCTTCCCAGACTGCATCGCGGCCAACAGGGAAAAGACCTTGAACGTCGACCCGCCTTGGATCTTGGCCTGGGTGGCGGAGCTGAACGGCTGGTTGACGTAGTCCTTCCCCCCGTACATGGCGACGATGGCGCCGTCGCCGGGCACCATCGAGACCAGGCCGGCGTGCAGGTTGGGCGGGTCCTTGGGGAGCATGTCGTTGACCGCGGTGACGGCATACGCCTGCTTCTTCTTGTCGATGGTTGTCACCACCCGATATCCGCCGCGTTGCAGCTCGGCGTCGGTCAACCCCACCGTACCGATGAGCTCATCCTTGACCGCGGTGACCAGGTAGCCGTTGGTTCCGGACACGGACTTGGGGGTGTAGGTCCGCGTCTTGGGGAACTGTTGGGCCGCTCGATCACCGGCGCTCAACCATCCCTCAGCGACCATGCCGTCGAGCACGTATGCCCAGCGCTGCTGTGCATTCGCCAGCTGAGTCTTGCCCAACCCGGGGTCGTACAGGGACGGGGCTCGGATGACCGAAGCCAACAGTGCCCCTTCGGCCACACTGAGATTGGCGGCGGGCTTGCCGAAATAGGCCACTGCGGCGGTCTCGATACCGCTGGCACCCCGGCCGAAGTAGATCGTGTTGAGATAGTCTTGCAGGATCTCGTCCTTGCTCTGCTGACGATCGATCTTCAGCGAGATCATCATCTCTTTGAGCTTGCGCGAGACGGTTTGATCGGGGCTGAGGTAGTAGTTCTTCACATATTGCTGGGTGATCGTCGACCCAGACTGGGTGGTGCCGCCGCGCAGGGTGATCCACACGCCACGGGCGGTGCCGCTGATCGACACCCCCCTGTTGGTATAGAACGTGCGGTCCTCGGCGGCGACGAAGGCGTGCTGGACATCGACCGGCACTTTCGACAGTGGGATGTCCTCACGGTTGCCATCCGTGTCGGACAAGCGGGCCATTTCGGTCTTGCCGTCGTTGTAGTAGAGGACCGTTGCCTGCGCCGTGGCTATGCCATTGGGTGTCGGAATGGGGGTCATGGCGTAGGCCACAGCAAACCCGCCCAGGCCAAGGACGGCCAGGCCAAGGACGATGTAGAGCAATCGGCGTGGCCACCGCCGCCGTGGCTTGCCGTCGCTGGGTTGCCCTGCTTGCTGACGCCCGGAGATGACGGGTTGGCGTTCGGCAGCGCGGGCGGCCTTGACGGAGGCTCGGGTCGGATGTTCGCTCATCGCTCTCTCGGCTTCACAGCAGGGCATGTTCAGTATCACCGGTGAGGCGCGATCTCGCCTAATGGGAGACCGCGCCACGCGTCGAGAGTGTCAACCACTCACCTGAGAATCCACTGGGATCTCCGGGCTGATGCATCGCCACATTGTATCGATTCGATATATCTGGTTCACTTACGGGGTGTCCCGTCGTGCCGACCTGTTGGAGTTCGCCGTCCTCGGCCTCCTTCACGAGTCCCCGATGCACGGCTATGAACTGCGCAAACGTCTCAACGCGGCGCTGGGCATGTTCCGGGCACTGTCCTATGGCACGCTGTATCCCTGCCTTCGTTCCCTCAGTGACCGCGGTCTGATCATCGCCAGCGGCACTGACGCCCGTCCCGGCACGACCGGCGGTCGGGCACGAATCGTCTACGAACTCACTGCTGACGGCAAGGAGCATTTCGCCGAGCTGACCTCCCGTGCGGATGCCAGCGCCTACGAGGACGACGGGTTCGAGTTGAGGATGGTGTTCTTCGCCCGCACCGAGGCAGAGGTCCGGATGCGCATTCTCGAGGGTCGCCGCTCCCGGCTGGTCGAGCGGCTCGAGCGGATCCGGGCAGCCAACTTGACCCACCGGCCCCGGATGGACCAATGGACCTCCGCCTTGCAGGACCACGGTGAGGAGTCCACGCGTGCCGAGGTGGGCTGGCTCACCGGTCTGATCAACGCCGAGCGCCAGATGCCCACACCACGCCCGGGATCGCTGGCTGACCCCCACCATCCCGCCTTCATCCCACCATCAACGACCCGCGGTCTTCCCGCGGACCGCACCCAACCCCCCAAGGAGTAACCACGATGGGTTCTATCCGCGTCGCGATCGTCGGCGTCGGCAACTGCGCGAGTTCGCTCGTGCAAGGCGTCCACTACTACCGCGGGGCCGATGCTGCTTCGAGCGTGCCCGGCCTCATGCACGTTCAATTCGGCCCCTACCACGTCAACGACGTGACGTTCGTGGCCGCATTCGACGTCGATGACAAAAAGGTCGGCAAGGACCTGGCCGAGGCGATCAACAGCTCCGAAAACAACACCATCAAGATTGCCGATGTGCCGACCACCGGGGTCACCGTCCAGCGTGGTCACACCCTCGACGGCCTCGGCAAGTACTACAAGCTGACCATCGACGAGTCCTCCGCCGAGCCGGTGGACGTGGTCAAGGCACTCCAGGACGCTGAGGTCGACGTGCTCGTGTCCTACCTGCCGGTGGGTTCAGAGGAGGCGGACAAGTTCTATGCCCAGTGCGCGATTGACGCCGGGGTGGCCTTCGTCAACGCCCTACCGGTCTTCATCGCTTCGGACCCGCAGTGGTCGGCCAAATTCGAAGCCGCCGGAGTGCCGATCATCGGTGACGACATCAAGTCTCAGGTCGGGGCGACCATCACCCACCGCGTGATGGCCAAGCTCTTCGAGGATCGCGGCGTCACCTTGGACCGGACCTACCAGCTGAACGTCGGCGGCAACATGGACTTTAAGAACATGCTCGAGCGTGAGCGGCTGGAGTCCAAGAAGGTGTCCAAGACTCAAGCGGTGACCTCGAACCTCACCGGGGCTCTCGCCGGGAAGACCGAGGACAAGAACGTCCACATCGGCCCGAGTGACTATGTCGCCTGGCTCGATGACCGCAAGTGGGCTTATGTCCGCCTCGAGGGCCGAGCGTTTGGGGACGTTCCGTTGAACCTGGAGTACAAGCTCGAGGTGTGGGATTCGCCGAACTCTGCCGGCATCATCATCGACGCCATCCGGGCCGCGAAGATCGCCAAGGACCGGGGCATCGGCGGCGCTCTGCTGTCGGCTTCCTCCTACTTGATGAAGTCTCCGCCGGAGCAGCGCCCCGACGAGATCGGCCGCGCCCGGCTCGAGGCCTTCATCGCTGGCACCGAGGAGCGCTGAGGCCGGCACCAGAATCCCGGCACGAGCGGGCGGCATACGTGATGTGATCCGTATGCCGCCCGCTCGCTCTTCGCTGGGCGAGGTAAGGACCCTCCCGTCCCCCTCACTCGGGCGAAGATGGCCTCAGCTCGGTCCCCCGGCCGAATGCAGCCGCGGCCATCTCGTGGTGTGAACTCGGGTCACCCGGACGATGTGGGTCCGGGTCACCAGCGGTCCTGCCGTGCGATGCCCTGCCAGGCGTTCGCAGGAATAAAGGTAGGCCGACCTGGCGAGGATTGGGAGGGTCCAGGGGCCCGACACTTGGCCCAAGGTCCTGGGCCCACCGGCCCGGTCTTGAGGTGACGCCCCGTCAGGAGACCCGCTTATATTCGGTGAAGAAGTCGCCACTCTTCTCGGTCATGGACGTGGACGAACAGGTGTATTGCACGGCCCCGGTGCCCGGTTTGAGCTCGCCGGGCTGTTCCGTCCCGTCCGGGAGCTTCGTGGTCAGGGTGCCCTTGGACGAGGTCAGGTTGAAGGACATCTGCCCGTCCTGGGTAGCGATTTGGTAGGCCACGGACCCATCGAAGATCAACGTTGCCGGTGATCCGTTGATGGTCATCTGGGCGTTCACCTTGTCGTAGTTGATCGTCTCCACCCCCTTGGCGTCGATGGTCAACGTGCGCGGAAATGAGGTGATCTTCATCGTGCCCTGATCGGTCTGGACGCTCTCCTCGTACTTCACCGTTTGCCACGTCCCCACGACACAGGGGTCGAGATCCGATTCACCCCCTGCCCGCGTGCCGGCGTCGGCTCTGGTGGGGGCAGGTGCCCCCTGATCCGCGAGCGCGCTCGCCGGTTGGTCCGCCGCCGAACTTGAGCCCGAGCCTTCCTTAGAGCCACCTATCAAAACGCCAACAATCAAAATGCCCGCGGCCGCAAGGACGACGCCGAGCGTAATGGCCACAATCGACCAGGTGGGCAATCGACGCGCTGGCGGCCCCTGCTGAGGCGGCGGTACTGGCGCGCTGGAGTCAGACATGTTGTGCGCTCACTTCCCCCTTGCCGCGGCGATGATCGCCGCAGCACCTGGGTGCAGTCCACCACACCCCAGGCCGGCCTTCAACCCGCACGAGTGGCCCTGGACCGCAAGGGATGCCGCCCCGGCGAGGATCGCCGACCCATGGCTACAGTTGAGCCTTGGCCTCATCTGAAAGCCGGCTCGGGGGGAGGGACGCGTGCGCACGCGTGTCGCGATCGCAATCGCCGCGTTGGCGGCGCTGCCCATCATCACCGGGCAGCCTGCTACGGCCGCTAGGTCAGCAGCCGAGCCGGGGACGAGCAGCTGCGTTGTCGGCGGCGGCGGGACCGTTCCCCAACCGTTGCTCCGGGCCCAAATCCACGCGGTCAACCGCATCACGTCCCCCTCCGTTACGGTCATCTACTACTCGTTAGCGTTCGGACAGACACCTCCGAAGATCCGAGATTTCCCGGTCACGGACTATGGCGCGGGCGCACGCGAGTCGACCTTGCTTCAGGGCTGGCACTCCCAGGGCGTGTTCGACGCAGCCGCGGTCATCGTCGGCCAGGTCTCCCACGGTGCGATTGCGGCCACACCCCAAGCGACCCTTGCCGGGGGGATCCCGCAGCCGACGGCGGCTGGAGAGACCCTGACCTCCTACGTCGTCACCACAGCGATCCCCAAGAACGCCGACCGGGTAGACGTCATGCTCGGACCGTGCTTCTTCCTCGACGTCCCGGTGGGTGACGGGACGTTGGGCCCCGTTGTGCCCGGCACACCCGAACTGGGCCATGGCTGGCCCCGCGTCGAGCTGGGTGGCTGGGCGGACGTGGACGGCCCACCATCAGTCTTCAAACTCACCTCCCACGTCGCCGCCGCCGCGAATCCCTTGAAGAAGGCCACGGCTTCGTCGACGGCACCGCGAACCCCATGAGAATCGTTCTGCTGACCGGATGCCTGGCCCTGGCCGCGTGCGGGTGGACGGGCATGCCCGCGCCGACGTCATCAGTGACAGCGACCTTGGCCACTCCGACGACGACGGCGACTCCGTTCGAGCTGACTGTCGGCAAACCGCTGGCTCGGGTTCCGGCGCGCCGGGACACCTCGTTCAGCGGTGCCACCTTCGTGATCCTCCAGGTCGAGGCCGGCACGAACGTCACCCAGGTGACGTGGGCCGCGCTGCATCCACGAACAATCAGGGCAGGCGATGATTATTCGCCGTTTGCCTGGCAGTCCTTCCCGACGATCTACGCGGGCGGACGCGCATACTCGCCGCTGACCTATCTCGTGGGGAAGCGGGAGCGGTGCGTATGCAGCGATGTGGGTTGGATGCGTCCCGATCCCATTCCCACCTCGGCGTTGTATCCGCCGCTGCCGGCCGGCGTGACGAAGGTGGTCATCGGTTCGAAGTGGTTTGACCCCGTCGAGGTACCGGTTTTCCCAACATGCTGGACCAACGCCATCGGTCCCGGGGGCAGCCGACTAATCACTCAGGTGAGGATGCAACTGGTCCTTGACATCACGCGCGCTGGTCAGCACAACGATCGGTTGACCCGGGGCGTCAGGCACCTTGACCTTCACCTCGACTCCGCCGCAATAGATGCGCTGGATACCCGGCTTGACGTCGGTGAGGTCGCAGGGTGCGATGGCCAGGCCGGCGCTTGCCGCTGCCGACCCGCCCTCCGGTGTGCCGGACTCGGTGGTGAAGTTCGATCGCACGGTGACCTCGACCCGATCCCGCTCCGGGTAGTAGCAGTAGGACGTGACGCTGCTGTCGTTGCGTGAAGCGAAATCGGACGCGGCGCCCGACCCGTCGCCGCAGGCGAACAACGGTCCGGGCAATGGATTCGGGGTGTGACGGAGCGCGGCGACGATGCGCCCGTGGGGGTGGTCGGCCACGAACTGGGCGCCGGCCAACGCGGCGGCGTCAGCGGCGTTCTGGATCCGGTTGCTTTGGTCGCTGGCCCGAGCAATGGGCACGATGACGCTGACCCCGAAACCCAACATGAGTAGGGCCACCATGACGGTCAAGGCAGTTGTCAGCTGCCCACGCTCGTCGTGCCGTGCGTCCCTTTCGCTCATTCCGCCTCCCCCGGGGTCGCCCGCGTAGAACCTCGTTCGGCGGCCACCATCGTCTGTTCGTCCCGCGTGTCCATCCCCTGTGCGAGTACGCAGGCAAGGCTAGGCGAGCAAAGGGAACGTCGGCCAGGGCCCACAGACCTGTTTCAGGGCCCAAGCACCCGGTCAACCGAGCAGGGTGAAGACTCCGCGGGTCACCAGCGGGCCGAGACCACCGAGGACCATGAAGGGCCCGAACGGGATGGTGGACTTCCGGCCGGCACCGCGCAGCAGAACCCGATAGAGGGCATACAGACTGCCCAGCAGGAACCCCAGGAAGGTCCCGACAATGGTCAACGATGGCGAGACGAGACCGAGGAGGGCGCCCAGCGGCACGGCGAGCTTGGCATCGCCCAAGCCCATCCCGGAGGCGCCGCCGAGCAGGACCAAGAGCAGATAGAACGCGCCAAGACCCAACCCACCTAGGGCCGCGCCGATGAGCGGCCGAGTCGACCACCCGGACACGGCAAGTACCCCGGCACCGAGCACGGCGTAGCCTGTCAGCGGTCGAGTAATGCGATCGGGCAGCCGCCGGGTGTCGATATCGATTGCCGCCAACGCCACCAAAGGGATCACAGCAAGCGTCACGACCGCAGCTCGGGGTATGCCCTGGCGCGCCAACCCGACCCACACCAGTGGGAGGGTCACGGCCAGCACGGGGATAACCCAGGTGGTCGACCGAACGGGCAGGTCCTGCTCGTCGACGTATCGGTAGTCGCGCCGGCTCAGCCACCGGTTCAGCACTGCTCCGGCAAGGGTGCCAGCCGCGACGAGCAGGCCGGCTTGAACGGCCACTCTCACAGGGCGAGCGCCCAGGTCCAGACACACGCGATCGCCAGGACGATCGCCGACGGCCACGCCCAGGCTCGCCGCGAAGGACGGGCGCCCACGAGAACCAGCGTCACCGCTGAAACGGTCGCGAAGGCGGCATACGCAAGCGCCACCGGCCACAGCCAGGCGAAGAGCAGACCCGACAGGGACAAACCCAGCGGGACCACCACGGCTGATATCCCCCACCAGGCGGCAACGACGGCCGCCACGAGCAGGACCAAGGAGATCCTGGACAAGGCGACGTTGGCCGAATCTGGCCAAAGGTCGAAGGTCACCAGGAACCACGCAGCCAGAGTGACCGCACCGGTCAGCAGTACGAGTAGGTAGGCGTTGACCCGCGTTCCCCGTTCTGCCTCGGCCATCTGCTCCGCAACGTCACCCGTCATGTCCCCTCCTGCGTCCCCGCTTTCCCGTGGCCCCTCGTTGGCTCCAGCGTATGCTGCCGCGCCCGACTCCTGCCGGGCGGTGGCACCGGCTAGCTCGCACAGGGATCCGCCGAGTCAACCGCAGCGGCGGCGATCCCCAGCACCCCCATACTCTTCACCTTCACCGTAGGTGGTTGTCCACATCCGCGGCAGGGACCGTTGGCTCAGACTCGTCCGTATGCCGGTGTCCCGCGTCAAGTAGGTGGCAGGATTTCGTCGCCGTGAAGGGTCGGGATTCGGGGGTCGGCGCGGCCTTGGTGGACGTCGAGCGGTCGGTTCCAGGCGAGGTTCTCGTGCGGTTGGACG
>JBKECS010000012.1:0-47340 GCA_047974805.1 Nostocoides sp. | reverse complement strand
GGCGCCCTGACCGGTAGCCGTGGCGCGGCGTTGGGTATCCCCAGTGCGGTGGCCGCGGCGGCCTATCTGGTCAGCTCGATGGCGGCGGTGAACGACGTTTTCCACTCGATACGCTGGTTCTCGCCGTTCTATTGGGCGGTGGGCAACAACCAATTGGTTGACGGGGTGTCCGCGACCGCCTGGATTCTGCTCATCGGCGCCGGGGTGGTCCTCTCCGTCGGTGCAGGGTTGGCCTTTCAACGGCTCGATATCGACTGACGTTCCCTCTTGAGGGGGTGACCCGTCCTGACCCCGCACCCCCGAGTGGGAGGCATGACGATCAAGCTCTGGTGCCGGCCGAGCGAAAAACGAGGCGAGGACTACTCGTACCAGGAAATCGTCACCGGCCCGTTGGCCCCGGTGCCGACGGCGGCCGGGCCAACGCTGCCCGGAGAGGTCACCGTAGCAGCGTGCTGTTGACGTAACTCGAGCCTCCGCCACCTTGGGTCCACCACATGTCGGCGCGGGTTGAGCTTCCGTCGGCGGCGGTCATCCAGGCCGAAGATCCGCCGCTACCGCCGGCATACCCGCCGCCGCCGGCCCCGGAGCCCATGTACGGGGAAGGGTCTGCTCGGGTGGACACGTCGGCTCCACCCCAGGGGACGGCGCCGGTTCCACCGTCACCTCCGCCGAGGTTCCCCGACCCATTGCCACCACCGTCAGTGCCCTTGTGGGCGCGGGCGTTGAAGCTGTAGTTGGACGGCCACCCGCCGGTGCCGGTGTAGGTGGCCGCCGTCGGCGCGGTCCCCCCCCGTGCCGCCTACCGCCCCGTGTCCGCCGTAGATCTTGTGGCCGTAATAGTCCGGGGTGGTCACGGCGACGCTGGGGGAGTAGTACCAATGCCACTCGGTGCAACCGTCTTCCCCATTGGCGTAGTCGCCGCTGAACACCGTGCCACCGTGCGGCAGGTTGTCGGTGAGACTCTGTTGCAGCGCGGGAGAGCTCAATGCGCCGGCGCTCGACGCCCTCCAGCGTGTGCCGCCACCACCGCCGGCGACGACGACAAGCGTTCCGGCGACGGACAATGCCGATCCACCACCTCCGGCCCCCAACGGACCGTAGCTCTTGGTGCTCGGGTTGGCGACGCTGGTGCTTCCCCCACTGCCAAAGCCCCACCCACCGCGCCGAACGGCGTTGGCGTGCCCGTACTCACCGCCTCCGCCGACGGCGACGGTGACAGAACTGCCCAGGGTGGCGATGAACGAGCCCGAAAGCGAGGCTCCCGACCCGGCAAAGACGTTGCCGCCGCCGCCACCACCGCCGACAACGGTGTAGCTGAAGAGGTTGCACGTGGCGGTGGTGGGCAAGGTCCAGGATTGCACGGTGCCGTCGTGTTGGTTCGTGCCGTTGAACTCGAAAGTCTTGCTCGTCAGCGTGCCGACACAGGCCGTCGGCGACGCCGCGACTGCCGGCGTGGCGGTGGCGCGGTCAGGATGGTCGGCACCGACCAGGCTGCCCCGGTCACGAGTCGCCGACGATGGATCGTGTTTATGGTGAATTGCCGTCCATTTCTGGGCCGCCCCGGCCAGGGGGAGCAGCGAGTTGTGCAGCGGCAGGGACCCTCGCCATATCTCGATGGCACGCGTACCACATCATATGGCACGCGTGTCTAGAAGAATTTTGTTGACTTCATGGCGAAATTGTTCGAGGGGGGACTGGCCTGGGCCGAAGCTTGGCACAGTCGCTGCTGCTGGCGCAACAATCTCGGCGGGGCGCTCAGTGGCAACGAGCCAACGCAACGTCCCGAGCGGGCATCTGCCAACGCACAGCGGGCCTACCGACTCACCGCCCGGGAGATGACCGCAGCGACGAGAGCGGCCAAGGCTACGGCATACGTGGCCATGATCAACGCCCCCGAAGCGGGGACGGCGCCGGCAAACGTCGTGATGGCGATGAGGGCGTCGGAGACGAAGAAGAGCGCCCCACCGATCCCGCCCACCCGGCCTAGACCAGTAGAGAGCACGGCCATCGTCGTCAGGGTCGCGCCATAGATCACCACCGGGACGAACAACCACCCGGTATCCGGCCCGACGAGGATGATCAAGGTCAGGTAGGCGGCCAGGTAGAGGACCACGACAACGCGCCGATGGCGCAGAACGGAACGATCGCGCCACGGTGCGAAGGCGACGATGAAGCACGCCTGAGCGATGAGGAATGAGCCGACCAGGGCAAGGAAGCTCATCGACTCGGGCACCAGCGCCGGCAGCAGATCCCCGCCGAGGCAGAACACCAGGGCGATGAGGGTCCAGGTGGTCGTGTGCGGTCGGGGGGAGGCCACCGCAGCGAGGAGGATTGTCATGAGCAGTGGGGCAAGCAGCACCTGGGTCGCCCGGGTGGCAGGTGAGGACGGGGCGAGGAGCTGCAGGCCCAGATGGATCAGGACAAGGACGGCGTATGCCGCCCAGCCGGCGCGGACGCGGTCAGAGGACATGTATCAACTCTGGCACGGTGGACGTTCGATGCGGTCCGGGGCGGTCGACCGGTTCAGGCAGGGGCAAGTGCGAGGCAGGTGACCACGGCCTCACCGGCGTCATCTGTGGCTGCCACATCGAGCCGGGCGGTCAGGCGCCAATCCCGATCGCCTTCTGGATCGTCGAGGATCTGGGTGAGGATCCACTCGCCGTCGCCCTCGTCGACAGCGAAGAATGCCGGGCCGCGGGCATCGGGGCCGGTGCCGACCTCGCCGTATTCGGCGAAATAGGCATCTGCGGCCTCTCTCCAGTCCGGCTCGCTCAAGCCGTCGTCGAGGCTCGCGAGCTCGGCATACGCACGCCGCGCCAGCAGATCGACCCGGCGGAACATTGCCTGGCGGGCCATGACCCGCAGACCGCGCGGGTTGGCCGACAACGTCCGAGCCGTGGCCGGTCGTACGTCGGCGCGGTCTTCGTCCGGGTCGGGATTGACGAGCGCCTCCCACTCATCGAGCAGGCTGGAGTCAGTGCCGCGGACCAGTTCGCCGAGCCAGAGGGTCAGGTCCTCCACCTCGTCGGTGCTCGCCGATGCCGGGACGGTCGAACGCAGCGCCCGGTAGGCATCGGTGAGGTACCGCAGCACGACGCCTTCGGCTCGGGCGAGCTTGTAGTGTCCGATGAACTCCCCGAACGTCATTCCCCGTTCGAAGAGGTCGCGGACCACGGACTTGGGCCGCAGCCCCGACGGGTCCACCCACGGGTGGCGTTGTCGATAGACCCGCAGGGCAACGTCGAGTTCCTCGGCCAGCGGGCGGGGCCAGGTCACCTCCTCGAGGGCCTCCATGCGCTCGTCGTAGTCGTATCCGTCGGCCTTCATCGCCGCAACCGCCTCGCAGCGGGCCTCGAACTGCTGCGCCATCAGCACCGGTCGGGGGTCTTCCAGGGTGGCCTCGATGACCGAGACGACGTCCAGCGCGTAGGCCGGTGATTCCGGATCGAGCAGATCGAGCGCGGCGAGGGCGAACGCCGACAGAGGCTGGTTGAGGGCGAATCCGTCCTGGAGGTCAGCCGCGATCTGGAACGGTCCTTCGGGGGTTGCCGGTATGCCGCGCAGCCACGCCTCGATGGGGCCGGGATGCGGGCGGGGATCGGTGCTGGGCGCGGTGCCGGGTTGGGCTGTACTGGCATGGGCGGTGCTGGTGTGCTCGGGGCCGGTGTGGGGGGTGCCGGGTCGCGTGGCGCTGGGGTGGCCCGAAGCGAGCGGGGGCAAAAGCACAGTTGGCAGGGGTTCATAGCCGCCATTCGCCACCACCTGAGGCGAGGGTGCCAACCCCGCCTCGGTCAGCACCTCCCCGAGGATGCCCAAAGGCGCCTCCGCCGGGCTCGAAAGGTGCCTTTGGGCATCCTCCGCCGACGGAGTGGTCTCGGAGGGTGTCGACGGTGGCGCCACATCCTCACCGGGTGACGACACCCAATCCGCAGCCGTCGTCCCATCGTCGGGAGCGATGACCTCGGCCACGAGCAGTGAGTTGAGGATCTGCTCCGCCCGGGCGACAAGATGGTCCCGACGGGCCGCATCCTCGTGGTTGTCCAACACGACCGTATGCAGCCGCGCCTGCTGCCCATCCCAGAACTCCAACGCGGTCAGCGCCATGGCATGGGTGATCCGCATGGTAGAGGTCAGCGGCTCAGGGGGTGCGGCGACGAGCTTGGCATACGTGGCTTCGGTGTAGGACAGGTGCCCGTCCGGGGGGCGCCGTTTAGCGATCTTGCGGGCCTTCTTCGGGTCGTGACCCACCTTGGCCAACGCCTTGGCGTTGTCGATGATGTGCTCCGGGGCTTGCACGACGACAAAGCCCACCGTGTCGAACCCCGGACGTCCGGCCCGCCCGGCGATCTGGTGGAACTCTCGCGATCGCAGCATACGGTCCTTGCGCCCGTCGAACTTCACCAGAGAGGTGAGCAAGACGGTGCGGATCGGCACGTTGATGCCCACGCCCAGGGTGTCAGTGCCGGCAATCACCGGGAGCAGACCGTCCTGGGCTAGGGTCTCCACGAGCCGCCGGTACTTCGGCAGCATGCCCGCGTGATGCACGCCGACGCCGTGCAGGATCAGCCGTTTGAGGGTGACCCCGAATCCCTTGCCGAACCGGAAATGGCCCAGGGCGTCCTTGATCGCCGCTCGCTGTTCCTTGCTGGCCACCACAAGGCTCATCAGGGCCTGCGCCCGTTCGACGGCACCGGCCTGGGTCGCGTGGACGATGTAGATCGGGGCCTTATGGTCCCGCAAGAGCAGTTCGATGGTGTCGTGCGTCGGGGTGAGTGCCCAGTCGAACTCCAGCGGCACCGGACGTTGAGCGCCGGTGACGGCCACGGTGTCGCGGCCGGTGCGGGCGGTCAGGTCCTTCTCGAAAAAGCTCGTGTCCCCCAAGGTGGCTGACATGAGCAGGAACTGGGTGCCGCTCAGCAGCAGCAGGGGCACCTGCCATGCCCAGCCCCGGTCACGGTCGGCGTAGTAGTGGAACTCGTCCATGACGACAAGGCCGACGTCGGCGGCCTCCGCTTCGCGCAACGCATGGTTGGCCAACACCTCGGCGGTGGCACAGATGATCGGCGCCGTGGGATTGACCGCGGCATCGCCGGTGAGCATCCCGACCTGAGCGGCACCGAAGAGCGCGACGAGATCGAAGAACTTCTCGCTGACCAGGGCCTTGATCGGAGCGGTGTACCAGCTGCGCTCGCCGCGCCCGAGCGCCTGGGCGATCGCGCCGACCGCGACGAGCGACTTCCCCGAGCCAGTGGGGGTGGCCAAGATGACGTGTGCCCCGGTGGCCAACGCGAGGCTGGCTTCTTCCTGCGCCGGATAGAGCGCCAGCCCTTGCTGTAACGCCCACTCTGTGAAGACGTCAAGCACCTGCTCGGGGCTCGTCCCGGCCACGTCGGCGAGTATGGGGTGGGCGGTCATCATCGCCATTGTCCCGTATGCGCCGTGCCTCACCCGTGACGGCCCAGGCATGGACACTCCCTCGATGGACCCGCAGCCTGCGCGGCGATGCCGGCCGACGTCATCGGGGACGGGCTGCAGCGTTCGTATGCGTTCTCGCGAGCCACGGCGTAGCGTCGAGGTGTCCGTCATCCAGGGAAGGAAGGTCCATGTCCCACGGCAAAGATGTCCTCGCCGAACTTCGCGAGCCGGCCGCAGCACTTCGCGCGATGATCCCGGAGGTCTATGAGGGTTTCACGCATACGCACAAGGCAGCCTTGGCCGACGGGGCGTTGGATACCAAGACCAAGGAACTCATGGCGTTCGCGATCGGGATCAGCCAACGATGCGACGGCTGCATCGCCTCGCATGCTCGTGGGGCAGCCCGCGCCGGCGCAACGATGCAGGAGGCGGCGGAGGCCGTCGGGGTGGCCATCCTCATGAACGGCGGGCCGGCAACCGTCTATGGACCCCGGGCGTTGGCAGCCTTTGGCGAATTTCACGAACAGTTCGCCGCCCGCAGTTGAGCTGCGAGCCTGACGTCCCACCGAACGCGTTCATTCATCGCGGATGTGGCCGCTAGGCCAGCCACATCCGCGATGAATTGCCACAGTGGGTGATCGTTTGGGCTGATCAGGCCAGCGCGGCGTGGTAACGGTCGAGGACGATGTCGATGATCCGCGCGTCGGGCAGCAGCGCGTCGGTGATCGTGTCGGCGCCGCACGCGGCGAGCTTGCCGTGGATGCGTCCCGGCGCGAGCAAGAAGGACGCTACGGCAACGTGATCGGCCCCATCGGCGCGGGCTCGACGCACCGCCTGTCCAAGGTCCCCGGTTGCGTATGCCATCGTCACCACCCCGCCTCGCCGCTCGGCCAAGTGCTGGGCGGCATGCTCGTAGTTGGCCAGGGCGCTCGGATCGCTCGATCCAGCCGGTGCGAGCAGCACGGTGGCGCCAAAGGGCACCTTTCGCGCCGAGAGCCGGTCGTCAATGATGTCGAGCAGCCGGTCGTCCGGGCTAAGGGGAGCTGTGACGTGCACGTCAGGGCGATCGGAGACCGCGTCGCTGATGTCGGTTCGCACGTGAAACCCAGCGCTGATCAGCAGCGGAACGATGACCGTCGAAGGGCGTTGCCCGCAGGGAGGCCGAACCGGGCGAGGCAGACCGGCGATGACCTCGCCAATGCGCGGACGGTGCACATCCGCATACGCAGCGTGCACGGTGACGCCCGGCAGCCGCGCGGCCACGGCCTCGATGGCATCGACGACAACGGTTCGACCACCGGGATCGCGAGTGCCGTGGGCGCAGATCACCAGCGCGGGCGGGCCATCATCGCAGGCGCCATGGTGGGGCGACATCTGTCCATTGTCCCGGTTGGCTGCGCAGGGTCGCGCCATCCTCATGCGCAACGGGCAGGGGTGCGGACCTCGGGGTCTGTGGTGAGCACAACCGGCGCGATGGGGGTTGCTCTTGGGGCTCGCGTCCCGGAGACTGGAGAATGGCCAAAGTCCCTATTCAGATCCTGCTCGGGACCACCAAGGGCGCCTTCATCCTCGACGGCGACGCCACCCGGAGCACGTGGTCGGTGCGTGGCCCTTTCTGCGACGGTTGGCCCATCAACCACGTCATCGCCGACCAGGACACCGGCACGATCTGGGCCGGCGGTGGCGGCGACTTCTCCGGCGCAGGGGTGTGGAGTTCGACCGATGACGGCCTCACCTGGTCGCTGACCAAGCTCACCGCGGGCGAAATGGACCGGTGGGCAGCCAACGATCCGGAGTTCGCGGCCAGCATCGGCTGGCAGGAGGTGTCGCCCCCGTTCGCCGATGAGTTCGCCCAAGTGTGGTCGCTCGCTCGGGTCGGCAACCGCCTGTATGCCGGCACCAAACCCGCGAAGTTGCTGGTCAGCGAGGACGACGGGGAGACCTGGGATGCGGTGAAGTCGCTGACTGATCACCCCTCGGCTGCGCAGTGGAATCCCGGTGCGGCGGGGCTGGTGCTGCATACGATAATTGCCGACCCGGCGGAACAGGACATCATGTGGGTGGGCATCTCCGCGGCCGGTGTCTTCGGCACCACAGATGGCGGGGCTACCTGGGAGCGGCGCAACGATCTAGCCAACCCGGACGTGACATGGGACGGTCACCCGGCAGGTCCACGCGATGGGCAGGTCGGCTGGTGCGTACACAACCTCGTGCGTGCCCCAGGCCCGGGCCCCGGGGTGCTGTACCAGCAGAACCACCAGGGTGTGTGGGCCTCCCAGGATGGCGGACTGACCTGGGCAGACGCTACCGCCGGGCTCCCGTCGAGGTTCGGGTTCCCGATCCACGTGCACCCGCGTGACCCCCGGACGTTGTGGACCTTGCCACTCAACGGTGACACCGAGGGTCGCTTCCCGCCGGGTGCCGCGGCCGCCGTGTGGCACTCCACCGACGGCGGAGCCAGCTGGCAAGCCCAGCGGGACGGGCTGCCGCAGCAATCCTGCTACTTCACCGTGCTGCGACAGGCCATGGCCGGAGACCGGGCCGACCCCGCAGGGGTCTATTTCGGCACGAACTCCGGCTCGGTCTTCGCCAGCTCCGACGAAGGGGCCAGCTGGCGTGAGATCGCCCGGCACCTGCCGACGATCTGCTCGGTCGAGGTCCGCGAGCGCTCCTGACCATGGCGTGGTGCCGCTATGCTGGCGGTCACGAAAGGGAGTAGTCCCCAACGGGCATGTCGACACACTGGCCTGCGGGCCCGGCATGTCAGGCCACCACAGCGGCGGCGGACGAGACTTTCGGCCGGATCCATACCTCTACGTTGTCGTGTCCGGTCGAGGTCGCCTCCCGGGCTCCGCCTCGTCCGGGCCAGGAGAACCCACCATGTACGCCTTCCTCCTCTCGACCGCCGTCATCTTCGTTGCCGAGCTAGGCGACAAGAGTCAGCTCATGGCCATGACCTTCGCGGCCCGCTACCGTGCGCGAGACGTGTTGATCGGGATCACCGTCGCCACGGCGGTGGTTCACCTGGCCTCAGTCGCAATCGGCGCCCTGGTCGGTGAACTCTTCGGGGACTACCAGCACGTCATCACCATCGTCGCCGGCCTCGCCTTCCTTGTCTTCGCGGCGTGGACCCTGCGCGGCGACGAGTTGACCGACGAGGAGGCGGACAAGGCTCGGCGCAGTCGCGGGATGGCCATCGTCGCCGTCGGTGGCGCCTTCTTCCTGGCCGAGCTCGGTGACAAGACCATGTTGGCCACCATCACCTTGGCCACGCAGGAGGGCTGGTTGGGGACCTGGCTCGGTTCTACCCTGGGGATGGTTGCCGCCGACGCGCTGGCCATTGGCGTCGGGGCGCTGGTCGGCCGGCATCTGCCGGAGAAGACCATCAAGGTCGGTGCCGCGGTCCTCTTCGCCGTCTTCGGGCTCGTCCTCATCGTCGACGGTCTGGGGTGGTTGTGAATCGCTGTACCGCAGAGGTGTTGAGGAGGGCTGGCCGACCGCGGCCCCGCTCATGAGCCACGTCGTTGTCGTCACCACCGGCGGAACCATCGCCGCCCGAGCCGACGCCCGCGGAGATCTCCTCGCCCACGATTCCGGCGCAGAACTCCTCGATCGCAGCGCCCTGCCTGGCGTGACCACCGAGGTGATCGACCTCTTCCGGACCGGCAGCAACCTCATGACCTTTGCCATGGCGCACGACCTCGCGGTCCGGGTAGCCGCGCATGCCGCCCGGCCGGAGGTCGACGGGATCGTCGTCACCCACGGCACCGACACGCTCGAGGAGACCGCGTTTCTGCTCCAACTGTGCGTGGGGCCTGCCACGCCGGTCATCGTCACCGGCGCCCAACGGGCAGCCGATCAGCTGGGCGCGGACGGCCCACGCAACCTTCACGACGCGGTCACCGCGGCCGCTCACCCGGCCAGCCGCCACCGGGGCACGATGGTCGCATTCGACGGCTGTCTCTACCCCGCGTGGGGGGTGCGCAAGATGGACACGACATCCATCCATGGATTCGATGCTCCCGGGCATGGCCAGATCGGTTTCGTGCGGGATTCCACGGTGGTCTATCAGCGCCCGAGCGAGAACCTCCCCCGGGTGGACCCGGGAACGATCGTGCCTGCCCGGGCCCGGGTCGACATCGTTGCGACCTATCCCGGCAGTGACGGCGCCGCCATCGACGCGCTCGTGTCCGTCGGTGCCCGCGGGCTGGTCATCGAGGGGATGGGTGCCGGCAACACGAGTGCGGGCGTGGCGGCCGCGGCGTCTGAAGCGATCGCGAGCGGTGTACTCGTTATGCTCGCCAGCCGAGTCCCGTTCGGACAGGTGGCTGCGGCATACGGCGGTGACGGCGGTGGCGCCGATCTCGTCCGAGCCGGCGCGATCCCCACCGGTCTGCTCAAAGCGCCCCAAGCCCGCATGCTTCTGGCCGCGCTGCTCGGCACCAGCGATGCCCCGGAGGATGTGCGCGACCTGCTCCTCGACCGGTTCCGGGTCTTCCTCACCTGATCTCGCTGAATCGGCCCAGCGCGCTCGGCGACGCCAGGCGAGGACGCAGTTGAGAAAACTCGCGGACGGCGCGTCGCCGCCCGCGAGTTTCCCTTTCGACCCGCCAGGGAGGGGAGGGGGCGGGTCGACCCGCCGGGGGGGGCGGGCGTCGATGCAGGATCAGCAGTGTGCTGGCCACTGCAGGAAAGATCAGCTGGCCAACTGTTCCGCGGTCGCGTCCTGGGCGAGCCCCGCGTCGGCCGGCTGGGAACCGATGCTGCGCACGGTCACCTTGCGTGGTTTGGCCTGCTCGGCCAAAGGTGCGGTCAGTGTCAGCACGCCGTCGGTGTAGTCCGCCTCGATCTTGTCGGCGGCCAGGTAACGACCGAGCACGAGGCGCCGGGTGATCGTCCCGCTGACGCGTTCGTTGCCCAGCCAGACGATGTTCTCGCCCTGTGGGGCCGGACGCTGGGCGCTAATGGTCAGCACACGATCGGTGATGTCGATGTCCAGGGTGGACGGGTCGATGCCAGGAAGGTCCAGCTTGGCAACGACGTCGTCGCCGTCGCGGTAGAGGTCCATGGGCATGCCGCCTCGGACGAGTCGAGGAGAGCGAAGCGTGGTCACGGTGGTCATGAGGGTCCTTTCACGTATACCTGCGCGACGCCGAGACGCCGCAATAAACATGAGTTACAACGACTCAACTCGCGGGCTTATTCCGATGGTGCGCTTGCGGCCCGGCTGGCCTGGCGGGACTCCTCGTCCAGGGCCTGATCATCGCCTGAGCGGTCATTCGGCACTGCGGGAGAGAAGTGCGCCACCGTGGCGCCCACCTCGGGAGTGAACTCGAAGGTTGCCGAATACAGCTTGAGCGCTCCCCGCAGCGACACGATCGCCAAGAGCATCCAATCCGGGTCGAGCTGGCCCAGACGCTCACGCAACTGGGCATAGGGGTAATCGTCGGTTAGCTTCGTGGCGCGGACGGTCCAGCCCGCGTCCAATCGTTCTTGCAAGGTGTAGTAGTCGGTGGCCCCATTGAAAGCGAAGTAGCCTCGACGCTGCAGCGACAGACCCTTGCCCTCGTCGGCGGCGCCGGGCTGGGCGGGTAGCTGGAAGGTTCGGGGAAAGCCGAAGGCCCGTCTGAGGGTGCGGCATACCAGGGCGTTGTAGTAGTCGTTGTCCGTCGCGGCGAGCACGTGGGATAGGTGACCGACTTCCATGTCCTCTTCGGCATGCTCGGACAGCACCTCGCCGTAGTACGGGGGAATGCCCGAGGTTCGGGCGTGCTTGAGCGCCTGCCATGACCCGTCGGCGATGAGGACCGGCACCTCGACCCTGGTCAATGTGGTGGCCAGGGACCGGCTCCACGGCGTGGACCCCACGATGAGCAACCCGTTGGCGGCGCCGGCAGCCAGGCCGAGTCGTCGAGCCAACGGCCCGAGGGTGAACCCGTGCACGAGCACGGTGACGAGGATGACCAGGAAGACTGTCGGCAGCAGGCGTTCGGCGTCGGCGTACCCGGCGTCGACCAGCGCCGGCCCGAAGACGCCCGCCGTGGCGGCGGCGACGATTCCCCGGGGAGCGATCCAGGCCAGCAGCGCCCGGTTGGGCGAGTCCATCGGCGTATGCCAGGTCGCGGCCAGGATGGTCAGCGGCCGGACCACTAGGAGCAGGGCGAGCACGAACAGAACCACCCGGGTGTCGATCAACCGCAGCTGGTCCACGCTCAACTGTGAAGGGATGACGATAAACAGCACAGAGAGCAGGACGACCGTGAGGCTTTACTTGAAGTGCAGCAGCCGGTCCCGGTCCACCAGTTGCAGGTTGCCGAAGATCATCCCCATGACCGTGACAGCGAGGAGCCCGGCCTCATGCTCGACCTGGTTACTTGCCCAAAGACGAGCAACACGGCACCCATGAGCATGGGCGCCTTGAGATGGAACGGCACCGCGCCCCGCTGATAGAGCATCCCGAACAGCCAACCGCCCACACCCCCGAACACGGCGGCAGCGGCGATAGCCGAGCCCAGGGACGCGACCGTTGCGCTGAGCCCGTTCCCGTCCGCAGTGGTGACATAGCCGAACGCCAGCACGGCCAACAACACGCCCACCGGGTCGTTGACGATGCCTTCCCACTTCAGCAGCGTCGCGGTGCTCCGCTTCAGCCGCTCCTGGCGCAGCAACGGTTGGATCACCGTTGGGCCGGTCACCACAAGGATGGCGCCGAGGACGGCGGCCACCGTCCAATCGAAGCCGCCGAGATAATGGGCCGCGCAGGCGCCGAGGGTCCAGGCCAGGGGTGGACCGAGCAACGTCAAACGGCGCACCTGCGCCCCCGCGGAGCGGTATTCGGCGATCCGCAGATCCATGGCCCCCTCGAAGAGAATGATGGCCACGCCGAAGCCGATGAGTTCGGTCAGGTCCGCGGTCGGCGGGCCCAGCGACACCACGCCGGTGACCGGCCCGAGGAGCAGGCCCACGGCAATGAGCACGACGATGGCAGGGATGCGCAACCGTGCTGCGAGCCATTGGCTCGCCAGGCCTGCGGACAAGACGATGACGACGAGGGTGGCAGGGTGCATCCAGCCACCCTAGGCAGAGCGCTCCGCGCAACGAAAGGCACAATGACGGCATGACACGTATCACTGTGCTTGGGGGAACCGGTTATGCCGGAGGAAACATCGTCGCTGAGGCGACCCGGCGCGGGCACCACGTGGTGTCCTATTCGCGCACGGCCCCGGCGAATCCGCTCCCCGGGGTCGATTACCGCCACGGGGACCTGCAAGATCCACAGGTGAGCGCGGACGCGGTAGCCGGAGCCGATGTGCTCGTCTCGGCGCTCTCACCGCGTGGCGACCTGGCCGAACAGGGCAGACTGCGCCGGTTGGATGCCGGTGTGGCCGATCGGGCCGCCGCCGAGGATGTCCGTTTCATCGTCGTCGGTGGCGCGGGGTCGTTGCAGGCAAGCGAGGGCGGTGCCCTCGTCATGGACGGACCAGATTTCCCTGACGAGATCAAACTTGAGTCGCGGGAGATGAACGACGTGCTGTCCGACCTGCGCGCCCGCGACGACTCGCTGGACTGGTCGTTGGTGAGCCCAGCGGCGGGCTTCGGAGGGTTTGCTCCCGGTGAGGCGAGAGGACACTACCGGGTCGGCGGGGACGTCCTGCTTGTGGACGAGCTTGGCGAGTCGTTCATCTCCGGGGCCGACTTCGCTCTCGCGGTGGTCGACGAGATCGACCATCCGGCCCACCAGCGGGCCCGCTTCACCGTGGCCTACTGACCCCCCCGTGGCGGATCTGACGACGCGACGTCAGCGGCGTTCGGCGAGTCCGCGGACATAACCGATCTGCCCCAGGTGCGCTTGGGTGTCGCCGATGACCGACACGAGCCGGACCGCGGCGCTGACCGGGGGGTTGAAGCGCTCGTCGACGATCCGGGCGTAGCGCTCGTCGTCCAGGCCGGCGAGGATCGTCAACGTTTGGGCGTGCACTGCGTCCTGGTATGCCAGGAGGAGCCCGGTGTCGGTCACCGAAAATGCGGCCACCTCATCGCTGTCTTGGCCATAGCCGATGTCGGTGATGGCATACGGCAGCGAGAACCGGTCGGCGAAGCCGCTGCGGCTCCACACCTGCTCCACCTGGCCCACCCCGGCCAGGTGGTCGTCTTGGACCCGGGTCAAGTGCCAGGCCAGCCATCCGATGGGGTTAGCCTGTGCATCCGGACGCCACAACAGCGTGGGCTCGTCCAACCCGTCCAAGAGCGCGGGCAACTCCTCGTGCACGCGGGTGAAGGCGTCGATGAAGATGCCGGTAGTGGTGACTGCCATGATCTCTCCCCTGGGATTGCCCGGACCTTCCCCCCGGGCCGCACCTGCCCAGTGTGTCAGCCCGCCCTACCCGCCTGATGGGGAGGTGGTCGGTCCGCCGGCACTGGTCCAGGCGGCATACCCGCCGGTGATGACGTAGAGATGGTGAAAGCCGGCGGCGTGCAGCTCATCGGCGGCCTTGGTGGCCGTGGTTCCGTCAGCGTCGTAGAGGAAGTAGCTGCCGTTCTTGTCCAGCTTCGCGGCCCCGGCGACGATATCGCCGGCATCGGGGATGTTCACCGCCTCGTCCAAGTGACCCTGGGCGAACGCTGCCGCCGGGCGCAGATCGACCGCGCGATAGGCCGGGTCGTTCGGGTGCTGGGCGAGCAGCTCGAACGCCCCCCGCGGGATGAGCGGGATGACTGGCGCCGCGAGGTCAGCGGCATCGGGAGCAGTGACGTCGACGCCGTAGTTGGCCTTCAGCGCGTCCTGGAGCTGATCTTGGGTGAGCATCCCGGTCGCGACATTGATGGGTTTGCCCGTCGTGTCGTAGAGGACCGTGGCCGGCAGCCCGTTCAGCCCGAAGGCGGTGTAAAGATCCGAGGGCGGGCTCCCACCGACATCGGAGGCGAGGGCAAATCCGGCGCCGGCGAGGTCGAATCGGGTGGCCATGGCGGCCCCGTCGCCGGGATCGGAGGTGTCCACCCCGATGAACTGGACAGTGCCCTTGGTGGCCTTGGCTACCTGGACGAAGCCGGGCAATTCCTCGTTGCAGTACACACACCAGGAGGCGAAGAAGTTGACCACGACCGGTGTGCCCGCGTAATCGCTCAACGCGATCGAGGTGGCGGGGTCCATCAGCCCGGGGAGGCGGAACGCCGCTTTGTCCGCGCTGTATGCCGTCCCGGTGGCGTCGGCCGTCGGGGTGCCGCGGCTCCCGGCGCTGGTCATGGACAAGGCGGCAACGACCCCGAGGATGACGACGATGACGCCGACGACGATGGCCGTGCGCAGGGTTGCTGGCCGGTTGTTGTCCGGCAGCTTGTCCGTGGGCGCAGTGGACATGGCGACCCTTTCCAACTCAGCCCAGTCCCAACAGGCCGCCGAGTCCGATGGCGGACAGGGCCTGTTGAGTCCAGGTGGTGACGAGTGACATACGGTTGAAGGCGAGCAGGATTCCGAAGACGGCCAGGATGCCACCGGAGACCGCCGTGATGGCGACGAAGTGCCGCTTCACCAGCCCGAACGCGCCCTCGACCCGATCCCAGGCAAGAGCTGCGGCAAGGAACGGGACGGCCAGCCCGGCCGAATAGGCCACGAGCATGATCGCGCCGGTCAGGGCATTGCCACTGACCGCGGCCAATGCCAGGATCGAGGTCAGGACCGGCCCGATGCACGGGGTCCAGCCGAAGCCGAAGGCAACTCCGGCAATGGGGGCAGCCAACGGACCGAACCTGTCCATGCGGGGGTGCCAGCGCTTCTCCTGATAGAGCCAGGGTGACTTCAGCACCAGCGACGCGAGGAGGAAGAGGGCCATGGCCAGGACGACGAGCCCGGAAATCCGAGTCAACAGATCCTTGTGCTGGAGCAGGGTGGCGCCCAACGCGGTCACCGACAGTCCGAGAAGAACGAACACGGTCGAGAACCCGAGGATGAAGCCCAGTGAGCTGCGCAGGACCTGGACGAGATGGCTGCGCCCGCCGGAACGGACGGCGCTGACCGACAGGCCGGTGACGACCGAGACGTATGCCGGAACGACGGGGAGGACACACGGGGAGAGGAACGAGATCAGGCCGCCGAAGAAGGCGCCGATGACCGTCAGGTCCGCGCCGGCCAGCGTCGAGGTGGGCATTGGCGTCAGCATACCCTGCGGGGTATGGGCTGGCGCGTTCGCGGTGACGGGCGGCCGGTGCGGGCGCGGAAACACAGCCGTGACCGGGCCGGAACGGCCAAGTAACCCCCAGGACCTACGGTGACGCCTGTGGCGCATCCGGTCAGCGAGTCGAAGACACGCGGGACCCTGTTCGAGGGGTACTCGCTCGGTGGGGCATGGGATGAGATGCTCGCCGCCCCGAACGACCCGCGCGCGCCCTACCGCCGACTCTTCGCCACCTTCGAGGGGATGGACTCGGCGACACTGCGCGAACGGGCTGACATCCTCGCGCGCGCGTACGTGGATCAGGGGGTGACCTTCGACTATGCCGGGGAGGAGCGACCGTTCCCGGTCGATGCCGTGCCACGGGTCATCTCGGCGCATGAGTGGCGCACCATCGAGGCCGGAGTCATCCAGCGCGTCACCGCTTTGGAGGCTTTCCTCGAGGACATCTACTCCCGCGAAGGCGAAATGCCGAGGGCGGTGCACGAGGGGATCGTGCCGTGGCGCCTCATCGCGTCCTCGAAGCACTTCCACCGTGCGGTCATGGGCATCCGCCCGGCCAACAACGTACGAGCGCATGTCTCCGGCATCGACCTCATCAGGGACGAGAACGGGGTCTTCCGTGTCCTGGAGGACAACGTTCGTGTGCCCTCCGGGGTGAGCTACGTCATCGCCAACCGGCGAGCGATGACCAACGTCTTCCCCGAGTTCTTCGCCACGATCCGCATCCGGCCGGTTCACGACTATCCGCGGATGCTGCTGCAGGCGCTGCGCGCGGCCGCTCCGGACGGGGCGAGCGACCCGACCGTCGTCGTGCTCACCCCGGGAGTGTTCAACTCGGCATACTTCGAACACGCGCTCCTGGCCAGGATGATGGGTGTCGAGCTGGTCGAGGGGCGCGACCTCGTCTGCGCGGGGGGTCAGGTGCGTATGCGCACGACGACGGGCGACGTCCCCGTCGATGTCATCTACCGCAGGATCGATGACGAATTCATCGACCCGGTCCAGTTCCGGGGCGACTCCATCCTTGGGGTGGCCGGGTTGACCTCCGCCATGCGAGCCGGCCGGGTCACCGTCGCCAACGCGCTCGGCAACGGCGTCGCCGACGACAAGCTCATCTACTCCTACCTGCCCGACCTCATCGGCTTCTATCTCGACGAGGACCCGATCCTGCCCAACGTGGACACTTACCGGTGCGAGGAGCCGCGAGCGCTGGCCCACGTGTTGGATCACCTGGAGGAGATGGTGGTCAAACCGGTGGACGGCTCCGGCGGGAAGGGATTGGTCGTCGGGTCCCAGGCCGACTCGGCCGCGCTGGAGAAGGTCCGCGAGGCGATGACGAACGACCCACGAGGGTGGATCGCCCAACCGGTCGTGCAACTGTCCACCGTGCCGACGTTCATCGACGGGTCACTGGTCCCGCGGCACGTGGACCTGCGTCCGTTCGCGGTCAACGACGGAAATGAGATCCGGGTCCTGCCCGGCGGACTCACCCGGGTGGCCCTCCCGGAAGGGCAACTCGTGGTCAACTCCAGCCAAGGCGGGGGTTCCAAGGACACCTGGGTGCTCTCGGACGTCCGTGGTGGACGTTCCCGGCACCGCGGCCCAGTCAAGGAAGAGCGGGAGGTCGTGGTCATGAGCGCCCCGACCGCCTCGCTGGAGGACAGCATGCGTGCCCAACAACAACAGCAGCAACAAGGACGTGGCCGGGCCCGTGCAACTCCTCGCGTGCGATCATCGGCCGCCGATAGCGGGCCGACATGCTGAGCCGGATCGCCGAATCCCTGTTCTGGATCGGCCGCTATGTCGAACGCGCTGACGGCACCGCACGCATTGTCGACGTGCTCCGCCTGCAGCTGCTCGAAGATCCCGCCGCGGACGAGGACATGGCATCCCGATCGGTGCTCTCGGTCATTATGGGGATGCCGTGGGAGGGCGATATCGGCTTCGAGGATGTCGGCGCGGCGCTGGTGTTCGACCGGACCAACCTCAGCTCGATCGCCGGCGCGTGGCATTCGGCGCGGGAGAACGCCCGCCGCGCCCGAGAGACCCTGTCCACGGAACTGTGGGAGGCGATCAACTCCACCTGGCATCGGTGGAACGGCTTCGGTCGCAGCGGACCGACCGACCGGCATCTGGCCTGGGTTCGGGAACGCGCCGCGCTCGTGTCCGGCATCGCCGACTCGACGATGTCCCACGATGAGGCCTGGGACTTCCTCGTGCTGGGCCGCAGCATCGAGCGGGCCGACATGACTGCCCGGCTTGTGGCCACCGGCGGTTTGCCCGGCAACGGCGCGCCGTGGTCGGTGGTGCTGTCCTCATGCGGGGCGTTGCAGGCGTTCATGCGCAGCGAACGCGGACTGCTCACCGGGGACCGGGCGGCGGCCTTCCTCGTCTTGGACCGGGAGTTCCCTCGCTCGGTGTTGTTCGCCCTGACCGAGGCCGAGCGGCGGTTGAGCGCGTTGTCGCCACCGGGTGCTGAGCGGATCGGGGTCTCGGACGAGGCACGTCGTCAGCTAGGACGGATCCGCACCTCGCTGGAGTACTCGGTCACCCCCGACGTCGTTGCCGACCTGCCGGCTCACATGCGCAGGGTGCAGTCGGCCGTCAACGCGGCCTCGGGGGCCATCGCCACCCGCTACTTCCAGGCCGGACCGTTGCCGTCCTGGACCAGGGATGTGATCTGAGGTGACTGCCACTGATATGCGGCGCTATCGGATCGTTCACCTGACCTCGGTGAGCTATGACGGTCCGGTTCGGGCGGCGCATAACGAGTTGAGGATGACCCCGGCGAGCGAGCCCGGGCAGACGACGCTGGAGAACCGGATCCGGGTCAAGCCGATGACGTGGAGTCATGTCTACCGGGACCACTGGGGCACGCATACGATGGAAATGGAGAGCCTCGCCGAGCACACCTCGGTGGAGATCGAGGCCATCTCCACCGTCGAACGAACCACGATCGTGCGTTCCGTCGAGGGCCTGACCTGGGACGACTTGGGCGACGACATCCTGCGGGACCACCAGTACGAGTACCTCATGCAAACCGATCGGACGACCCCGAGCGCGGAGTTGTCGGTGCTCGCGGCGCAGGTCAGGCACCTTTCGGACCCGGCGTCGGCGGTCGAGGTCGTCGCTGAGCGGATCCGGGCTGAGATGACCTACCGCCGCGGTGTCACGCAGGTGCATAGCCGCGGTGTGGAGGCGTGGTCAGAGCGCACCGGCGTCTGCCAGGACTTTGCTCACATCGCCCTCGGCGTGCTGCGTGCGGCGGGCATCCCGGCCCGATATGTCTCGGGCTATCTGGCGCCGCGCACGGGCTTGGAGCCGGGGGAGTCGGCCTCCGGTGAAAGCCATGCCTGGGTGGAGTACTGGAATGACGAATGGGTGCCGGTCGACCCCACCAACGGGGCGCCGGTGGAACTGGAGCATGTGGTCGTCGCCAGAGGTCGGGATTACGTCGACGTGCCTCCGTTCAAAGGGATCTACTCCGGCCGCGCCAACGGTCACCTGGAGGTCGTGGTGACCATCACCCGCCTTGCCTGATCTGCACCGGTGGGCCCCTGGCGGTGCAGCCTTCGGCAGCGCCGACTCAGCGAAACAGCCGAGCGGTTGCGGTATCCAGGACCCGGTCGGGCAGCAACCGCCGGGCGGCCACGACGGGCTTGGCGCCTCCACCGACGGCATACCGCGTGCGCGGGTGAGCCGCCGTCGCCGCCCGTTCGATCGCCCGAGCGACGACATCCGGCTCAGCGGCCAGCCGTTGGGCCTGCGCGCCGGTGAACCGGTCCCTCATCCGCTGGACCCGCAGCGCATACGGGCCGTGTCCGGAGGCGCGCCTCGCGCTGTCCATGGCGATATCGCCCCATTCGGTGCGGATCGCGCCCGGCTCGATGATCACCACCCGTATGCCGAAGGGAGCGAGCTCCTGACGCAACGAGTCGGAGAACCCCTCAAGGGCGAACTTTGTCGCGTGGTACCAGCCGCCGAACGGGGTGGCCACCCGCCCGCCCATGGACGTGATGTTGATGATCCGGCCGGACTCTTGGGCGCGCATGGAGGGGGTCACCAGCTGGACGAGCCGAGCTAGCCCGAACAGGTTGACCTCGAACTGGCGGCGAGCCTCGGTCAGCGGGACCTCCTCGATCGCACCGTAGGAGCCATAGCCGGCGTTGTTGACCAGCACGTCCACCCGGCCGTGCTGGGCCAGGACGAAGTCGATCCCGGTGGTGAGGGACGCTTCGTCGGTGACATCCATGACGAGCGGATGAATGCCGACGTCGCGCAATTCCTCCAGCCGTTCGCGCCTACGGGCCGCGCCGATCACGGTGAACCCCGCGAGCCCCAGCCGCCGGGCAGTCGCGGCGCCGATCCCGGAGGAAGCGCCGGTGACCAAAGCGACCCGGGGGGCGTCGGGCGAGGACGTCGGAGAGTTGGCCATGTGCTCCTCCTGGGTTGTGTGCCACCCTGAACTCCCTGAATAGGTTGCCACCCCAGGTCCCTACCTCCGTCGCCGGGATGAGGCGCAGGGGTGGCCGGGTTGGCGTGATACGACGCACAGATAGACATCGTCGCCGGGATGAGGCGCAGGGGTGGCCGGGTTGGCGTCCCT
The DNA here is from genome assembly GCA_047974805.1 of Nostocoides sp. Lineage (GTDB taxonomy): Bacteria > Actinomycetota > Actinomycetes > Actinomycetales > Dermatophilaceae > JAJXUB01. The sequence continues at coordinate 27,147 of JBKECS010000012.1, read as the reverse complement.
GCGCGGTATGCCGACGTGCGGAGAGGCAGCCGGCGTCGGGCGGCGACAGCCACGTGGTCGGCGTAGGGTGAACACGTGGGGTCGACGGTTACACCGCTTCGCGGGAGCCAACGGCCGCGGGCAAGGAGTGGACAGGATGGGCATGCACCGGTCGGCCTACCCCCAGATCGATCCTGACGCCTGGGTGGCGCCCACCGCCACCGTGGCTGGCGATGTCGTGATCGCGGCCGAATGCGGCATTTGGCACGCAGCGGTGATCCGCACCGAGGGGGTGCCGATCCGGATCGGCCAGGGAAGCAACATCCAGGACGGGTGCGTCATTCATGCGGATCCGGGATTCGCCGCCACGGTCGGGGAACGGGTCAGCGTCGGCCACGGCGCGATTCTGCACGGGTGCACGGTCGAAGATGACGTGTTGGTTGGGATGGGCGCCATCATCCTCAACGGTGCCCGGATATGCCGGGAGTCCCTCGTCGGTGCCGGGACACTCATCCCTGAGGGAATGGTGGTTCCCGAAGGATCGCTAGTCCTCGGCAGCCCTGGACGAGTCGTCCGCGAGACCACGGCGCAGGAGCGGGAGCGGATCGTGACCAACGCCAAGGATTACGTCGCCCGCCGACCGCTCCCCCTCGACTAAGCCTCAACCTTCAAGCTTGAACCCTCAACCCTCAACCCTCAACCCTCAACCCTGAACTCTGAACTGACCCTCAACCCTGACCTAGCCATCAACCGTCCAAATGCCCCGCACCTCCGTCCCCCCGGCACCTCCGGTTTTACGCCTCAGGTGGGAAACCGGAGCTTCGCAAGGGAAGTCTTGTCGCGCGAACCTCTGGTTTCCCTAGCGAAGTTCCGTGATCGTTGGCCCAGACGCACCAAGCAGCCCGGCCCAGCACCTCTCGAGGGCCTTGGCGGTGTGGCCATGGTGCTTGAGCGCCTTCAAACCTCGCTCCCGCACCAGCGCGGGTTCGTTCACTGGCGTCGTTCAGGCCTTGCTGTCCCTGATCTGCCCAGACCATGCCGTGACACAAGGGGCTGCCCGGCGTCGACGCATCGTCCGCGATATGCGGCCGCGACGGAATCTTCGTGACCAGGTCGACATGGCATTCGGCTCCCGGGATACACCTCCGTATGCGCGCGCTGGCCTGCGGAGTTCGCACGGGAAACCAGAGGTTCCCACGACAAGATTTCCCTTGCGAACCTCTGGTTTCCCACCTGAGGCGTAAAACCGGAGGTGCCGGGGGGACGGAGGTGCCGGGGGGACGGGGACGGAGGTCGGGGAAGAGGCTAGGGGCGGAAGGCCAGGAATTGCTCCAACAACGTCGGGTCGTCAATGGAACTCGGGTCCGCGACAGCCGAGGGATCGGCCCCGGTCAGGACGCGCTTGACCGGGATCTCGAGCTTCTTGCCGGTCCGGGTATGTGGAATGCCCGGCACCGCAATGACCTCGTCCGGCACGTGCCGGACCGAGGCCTCCTCGCGGATGATTCCGGCGATGGCGGCCCGCAACTCGTCGGTGAGCTCGACCCCGTCAGCCAGGTGGACGAACAGCGGCATCCAATAGGTCCCATCGGCATGCTCAACCCCGACGACGAGGGATTCAACCACGTCGGGCAACTGCTCCACCGCGGAGTAGATGTCCGCAGAACCCATGCGCACCCCACCTCGATTCAAGGTGGAATCGGACCGGCCATGCACCACCACGGAGCCGTGCGAAGTGACCGTGACCCAGTCGCCGTGCCGCCACACCCCCGGCCACTGGTCGAAATAGGCAGCCCGATAGCGGGAACGGTCGGGGTCGTTCCAGAACGCCACCGGCATCAACGGCATCGGCTTGGCGATCACCAGCTCACCCACCTCGTCGATCACCGGTTGGCCGGCGGCATTCCACGCCTGGACGTCTGCCCCGAGCGACGGCGCGGATAGCTCCCCGGGCCACACCGGCAGGGTGGGCGCCCACCCCATGAAGGCGGTCACGACGTCGGTGCCGCCGCTGATCGAGGCGAACGCCACCGATCCACCGACATGCTCGGCCACCCACCCGTTGAGCGATTCCGGAGCGACCGACCCGGTGACACCGAGCACCCGCAACGACGACAAGTCGTGGTCCCGCGCCGGTGAAATGCCCTTGTCCGCACAGGACAACAGATACGCCGGTGACGTCCCCAGCATCTTGACCTTCAACTGCGACGCAAGCTCCCAGATCGCGTCGTGCCGCGGATGGCTCGGGCTGCCGTCATAGCAGACGATCGTTGTCCCCGTCAGCAACCCGGCCACCTGGAAGTTCCACATCATCCAGCTGGGGCTGGTGTACCAAAGGAACGCGTCGCCGGGCCCCAGATCGCAGTGATAGCGCATCTGTTTGACGTGTTCGAGCAATACCCCGCCATGCCCGTGCATGATCCCCTTGGGCTTCCCGGTCGTACCGGAGGAGAACAACACCCACAGCGGGTGGTCGAACGCCACCGCCACCGGCTCCGGTGCGGTCTCGTTCGCGATGGCGTCAGCCCAGGTCAACACTCGTATGCCGGCAGGCACCTCGGGGAGCCGGCCACCCAGCCGAGGCACCATGACGACCGCTGTCAGGCTATCGATGCTCTCGGCAACTTCGAGTACGTCCTGGGTGCGGTCGTGGTCCTTGCCCGCGTAGCGGTATCCGTCGGCGGCGACCAGAACGGTGGGGGTGAGTTGGCCGAGCCGGTCCACCGCGGCTGCCGGGGCGTAGTCCTGACCACAGGCGGACCACATGGCTCCCAACGAGGCCGTGGCTAAGAACGCGACCACCGCTTCGGGGATGTTCGGCAGATAGCCGACAACCCTGTCACCCTCGCCGACGCCGAGGGCGCGCAAGGTCGCGGTCAGCGCGCCCACGTCGGCGCTGAGTTGGTCCCAGGACAGCTCGGTGGGTGTCGGCCCTCCCGGCTCGCTGCGGCCGATAATGGCCGGTCGGTCACCATCGACACTGGCGAGCACTTGATCGACATAGTTGAGGCGGACGCCGGGGAACCATGAGGCACCGGGCATGGCGGCGTCGGCCAGGATCGGCCCGTCGCCGCGTTCGGCAACCAAGCCCACGTGGTCCCACATCGCGGCCCAGAAGTCGGGCTGTTCCACCGACCAGTCGTGCAGTTGCTGGTAGTCCGCCACCGACACGCCTCGCTCGGCCCCGAGCCAGTCCATGAACTGCGCGAGGGTGGATCCTTGCGCCTCCTGGACCGGGGGGTGCCAGACGTTCCCGGGATCGTGGGTCACCGTTGCTCCTCGCGTCGTTGCGGTTCCGTCGCCATTGTGTCGCATTCGCCTTCTCGAGGTCGCCGCCGCTCATCCGGGCTGACCAGGAGGTCTGTCCCCGGTTCCCTGGATGCCGGTTCGGCCCGGCAGCCGGCTCAGACTCCGGAGGACTCCAGGTCGGCCGTGGCCTCGGGGTCGGTGGCTCCGTCAAAGAGGGCCAGCCGGACGGCGATGTGGCGAGCTTCGGTGGCGTCCTCCGGTGAGAGCGGCTCGCCGTTCTCGTGCTCAATCTCGGCCCGGAGCCACGTCCACACGTCGTCCACGACCGTAGTGAAAGCCGTCTGACCCGCCGCGGTGAGCCCGACACCGTCCCCGGATTCCTCGATGAGTCCGGCGGCCAGCGCGTCGTCCAATGCGGGTCGGATCACACCCACCGGCATCCACCGGGCTCGGGCCATGAGCACCGGGTCGGCAAGCGCTGACGCGGACTTCTGCGCCCCGGCTACCACCCGGACCACCCACAGCTGCACCGGGTCAAGCCCGGATCGCTCCAACAGCTGCGCATACTCCCGCGGCAGTCGGTGTTGGAGAAGGTGGGCGATCTGGGCCTCAAGCTGTTCCGCCGAGCTGCGCTGATCCGGCATACCGAAGCCCTTGCCGACATCGGTCGCTTCGGGCTGACTTAACCCACGCAGAGGCACCTGTTTGAGGAACAAGGCGACCACGAAGGCGATCAGGGCCACTGGTATCGCTGACCGGAACACCACCTGGAGCACATCGGCGTATGCCTGAACGGCCACTTGATGCTGCTGCGCGGGCAGCGCGTCCACCGCCGCCGGCGTGGACAGCTTCTTGGGGTCGATATGGGCCCGTTGGACGCCCTCTTGCATCGTCGAGTTGAGCTGGTTGGCGTAGATGGTGCCGAATACGGCGGTGCCGAACGCGGAGCCCAGGGTGCGGAAGAACGTCACTCCCGAGGTGGCGACGCCGAGGTCACGGTAGTCCACGGTGTTCTGCACGATGATGGTCAGCACTTGCATGGACAGCCCAATGCCGAGCCCGAGGACGATCATCGCCAGGTAGAGTTGCCCGTGCGAGCTGTGTTCGTCCAGCCCGGACAACAGGTACATCCCTGCGGCCATGACCAACGTCCCGAGAACTGGGAAGATCTTGTACTTCCCCGTCGTGGAGACGATGTTGCCCGCGGTCACCGAGGCGATGAACAGCGCGAACACCATGGGCAGCGTTTGCACCCCGGAGTCGGTGGCGGAGACACCCTGGACATATTGCAGGTAGGTCGGCAGGAAGGTCATGCAGCCGAGCAGGGCGAAGCCGACGATGAAGGACAGGATCACCGAGACGCTGAACACGTTGCGCTTGAACAGCCGCAGCGGCAGCATCGGGCTTGTTGCCCGCGATTCAGCGATGACGAAAAGCACCGAGAAGACGGCGGCAGTGGCGAACAGGCCGATGATGGTCGCTGACCCCCAGGGATATTGGGTACCGCCCCAGCTGGTTCCGAGAATGAGGGCGCCAGCCGCGACTGCGGCGAACCCGATCCCCCAGTAGTCGATGATTGGTCGGTCCTGGGCCCTGTTCGACGGCAGGAGCCGGATCGCGAAGGGCAGGATGATCAGGGCCACCGGGACGTTGACGTAGAACACCCACCGCCACGACAGGTGGTCGGTGAACAGGCCGCCGATGAGCGGTCCGATCACGGTGGCGACGCCGAACACGGCGCCGATGGCGCCCTGGTACTTGCCGCGATCCCGCAGCGGGATGATGTCGGCGATCATCGCCGTGGCGGTCACGGTTAGCCCGCCGCCACCGATGCCCTGCAAGGCACGCATGGCTATCAGCCAGGTCATTCCTTCGGCCATCCCACACAGCGCGGAGGCCCCGACGAAAATGACGATGGCGAGCAGGAACATCTTCTTGCGGCCGAATAGATCGCCGAATTTCCCAGCCAACACGGTGGCGATCGTTTGGGTCAGCATGTATGCCGTGACGACCCAGGTCATGTGCTGGCCGCCACCGAGGTCGCCGACGATGGTGGGTAATGCGGTGGAGACGATGGTGCCGTCCAGGGCAGCCAGCAGCATTCCCCCCAGCGATGACGGCGAAGGCGATGTTCCGGTCCCGGCGCCCCAGGGCAGGGCTGTCCTGCTGTAGATCTGCGCTGGTGGCGGCGCTCATGGCCGGAACCTACTGGATGACGCCGACAGTCGTTGGGGTTTGCCGGGAATCAGAGCGGGCGCCTCCAATGGTGGAGGCTCCCGCGACCGGATGTGACCCGGTTAAGGGCGGATCAAGCGGCGCGACGCTGCTGGAAGCGCTGCAGTTCCCGGGAGGCTGCCTCGCGGCCGCCAAGGCCGAATGCCAAGGCTGCCGCGGTCGCTGCACCGACGACGAGCGCACCGAACGCGAGGTTGACGATCGAATCGGCCAGGCCCATGAACTTCAGGCCCATGGCAACAAAGAGGACGATCGTCGCCCACCGCACGATGAGGGCACCGGTCCCGTTGCCGACCATCTTCGCCAGGAGGCTGGCGATGTAGACGCCGGCGGCAATGACCACGCCGCCGAACAGCACGCGACCGGCGAGCAGGAGCACGGCGTCGAGCATGGCCGTGATCTCCGGGAAGCCCAGCAGACGAGTTCCGGCCACGGCGAAGAACAAGATGATGGCGATCTGCACCAGAATGTTCACGACACTGGCCGCGTCCCGGTCCTTCGGCTCGATGCCGATCCGGGCCAGGGTGGCGTCGAAGCCGGTACTGCGAAGCATGGACTCCACGAGACCGCCGGCGAACCGGGCGACGAGCACGCCGATACCCAAGAGAATCGCTGCGCCGATGATGGCCGGGATGGCCGCGAGGATCAGCTCGAGCATCTGGGTGGCCGGTTCGGAGATCGATGCGATGCCCAGGACCTGAAGGGCGGCAATGGATACGACGATGAGGACGACGGCGAAGACGATCTGGCCGATGACCTTGGTGATGCTCGTCGAGTTCGCCGGTGCTGAGTGGGCGGCCGGTTGGGTATCGGCAACACCGGCCGCGATCTCCGCCTCGGCCCGCCGACCGGCCATAGTCACGTAGCGATCGAGGTTGACTGCCTCGAGGGCGGCAACGATGAGTTCGCGGACGATCTTTGCCAGCACCAGCCCGAAGAAGAAGATCAGGGCTGCCCCGATGACGTTCGGGAGGTAGCCCAACACCTCGTTGAGCATGCCTTGTACCGGTCCGAGCACTTCGGTGAGGCCGAACAGGTTGAGCACGGCGATGAGGCCGAAGAGCCAAACGAGCAGTGAGCCGATGGAGGCCAGGGAGGTCGCCAACGTGTCACCGTTGTCGTTGGTGCGTCGCAGCACTCCCACCCGGTTGAGGTATTTGCCGAGTAACCGCTTCACCAGCCCGGCCAAGAACCAGGTGACGATGAGGATGACGACGGCGTACACCACATTGAGCAGGATGTGCTGCCAGTCGATGGAGTCGAAATTCATATCAGGGGGATCCAATCGGAGTCTGTGTGTTTCCTGGCAGGTCACATCTGACGGCCATCGACCCTAGCCATATTGAGCCGCCGAGTCATTAGCTTGAGTGAAATAGTTTGTTCCCGCGCCCGGAAGAAGCGGACGTATGCGCTGGTCAGGTGGATGAACGCGACGCCACGCCCGGGATGTCGGCGCACCCGTTGGCGGTGGCCCGCATCGGCCATGACGGGCCATGTTCGGCGGCGATTTTCCCGGCCCGGCATTCCCCGGTGAGCTTCGCCGCAGCGGGCGCGTGACGCACCGAAAAGTTGGTTGGATGGGGGTATGGCACAACGGATGAACCTTCGCGAATATATCGATCATCTCCAGACCGAGGGCTACACCGTTGCCGGTGGCAAGGACGAAGACCCGGTCCTCATCGCCCCGGACGGCAGCGCTGTCGAGACCTGGCGAGAGGACTACCCCTACGACGAGTTGCTCGACCGCGACGAGTACGAGGAGGAGAAGTACCAGCTGCAGATCGAGTTGCTGAAGTTCCAGTACTGGAGCCAGGACATGGGGATGAAGCACGTGCTGGTCTTCGAGGGCCGTGACGCGGCGGGTAAGGGCGGCACCATCAAACGGTTCATGGAGCACCTCAACCCGCGGGCCGCTCGGGTCGTCGCGCTGACCACGCCCACGCAGGAAGAGCGGGGGCAGTGGTACTTCCAGCGGTACGTCAACCACCTGCCCACCGCCGGCGAGATCGTGCTGTTCGATCGCTCGTGGTACAACCGGGCCGGCGTGGAGCGGGTCATGGGGTTTTGCACTGATGAGCAGTACGAGGTGTTCATGCGGCAGGCGCCCATGTTCGAACGGATGCTCGTGGAATCCGGGACCACGGTGACCAAGCTGTGGTTCTCGGTCACTCAGCAAGAGCAGCGCACCAGGTTCGCCATCCGACAGATCGACCCCGTGCGCCGGTGGAAGCTGTCCCCGATGGATCTTGAGTCGTTGGATCGATGGGAGGACTACACGGCAGCCAAGGAGTCGATGTTCGAACGCACCGACAAGAAGTACGCACCCTGGCTGACCGTGAAGTCCAATGACAAGAAGCGCGGTCGGATCAACGCGTTGCGCGCGTTCTTGAACCAGTTCGACTACGAGGGCAAGAACCCCAAGATGGTCTATGCCCCGGATGCGGACATTGTCGCCCGGGCCAAGCACACCGACGCCGACTGACCGTATGCCGTCGCGCCGGCTCGGCGCTAGCCGACCTGGCCGAGCTTGGCGGAGTGTGCGTCGAGATCGCGCAGCCCCGGCCAGACGAACGCGGTCGTGAGCAAGAGAGCTGCCCCGCCCATGACGTAGACGACGGGGATGGACCCGAGAAAGTGGGCCAAGAAGCCGGCGAGAACCGCGCCGAGCGGCATACCGGCGAAGGCGATCAGGCGATAGGTGGAGGTGACCCGGCCGAGCAACGCTCGAGGTACCACCCGGTGACGGTAGGTCACCGTGACGACGTTCCACAGCAGGCCGCCGAACCCGGCGATCACCAGCGCCAACGCGGCCGGCGCGGGGGCGACTAGCAAGCCCAGGCCAAAAGCGGCGGCTGAGAAGCTGCCCAGCGACGTGAGCACGGCCAGCTGTGCGCCGAGCCGGTGGACCAGCGGCTCGGCGACGACGGCACCCAGCACCCCGCCGAGCGCGAAGAGTGCCATGGCGAATCCGTATGCCGTGTCGGGCAGTCCCAGATCGGTGGACACATAGAGGACGAGGATGGACACGATGCCGCCGGATATGCCGTTGATCATGCCGGCCGCGATCGCCAAGGTTCGCAAACCCCGCTGACGCCAGAGATAGGACAGCCCTTCGCGCAGCTCGGCCCAGACGATTCCCGGCGCCGCGGCTACCGGCTCCGGTGCGGGAGGCTGCATGTGTGCCCTGACCAGGTGGCTACTGGCCAGTCGCCACAGGAGTACAGCGGCCACGGCGAACGTCACCGCATCGAGCAGGAACGGCATGGTGTGCGAGGCGGTTGCCCAGATCGCGCCGATCGGTGGTGCGATGAGCATGGCGGCAAAAAGGAGGGCGACCTGATTGAGCGAGTTGGCCCGTTCCAAGTGCTCGTCGGTGACCAGGTCGGGGGCGAGAGACCCCTGGGCGCTGTCGTGGAAGGGCGCGGCCAGGCCGAGCAGCAGGCCCAGGCCGCACAGCAGGGCGATGCTCTCCCAGCCCAGGGCGACGAGGGTGACGTAGCCGAGGAGGACCAGGGCGCGGATGAGGTCCACCCGCCACATCAAGGTCAACCGTTGGACGCGGTCGGCAACGACACCGGCGAGCAGCCCGACGACGAGCCAGCCGGCGGTCTCGAAGAACTCCACCAGGGCGATCTGCCGGGGGTCGCGGGTGATCGAGGCGGCGATCACGGGCATGGCGCCGCTGACTAGGCCGTCACCGGCGTACGAGATGATGCCGGCCGACCACACCGTCCAAAACGGCCGTCCCAGCCCTCCAGCCACCTTGACAGGGTGCCATGATCGCGGTCGGTCGGCGACTGCTGAGACCACATCGTCACCACGGGCAGGCAGTGGCAGGCCGGCGCACCGCCCTGCGGGGTCCGTCTCCGGTGCTGGGCGCTCGCCGGCGTGCCGACCGCAAGGAGCGCCTGGGTCGTCGGCTCCGGGGACGGCTTAGGCGCAATACCCCATGGGGTATGCTTCGGCAGGTGGTCCGAATGGGTCGCCCGTGCGCCTAGGACTGAAGCCGAATGCGAGGAGTTTGACAATGTGCCGAGCCGTGACCTGCCGGAAGTGTGGCAAGACGACGTGGGCCGGGTGCGGTCAGCACGTGGACCAGGTGATGCGCGGGGTGCCCAAGGCCGACCGTTGCGCCGGCCACGAGAATGAGCCGAGCACCGGCTTCTTCAGCAAGCTCTTCAGCCGCTGAACCTCCGGATTTACGCCTCAGGTGAGAAACCCGAGGTTCGCACGGGAAACCTTCCCTAGCGAACCTCGGGTTTCCCTTGTCAAGCGATGCGATCGCGACGGACGCCCCCACGAGAAACGTCCTCGCAACGGAACCCCCGTATCCGCATCCGGGGGTTCCGTCGCCGTCGGCGGGCACAGGCCGCGCCAGGTCAGTACTCGTCAGTGCTGGCCTTTGAACACCAGCCGGATCATCCTCGAGTTGAAGATGACAAAGCGGCCGGCCTGCATGACGAGGCTCTTGCGCTGTTTCAGCGTCCGTGACGTCGGCAACGGCGCCCCGGAGACATCGGCAATGGGGTCCGGAGCGACAGCGTCCTCCGATTCGGTGCCCTGAGCGGGTGCATTGTTTTCGGTCATGTGATCACTCCGGGATGAACTGCCAGCCGAAGCGGGCCTTGGCCTTGTGCAGGAAGAGATAGTGCAGCATAAGTTTGACCCAGTGACCCGACAGGCCGATTTCGCCTCGGGTATCAATGAGGCTGCGCCCGGTCGGGTACTTCTCGAAGTCCGGCACGACGGGCATCATGGTCATCGCGGCGGCTGAACCCCCACGAAGGCCTGCCCCCGCGGACGCCACACAGGCGGCGCCCATTTCGGCCATGGATGCCTCGTGTGGTTTGGCGCCGGCGCCCTGCTTGATCCGGGCGGCGATCGACATGGCCGCGGCCTTGCCGATCACTCCCGACGGCATCCCCGTACGCGGAGGTGACGGCGCGATGACAGTGCCGTTTGTGGACTTTCGGGGCTTGCTGATCTGGTGCGGCGGCGCGAATGCGATGCCCACCGCCCAAATGTTGTTCCACCCCGGCGTCATGTAGGTGCGCGGCCAGTCGGAGGCCTTCCATTCCTCGTAGGGCTTGCCCGAGTAGTCCGCATCCACCTTCATGAAGCCGCTCGGCGCGAACATCTGAGCCGTGATGTCGGCGCCATCCTTGTCGAAAGCCGCCATGGTCACCCCACCGAAGGGCGGCAGCAACATGCCGAAGTCGAACGTCAACGTATGCATCTGGCCGTCGAGGGTCTCGTAGTGGACCAGCCCCGGCTCGACCTTGGCGACATGCGCGCCGAGGATGGCCTCGACCTTGCGCTCGCGGAACAGGCTGCCGGTCCATAGTTCGCTGGAGGTCTCGAATCCCATGTCGTCGAAGACCATGCCGCCGACGCCGAAGTCACCGAGTTGTGCCTCGTTCGTCAGGTACACCAAACGGGCCCGGTCGCGAACCCCGGCCTCCCGAAGCTGGTGGTCGACATTGAAGATGTACTCAAAAGCGGCCCCCTCGCATGTGCAGGTCCCGTGCCCCATGCCGACGACGAGGGTCTGGCGCTGGCCGGCCTGGAGCTTGGCGATGGTTTCCTCGAGGCGCTGAGCAGCCTCGGTGGCGTGGTCGGCGGTACAGACCGACACGGTGTTGCCGACGTCCGGGCCGAGGCCCTCAGTCATGCCGAACTTCAGCTGTGGCCCGGTGGCGTTGATGAGGTAGTCGTAATAGATCCGCTCCTCCTGCCCGGCCTTGTCTGGGCTGGTATAGACGATGTCCACCCCTCCGCGAGCGCTTGTTTCGTCCCCATTGGGCCGGATGGCCACAGCCTTTGCCTGGCGCAGTTCGATGCCCTTGCGCTTGTAGACCGGGGCGAGCGGGAAGACGACGTCCTTCTTGGCCATCTTTCCCACGCCGACCCAGATGTTGCTCGGGATCCAGTTCCAGTTCGAGTTTGGGGTCACCACCGTGACGGTGTGATCTTTCCCGAGCATGCGACGCGCATGCAGGGCAGCCGTATGCCCTGACACGCCTGCGCCGAGAATGACGACCTCAGCCATGTGTCTCTCCTTCGAGCAGATGATGTAACGCGACCCCAGCGGTGTCGACGCGAGTTGACGGTTGAACGCGGGTCACCCCTCGCCCAACGGTTGAGGCGATGTGACCGGGTATGCGCGGATCTGCGGCTAGTCTGCCGGCGGCTTCGGGGCGGTGCTCTGGCCCAGGAGTCGATAGATCGGGCAGAAGCCAGTGAAGGCCGTGACCGCCATGATCAGCGCGACGATGATGAGAATGACCCCCAAGACGCTGCCTACGCCGACCCATAAGGCGGCGATGAGGGCAACGATGGCGATCACGATGCGGATGTTGCGATCGGTCGTTCCCACATTCTTGGTCATACGGGGACCATACCCCGTGGGGTATATATCTGGCTAGTCCCGTTCGATTCTCGTATGCCTACGCCGCGACCGGTGCCAGCGAGCTGACCCGCCACGAAACGGCCGGTTCGAGCGTGTCTTTATGGCAGGACAGCCGGACCGGTTCGCTGACAGAGTGCTCCACCCACACCCGCCACAGGGAGTCATCGACGCAGAAGTCGACGACGGCCGCAGACGCCGGATCGTCGCTGCCGGCATCGTGGTGTGTGACCACCTCGACGCCGCCCAGGCCGGCCAGCCCCAGGTGCAGGCGCAGGCCGATTTCGGCGGCCTGAACCGGCTTCGGCCAGCACGTGCGACCACGTAGGTTCGCCAGCGACAGTTGTCCTTCGGCAAACGTGGTGACTACGTCCGCCCCCACACAAGGGTCGAGCTCGCCGAAGAGGAATGCTCCTCGATGCTGGCCGCCGACGAGCGCGAGGGCATTGCCGGAGAAGCGGTCGCCGCCGAGGTGTGAGGTCTGCCATACCAGGTCCGCGGCGGCCGCGGACATGGCGGCATACACTGGCCGACCTCGCTCGGCGCAGCACCGGTCGTGCTTGCCGTGGGTGCACACCGCCACGACGGGCTCCGTCCAGCGATCCAAGCCCAAGGAGGTCCCAGCGGCGAGCGTGGTCAAGTCCAGGTCGAGCACGTCGCGGGGGTCGCTGATGACGGTGGACTCCACCCACGCCGGGCCGTCCGCCCCGGCATACGCGAGGAATACTCGGCGTCGGCCATCGACGAGCCGTTTGTCCCGACGAATGAGTTGCGGGCGAACGCCGGCGGCCTTTCCCCGAGCGATGATGCTCGCGCCGAGCCCCGCCGGGAGCCGGGCATCGGCCCACGCCGTGTAGCCGTAGGGTCCCGGGTCCTCCATGAGCAGCACCGCGGTGATGGCGCTTGCGGTGCCGCCGACGGCGTCCCCCCGGGCGCGGGTGCTGGTCGAGCAGCGAAAATCCTCCATGACTGAAGTCTGCGTCAATCCATGAGCAGGGGAGGCCTGAAGGCGTCAGGAGCCCCCGGCATACGTCACTGACGCTGCCCGGGTGGCTTCAGATCCTCCGGGCGCTGGGCTCGCTGCAGCGTGGCATACGCGAGCTCGAACCCCGGGTCGGTCACCGGCGACAGCATCGGGCCGTCCTTGAGGAGCATTAGCGACAGCTCGCGGTCGGGGGTGATCAGACGAACCCCAGGCAGGGAGCGAAGTTCGGACAGCGGGACCCGAGTAGCACTGAGCCGGACGGTCTCGGCCGGGAACTCCTCCGCCAGATGCAGCTGGCCACCTGCGACCTGCCACATCCGAACATGGCCTCGCGAGACGGTCAACAGGCCGGGCCGCCACGTCGTGCCGAGTCTGCGGTTGCCTGGCGCAGCAATGAACTGCGCCGACCCGGTATCGGCTCGAATCCGGTCGCGCTCTGCGCGGGCCGGGGAGAGCCGGAACCACCGCCACCATCGCGCCGCGGCCACCAGGGCCAGGGCGGCGATAAGGGCGAGGAGCGCAGTCATGGCCGGAGGCTACCGTGGCCGGCTGCGCTGTGGCGCTACCGCAAGCCGTATGCCGTTGGCTAGGCTGAACGGGAGTTACCGCGCAGTAGCAAGGAGGTCCGGTCATGGCGAAGGTGGACCTCACCGTGCTGGCCATCCCGGGCTTCGTCGGTGCCATGGCCGCTGAGTACCTGTGGCAGCGTAGGTATCCGGCGCCGGTCGGGACGCTTCGCCCGGGCGACTATGAACTCAAGGATACGATCGCCAGCCTGACCATGGGGGTCGGCAGCCTGGTTGCACCGCTGATCGGGGAACGGCTGCTGGGCCGGCTGACTCCGGGGCGAGGCCGGTGGGGTAGCGCACTGGTCGCAACGACCCTGGGCGCTGCGGCGCTGACCACCATCGCTGATGTTCGGCGGCAACACCGCACCGGCGGCGGCCTGCCGGACGCGGGAACGCTGCCGAGGACGCAAGGACCGGGAACTCCCATCCCGCTGGCCGCGACCGCGGTGGCCGCGGTGGCCGGAACCGCCCTGAGCGCGGCCACGGTGATCAGTGCCGCGACATCTGGACGGGCGCTGTTTGCCCGTCACGGGCGCGACCTGGGCGGCGGGGCGCTGGCCACTGCTGTGGCCGTCCTGGGCTGGGACGCCATCTACTACTGGAACCATCGCCTCTCCCACGAGTCTCGGTGGCTCTGGGCGGTGCATGTCGTGCACCATTCCTCGGAGCGCTACAACCTCTCCACGGCGTTGCGCCAACCGGTGTTCGAAGGTGTGACCCTGACGGTGCCCTATGGGCTGCTGGCCCTGCTAGGCATACGTCCCGCGGTGATCGAGTCCGCCCGCGCGCTCAACCTCATCTACCAGTTCTGGATCCACACCGAGGTCATTCGCTCGATCGGCTGGTTGGAGAAGATCTTCAACACCCCTTCACATCACCGGGTGCATCACGGCTCCAACCGGCGCTACCTCGACCGGAACCACGGATCGATCCTCATCGTCTGGGATCGACTGTTCGGCACCTTCGAGCCCGAAGACGAACCGGTGGTCTACGGCCTGACCACCAACATCGACACGTTCAACCCGGCGCGGATCGCCACACACGAGTGGCGGGACATCGCCCGAGACATTGCCGGCGCACGGACGTGGTCGGACCGGTTCAGCTTCCTGCTGCGTAGCCCGGGATGGGCCTACTCCCATCGGTGAGCAGCTATCGGGAGGGCGTCCACGGTGTGAACCCGCGCAGCCGCAGGCTGTTGAGCACGACGAACACCGAGGAGAACGCCATCGCTGCGCCGGCGATCATCGGGTTGAGCAGACCGGCAACAGCCAGCGGGATCGCGGCGATGTTGTAGCCGAAGGCCCACACGAGGTTGCCCTTGATGATCCCTAGGGTGCGGCGGGACAGTCGGATGGCGTCGGCCGCCACCCGCAGGTCGCCCCGGACCAGGGTGAGGTCGGCAGCCGCCATGGCCGCACCGGTGCCGGTGCCCATGGCCATGCCGAGGTCAGCGGTGGCCAGTGCGGCCGCATCGTTGACTCCGTCGCCGACCATCGCCACGCGATGCCCCTCGGAGCGGTACCGGGTGATCGCGGAGACCTTGTCCTCCGGCAGCACATCGGCGATGACATCACCTGCGTCGATGCCGACTTCCCCGGCCACAGTGGTGGCCGTCGTCGCATGGTCACCGGAGAGCAGGACCGGATGCAGCCCGAGTCGCTTGAGCCAGCCGATCGCTTCGGCCGAGGTCGCCTTCGCCTCATCGCCCACGCTGACCATGCCCCGTGCCTGCCCGTCCCAGCCGACCAGCACTGCGGTGCGTCCAGCGGCTCGCTCGCCGGCCAGGGCTTCGGACAGGTCCGACGGGATGGTCACCGACCAATCGGCCAGCAGCTCTGGTCGGCCGGCCAGCACCGTATGCCCAGCAACGAGCCCCTGCACCCCCTTGCCGGGGACGTTGGCGAAGGACGACACGTCGGGCAGGTCGGTGCCCAGGCGCTCCCGGGCGCCGGCGGCGATGGCCCGACCGATAGGGTGTTCGGAGGCGTCCTCGAGGGCGCCGGCATACGCCAGCAGGTCCGTCTCGGAGGTGCCAGTCGATGGGATGACCCGCGCCAACGACATGACGCCCGAGGTGATTGTGCCGGTCTTGTCCAGCACGATGGTGTCCACGGTGCGGGTCGCTTCGAGCACCTCGGGACCTCGGATGAGGATGCCGAGCTGGGCACCGCGACCGGTGCCGACGAGCAACGCCGTCGGGGTGGCCAGTCCGAGCGCGCATGGGCAGGCGATGACCAGGACGGCCACGGCGGCGGTGAACGCCGCGTTGACGTCGTGAGCAAACACCAGCCAGCCGAGGAAGGTCGCGATGGCGATGGCAATGACGATCGGCACGAACACCGAGGACACTCGGTCGGCCAGACGTTGGATATCGGCCTTGGAGCTCTGGGCCTGCTCGACCAGGCGCGCCATTCGGGCCAGCTGGGTGTCCGCGCCGATCCGGGTGGCCCGCACGACGAGACGGCCGCCGGCATTGATCGTGGCGCCGGTGACGTCGTCGCCGGGGCCGACTTCGATGGGGACGGCCTCGCCGGTGAGCATGGCGGCGTCGACGGCGGAGTTGCCCTCGACGACGACACCATCGGTGGCGACGGTCTCGCCCGGGCGGACGACGAAGAGGTCGTCGAGGCGGAGTTGATCCACCGGAATCCGCGTCTCGACGCCGTCCCGCAGGACCGCAGCATCGGTGGCCCCGAGGGTCATGAGTTCACGCAGAGCCGCCCCGGCCGAGCGCTTCGAGCGTGCCTCTAGCCACCGGCCGATGAGAAGGAAGGTCGTCACGACGGCCGCGGACTCGAAGTACACGTGTCCGTCCAGGCCGAAGAGAACGACCGCGGCCGACCAGGCATACGCAGCGAGCGTGCCGAGAGAGACCAGGGTGTCCATCGTCGTCGCGCCGTGCCGGGCATTCAGGGCTGCTGCCCGGTGGAACGGCCAGCCCGCCCAGAACACCACCGGAGTGGTCAGCAAGAGCGCAACCCACTCCCACCCGGTGAACTGGAGGCCATGGATCATCGACACGGCGACGACGATCAGGGTGAGCGGCGCGGCGATGAGGACCCGGGTGCGCCACTGGTCGGCCTCGGAGGGCCCGCCGTCCCCATCCTGACCCGGAGGCGCGGGCAGGGCGGCGTGATAACCGGCCTGCTCGACGGTGTTCAGCAGGGTGTCGGTGTCTACGTCCTCGGGCACGATGACGTGTGCCTTCTCTGTGGCGTAGTTGACGTTGGCGCTGACCCCGCCGAGCTTGTTGAGCTTGCGCTCGATGCGGTTGGCGCAGGAGGCACAGGTCATCCCCGAGATGTCGAGGTCGACCTCACGGGTGGTCATACGAGGACGTACCCCGCTTCCGTAACGGCGGCGGCGATCGTGTCCTTCTCGACCGGGACCTCGGAGGTGACGGTCATGGTGCTGGAGTCCAGATCGACCTGGACATCGGTGACGCCGGCCACCTCACTGACTTCCTCAGTGACGGAGGCGACGCAGTGTCCGCAGGTCATGCCGGTGACGGTGTAGGTGGTTGTCGTGCTCATGCTCTCTCCTTGTGTGCGGATTGGTGGCATACGAATGCCTAGGTGCGGACCATCCGGGCGATGGCGTCGGAAGCCTCTTTGATCTTGGCGTCCGCCTCAGGGCCCCCCTTGCGGGCGGCGTCGGCCACGCAATGGCTGAGGTGGTCCTCCATCAGGCCCAGCCCAACCGACTGAAGCGCCTTGGTGACCGCAGCGATTTGGGTGAGGATGTCGATGCAGTACTTGTCCTCATCGACCATCCGCTGCAGGCCCCGGACCTGGCCCTCGATACGCCGCAGGCGCTTTTGGACGGCGTCCTTGTTATCGGCATAGCCATGAGGTCCCGGAGGCGTCCCGGACGATGTGCTCATGCCTGGAGCATATACCCCCTAGGGGTATATGGGAAGGGGGTAAGGAGCCAACCAAACCGGGACACCTTCGCTCGCTCAGAAGACACTCACAATCGGCGGCTACACTGCCGAGGTCTGCCAGGCGCCATCGGTGGCGCCGCACGCCCCTCGATCCATTTGCCCAGGAGGCACCTGTGTCCGCTGCGCCTCAGCACGCTCCGGAATATCCGGAGGCCATCGACTCTGCCGTGCTCAAAGTGGCCGGCGTGGTCGTCCTCGGTGCCATCATGTCCATCCTCGACATCACCGTGGTCAATGTCGCCCTCGCGACGTTCCAGACGGCGTTTTCCACCGACGAGACTCCGCTGGACTACAGCGCGGTGGCCTGGACCGTGACCGGCTACACCCTGGCCCTGGCGACCGTGATCCCGTTGACCGGGTGGGCGGCCGATCGATTCGGCACGAAGCGCCTCTATATGTCCGCACTCGCCTTGTTCACCATCGGTTCGGTGCTGTGCGCGACGGCCACCAGCATCGAGATGCTCGTCGCGTTCCGAGTCGTCCAGGGCCTGGGCGGTGGCATGCTCATGCCGCTGGGTATGACCATGCTCACCCGTGCCGCGGGGCCGAAGCGGATGGGACGCCTCATGGCGCTCCTTGGGGTTCCCATGCTGCTCGGGCCGATCCTCGGGCCGATCCTTGGCGGCTACCTCATCGACAACCACAGCTGGCATTGGATCTTCCTGATCAACGTGCCGGTCGGCGCGCTCGCCCTGGCCTACGCCTGGTGGGCGTTGGCCAAGGACAGCCCCGAACCCTCCGAGTCCTTCGACTGGATCGGGATGGCGCTGATGAGTCCCGGTCTGGCCCTCTTCCTCTATGGAGTCTCCTCGATCCCCGGTGAGGGCAGCTTCTTCAACTGGAAGACCGAAGTTTTCGGCACGATCGGCGTCCTCATGATCGTTGCCTTCGTCTTCTACAGCTTCAAGCCCAAGCATCCCCTGCTCGACCTGCGACTGTTCGCCAACCGGAACCTCACTGTGGCGACGGTGACCATGGTCCTGTTCGCCGGAGCATTCTTTGGTGGCCTGCTCCTCATGCCGCAATACCTGCAGGAGGTGCGGGACAAGACCCCCATGGGGGCCGGACTGATCATGGCCGCCCAAGGTCTCGGCGCCATGATCACCATGCCCATTGCTGGAGCGCTGGTCGACAAGTTCCCGGTCGGGCGGATTGTGCCGTTCGGCCTGGTCGCCATCATCGGAGGGATGTTTGCCCTGACCCAGCTGACCGCGGACAGCTCCCAGTGGGGCTTCATCATCCCGGTTCTGTTTGTCATGGGCCTGGGTATGGGCGCGACGATGATGCCGGTGATGACCTCAGCCATCAAGACGCTCACCCATCACCAGGTGGCTCGCGGCTCGACCCTGTTGAACATCACCCAACAGGTGGCCAGCTCGATCGGGGTGGCGGTCCTCTCGGTCGTTCTGACCAACCGCATCAAGAACTCCGCCGTAATCGCCCAGTCCCAGCAGTTCGCCGAGGCGGCCAGGTCGGTCAGCGATCCCAGTCAGCTCGCTACGCTGCTGGCCAAGTTCCCCGCTGTGGCACAGGTCATTGCGCCGTTCGGGCAGGATCAGGCGGCTGCCCAAGCGGCCCTGGCCAGGGCGGTCAAGGAGGCGTTGGCCAGCGCGTTCGCCAGCACCTATTGGGTGGCCGCGAGCATCATCACGTTAACCCTCGTGGCGGCATTCTTCCTGCCGCGAAAGCACGAGGAGTCCCACCTGCTCGACGACGACGAGGGGGACCCCGCCCCCGCAGTCGTTATGCACTAGCTCATGCGCTGAGCCGCTCTTCTGCGGGAAACTGGCTGTGTGCTGCATCTGACGGTCGCGGTTCCGACCGACCTCGCCGAGGTGGTGGTGAGCCTGCTCGACGCCGAAGCAAGCGTTACCCAGTTGTCGGTCTATAAGGGTGGGTCGGTCAAACCGGCCGGAGATGTCATCGAGGCGGACGTCGTTAGGGAGGCCGCCAATATCATCATCGAGCGGCTTCGGGCGCTTGGGGTGCCCCAGGTGGGTACGGTGCGGATCGAGCCGGTCAGCACGTGGTTGTCCGCCTCGGCTCACAGCGCCGAGGCAGCGGCGCCAGGGGCGAGCGCGGATGCGGTGGTGTGGAGCGAAACGGTGTCCGAGGCCTATGCGGGTGCCGAGCTCAACTGGACCTACTTCTCCTTCCAAGTCCTCGCCACGGCGATTGCAGCCGTCGGATTAATCAACGACAGCGCCATCCTCGTGGTCGGCGCCATGGTGCTCGGCCCGGAATTCGGGGCCATTTCGGCGATCGGGGTGGCCTTGGTGCTGCGGCGGCCAGGGCTGCTCACGATTTCAGTGAGGACATTGTTGGTGGGTTTTGCGGCATCCATCGCACTCACCTGGATCGGGGCCCGGCTGTTGGCCCTCCTGGGATGGATTAGCGCGGAAACCCTCGCAGCGAAACGCCCACAGACGGCCTTCGTATACAACCCGGATCGATGGACCCTCATCGTCGCCGTCATTGCGGCTGCCGCGGGGGTGTTGTCGCTGACGTCTGAACGCCTCGGTGGGTTGACCGGCGTCTTCATTTCGGTGACGACGATCCCTGCCGCCGCGAACATCGCCGTCGGTTCGGCGGTCGGGGTGTGGCCGCAAGTGCGTGGCAGCGCGGTGCAGCTCCTGGTCAACATTGTCGCGATGATCATTGCCGGGTGGGCGACGCTGTACCTGCAGAAGATCGTGTGGAGCCGGGTCAACCTCGACCGTCGTGGGACGTTCTGGTCCGGGCGGTCCAAGGACGCCCATCGCGATCTCAAGGCCGCCCGGGTTGCTCACCCGCAGTTGACCGACCGGGGCAGGGCCGATCCGCAGACGCCGAAGTCCCCACCGCTGTAAGGCAATCGGCAAGCTCGCCCCACCGAGCCGGCCGCCCGGGAGGTGTTCCGGTGCCACTTGGCGGGTCCTCAACTGCTGGATATGGGGGTCCGCAGGCTGCCCAGCGTCGGGGGTCGATCGGAGCAGGCCGCCAGCTCGGCCACTTGCGCCAGATGCAGTTCGGCGCACGATTGCGCATCGGCCAGGGCGTTGTGCGCTCGATAAACGGGTAACCGGTAGCGCTCGCGTGCCGCCCACAGGCGCAGCGACCCCGGCCGAGGCTCGGGCACCCACGGCGTGGTCTGGATGCGCCGTTCCGTCTCCATGGTGTCCACCACGACAAAAGGCGGGCGTATGCCGTACGCCCGCTCGGTGGCGACGGCCACGAAGCCCACCTCCAGCCGGGCATGGTGGGCCAGCAGGACGCGACCGGTGAGTGCGGTGAAGAGGTCGTCAAGAGCCGAGGCCGGGGAGATCCCGGTAGCCAGCTCGTCGTCGGTGATCCCGTGGATGGTGGCGCTGGCGCCCACGTCCCGGTCGGCCCGCACCAGGATGTGCCGTGCCCCGGCCAGGGTGATCGAGCCGGCATCAACCGGTACCCAGCCATAGGAGAGGATGGCGTCGCTACCGGGATCCAGCCCGGTGGTCTCCAGATCCAGCGTTAGCATCGGTAGCGAGTCGGCGGGGGTGTCTGCCGGGGGTGGCGGCGTGCGCAGATAGGTGCGCAACGGGCCCGGGGGGACTTGTTCGGCCAGGGCGGCAGGGTCGGGGTCCCGGCGAATGGTCCGTCGTAGCCAGCTCACCCGAGCGACCCCGAGCCGAGCACCTTCTGGGCCGCCCGGACGATCGCGAAGGCATCCCGAAGGTGACTTTGGTCGAAGGCGCTCAACTCTTCCGGGTTGACGAAATTGTCCGGGGTGCCGCCGGCCCGAACCTGGCGTGCCTGATGGCGCAACCGGACATAGGAGAGGTATTCGAAGGCGTCCCTGAGATCCTCGGCGCGCGCGAGGTCCATGGCGCCCGCGGCGGCTGCGGCCGCGATGCGGGCCTGGGTGTTCACCGCGCTGGATCCGAGCCGAAGGGCGTGTACCCGGGCGAGTTTGACGACGGCGGCGAGACCGCCCTTCTTGATGTCGAAGGTGTCCGCATGCTCGTCCTTATCCAGCACGAGGCCACGGAAGAAGCCCAAAGGGGGCTCCTGACTGATGGCATCGCGGGCCAGGTGGGCGAGGAACCGATCCGCGCTGGGTATGCGGGCGCGAATATCCTCCACCAATCCGGTGTGCAGGTCGGACTCGTCGACGACGGCGCGCTGGTCGAGGAAGATGCTGGCGCGCAACACGGCCTGCGGGGTGGGGGCCTCCACCCAGGTGCGTACGTACCCCCGCCAGGTCGACAGGGGTACCCGCCAGCGATCGTTCGTCGCCATGATGTCCCCAGCACAGCGGGGATATCCGCAGGTGACCAGGCCATCGACGACGTATGCCGCGAGCTTGCGGAAATAGTCCGCATGCTCGGGTCGGTAATCGTCGGACAGCACCATGGCGTTGTCCTGGTCCGTCGCCAGACCCTGTTCCAGTCGGGCGCGTGAGCCGAGCACGACCCAGGCATACGGCACCGGCGGGGGTCCGAGCTCCGCTTCGGCGAGGGTGATCAAGGCTCGCTCGACGGCGTCGCCCACGGCGGTGACGATGCGGCCAATGTCGTCCGCGCTGGCGTCCTGGCGGGCCAGACCCTCGACGATCCGAGGCAGCCGCGTAGCGAGGGTCGCCACCCCTGCGACCGAGGTCTGCTTGGCAATGTCCCCGGAGACATAGACCGGGTTCGCCTGCTCCAGGCGCATGAGGTCTGTGGTGGTGACCACTCCAACCGGTTTCTGGTCGCGGACGATTGGGAGGTGATGGATGGTGCGGTTGGCCATGTCGAGCAGCACCTCGAACGCCATGGCTTCTTCGTGTCCAGTGATTGGGTTCGCGGTCATGACGCTGGTGACGGGGGCGTCGATGTCCACGCCGGTGGCGACGACGCGGCGACGCAGGTCGCGATCGGTGACGATGCCGACCAGGGTTTCCCGGTCCATGATGAGCAGGCAGGAGACCCCGGAGGCGGTCATGATTTGTGCTGCCTCGCGGATGGTCGCCGTCGTTGTGGCGGTGATCGGTGCATGGCGCACCAGGTCCCGCACCCGGGTGCGCAGGATGGCGTCGCCGGAGTGGGACATTTGCAAGGTGGCGACGGCACCGCGCATCCGTGAGGCCCGCTGGAGGTCGAAGAAGCGGGCGACATCCTTGTGCCGGGAGCGCAGGTCGTGGAAGGCCGCCTCGGGAAGGACCAGGCAGAGGGTGTCCTCGATGGCGGTGACGTCGAACGTCGACGGGTTGCCCTGGACGAGGGTTATCGAGCCGAACACGGTGCCGACATCGCCCCGATCGGCGAGGTTGCCCTGGTCGTCGAAAATGTCCACCGCGCCCGAGCGGACGACGAACAGCGCATGGTTATCCTCGCCGATGGCGATGATGTCCGTGCCGCGACGAAAATAGCGGACGCTAAGGGCGCGCACGGTCGCCTCCAGGTCGACTGGTGGGAGGGCGTCGAAGGGCCGTACCCCGCTCAGGAAGTCCCGCACCTCGGCGAGCTCCACATCCAGCGCCATGGCCACATGGTGACAGATTCCCCGCCGCGCCTCACCCGCACCCGGATTTACGCCACAGGTGGGAACCCGGAGGTTCGCAGGGGAAATCTCCCCTTGCGGGGCTCCGGGTTTCCCTTGCGGACATTCCTTGGGGCTCTCTACGGACATGCCCTGCAGTTCCCGTGTGGGATATCCCCTTGGATCCCCGCGCCATCGGTGACGCGAAGCGGAGTGTGAAGACACGGCTCGCGGCATACGGTGCAGCCATGACGAGCGCACCAACCACTCCCGACGGCCCGGCCACACCGGCCTCACGACGGGTCCGCGCCGCGTGCCGCGCCATGACCGAGGCAGGCGGGCCGATGCCGCTGGCCGACCTCGCAGACGCCGCCGGCTGCGGCCCGCGGCAGCTGCAACGAGACTTCGCCGAGGTCCTCGACGTGACCCCGCGGCAGTACGGCGCGGCGGTGCGCAGCGAACGGACCCGCACGACATTGCGGCAGGCACGATCCGTCATGGACGCGCTCTTCGCCGCCGGTTATGGGTCGGTGCGCGGGTTCTATGAAGAGGCCGCCCGGCGCCTGGGGATGACCCCGGCCGAGTACGCCGCCGGCGCTCCGGCCCAGACGCTGTTGTGGTCCGCGCGTCGAACGCCGCTCGGTGACGTCGTCGCCGTGGCTACCCCGCGCGGGTTGGCTGCTGCACGCATCGGCATCGAGGCCGACCTCGTCGCCGAGATCGGGCGGGAGTTCGCTGGTGCACGCCTGCACCGTGATGACGCCGCGATGACCGACGTCATGACCGCTTTGGCACACCTGGCCATTGGTGAGGCCGCCGCGGCGCTACCGCTGGACGTGCACGCGACGGCCTTCCAGGCCCGCGTCTGGCGGGCGCTCACCGATATCCCCAGCGGACAAACTCGCACGTATGCCGAGGTCGCCCAGGCTATCGGGGCGCCCACCTCCGTGCGCGCCGTCGCCCGGGCGTGCGCATCCAACAAGGTGGCGCTCGCCGTGCCGTGCCACCGGGTGATCCGTGCCGACGGCGACCTGGCCGGCTACCGATGGGGCCTGTCCGTCAAGCGCGGGCTGCTCGCCGCCGAGGGCGCGCGATAGACGACGCCGATGTCGCCCCGGTGACCTCATCGCAACGGCCCCGCCTGCAGATTTACGCCTCAGGTGGGAACCCGGAGGTTAACAAGGGAAACTTTCCTAGGCGAAGCTCCGGCTTGCCTTGCGAACCCCGTGTCGGAGCGCACTATCCCGCCTATTCAGCGCGCACAGGCACCGCCGGTGTGCAACGCTTGAATGGCCAGCAAGAATGTCAAACGGGGCGGAACGACATACGCGGGAACACCCAACAGCACACGCGGAAATGGGGAGAACGAAGACATGTCGAAGTACTACGACGAAGGCCAGGGGACACCCATCGTTGTGCTGCCTGGGGGCAGCCTGAACTCCACCTATCTCGCGCCGCTGGCCAAGGCACTTGCCACGGCCGGGCACCGGGTCGTCCGCATCGACGCGCGTCGTCCCCCAACGGACCCCACTGAGGTAGTCACCATGCATGACCTCGCCGGTGACGTCATCGCGGTCATGGACGAACTCGAGCTCTCCGAAGCATGGGTCGCTGGCCACGCCTTCGGCAACCGGGTGGCGCGGGCGGTGGCGCTCGATCACCCCGATCGCGTCACCGAGGTGATCCTGCTCGCGGCCGGTGGCACGGTGCAACCGACCGGTGAGGCCCAAAAGGCCCTCCACACCGCCTTCACCGATGCTCCCGAGTCCGAGATGCTCAAGGCGATGACCTACATGGTCGGCGACCCCAAGAACGCCGAGGCCGCCTGGGAAGCAATCAAGGTGGCCCGCGACGGCAGCCTCGCCGTTATGCAGGGCCAGGCCATCAAAATCACCCCCCCAGACGAGTGGGCCAGACTCGTGCCCGGCAAGAAAGCGCTGATCATCCAGGGCAGCAAGGACCAGATCGCGCCACCGGCCAATGGCGAGCAACTGGCCAAGGAGTATCCCGGCCAGGTCACCCTCGTATCGATCGACGGTGCCGGGCACTTGTTTGCCTTCCTCCGCCCAGACGAGACCGCGAAGGCGATCCTCGACAACATCTGATCCCACGCTGTTCGGTATGCCGCATCCGGCGAATCCCCGGGTCGGGAAGCGGCCTACCGGGGTGGTCGGCTAGGAGCTGGCGGCCTCTCGCCAGAGGTCGATCCCGGATTCGACGGCGTGCTCATCGATGGCTGCGAGTTCCTCGGCGGTGAAGTCGAGTTGGTTCACCGCATTCAGAGAGTCATCCAGCTGCTCAACCGATGACGCGCCCACCAGGGCCGAGGTGATCTGGGGTCGTCGCAGCACCCAGGCAATGGCCATCTGGGCAAGCGACTGGCCCCGGTCGGCGGCGAGGTCGTTGAGGGCGCGGATGTGCGTCAGTGTCGTTTCGCTGAGCATGCCCTCACCCAGAGATTTGTCCTGGCTGGCGCGCGACCCGGCCGGGATGCCGTGCAGGTATTTGTCGGTGAGCATGCCCTGGGCGAGCGGGGAGAAAGCGATGCAGCCCAGCCCGAGCTCGCTGAGGGTCTCCAGCAGTTCCTCCTCGACCCACCGGTTGAGCAGGGAATAGGACGGCTGGTGGATGAGGATCGGGGTGCCGAGACCGGCGGCGATGGCAACCGCTTCACGGGTGCGCGCCGCAGAGTAGCTGGAGATCCCGGCATACAGCGCACGTCCGGAGCGCACGATGGCATCGAGGGCACCCATGGTCTCCTCGAGCGGGGTGGTCGCGTCGAACCGGTGGCTGTAGAAGATGTCGACGTAGTCCAGCTCCATCCGTTTCAGGGACTGGTCGCAGCTGGCGATGAGGTACTTGCGAGAACCGCCGCCCTGGCCGTAGGGGCCGGGCCACATGTCCCAGCCGGCCTTGGAGGAGATCACCAGTTCGTCCCGGTATTGGCCTAAATCACGGCGCAGATGGGTGCCGAAGTTCGTCTCCGCCGCGCCGTACTCGGGGCCGTAATTGTTGGCCAGGTCGAAGTGGGTGACCCCGCGGTCGAAGGCCCGACGCAGGATCGCCCGCTGCCGCTCCAACGGGACGTCATCGCCGAAGTTGTGCCACAGCCCCAGGCTGATGATCGGCAGGTCGAGACCGGAACGCCCGGTGCGCCGATACGGCATACGGCCGTCGTAGCGTTCGCGGTCGGCTTGATAGTCATCCACCCGATAGGTCACAGGTGCAGCGTATGCCGCACACGGCCAGCACTGCCTGCGGCGGCTCTCACACTCAGGGGCGCCCCCAGGCAGCGCAATGGGAGCTTGTCGCTAGATCCCTGCACCGGTGATGGACCGGGCGAACGTGTACAGCGCCACGACGATGAGCAGACCGGCGAAGGCCCGCTGCAACGCCCGGGCCGGCAAGGCGGAGGACATGTGCGAGCCGGCGTATGCGGCGACCATGGCTCCTGCAGTGAAGGCCAGCACGACCGGCCAATCCAAGGAGATCCCACCGGCCAACCGGGAGGCGAGCGCGACCGCGGAGTTGATCGTTACGACCACCAGCGAGGTGCCGACGGCTTGCGCCATCGGCATCCTGAGGACGAGCACCAAGGCCGGCACAATGACGAAGCCTCCGCCGACACCGAAGAACCCGGTGAGCAGTCCCACCCCGGTGGCCACCGCCAGCACCAGCCACCACGGGGACGCGGGTGCCGCAGGATGTGCGGTTGCTTCGGCAGCCGCCTCGTTCCGTGGGGGCGTCTTGGCCGTCTTGCGCAGCATGATCGCGGCGACCACGACGAGCAGGACGGCAAAGGCGACCAGCAGCCGATCACCGGTGACGAGCACGGAGATCCGCGAACCAGTGAGCGTGCCGATGAGACCTAAAGACCCGAAGATAACCCCGGTGCGGAACTGCACATTGCCCTTGCGGGCGTGACCGATGGCGGCGATCACGGCGGAGACACCGACGATGACCAGGGATGCCGTGGTCGCCTCATGCGCGGACATGCCGATGAGATAGACCAGCACCGGTACGGTGATGATCGCGCCACCGCCGCCGAGGGCGCCGAGCACGAGGCCCACGAGGACGCCGAGGCCGGCACTTTCCGCCAGCAGCATCAGCAACTCGCCGAGATCGGCCGTAGCGGCAGCGGAGCCGACAGGCTAGGCAGGGGAGTCACCGCGAGGACGAGCACGAAGGAGAACCATACCCCATGGGGTATAGTGCTCCGCATGTCCACCATCAACGTCGGTGCTGCCGACTTCCAGCAGACCATCCTCGACAACGATATCGTCCTCGTGGACTTCTGGGCCGC
>JBKECS010000037.1:0-5453 GCA_047974805.1 Nostocoides sp. | reverse complement strand
AACCGTGAGGAGTTGGACGCGATCCAGGACAGCCTCACCGGACGCCCACGCAAAACCCTGGGCTATCTGACACCAGCAGAGAAACTCGCAGAGTTCCTTGCGCCCACCGCTTGAATCCGCCGTGTGAGAGGCGTTCATTTCTTACTGGTTCTCCGCCGCGGGCATGCCGTCACCTTCGCCGACCGCATGCCGGCCGCCGAGAACCTTTAACAAGATGAACGCCAGAAACACCGTTGGGCGGACTCACATGCTGGTATGGCGGTGCGGGGTCGTGACCCGAAATCTGAGTGGTGCCCTGCTGGGTTGCCGATGGACTGATCAGTCCGGCCGGTGCCGACCCACCTGGAACGGGAAGGCAGCACCCATCATGACAAGTCAAGCCTTACGAGTCGGCGGACTCGACTCCCACAAGGACACCATCCACGTCGGGGTCATCACCGAGGTCGGGCAACCGGTCGACGATCGGGAGTTCCCCACCACAGTGGCCGGGTACCGGCGCGCGGTCGCCTGGCTGATCGAGTACGGGCCCCTGCGGCGGTCGGGAGCGAGGGCACTTCCAGCTACGGCGTGGGCATCAGTACTGCGGTCACCGCGGCCGCTATGTCGTTTGCGGGGGGATCGGCGTGACTGAAAGGCATCACATCGACGGTGCGGCAGAAGTATCCCTCCGACCGACTCCACACGCTCGAGCTCGAGCCCGAACTGCAGACATGGAGAGGTGACCGGCTGGTGCGGGTGACTCTTTCATTTGGTGGGGACGCATGGCTCGCAGTCCAGTACGAGCACGCGGTGTTGTCGGACAGGAGATTCTCCCGCTCGCTCGCGAACTGTGGACACAGAGCCCGGCTTTCGGATGAGGTCCTCCCGGATACAGCGATCCTTGCTTTGGACCCGCCCGACCACACTGCGGTTGGCGTGGCGCCGCCGATCCGAGGCCTGCGAGCCGGTGAGGGGACGGACCCCGAAAGGCCCACACCACCCGGCCGAGGCTCGGGCGCACCTGGCCCGTGAGGTCGCGATCCACCAAGCCAAGCCGGACCGGTACAGCGCTCTGGTCGCTGCCGGGAAGAAGCCGATGGGACGCCCGCCGCTGCCCATGGAGGACACCGTCCGGGTCCGGCGTGCCCGCGCCGTCGTCGCCGCAGCCGAGGCCCTCGACGCGCGACCGGCGCCAGGTGTATCAGGCAAGCGGTCCGCGGACCGGTTCCCGTCGGTGACGGCGAACACGACCGACCCGCAATCGCGGATCATGCCGACCCGCAAGGGTTACCTGTAGGGATACAACGTGCAGGTCGCCGTCACAGCGACCAACGCCGCCGTCGCCATACCCCATTCACAAACACACCTGCATGTAAATCAATTCACGACGCGCAACACTAGGCCCAGTCACCACCCGTCCGACCCGTCAGGAAGGTTGGTACGGTGCCGTGCCAGGTTGACCGTTCCGCATCACGGTCCCCGACTGGGCGTCACCACGTCATGTCGGGAAAGACGGAGGACCGTGCCGCCCTGACGATCTCCAGTCCCAGACCGGTCCCGACGACCGTGAGATCCTCGGGAGCTGAGACCACAACCGAGTCGGCGTAGCGGGGTGCATCGACGAGGATCTCGTCACCGAGCCTCAGAGCCCCAGGCATCGGAGCGTCGCACCACCCCCCGTAGAACAAGTCCAGGTCGGTGATGCACTGGCCGGCATAGCTTTGGGGTCCGCTGACGTTCTCGAAGGAGTGCAGCCGCCATCGGTGGTCACCTACAGGTGCTGCGTGCCGCAGCAGCTGTCGGATGGCCTCGATGGTGGCTCGCGGCGCACGGCCCTGGGCCGGACGAAACGGCGCTGCCTGCCCAGATCCTCGGCCCCACCCGAGGATCTGGGCGCACTCGGTGCGCGCGTCCAAGGCGATCTCGACGGCGCTCGCGAAGGGAGCCCAGGGCGACGTCGTGGGCTCCCCGTCCGAAGTCTCTGCCGTCGACACCAGGGGGAGGAACAGGCGGTGGACGTAGGAACCGCTCAGAGAGTAGGCTTCGAAGGTGACAGCAGCGTCGTCATTCGCCGCGCTCACAGCTGGAGCTCCAGGGCCCAGGCGATCGAGTAGATTCCGAGACCTGCACGCCTGTCGGCGTCCTTGAACGAGGGATAGTCGATCTGCATGACCAGAACTCCTCCTGGTTCCATCGTCTCCATGATGGTGACTTCGTAACCGCCTTGGATGGGCGTAACCCGGCACGGTCCGATGGAGGCGCACTCCATCGTCTGGGCGTTCTCGACCATGGGTGGCCCACCATCCTCCGTCGGACCGTAGTAGAGGGCGCGAAGCCTCCCGAGGACACCCTCGGTACGCAGGTGGAGAAGCACTTCTGATCCAAGCGAGATCTTGTTCCGCCTCACGGCCTCGTCGGACTCGGGAATCAGTCGTTCGACGGCCGCGCCGACGCGCCAGACGTACATGGAGGGTTCTGCGGTCTGGTTGTTCGCCACCAGCACAGGGCGCGCAGGAGGGGGACCGACGTAACCGTCGGGGAGCGTGCCAGATAGCGCGTCAGCGCTGCCCGTGTGGGCCGAAGCGTCGTGGGAAGGACGTGATCCCTGCTCGACCTTCGATGCCTGAGTGTCGTTGCCGCACGACCCAGTCGCCGTGGCGACAAGCGCCGCCGTGACGACCGGGAACATGCGGTGGACGAGGGTCAACAGCTGAATTGCTCGCTATTGGCCGTGTACGCGGTGGCTACCCTTCCTCCGATGGTCGCTCGATGGAACGTCGTGCCTTGATAGGTGTAGGTGCCAGTTCCCCGGCAGTACCACTTGGTCACCGCGTCAGAGTAGCCGGTGGATCCTCCGTTGGCGAGATGCTCCCACCCCCACCAACGATGACGAGCCAGGTTGGTCGAGGTGGCCTTCGACGCAGATGGGCAGACGGTTCTCGCGTGCGCCAACGCGAAGGAGTAGGACTTGTGAGGATCGTCGGTCTTGCCGTAGCAGCCGACGAAGGCTCCCGTCGTCGGGAACGCCTGGGTCGAGTAGCTCGGGCTCGAACCAGCTTGTGACGAGAGCGTCTCGGTGTTGGTGAACTGCCGTGCAATCTCAGCAATTTGGGACGTCTTCGGGGCCGCCGCGGACGCACTCTGGGTATCCGCAGATTCTGGACCTTCTGCTGCCAGGGCGACCCCTCCTGCCGGAGCCAGCAGCAAAGTTGCAGTTGTTGCAGTCGTGAGGAAAATCCGGACCATGCCATCCCTCCAGGATGATCGGTGATGTTGCGAGCAGAGGGTACACTCGCGGGGACTGTTGCACGGGTAGGTGGCAACAGATCTGTCGTGTCCAGGGGTGCCGCAGGTTGTGCACCATGCCGATGGAGTTCCGGGACGATGTCGTCCGGGTCGCTCGCCTGCCAACGCTGCGGGCATCCGATCGCCGATGGAGTAGCCGATGATGCGGCGCGACCAGACATCCTTGACCGCGCCCAAGGACAGCTTCCCCTCACCGGTGGGGTGTTCGGTGTAGGGGTCGGACCGCGGAGGGCAAGCTCTACTGCTGCGCGATCAAGGACGCGTTCAGCGGCCGAATCGTCGGCTACTCGATCTCGGATCGGATTTCCGCGAGACTTGCCGTCGACGCCGTCCGCAACGCCGAAACTCGCCGCGGCGAGGTCGCCGGCTGCATCCTGCACGCAGACAGAGGCAGCCAGTTCCGCAGCAGAGCGATGGTCAGCGAACTGCGTCGAAACGACATGGTCGGATCGATGGGCCGCGTCGGCGCCGCCGGGGACAACGCCGCCATGGAGTCGTTCTGGTCGCTGCTGCAGAAGAACGTGCTCAACCAGCAACGGTGGGCGACGCGGCAGGAACTGCGACTCGCAATCGTCGTCTGGATCGAGCGGAAGTACCACCCTCAGCGCGCCCAGGACACCCTCGGCGGCTTGACGCCCATCGAGTTCGAAGCCAAGCTACCGAGCCGCTCACACTCGCGGCCTAGACCAAACCTGTCACCAGTCCGTTCCTCACGCCCGACAAGCTCCATTAGCGAAAGCCCAGACAGAGCCCCGCGGGGTGGTGGGCTTTGAGGTCTTCCTCGGTGTGCCCTACTCGCCGCTCTCATGGGCGGCGTGATCGCCAGTATCCACGGTCTCGTTGGGGATCGCGATGGACTCCTCCGACAGGTAGCGGCGGTGGCCTGCGATCTATTCGTCGTGCATGTTGATGAGGACCGCGCCGACGAGCCTGATGACTGCGGCGGGGTTGGGGAAGATTCCCACGATGCGGGAGCGGGGCTTGATCTCCTTGTTGATCGGCTCGAGCGGGTTGGTGGACCAGATCTTGGGCCAGTGAGCTTTCGGGAAGCCGGTGAATGTGAGGACCTCGGCCTTGGCGTCGTCCGTCAACGGCCTGATCTTCGGGAACGAGGTGGCGAGCTGGTCGCGGACCTCGTTCCAGGCCGCGGCGACGGCCTCGGGGTCGGGTTGGGCGAAGATCGTGCGGAACACCGCCGCGACCATGTCCGCGTGGGTCTTCGGGACGTGGGCGAGGAGGTTGCGTGCGAAGTGCACCTGGCAGCGCTGGTGCGCGACACCTTGGAACGACTGTCTGAGGGCCTTCACGAGACCGGAGTGCTGGTCGGAGATCACCAGCCGCACACCTGACAAGCCGCGCTGTTTGAGGCTGAGCAGGAACGCCCTCCAGAACGTCTCGTCCTCACTGTCGCCCACGTCCAACCCGAGGACTTCCCGGCTGCCGTCGGCGGCGATCCCGGTGGCCACCACGACCGTCATCGATACCACCTGACCGCCCTTGCCGGGCTTGTTGCGCACGTGAAGGTAGGTCGCGTCGAGGTAGACGTAGGGGAAGGACGTGTGGTCCAGCGGCCGGGTGCGGAACGCACCGACCGTCTCGTCGAGCTGCTCACAAATCCGCGAGACCTCGGACTTGCTGGTCCCCGAATCGGCGCCGAGCGCGACGACCAGGTCGGAGACACTCCTGGTCGAGATGCCATGGGCGTAGGCCTCCATCACCACCGCGTACAGCGCCTGGTCGATCCGGCGACGGGGCTCGAG
Organism: Nostocoides sp.; assembly: GCA_047974805.1. Taxonomy (GTDB): domain Bacteria; phylum Actinomycetota; class Actinomycetes; order Actinomycetales; family Dermatophilaceae; genus JAJXUB01. The sequence goes on along the minus strand of JBKECS010000037.1, from coordinate 408 downwards.
GACGGAGGGGAAGAACGAGCCCTTGCGGAGCTTGGGGATCCGCAACTCAATGTCGCCGGCCTTCGTGGCCAGCAGCTTGGGACGGGTGCCGTTGCGTTCGGTGACGCGGTCCTCGGTGCGCTCGTAGCGCTCGGCGCCGATCGCCCCCGCGGCTTCGAACTCCACGAGCTCCTGCAAGACCGTGCGGACCGACTCGCGGATCATGTCAACGCCATCGCCGGTGCGGAACGCCTCGAGAAGTTCGGACAGGGCAGACTGGGACAAGGCCATCGGTGGCTCCTTCTTCCGTGCGTGACTTGGTCGTTTCACACCGAAGAACCCGCCGATGGCCGCCTACTTCACGCAGCCCCGCCGTTAGACCTCAAACCCCACCACTCCACGGGACTCTCCTTGCGGCACAGGTCGCCG
>JBKECS010000033.1:0-2464 GCA_047974805.1 Nostocoides sp. | reverse complement strand
GAACTCTGCCACCGAGGTCGCGGTATCAACGGGGTTGTTCTGCAGCGGACTGGACAGGTATGCCCCCGGATTGGGAATCGCGGGCGGCAACCCGGCGACCGATTCCATGTGCATGGCATGCAGGAATGCCGATGCCGTCGCGCGATCGGCGTCGTTGTCGGTGGTCAGTGTCATCGCGTGCTCGATGTAGCCCTTCGCCTGATGGGTTGACCCGGAGGCTCCATCGACGGCGGCCATGGCGCTTCCGGCCATGGCGGTGCGCACCGTAACCGCCGTGACACTGCCGCTCTGATCGCGCTCGACCTCGACAATGGCGTTCACCGACCCACGCGCGGACGCCTCATAGGTGTGCCCCCCGGTGCCTGTGGCGGTGTTGCCCCCAACGTCGAAGTGGTTTCCGGCGACCTTTGCCGTGAGCTGGGCGTCATAGTAGGCAGTGCTCGTCCCGTCGGCTCCCTGCCGAAACCCGATGACCTCACTAACGCGACTCTCTCCGACCCCGCTCGCCGTGATCACACTCAAGTGTGCCGATGCCTCAACGGCTTCCTTGCCCTCGAGGTAGGTCTCCGATACCGGCGGGAGTCCCTGGTTCACCACAAACTTGTCTAGGAGGTACCCGGCCCCGGCCTGGAGCGGGCCGATGCCGCCGAGTCCCATTCCGCCGTCGGTGAGGTGTTTGGCCGCATGGGCCCGGATGATGGCTTTCACCTGATCCTGCGATGAAGCCTCATAGACATTGCCTTTGCTCACAGAGCCTTCGACGCCGGCTGCGGCGCTTGCGGCAAGTCCTACGGTCTTGTCGTCCCAGGTGCCGCTGATGTCGAAGCCGACACCGATCCCAGCGCCGACATAGCCCCCGGAGCCTTCGGTCACCCGATAGGTGCCGTCGGACATCTTTTGGATGAGCAGTTTGTCGTTCCGGCCCAACTTGACGACGGCGATGATGCCCGTCTCAGTGTCCGCGCCGGAAGCATTGACGACGCAGGGCTCGGTAGGTTCGCGACTGGCCTCTTCCGCAGTGGGCACGTGACAATCACCCTGGCCCAAGGAGAAGACCTCGCAGATGGCAGCGCGGGTCCGGGCCGCCAGCAGACCGTCGGATGGGCCAACGGCGAGGAACACCGATCCCACCACCAGTGCTGCGACGAGGATGACGCCGGCATACTCGATGGATATGGCGCCGCGCTGGTGATGAGCCACCGTGTTCCCTCCCTGTTGGTGATCCCGGTCGTCTGCTCACATTCCCAAACGGACACGACAGATCGAAGGGCCCGAGGGCCCTGATGTGGGCCCGTTGTCGTCCGGTGCATCCGGGAGGGTGGGGACGACACCGTTGTGCTAGCGTCGCCAACTTCGAGGCCTTAGGGGGGAGCGCCGATGCGACGCTTGGGAGTTTGGACTGTTGCCGCCACGTTGGGGGCTGTCGTGGTGACCGGCTGTGGCTCAACCGAGAATCCGTCCCCGATCGACACCTTCACGTTGCCGACGGACACGCCCACGGCACCGATCACGCCGTTGGATCCGGTGCCGATCGACTTCAGGAGCGTCACCGGACCCGGATTCACGCTGGCGGTGCCATCCGCGTGGGAGGCTACGCAACCGACATCGTCCAGCGGAGAACCGAGCTACTTCTTCGAAGATTCGACCCAGCCTGCGGGCAAACCGGTGGCGGCCCTCGTGGTCAAGCAGGCACCTTCGGACTCTGGGGCATTCGAGCAGTCGACGTTGTTGGTCACCTCGCTCCGAGACTTTGGCGCGACCGAGATCAACCGGTCCGAGATCGACTGGCCAAAGGCCGAGCATGCGGTCCTGGTGGACTGGAACGAAACCCCGGGTGGCGCGAGCGAGCCCCAGCATCGACGGCAGCTCTTTTTGGAGGATTCTGCCGGCGGGCTGATCTCGGTCGTTGTCGCCGCCCCGAAGGACACCTACGCCAGCACGCCACTAGACGACGTGTTGGCCTCGCTGGCGTTTTCCTAGGACCCGACAGCGGCGGGGTCAGCGACCGAAGACACCGGCCGTCCGTCCGCGAGGGTGGGCGAGGACGGCCAGTCCGGCACATCCGACCCCGGCCAGCACCACCGAGAGGGGCATGATGGGGATGCCGGGGTCGGTCTGCAGGACGAAGGCGCGGGTCTGGTCAGGCACATCGGCGCACTGCAGCACCTGGCCCGAGGTGGTTGGGCCGATGGCGACGGCTGGCGCGAGACTAACCCCGTCGACGACCCGGGTGCCCAAGCGCTTTCGGTCCGGTTGGCCGCGCAGATCCTTGGTGGTGGTGCCAGCCGTCCCGACGCACCCGTAGGACTGGGGTGGACCGACGGTTGCCGCCCCGTCTGGGGCTTCGATGAACAGGGTGCTTCCTGAACCGAACCAGGGAGTGGCGGGCAGGACGATCGGCTCGTCGTTGACGATTTCCATAGGCTGCGGGGTCGACTGCGACCAGGCAATCCCGCCGACCGCG
>JBKECS010000087.1:0-22987 GCA_047974805.1 Nostocoides sp. | reverse complement strand
CTGGAAGATCCGGAGTGGACCGCGGCAGCCATCGCCGAGCACGGAGACCGCATCGCTGTGGGCCTCGACGTCCGCGGCACCACCCTGGCGGCGCGAGGTTGGACCCGTGACGGTGGCGACCTCTGGGACACCCTTCAACGGCTCGACTCCGAAGGTTGCGCCCGCTACGTCGTGACCGACGTCGCCAAGGACGGGATGCTCCAAGGCCCAAACCTTGCGTTGCTGGAGCAGGTCTGTGCCGCCACGACGGCCCCGGTGATCGCCTCCGGTGGGGTCTCCACGCTGGAGGACATCGCCGCCATCCGCACGCTCGTGCCCAACGGTGTCGAAGGGGCCATCGTCGGGTCCGCCCTCTACCGAGGGGCGTTCGCTCTCCCCGAGGCCCTCGATGTGGCCGGACGCCCATGACCGGCCCGGAGGATGGGGCCCGGGACGGGAATCGATCACCGGAGACGCTCGAGGCAGACGCGATGAGCAACCCGCGGGACCATGCCCAGCATCCTCACCGGGTACGGCCCGGTGACTCGACGGACTCGGCGGGACACACCTGGCACGATCGATCCCTGTCGCCCACCGGCTTCGAGCGCGACACCGGTCAGGCCGATCCTGCGATGCGGGCCATGCTGCGCAGGTATGCCGACGGTACGTCGGATGACCTCGACCTCATGGCCGTGGTCGCCGAGGCCCGCTTCCTGATCCCCATCGTGGCCGAACCAGTCGCGGTGGAGGTGAATGAGGCTGGATTGAGCATGGACCCGCAGGTCAACATGGCCGCCGTAACCCTCCGAGGACCGGACGGCACCGTGGCCCTGCCCGTCTTCACCGGGACCGATTCGCTGAGCCGGTGGCGCCCGCAGGCCCGTCCCGTGCCGGTCAGTGCCGCCCGGGCCGCTCAGGCGGCAGTCACCGAGCGCTGCGACCTCATCGTCATCGACCCCTCAGGGCCGGTCCAGTGCGTGCTCCGGGCAAGCATGGTGTGGGCGTTGGCGCAACAGCGTGCCTGGGAACCGGCGCATACCGATCCCGTGGTGGAGCAGGCCGTGGCGGCCGCGACCGCGCGAGAGGCGGACGTGGCGGCATACCGGTTGAGCGAGGGGGAACCGTCCGGCACCCTGCGGATCACCGTGAGTGTGCAGCCGGGGCTTGACCGGGCGGATGTCGAGGCACTCGCGACGCGGATCGGGGAGCGTTTGGCCACCGACGGGAAAATCCGCGCCCGAATCGACGCCCTGTCCTTCGCCGCAGCGCCTGCCTAGCCGATTGGGCGTCGACCAGCTCCCGCTGATAGCATCAGTAGCTGATCGGTCGCCGCCGCCTCGGCGGTGACTCGCAAGAGAAGCCTCGCTTCCACCCGCGTCGACCGCAGCACCACCAGGTCGCCGGGTCTTCGGTGCCAGCGGCATGTCCGCCGGAGGCCACCTGACAGGTGGTCGGCGTTGCTGTGCGCACCGTGGTGAGGCTCTTCGTGCGATGACCGTCGACGAAGAGCCGTTCTTCGTTACCGGTCTCGAGCGCCGAGGAATGAGACGAAGGAGCACCACATCAGCGAGCCTCGCATCAACGACCGCATCCGGGTTCCCGAGGTGCGGTTGGTCGGCCCCAACGGTGAGCAGGTCGGCATCGTCCGCGTCGAAGACGCTCTGCGTCTCGCGGCCGAGGCGGACCTCGACCTCGTCGAGGTGGCCCCGATGGCAAAGCCCCCCGTCGCCAAACTCATGGACTTCGGCAAGTACAAGTACGAAGCCGCTATGAAGGCCCGGGAGGCACGCAAGAACCAGGTCAACACGGTCATCAAGGAGATCAAGCTCCGCCCGAAGATCGACCCGCACGACTACGGCACGAAAAAGGGCCATGTCGTCCGGTTCCTCGGCGCCGGGGACAAGGTCAAGGTGACGATCATGTTCCGCGGTCGCGAGCAGTCCAAGCCCGAGTTGGGCTTCCGGTTGCTCCAGCGGTTGGCGGAGGACGTGGCCGAACTCGGGGTCGTCGAATCGGCACCGAAGCAGGACGGCCGCAACATGGTCATGGTTCTCGCCCCGCTGAAGAAGAAGTCCGAGGCCCGCGCCGAGCAACGTCGTCGACGGGACGACGCGCTGCAGGCCGAGCCCGTGCCCGCTGAGTAACGGGCACCCTGCCAGCACGGTCGATGCGAGTCGGCCACCAGTACGACACGTCAAGGGTCCATCCGGGCCCGAGATTGCCTCGCCACAGACGAGAAGGAGATCGGCCGTCATGCCGAAGAACAAGACGCACAGCGGTGCGAAGAAGCGGTTCCGTGTGACGGGCACCGGCAAGGTTATGCGCGAGCAGGCCGGCCACGTGCACAAGTTCCACGAGAAGACGCCGCAAAAGGCCCGTGCGCTGTCCAAGGACGTCATCGTCAGCCCGGCCGACGCCCCCAAGATCAAGCGCCTGCTCGGCCGCTGACCTCTTCCCCGACAAGCCAGAAGGAGCACACACATGGCACGTGTGAAACGGGCGGTCAACGCCCACAAGAAGCGTCGGGTCGTCCTGGAACGCGCCAGCGGGTACCGTGGCCAGCGTTCCCGGCTGTATCGCAAGGCCAAGGAGCAGGTCCAGCACAGCCTGGGCTACGCCTACCGGGACCGTCGCGCCAAGAAGGGCGATTTCCGTCGCCTGTGGATCCAGCGGATCAACGCCGCCGCCCGCGCGAACGGCATGACCTACAACCGGTTCATGCAGGGGCTGAAGGCCGCGGACCTCGAGGTCGACCGCCGGATGCTCGCCGAACTCGCGGTCAACGACGAAGCCGCCTTCGCCGCGCTGGTCGAGATCGCCCGGGCGAACGTCCCCGCGCAGACACCGGCCGACGCCTGAACACACCACGGTGCCAGCCACCCACGCGGGTGAATCGGCCACCATCGTGAGAGCGCCCGTACTGTCCAACCCCCGGTCTGACCGGGTCAAGGCGGTGCGGGCGCTGTCACGTCGCACCACCCGCACGAAAACCGGGCGGTTCGTCGCCGACGGCCCCCAATCGGTGCGCGAAGCCGTCGCGTATGCCGCCGACCGCATCATCGACCTCTACGTCACCGCCGACGCCGGCGAACGTCATGCCGACATCGTGGCGGGCGCGGACGAAGCGGGCGTCTACGTTCATCGGGTCACCCCAGAGGTCCTCGGTGCGATGAGCGAGACCGACAGCCCGCAGGGGCTGCTCGCGGTGTGCCAGGACCACCACATCGAGCTATCGGACATCCTCGATCGCCGTCCTCGGCTGCTCGTGCTGCTCAACGAGATTCGTGACCCGGGCAACTTGGGCACGGTGATTCGCGGCGCCGACGCCGCCGGAGCCGACGCGGTGCTCGTCACCGAGTCGTCGGTCGACGTGAACTCACCCAAGGCCGTCCGCAGCACGGCCGGATCGCTGTTTCACCTACCGGTGCTCACCGGGCTCTCGGGGCGGGACGTCGTCGCCCAGCTGAAGGCCCACCAGATCAGGGTCCTGGCCGCTGACGGCGGTGGGTCGACACCGTTGCCCCAGGCCGACTTGAGCACCCCCCACGCGTGGCTCGTTGGCAACGAGGCCTGGGGACTGCCGCCAGAGCTGAGGAATCTGGCCGACGATGTCGTCCAGGTGCCCATCTACGGCAAGGCCGAGTCGCTCAACCTCGCCATGGCAGCCACGATCTGCCTCTACGCCTCCGCTGGAGTCTTAAGGACCGGCCAGTAGTCTCCATCTCGTGGAGCAGCTTTCCCTGCCGACGACCCCGGAGGAGCAGGCGGCCTTTCGCCGCGCCGCCGAGCTGTTGCCCGATGGCCTGATCGGCGTGGACGCCACCCGGATTATCACCGTGGTCAACTCTCCGGCAGAGCGCATCTGCGCCGTAGACCGGGCGGACCTGGTCGGCCGCGACGTCACCGATGCTTTTGCCCTGGTCGATCACCAGGGGCGTTCCTGGTGGGACCTGACCGACCCCTGGCATGGCTTGGCCACCCGGACGGGGCATCGAGAAAAACTGCTCCTGCTGCCCAGTGGACGCGAGGTCCTCGTCACCGCGCGCTACTTGAGGAACGGCCCAGCCGAACCCTTGTTGGCGGTCATGCTCGCCCTGCGTGACCCGATCGCCAGCCAACGGTCCGAGCGGGACCATGCCGCCCTCATTGCAGCGGTCGCCCACGAGCTGCGCTCACCGTTGACCGGAGTCAAAGGATTCACCGCGAGCGTTCTGCGCAACTGGGACGCCTTTACCGACGAGCAGCGTCGCTTCATGATCCAGACGGTGCACGCCGACGCCGACCGGTTATCTCGGCTGATCTCGAGCCTGCTGGACGTCAGCCGCCTCGATGCTCGCCGTCTCGTCGTTCATCACCAGCCGCTCGACGTCGTGCCGGTGCTGGCGCGCCATGTCGAGCGACTGCATGACTCAGGGCAGATCCGGCCGGTGGTCATCGACGTTCCGGCGCACCTTCCGGCGGTCTTCGCCGACCCGGACCGGCTCGACCAGATCATGTCGAACCTGATCGACAACGCGGTCAAACACGGTGCCGGTCGGATCCGCCTGGCCGCGCAACTCCACGGCCCCGCAGCGTTGGACCTGACCGTCGACGACGCCGGGCCTGGCATCCCGGCGCCGCTGCGCTCGCTCATCTTCGCCCGGTTCTGGCAATCTGGGGCATCGGGCTCCGGTTCGGGATTGGGTCTGTACCTCGTCCGGGGGCTGGCCGAGGCATTGGGGGGCTCCGCCGAGGTGGAAGACGGCCCGGCCGGCGGAGCCCTGTTTCGGATCCAGCTACCGTTGGCTGCCTGAACCATCGCAGAGCCAAAGAAGCGCCCGGAGCTTCGCCGCACACGCCGCCACCGCTCAGGTCCAGCGCTCGCGACCCGGACCGCGTATGCATACGGCGCTCCTCGGTCGCTATCCTCGGGGGTATGCCCTGGCCCACGGATCGAGCCGGCGCCCCATGGGGCGGCGGATCTCCTGGGCGATTTCGCCGGGGCGCCACAAGCGCCAGGTGATGTTCACCTGCGCGTGGCGCCCGCCTCACCCGGCCCGGTCCCGCGGTGGCCGATACCCGGGCGTGCAGACGCATGTCGATGACCTGACGAAAGAGAACCCATGTCCGGACCTAACTTGAACTTCGACCCGGTCCAGGTCGCTGCCCTGGCTCCGGAGGCGGTGGACGCGGCGGTGGCGGCCGCCTTGGCTGCCGCAGCGAGCGCAACATCGCTGGCGGAACTGAAGGATGCCCGTCTTGCTCACCAGGGGGACAAGAGCCCGTTGGCCCAGGCCAATCGCGAGATCGGCGCGCTCCCTCCGAGCGCCAAGGCGGAGGCCGGCAAGCGGGTGGGGGCTGCGCGGGGACGGGTGGGCGCGGCCTACGCGGCCCGGCAGGCCGAACTCGAAGCGGCCCGCGACAGCGCCATCCTCGTCGATGAGGCACTCGACGTCACCCTGCCGACCGGTCGACGGCCGCTGGGCCGACGCCACCCCATCGAACTGATGAGTGAGCGGATCGCCGACACGTTCATCGGCCTGGGCTGGGAAGTCGTTGAAGGGCCCGAGGTCGAGGCGGAATGGTTCAACTTCGATGCGCTGAACTTCGACGCCGATCACCCCGCCCGGCAGATGCAGGACACCTTCTATGTCGAGCCGCCGGACGGGGGCCTGATCCTGCGCACGCACACTTCTCCGGTCCAGGCCCGCACCCTGCTTGAGCGGGGGGTCCCGGTCTATGTTGCGGCCATCGGCCGGGTGTTCCGCACCGACGAGTTGGACGCCACCCACATGCCCGCCTTCCACCAGGTCGAGGGACTGGCGGTGGACGAGGGCATCTCCATGGCTCATCTGAAGGGAACCTTGGACCGGCTCGCCGTGGAGCTCTTCGGCGCCGGGATCACCACTCGGCTTCGGCCCAGCTTCTTCCCCTTCACCGAACCCAGTGCCGAGATGGACCTTCGCTGCTTCGTCTGCCGCGGCGACGACCCCGACTGTCGGGCCTGCAAGGGCACCGGGTGGATCGAGTGGGGTGGCTGCGGCATGGTGAACCGCAACGTCCTGCTGGCCTGCGGGATCGACCCGGACCGCTATACCGGGTTCGCCTTCGGGATGGGCATCGACCGGGCATTGATGTTCCGCACCGGTGTGTCCGACATGCGCGACATGATCGAGGGCGACGTTCGGTTCGACGCCCAATTCGGGATGGAGATCTGAGATGCGAATTCCCGTTGACTGGCTGAACGAGTACGTCGCTGTTCCCGCCGATGCCACCGGCGCATCCATCGCCGCCGCTCTGGTCTCCGTCGGCCTGGAAGAGGAGGGTCTGCACGGCGTGGACATCACCGGTCCCCTCGTCGTCGGCCGGGTACTGGCCATGGAGCCGGAACCTCAGAAGAACGGAAAGACGATCAACTGGTGCACCGTGGATGTCGGGTCCGCCAACGGCACCGGGGATCCCCAAGGCATCGTCTGCGGCGCGCACAACTTCGCCCCCGGCGACCTCGTCGTTGTCATCCTTCCAGGCGGGGTGCTGCCCGGTGGATTCGCCATCGGTGCCCGCAAAACCTATGGCCACGTGTCGGCAGGGATGATCTGTTCGGTCGCCGAGCTTGGCTTGGGCCAGGACCATGACGGCATCCTGGTGCTGACCGATCGCCCGGACGCCGCGGCGTTGACCGTGGGCCAGGACGCCATCGGACTGCTGGGTCTGGACCGGGAAACTGTCGAGGTCAACGTCACCCCCGACCGCGGATACTGCTTCTCGATCCGCGGCATCGCCCGCGAGTATGCCCACGCCACCGGGGCCCGCTTCACCGACCCGGTGCTCGCCCTCGGGCAGGACGCACCGGCCGCCAACGGGGATGGATTCCCGGTCCGGCTGGACGATGACTCCCCGATCCGGGGCCGGGCCGGTTGTGACCGCTACGTCACCCGGGTCGTCCGCGGCGTCGATGTCGGTGCGCCCACGCCTGCCTGGATGGCCACCCGGCTCACCGAGGCCGGGATGCGCCCCATTTCGCTACCGGTGGACGTGACGAACTACGTCATGCTCGGTCTGGGCCAACCGCTGCACGCCTTCGACCTGGCGACCGTGTCGGGGCCGATCGTCGTGCGTCGTGCCCGCGCGGGGGAGCACCTGACCACTTTGGACGGGACCGAGCGGGCCCTGGTCGAGACCGACCTGCTCATCACCGATATCGATGGACAGCGCCCCATCGCCTTGGCCGGCGTCATGGGCGGGCAGGAGACCGAGGTCACCGACGCCACGACGGACGTCCTCATCGAGGCGGCCCATTTCGACGCCGTCTCCATCGCCCGCACCGCCCGGCGGCACAAGTTGCCGTCTGAGGCCTCCCGTCGGTACGAGCGCGGGGTCGACCCGTTGCTGGCGGACGCGGCCGCGCAGCTGGCCGTGGATCTGCTCTGCGAGCATGGCGGTGGGACGGTAGATCCCGGGGTCACCGACGTGGGATCACCCGAGCTGCGTGGCCCGATCACCATGGATGCGGACCTGCCCGCGCGCCTGGTCGCAGTGGCGTATGCCCATGACCGGGTGGTGGAACTCCTCACCGAGATCGGGTGCACCGTGACCCGGGTGGGGGATGACGATGTGGAGATCCTCACGGTCACCCCCCCGTCCTGGCGTCCCGACCTGACCACCGGCCCAGATCTCGTCGAAGAGGTTGCCCGGATTGACGGCTACGAAGCCATTCCCTCCGTCCTGCCCACCCCGCCCGGCGGGCGTGGGCTGACCCCCGGGCAACAGGTGCGTCGGGTGGTGGCCAATGCTCTCGCCGGTCAGGGCCTGTCGGAGATCTGGAGCGCTCCTTTCGTCGGGGACGAGCGGCATACCGCCCTCGGACTGGATGCGCAGGCCGAGCGGTCCTTGACGGTGGCCATCGCCAACCCGTTGTCCGACGAGGCGCCCCTTATGCGGACCAGGTTGTTGTCCACGATGGTCGACGCGGTGCGTCGGAACGTGTCCCGCGGCCAGCGCGACATCGGCCTGTTCGAGATCGGCCTCGTCGTGGCCCTGGATGGCCCCCAGCAGGTCGCCCCCACCGTCGACGTCGGCATTCACCCGGACGCGGCCACCTTGGCTCGTATCCATGCCGCGGTGCCGGCCCAGCCGCGCCACGTCGCCATGGTGCTGGCCGGGGACCGGGATCGGGTCGGCTGGTGGGGCCCGGGGAGAGCGGCAGACGTCACCGATGTGTTCGAACTCGTGCAGACGATCGCTGACGCCCTCGCGGTCCCCATCCGCTTCAGCGCCGGCGAGCAGGCCCCGTTCCACCCGGGACGATGCGCCAAAGTGGCTCTGTCCGACGGCAGGGTGCTCGGATATGCCGGCGAGCTGCACCCCAAGGCCATCGGCGCGCTCGACCTGCCTTCGCGCACCGTCGCCGCCGAACTCGATCTCGACCTACTCACGTCCGCCGTGCACCCGGTCGCTGCGCGCACGCTGCGCACCTTTCCGGTGGCGCACAGCGATGTCGCTCTCGTCGTGGACGACTCCGTACCCGCCGGTCAGGTACGCGCAGCCTTGACCCAGGGCGCCGGGAACGACCTGGAGTCGGTGGACCTCTTCGATGTCTATCGCGGTGACCAGATCGGGCACGGGAAGAAGTCGCTGGCCTACCGGCTGACCTTCCGTGCTGCCGACCGGACACTGACCACAGAGGAGGTGTCCAGGTTGCGCGATGTCGCGGTAGCCGCAGCCGGAACCACGGTGGGCGCCAGCCAGCGAGCCTGACCATTCGAAGGTATCGCGGAGGGGAGTTAAGACGATGACGACGGAACAGCCAGACACGGCCACATCGGGCGCACCGGTCGCCGTGGTGACCGGTGCCTCCCGGGGGATCGGCGCTCACGTGGCGGACGCTTTGAGTTCGGCGGGCTATCAGGTGGAGCGTGGGAGTTCGCGGACGGCCGCCGTTCAGGATCCGCGCGCCGTGGCCGCCTGGGTCGGTGACATCCACCGACGTCGGGGCCGGATCGACGTCCTGATCAACAATGCCGGGGTCATCGACACCGAGGTCGGCATCCTTGATTCGGACCCGGACCAGTGGTGGCACACCCAGGAGGTCAATATCCGCGGGGCCTATCTCATGGCCTGGCACGTGGGCCAGCTCATGCGAGCCGACGGTGGCGGGCGGATCGTCAACCTCAACTCCGGCGCTGCCACCCGTCCCGGTGACGTGGCCAGTGGCTACAACGTGTCCAAGACGGCGCTGGCCCGGATCACCGGCTCGCTGGATCTGGCCGGGCGGGACTGCGGCATACGTGCCCTGGATCTCATGCCCGGTGTCGTCCGTACCGACATGACCGGGGCGATGGAGTCGCACACGGATCGAACCGAGTGGACCGACCCCCAGGACGTGGCGGACCTCGTGCTCGCCTTTGCCGCTGGCGAACTCGACGAGTGGTCCGGGCGACTGGTTCGCGCCGGAGTGGACACGGTGGCGTCGCTGAGGGAGCGTGCACAGGCGGGGTTGGCGCCGGCGGACCGCACCATCACCGTGCAGCGGTGGGGGAGGGATGACCCGCTGCCCTAACGCACTTGGATAGACATGCTAGATCGTGTAAGACTATGCACATGATCAGCGTGGCCATCGCCGGAGCGAGCGGGTATGCCGGAGGAGAGATCTTGCGGCTCTTGCTCGACCATCCCGAGGCAGCTATCGGCGCGGTGACCGCGTCGGCGAACGCGGGCGCCACCCTCGGCTCCATCCATCCCCACCTCGCGCCGTTGGCGGATCGGGTGCTTGCCCAGACCACGCCGGCAGCCCTGAGCGGGCACGACGTGGTCTTCCTTGCGCTACCGCACGGACACTCGGCGGCCCTTGCCGCCCAGCTGGGCGAGGACGTCGTGATCATCGACGCGGGTGCCGACTTCCGGCTGCGTGATGGCGCCGACTGGACTGCCTACTACGACACCGACTACGCCGGGTGGTGGCCGTATGGGCTACCCGAACTGCTCGGCGCCCACGGCAAGGCGCGTCAGTCGTTGACCGGGGCAACCCGGATCGCGGTGCCCGGGTGTTATCCCACCGCGGTGAGTCTTGCCCTGGCGCCGGGCCTGGCCGCTCATGTCATCGAACCACGCGATGTGGTCGTCATCGCAGCCTCGGGCACTTCCGGTGCGGGCAAGTCGGTCAAACCGCATCTGCTCGGCAGTGAAGTCATGGGGGCGATGAGCCCCTACGGGGTCGGGGGCGTCCACCGGCATACGCCCGAGATCGAGCAGAACCTCTCCGCCGCCGCAGGCGTCGACGTGCGGGTCTCGTTCACTCCGACCCTCGCCCCGATGGCCCGAGGGATCCTGGCCACCTGCACCGCTCCCGTGGCCCCGGATACCTCTCCTGACGTCGTTCGCGCCGCCTGGGCCGATGCCTATGCCGGCGAGCCCTTCGTGCATCTGCTGCCGGCTGGTCAATGGCCATCCACTGCGTCCGTCCTCGGCAGCAATAGCGTCCACCTCCAGCTGGCGGTCGACCAGCGGGTCGGGCGCGTCGTGGTGACGGCCGCCATCGACAACCTCACCAAGGGCACCGCCGGAGGGGCCATCCAGTCCATGAATCTGGCCCTGGGCCTGCCGGAGACGCTCGGACTACCCGTTGCCGGGGTGGCCCCGTGAGCACCATGCCGCCCGCGCGCCTGGTCGCCCTGGCCATCACCGATACGCAGACACACACCGAAGGGGTTGCGTCATGAGCGTCACCACACCCACCGGATTTCGCGCGGCAGGGGTCACTGCGGGCCTGAAGGCATCCGGCGCCCCAGATCTCGCCCTCGTCGTGTGTGATGGCCCGGACCGCCACGGGGCAGCGGTCTTCACTAGCAACCGGGTGGAAGCGGCGCCAGTCACCTGGTCACGCCAAGCCGTCGCGGACGGGCGAGTCGATGCGGTCGTGCTCAATTCCGGCGGGGCCAACGCGTGCACCGGCGCGCCCGGGTTCGTTGACACCCACCGGACCGCCGAACACGTCGCCGATGTCCTCGGCATCTCTGCGGGCGACATCGTCGTGTGCTCCACCGGGCTCATCGGGGAGCGGCTGGACATGGACCGGCTGTTGTCGGGGGTCGACCACGCCGCCGCGGAACTGTCCGATGAGGGGGGCCTGGAGGCGGCCACGGCCATCAAGACGACCGACACGGTCGCCAAACAGGCCAGCCATGTCAGCCCGGCAGGATGGTCGGTCGGTGGGATGGCCAAAGGGGCCGGAATGCTCGCCCCGGCTCTGGCCACCATGCTTGTTGTCATCACAACCGATGCGACCACCACCGCCGCAGATGTCAGCGGCGCGTTGCGGGCCGCCACCGCGGTGACGTTCGACCGGATCGACTCCGACGGCTGCCAGTCCACCAACGACACCGTGCTGCTCCTTGCCTCCGGCGCCTCCGGAGTCGCGGTCTCCCGAACCGAGTTGACCGCCGCGGTGACGGCGGTGTGTGCCGACCTGGCCCGCCAACTCATTGCCGACGCCGAGGGAGCCGCCCACGACATCGCCGTCGAGGTGGTCTCCGCGGCCACCGAGGAGGATGCCCTCCAGGTGGCCCGCGCGGTCGCCCGCAACAACCTGCTCAAGTGCGCCATCTTCGGCAACGACCCCAACTGGGGCCGGGTCTTGGCGGCGGTCGGTACAACAACCGCGGAGTTCGATCCGGCCGAGTTGGACGTGACGATGAACGGTGTCGAGGTTTGCCGGGCCGGTGGGGTGGGGCAAGACCGGTCGCTGGTCGACCTGACCGGCCGCGAGGTGCAAATCGTCATTGACCTGCATGCCGGTGCCCACGGCGCGACGATCTGGACCAATGACCTTACCCACGATTACGTACACGAGAACTCGGCATACAGCACATGACCACCGCACAAGACGCTGGCAGGACCGACTCAGGGACCAGCACCATCCGGGGCCCCCTGGATGCTGCGGCTTTGCGGGTCGCCCGGTCCAAGGCCCAAACCCTCGTCGAGGCGCTGCCCTGGCTGGAACAATTCCGCGGGGCGCTGGTCGTGGTCAAGTACGGCGGCAACGCCATGCTCGACGAGGCCCTCAAGGCTGCGTTCGCCCAGGACATCGCCTTCCTTCGGTATGCCGGACTCCGGCCGGTCGTCGTGCATGGCGGTGGTCCCCAGATCGGTGCCATGCTGGCCCGCCTCGACATCCCCAGCGAGTTCCGGGGCGGGTTGCGGGTCACCACACCGGAGGCCATGGACGTCGTGCGCATGGTCCTGACCGGGCAGGTCGGGCGTGAGCTCGTCGGCCTCCTCAACCAGCACGGACCGGTGGCCGTCGGCATCTCGGGGGAGGACGGGCAACTGTTCGGCGCCCGGCGCAAGGGGCTGATGATCGACGGCGAGGAGGTTGACCTCGGCCTCGTCGGTGAGGTTGAGACGGTCAACCCCTCCGCGGTCCTGGACATCATCGAGTCAGGCCGCATTCCCGTCGTTTCGACGGTGGCGCCGGATCTCGACACCGACGGTCAGGTGCTCAACGTCAACGCCGACACCGCCGCGGCTGCGCTCGCCGTGCGGCTCGGCGCGCACAAGCTCGTCATCCTGACCGATGTCGAAGGTGTGTATGCCGACTGGCCCGACCCGGCGTCGCTGCTGTCCAGGTTGACCCTCACCGGCGCGCAGGCACTGCTAGCACAGGTCGACGCGGGCATGATCCCTAAGCTCCAGGCATGCATCGCCGCTGTCGAGGGTGGGGTCACCCAGGCCCACGTCGTCGACGGGCGCCAGCCGCACAGCATCCTCCTCGAGATCTTCACAAGTGAGGGCATCGGCACCATGATCCTTCCCGACCAATCGCAGGAGATGTGATGACCGCGCACACTCCCTCGCCAAGCACAACGAGTCTGATCGAGCGTTACGAGGCGGCGCTGCTCGGGGTCTTCGGACGACCACAGCTCGTCCTCGAGCATGGGGATGGGGCGTGGGTATGGGACGTCGACGGTCGACGGTTCCTCGACCTCATGGGCGGGATCGCGGTCAACGCCCTCGGGCATGGTCACCCGGCGCTGGTCTCCGCGATCAGCAAGCAGGCCGGTGAGCAACTGCATGTGAGCAACTTCTTCACCACAACGAACCAGATCGCCCTGGCCGAACGGCTCATCGCCCTTGGCGGCGCTCCCGACGGCTCGCGCGTCTTCCTCAGCAACTCGGGAACCGAGGCAATCGAGGCCGTGATCAAGCTCGCTCGCCGGACCGGACGAGGCGAGATCATCGCCTTCGCGGGCGGCTTCCACGGCAGATCCACCGGCGCGCTCGCGTTGACCCACAAGGCGGCATACCGAGAGCCGTTCGAACCGCTGCTCCCCGGGGTCCGGCACGTTCCCTACGGTGACATCGACGCGCTGCGCGCGGCCCTTCGGCCAACGACTGCTGCCGTCGTCCTCGAACCGATCCAAGGCGAAGCCGGAGTCATCGAACCTCCCGCCGGGTACCTCGCCGCCGTGCGGGAGCTGACCAGCCGGGTCGGCGCCCTCATGGTGGTGGATGAGATCCAGACGGGTGTCGGCCGAACCGGTCGGTGGTTCGCCCATCAGGCGGAGTCGGTGCAGCCGGACGTCATGACCCTGGCCAAGGGACTCGCCGGGGGAGTGCCGATCGGGGCAACGATCACCTACGGTCCTCAGGTCTCGGCGCTGCTGGGGCCGAGCCAGCACGGCAGCACCTTCGGTGGTAATCCCCTGGCAGCAACGGCGGCCCTTGCGGTGCTGGACACCATCGAGACATCGGGATTGTTGACGCATGCGACCGAGACCGGCGAGCGCCTCGCCGCGCGGGTCATGGAGCTGAGGCACCCGATGATCCGCCAGGTGCGTGGACGTGGGCTGCTGCGGGCCATCGGCCTGCGTGAACCCATCGCTCAGGCGCTGGCAGCGGCCGCCCTTCGTGCCGGATTCATCGTCAACCCGGTGCTACCGGACGCGATCCGGCTGGCCCCACCGCTGATCATCGGAGCCGACGAACTCGACCTGTTCATCGACGCCCTGCCCGAGCTCATCGCCACCGCCACGGAAGGGGACCTCGCGTCATGACCGTGCGCCACTTCCTTCGTGACGACGACCTCAGCCCGGCCGAGCAGGCCGAGGTGCTCGATCTGGCCGCGCAGCTCAAGGCCGAGCCCTTCTCCGATCGGGTGCTTGCAGGTCCGCAGTGCGTGAGCATCCTCTTCGACAAACCGACGCTGCGTACCCAGCTGTCCTTCGCCGGCGCGGTTAGTGGTCTTGGTGGGTTCCCCATGGTCATCGACGGTCGCCTCGCCGGGGTCGGAGAGCGCGAATCGGTGGCCGACGTGGCCCGCGTGCTCGGACCGCAATCGGCGGCCATCGTGTGGCGAACCTTCGGCCAGGACCGCATCGAGGAGTTGGCACGCTTCGCGGACGTGCCGGTCATCAACGCGTTGACCGACGACTTCCATCCGTGCCAGATCCTGGCGGACCTCTTGACCATCGCCGAAGCCAAGGGGCCCTTGGCCGGCCTGACGATGGCGTATCTAGGCGACGGGGCCAACAACATGGCGCACTCCTACCTCCTCGGTGGAACGACTGCGGGGATGCACGTTCGCATCGCCGCGCCCGCCAGCCACCACCCACGGACCGACATCCTGCGCCGGGCGAAGCAGCGTGCCGCCGAAACCGGCGCCTCGGTCAGTGTGAGCGAGGACCCCGTGGCTGCCGCGACTGGCGCCGACGTGGTCATCACCGATACCTGGGTTTCCATGGGCCAGGAGGACGAGGCCGTCAAGCGGAAGGGCGCTGCGAGCCCGTTCGAGCGGTACCGCGTGGACACCGACCTCATGACGCACGCCGCCACCGACGCGATCTTCTTGCACTGCCTGCCGGCATACCGAGGATTCGAGGTGACCGCGGAGGTCATCGACGGGCCGGCGTCCCGGGTGTGGCATGAGGCCGAAAACCGGTTGCACGCGCAGAAGGCGCTGCTCGCCTGGTTGCTGCATCAGACACAACGCGGAGGGAGCACGTCGTGACGCTCGCCACCAGCCGCGGAGCCCGCCAACAGCGGATCGTGCAGATCCTGTCCGCCCGCGAAGTCCGCAGCCAAACGGAGCTGCTCGACCTGTTGGCCGCCGACGGCATCGAGATCACCCAAGCGACGCTGTCCCGCGACCTGGTCGAAGTCGGTGCCGAGAAGGTTCGCAGCGGCAAGGCGCTGGTGTATGCCGTCCCGGGCGAGGGCGGCGATCGGACCGTTCGGCCAGCACCCGGCGCCCAGGAGGTACTCAGCCGACTTCAAACACGGTGCCACGAACTGCTCGTGTCCGCCGTGAGATCCGAAGCAATGGTGGTCCTGCGCACCCCACCGGGCGCGGCGAACTTCCTCGCCTCGGCCATCGACCATTCATCCTTGGACGGCGTCCTGGGCACTATCGCTGGAGATGACACGATCTTCCTCGTCACCACCGGGCCGACGGCGGCACAGGCCGTGGCGGCACGCCTGATGTCCTACAGCCGGAAGGAGCAGCAGTGAGCGAGCGGGTCAGTCTGTGGGGAGGACGGTTTTCCGGAGGTCCCGCGGACGCATTGGCCGCCCTATCGGTCTCCACCCACTTCGATTGGCGGCTCGCCCCCTATGACCTCGCCGGCTCACGCGCGCACGCGCGGGTGCTACACCGGGCCGGCCTGCTTAGTGAGGCAGAGCTGGCCGCCATGCTCGCCGGACTGGACGCACTGCGCGCCGACGTCGAGTCGGGGGCCTTCACCCCTGCACCTGAGGACGAGGACGTGCACACGGCGTTGGAGCGCGGCCTCATCGAGCGGGCCGGGGCGGATGTCGGCGGGCGGCTGCGGGCGGGACGATCGCGCAATGACCAGGTCGCCACGCTGTTTCGGATGTACCTGCGCGACCATGCCCGGAACGTTGCCGGGCTCGTCCTCGATGTCGTCGATGCGTTCATCGCTCAGGCGGATGCCTACCCGGACGCCGCGATGCCTGGCCGTACCCACCTGCAGCATGCGCAGCCGGTGCTGCTCGCTCATCACCTGCTGGCCCATGCGTGGGCACTGCTACGCGACGTGGACCGGCTGCGCGACTGGGACGTGCGCGCGGACGACTCGCCGTACGGTTCTGGCGCCTTAGCTGGGTCCTCGCTCGGCCTGGACCCGCAGGCCGTGGCCGCCGACCTGGGCTTCTCCCGCTCGGTGGACAACTCCATCGACGGCACCGCCTCTCGGGACGTCGCCGCGGAGTTCGCCTTCGTCGCCGCCATGATCGCCGTCGATGTCTCCCGGCACGCCGAGGAGGTCATCCTCTGGGCCACCAAGGAGTTCGCCTTCGTCACCCTCGATGATGCCTACTCGACCGGGTCGAGCATCATGCCCCAGAAGAAGAACCCCGACATCGCCGAACTCGCCCGGGGCAAGGCTGGGCGCCTGATCGGTGACCTGGCCGGTCTGCTGGCCACCTTGAAGGGCCTACCCCTGGCATACAACCGGGACCTGCAGGAGGACAAGGAACCGGTCTTCGACGCCATCGACACCCTCGAGGTGCTCCTGCCAGCGGTTTCGGGCATGGTCGCGACGCTTCGGTTCGACACCGACCGGCTGGCCGCGCTGGCACCGCAGGGGTTTGCGCTGGCCACGGACATCGCCGAGTGGCTGGTCAAGCAGGGGGTGCCCTTTCGGGCGGCGCACGAGGTCGCTGGTGCGTGCGTACGGGTGTGCGAGGAACGCGGCATCGAGCTGTGGGACCTCACCGACGCGGACTTGGCACAGATCAGCACGCACCTGACCCCACGGGTCCGCTCGGTGTTGTCGGTCAGCGGCTCGCTGAATTCCCGAGACGGCCGTGGCGGCACGGCCCCGATCCGGGTGGCCGAGCAAGTGACCAGCGCCAAGGCTCGCGTGGCTGACCTGCGCGGTTGGGCGCGCACGCCGCTGGTCATCCGCTGAGCCCCCTGACGGCCCTCGGCCCGGATCGACGGGAGTCCAGTTGCGGTCTAGTCCCGCTCCTTTCGGTGACCACGTCGTGGGCATACATTCGTTGGGCAGTCATCTCGACGAAGCCGACCGTCCCTGAAGCGTCGGCACACCAAGCGCTCTCGGCGTCCCCATATCGCTGAGTTCGTGCTTCGTGAGGAGACCATCATGACCGGCGAGCAACACGTGTCCCGACGCGGTTTTGTGGCGGCTGGTGCCGTCGGAGCCGCCACGCTTGGAATGACCGCCGGGGCGGCGGCGTCGCCGACGATAAGGCCCGGGCGTAGACGCCCAGCGGGGTACTACGGGTCCCTCGTCGAGGACCCCCAGGGCCTGCTCGATCTGCCCGTGGGGTTCGGCTACAGCGTGCTGGCGGCCTCCGGTAACAGCGGCAATCCGATTCCGGCGACAACCCTGGACGACGGGGGAGAGTTGAGCCCATCGCGCTACGACGGCACCGGCTCCTTCGCGGGACGAGACGGCGGGTGGGTGCTGGTCTCCAGCCACGAGTGCGGGCGCACGGCATCGGCCGGCGTTCCGCATCGCGCCGGGATCACCTATGACGTCGGGACCGTGCGGGGTGGGACGACGTCCATCACCGTTGACCCCGACGGTCGGCGCATCCGTGAAGTGGTGTCGCTCGCCGGGACGTATGCCAACTGTGCCGGCGGTGTCACTCCCTGGCGCACCTGGCTGACCTGTGAGGAGACCGAGCAACTGGCGGACCCGGGCCACGACATCCAGCAAGACCATGGGTACGTCTTCGAGGTACGCCCGCACGCGCCAACCAACCCGGACAATGCCCGGCCGATCAAGGCGTTCGGCCGCTTTCCCCATGAGGCGCTCGTGGTCGACCCGTCGACCGGCTATGTCTATGAATCGGAGGACGCCGGCGGCCCGAACGGCCTGCTCTACCGGTGGCGTCCCGGACGCCGCAGCGGCCATCGCCCCGGGCGCACCGGGTTCTCCGGACTCCTCGAACGCGCCGGGATCTTGGAGGCCATGTATGCGCTCGATGGTGGAACCTTCGTGCCTGATCTCTCGGTCTACTCGCGCGTGGGCACGAGGCTGTCGATCTCCTGGAAGACCGTGCCCGACCGAGATGCCCGCACGCGCTCGACCCGTAAACAGTTCAACTACCTTGCCCAGGACGACGGCGGCGCTTTCACCGTCCCCGTCAGTGGCCCGGCCGGGGATGTCACCCGCGCTCACAAACTCGAAGGCATGTGGTGGGGCAAGAACGGCTTCTACGTGGATTCCTCCTTCGCCCGCCCCCGGGACGGATCGAGCGGCACCCATGACGGCCAGATCTGGTTCTACGATGCCCGACGCTCCACGCTGACGCTGATGAGCTACTACCCGGCCACAACGAACCCGACCGTTGACCCGGATGGCCCGGACAATCTCACCGTCAACCCACGGGGCGGCCTGGTCGTCTGTGAGGACGGCGTCGGATCCAATCATCTTGTGCTGGACGACCTGCGGGGGCACAAGGCCGTCTTCGCCCGCAACCGCCAGAACAGCGAGATGGCCGGCGCGAACTTCTCTCCCGACGGCGCGTTCCTCTTCGCCAACAGCCAGGACCCCGGAGTGGTCTTCGCTATCGCCGGGCCATGGTGACATCTGCGTGCATGCCGGCAGTTAGCCTGGCCCGATGGAAGACCCGGACGGCGATCGGCGCGTTCCGCGGACATTCTTCGCCCGGGACGTGCTCCAGGTGGCCCGCGAACTCCTGGGCGTGAGCATCGTCCACGGCGGGGTCACCATCCGCCTCACCGAGGTCGAGGCGTATGCGGGGGAGTCGGATCCGGGGTCGCATGCCTTCCGCGGGCGCACCCCCCGCACCGAGGTCATGTTCGGCCCGGCCGGACACCTCTACGTCTACTTCACGTACGGCATGCACTACTGCGCGAACGTCGTTACCGGCACGTCCGGGTCGGCCTCGGCCGTCTTGCTGCGCGCCGGAGAGGTGATCGCGGGGGAGGAGATCGCCCAGGCCCGACGGGTCGGCATCCGTCCGCGGGACTGGGCTCGGGGACCGGCTCGACTCGCGAGCACCCTGGGATTGGGTCGGGAGCACAACGGCGCGGACGCCTGTGGCCGGCGACGCCAGCCGCGATTCGTGCGTCCCGACGTGCTACCCAGGCTCGCCCCAGCGACCGTCCGCACCGGCCCCAGGGTGGGGGTCAGCGGCCCCGGTGGGGACGGAGCGGCATACCCGTGGCGGTTCTGGCTCAACGGGGAACCGACAGTCTCGCCCTACCGTGCCCGCTGACGGGGATGGTCAAGGGCACAAAGGCCTCCTGACAGACTGTGCCCGTGCATGCTGTGGCCTCCGGGGAGGCGTCGTCCTATGTCAGCCTGTTCTGGATCGCCCTGGCGGCCGTCGGCGCCCCGTTGCTGGCCAGAGCCTCAGGTGGCTATGTCCCGGCGACGGTGCTGCTCATCGTGTTGGGGGTGGTCATCGGCCCCGGCGTAGGCCATCTTGCCTCCCCCGAAGGGCTCGCGGTCCTGAAGCAGCTGGGCCTGGGGTTCTTGTTTCTCCTCGCCGGCTACGAACTGCACGTGCCGGACCTCTTCGGACGACAGGGCGGATTCGCGTGGATTGCCTGGGCTGTCGGCTTCGTGGTGGCGACCGTAGTCAGCCTGGTGATCACCTCCGAGTCGCTCATCACGGCGGCCGCGTTCGGACTGACCGTGACGTCGACGGCACTGGGTGCGCTCGTG
This sequence comes from Nostocoides sp., assembly GCA_047974805.1. Classification (GTDB taxonomy): domain Bacteria; phylum Actinomycetota; class Actinomycetes; order Actinomycetales; family Dermatophilaceae; genus JAJXUB01. The sequence continues at coordinate 3,350 of JBKECS010000087.1, read as the reverse complement.
CCCATCCTCAAGGAACGCGGCCTCATGGGGCATCGAATGGGGCGATCGGTGATGATTCACGGCGCGGTGGGCGAACTCGGTCCCGTTATCGCCATGGCGATCCTCCTCGGCGGTCGGACCCCGACGGCGGCGCTGATGACGTTGGCTACCTTTGGTGTTGCCGCACTCGTCCTTGTGGCGATCCCCGGTGGCATGATCCGGCGGTTTCCGGAGGCGTTCCGGAAGGTGGTGGGCCCCAGTTCCAGCAGCACCCAAATGGGGATGCGCATGGTGGTGTTGGCGCTCACCGGGCTCATGGCCCTGGCTGGGGCGCTCAATCTGGATGTGGTGCTCGGGGCGTTCGCCGCCGGCATCATCTTGCATCGGCTCACTCCACCGGACGACGAACGAGAGTCCGAGCGCCTGGAGACGGTGGCCAACTCCTTCTTCGTGCCGGCCTTCTTCGTCCTGTCCGGGATGAGCTTGGACCTGAAGGCGGTGGTCAACCGGCCGTGGCTGTTGGTCAGCGTGCTGGCCGCCATCCTGTTCATTCGCGGAGGTGCGGTCTACCTGTCGGAGCGGATCTTGCCCACGGGCTCGGGCCTCGATAACAACGAGCGGATCAGGCTCAGTCTGTATTCCGCAGCGGGCCTGCCCATCATCGTCGCCGTTACCGAAGTGGCGGTAGCCAACAACCTCATGCCCGCCGATATCGCGGCGATCCTCATCGCGGCCGGCTCGCTGAGCCTGCTGATCTTCCCTTATGTCGCGGCGAGAATTCGGCGCCACGCCACACCGCTGGCCGCCTAGGGAGGCGCTGATCAACATGCCATTCCCGGCGTGCGCGGCGGCTGAGGGGATCACGGCGCACCTGTCATTGCACCACTCGTCGGACTTGTCATTGCACCTGTCATTGCGCCAGCCGTCGCATCACTCATCGCACTTCTCACTGCACAACTCATCGCACCTGTCATCGCACCTGTCACTGCAGCACGCATCGCACCTGTCATCGCACCGAAGTTGGGGCGATCACCCCAGCGCGCGCACGATGATCTGCACGATGATCGGTCCGGCGCCGCCGACAGGACGCAGACGCGCCTAGAGTGGCCGGCAGCCCACCTGGCCGAACGACGACCAGCCGGACCGAAGGGAATACAGCAAACGTGACCGACATCCTCGACGAGCTCACCTGGCGGGGCTCGGTGGCGTTGTCCACCGATGAGACCGCGCTACGAGAATCCCTCGCTGCTGGACCGATCACCCTCTATTGCGGGTTCGACCCGACGGCACCCTCGCTGCACTTCGGCAACCTCGTCCAACTCGTCGTGCTGCGACGCTTCCAGCGGGCCGGCCATCGGGTTATCTGTCTCGTCGGGGGGTCCACTGGGCTGATCGGGGATCCCAAGCCCACCAGTGAGCGCTTGCTGAAGACCAAAGAGCAGACGGCGGCAAACGTGGCCCGGATCAAGTCGCTGGTGTTGCCCTTCCTCGATTTCGATGGATCTGAACCTGCGTGTGCTCATCCCGCTGTGCTGGTGGACAACCTCGACTGGACGGCGCCCATGTCGGCGCTGGATTTCCTACGCGATGTCGGCAAGCACTTCCGGGTCAACCAGATGGTCAAGAAGGAGGCCGTGGCCCGACGGCTGGAGAGCCAGGAAGGCATTTCTTACACCGAATTCAGCTACCAACTCCTGCAGGCACTCGATTACCTCCAGCTCTACCGCGATTATGGCTGCACCCTGCAGACGGGTGGATCCGACCAGTGGGGCAACATCACCGCCGGAGTAGATCTGATCCATCGGGTCGAGGGCAGTGCGGCTCATGCCCTGGCCACGCCGCTGCTGACCGATGCCAGCGGGGTCAAGTACGGCAAGTCTGAGGGCAACGCCATCTGGATGTCGCCAGACATGACCAGCCCGTACGCCTTCTACCAATACTTCCTCAACGTCGACGATGCGTCGGTTGGGAAGCTGCTGCGCTTCTTCAGCGACCGCACCAAGGATGAGATCGAGCAGCTCGAGCATCAGGCAGCGGCGGAGCCCTTCCGCCGGGCCGCGCAGCGGGCGTTGGCCGGCGATGTCACAGCCTTGGTGCATGGCGCGCAGGCTCGTGATTCCGTCGTGGCGGCATCCGAGGCACTGTTCGGCAAGGGCGACCTGTCCGCGTTGGACCCCGACACGCTGCGTGATGCCACGGCCGAGCTGCCCGCAGGCGTGGTCGGTCCCGGAGCGTCCATGGTGGACGCCCTTGTAGCGGCGGGGTTGGTGCCCTCGCGCAACGAGGCGCGGCGCACGATCGGCGATGGCGGCGCTTCCCTCAACGGGGTCAAGGTGACCGATGAGGGGTATGTCTTGACGCCGACGGACTTCCTTCATGGACAGGTCGCCGTACTCCGCCGGGGACGACGCAACTTGGCGGCGGTACGACCGGCCTGACGTGGGACAATTGGGGCAGCGACCCAGCTGATTGGACCCGATTTGGTGATCCGGGAATCTGCCCTCTACTCTTTACGACGTCAGCCCGATAGGGAGGAACGGACGCCAAGTTGCGAGGCGACTCGCACCAAGCAGGCCGGTCCCAGCGGGAAGACCAATCACAGCAATCGAGCAGCGGGTAATCCGTGCCGCTCGAGAACCGTGAGCGTCATCCGCGCAGGCCGTATCGGCCTGCTAAGGTGACGCAACCGGTAGCACGAGAGGCGTCAGCCTTTCGGGTCCGGACCTTGGCTTGAGCCTGATCACAGGGTCGAGCCGAGTACCCCCAGCACGTAGCTGCCTCCCGAGGCTGCTACACTGGTCAGGCCGCAGAGCGCCAAGCGCCCCAAGGTCCGATCGGCTGTCAAAGCCGCGGATTTGGTGCCCAAGAAGGACGCGGTCTAAACTAGAACGGTTGCCCCGAGACACGACCCGGACAGGGTTGGGGATCGGTGCGCGTCCGAACCTTGAGAACTCAACAGCGTGTCAAAAATCGATGCCAATAACCTCGTCACGAGGTGACATCAGCGGTTGCTTTCCGGCAACTTTGGGTCATCACGTAACGAAAATCCTTTGGTTGACAACGATCATCTAGCGAATGCTAGTTGTTCTTGCTCAGTCAGTGAAACAACCCTTCGTGGGTAACTGTTTCTCGAACTTCGTGTTCGAGCGAAAAACATCAACGGAGAGTTTGATCCTGGCTCAGGACGAACGCTGGCGGCGTGCTTAACACATGCAAGTCGAACGGTGACCTCGGAGCTTGCTCCGGGCGATCAGTGGCGAACGGGTGAGTAACACGTGAGTAACCTGCCCCAGACTCTGGAATAACCCCGGGAAACCGGAGCTAATACCGGATACGAGACGGAGAGGCATCTCTACCGTCTGGAAAGTTTT
>JBKECS010000022.1:0-7232 GCA_047974805.1 Nostocoides sp. | reverse complement strand
CAAGTAGTCGGCCTTGAGCACGACATCTCCCGCGGTGGAGAACAGCGGACAGCGGCCGTCGGCGCAATACCAGTGCCGGGTGTCCAGGAAGGTTGCCCCGACGACCGTGGTCTCGGCGGTACGGATGCGGGCCCACCACTCCGGTATGCCGGTCACGCACGCCGACGGCGATCCCCCGGCCCGGTAGCACTGCGCGAAGGCGACCCCCGGCATGGACGCTCCGACGATGACGACGTGATTGACGTAGGGCCGCAACGCGTCGACGGTCCGTTGATCGGCCGCCGCCCATTCGCGTGCTGCCGCAGCGCCGGAGGCGCCGGAGTTGAGCTTGGTCGCCCAGGCATACGTCTGGACCATCAGCAGCGTGTCCGGGCGATGCTGCTTGACGTAGGCGAGCACGGCCTTGCGATGGTTCTCGCAGGGGATGGCCCACTCCGGCTTGCCGTAGTTCGCATCCACTCCGTTGACCGCGCAGGCGAGTTTGGTCAGGCCGCGCACCCGATGGGTGTCCCCGTATGCCGCGACCGTGGCCGCCAGCAGCGGTATGCCGAGACTGTCGCCGTAGACATCGATTTCTGGACCCTTCTTCGTTCCGAAGGCGCAACTGGTCGGATCCGCGACATCGGTAGCCTGGCAGTCATCGAACCCAGCCGGCGCATCGAACCCGTGCCAGTCCCCCGGCGCCGGGGTCAAGTCGGCCGGCCATTGCCCGGCAGCCAAGGCCTCGCGCAACCCCCGCTCCAAGGCGACGCCGGTTGCCTGTTGGGGCACGACCAGGGCTGAGGTGGCCGTTGGGGTCGGTGTCCTCGACGCGGTGGCCGTGGGGGTGCTCGTCGTCGGCTTGACCGTCATTGCGGTGCTGGGCGTTGCGCTGTCCATGGGTGGGTGGGCCGGCGGTGCGGGCAGGCCGTTCTGGGCGGCGTTGACGCCGAGGTTCCCGGTGAGCAGCGTCGGCGCTGCAGCCGCCGCCGTCGCATATGAGCCCACCAGGGCCACGACGGCGCCCGCGGCCACCAGGGCGGTGCGGCGGGGCACGCTATGCCAGCCCCGACGCAGGGGCAGCTCGACGAGGACGCGAGAAACCACGGTGAGCACCCCGGTGATCCCGAGCACGACGACCCAGCCGATCCAGCCGTCGACGGGCATGGCGGCGGCCGTGAAGATCATCACGGGCACATGCCATAGGTAGAGCCCGTAGGACACGTCCCCGACATAGCCGCTCACGCGATTGGTGAGGATCGCCGGCCCGACCCATCGCGCCGACCGTGCGGCCCGGATCGCTCGTCGCGAACTGGGCGCCGCCCCGAGGTGCCCGACCCTCTCCTCACCCGGCTGCTCGCCGGTCCGCCCATCCCGGGTTGGCCGCGGGGCCGTTCCCACCATAAGCAGCAGCCCCGTAGCCAGCGTTGGGATCGCGGCGCCCGGCAGCGGCATACCCACCGGGGGTTGAACCAGGACGAATGCGCCGATGATGGCGACCAGGGCGGCATACCCGAGCAGTCGACGCAGCCTCAGCCCGACTCCAGCGGCCAGCGGAGGAGCCGCAGCCAGAACGGCACCGAGCAGCAGCTCCCACACCCGGGTGAACGTCGAGTAGTAGGCCGTCACCGGCTGGGCCGCCGCGGACCACGTCGCCCAGGCCGCACTCGCCAGCAGCATCACCGTGGCCACCGGCACCAGCGCCCGCCGGGCCAGCAGGACCACCGCCGGCCACACCAGATAGAACTGCTCTTCGACCGCGAGACTCCAATAGTGCTCCAGGGGGCTCGGCGGACCACTATGCGCAAAGTAGTCCGCGCCGACTGCGGCAAAGTGCCAGTTCGCAGCGAAGGCGGCCGCCCACAGGGCGTCCACCCCGATGTCGTGCGCCCACTGCGGCGAGAAGGTCAGATAGGCCAGCCCCACGGTGACCGCGAGCACCAACAACGCCAATGGCAGGATCCGCCGCGCGCGACGGCGATAGAAGTCGCCCACGTCGATCCGGCCCTGAGCCTGACGTCGGCGCAACAGGATCCCGGTGATGACGAAGCCGCTGATGACGAAGAAGACATCGACGCCGAGGAACCCGCCCCGAGGCCAGCCGATGATGTGCTGGGCGAGCACGCCGAGCACGGCCAGTGCCCTCAGGCCCTGGATATCCGAACGGCGATGTGGCAGCACCGCGATCCCCACGCCCGCATCGTAAGCAACGACGGTGGGTGGCCGCGACACCTGACCATCGGCCGCTCGCGCATGGGGGAAGTCATCCGGTGGCAGTAGACCCTGAGTCGGAGGTGTTTAAGGACGGACCAAGGATTTAGCAAGCGGCCGGCGATGCGCCCGAGGGGCTTGGCCGGCAGTTGCATGCTGATGGGGCGTTGTCAATTGTCGAGCGTGGTCAATAGTGGCGCAGATGGGCGACCTGGTGACCACTCTCGTCTCAAACGCCCACAGTCGGCGCACCGGCATCGGAGGTGTTGCACCGACCGATTGAACCGACAACGGCCGTCGTTCTGCAGACTCGGCCCGATGCGATGAAGTGAGGGCTGGCCAGATCCGTGGTCTGAACTGTGGACCGGTGTCTAGACTTATACCCCTAGGGGTATAGGTTTCCCTGTCGTGAAGATCGTCATCATTGGAGGGGTCGCCGGAGGCATGTCCGCGGCGACGAGATTGCGTCGGCTCAACGAGGACGCCGAGATCGTCGTGTTCGAACGCAGCGGTCACGTGTCGTTCGCCAACTGTGGGCTGCCGTACCACGTGGGGGGCGTCATCGAGGAACGCCGTGATTTGCTGCTGCAGACCCCGGCTAGCTTGGGTCGGCGGTTCGGCATCGACGTCCGGGTGAACCACGAGGTCACCGCGATCGACCGCGCCGCCCACCAGGTGCAGGTCACCGACTTGATGTCCGGGCAGGCCAGCGTCATGGACTACGACGTGCTGGTCCTCTCTCCCGGGGGGCGCCCGGTTCGCCCACCGATCCCTGGGCTGGATCGGGCGTTGAGCCTGCGGGACGTCGAGGGCACCGACGCCCTCGTTGCCGCCACCCAGGGAGCCCAGAGCGCAGCGGTTATCGGCGCCGGCTTCATCGGCATCGAGATGACCGAGAACCTCACCCGCCGCGGCCTGCAGGTCACCCTGATCGAGGCAACCGACCAGGTCATGGCGCCGCTGGATCCGGAAATGGCCGGCATCGTGCACGACTCGATCCGCAACGCCGGGGTGAACCTCATCCTGGGTGAATCGGTCACGTCCGTCGAGCCGACCACGGTGACCTTAACCAACGGGGAGCAGGTGCCAGCAGACCTCGTCGTGGCAGCGATCGGCGTCCGGCCCGAAGTCCGGTTGGCCCTTGACGCCGACCTCGTCGTCGGCGAGCGGGGCGGAATCACCGTCGATGACCACCTGCGCACCAACGACCCGGCGATCTACGCCATTGGGGACGTTGTGGAGAAGATCGATGGGCTGGACGGCAGCGCCGGTCTGGTGCCGCTGGCCAACACGGCCAACCGGCAGGGACGCGTCGTTGCCGACATCATCTCCGGCCGAGCCGGTGCGGACCGCCCCGTGCTCGGCACCGCCATCGTCGAAATCTTCGGGTTGGCGGTCGCGGCCACCGGGTGGAACGAGAAGCGGTTGCGGGCCGCGGGCCGCGCCTACCGGGCCATCCACACCCACCCCGGATCGCACGCCGGCTATTACCCGGGTGCTGCGACCATGTCGCTGAAGCTGCTTGTCGACCCCGAGTCCGACGCCATCCTCGGCGCCCAGGCGGTCGGACACGACGGTGTCGACAAACGGATCGACATCATCGCCACCGCCATCACGGGCCGCATCACCGCCTCGGCGTTGGCCGACCTGGAACTCGCGTATGCCCCACAGTTCGGCTCTGCCAAGGACCCCGTCAACATGCTCGGCTACGTCAACCGCAACATGGCCGAGGGCCTGATCGACACGCTCCAATGGGACGAACTCGCCGACGCTCAGGCCACTGGCGCCGCCCTGATCGACGTGCGCACAACTGCCGAGTTCGACCGGGGAACCATCCCAGGCGCCATCAACGTGCCGCTGGACGATTTGCGGGCGCGCATGGCCGACGTGCCGGCCGGGGACCTGGTCGTCACCTGTCAGGTGGGTCTGCGCGGGTACCTCGCCACCAGGATTCTCAACCAGCTGGGTCGGCCCGCCCGCAATCTCGATGGCGGATACCGCACCTGGCTGCACAGCCCGGCCTCAGCCGACCTCGTCGTCACCCGCTGACGTCTGGCCCGGCGCCCGCTGTCCGAACGGCGCCGGGCCGATGAGCAGGACTGCGGAGGCCATCGCCAGACGATATGATCCGGTGCGTCTACCCGTGACCGTGGATGCATTGCGACTGGAGCCGTCACTGCGCTTCTCGGCCCCGCGTGAGGCGTCCCGTTCCTTCGCCCCGGGCTAGGCGGTCCCTGTGCCGATCTCGACCACTCCGTTCGTACGATGGTCATGCCCGGAGTGACTCCGGGGCGGTCGAATCACCCCGACGCAGCGCATACGTTTGCCGACATTGGCGCCCAGCTGAAAGCACTGGCACCGCGACTCTCCGACTGGTGGCCGCTCCACGTGCGTCAAGACCTGGTTGCGGGTCTCATGGTCGCCCTGGTCGCCCTGCCGCTCGCGCTGGGGTTCGGGGTGTCCTCCGGTTTGGGCGCGGGAGCCGGGATCGCGACGGCGATCGTCGCCGGTGCCGTTGCCGCCATCTTCGGTGGTAGCAGGGTCCAGGTGAGCGGACCGACCGGGGCCATGACGGTCGTGCTGGTTCCGGTGGTCGCTGCGCACGGGGCGGGCAGCGTCGCTGTCGTGGGACTCATGGCGGGCCTCATCCTCATCGTGCTCGCCATGGCCGGCGCAGGGCGCGCGATTCATTACGTTCCGCTGCCGGTCATCGAGGGATTTACGCTGGGGATCGCGGCCATCATTGCCGCCCAACAGGTCCCTTTCGCGCTTGGAGCGACCCCGGGAACGGGCGAAAAAGTCTTGCCGGCAGCCTGGGGGGCGGTGACCGCGTGGATCGCCGAACCCGATTGGGCAACCGCCGGCCTCACCGCCGCGACGGTCCTCCTCATCCTGCTCCTCGGCCGGATCCGGCCCGGGTGGCCGGTCCCGCTGCTTGCGGTGCTCCTGGCGACCCTAGCCACCAAGTTGCTGCCCCTTAACGTCGCGCCGATCGGCGACATCCCTCGTGGGCTGCCACTGCCGCAACTGCCCACGGTCCCGTGGGGAGAGTTCGAGGCCCTCATCATGCCGGCGTTGGCTATTGCGGCCCTGGCTGCGCTGGAGAGCCTGCTCTCGGCAAGCGTCGCCGACGCCCTGACTATCGACGGACGTCACGAACCCGACCGTGAGCTGTTCGGCCAAGGGCTGGCCAATCTAGCCACGCCACTGGTCGGCGGCATACCGGCCACGGCCGCTATCGCCCGCACAGCCGTCAACGTGCGAGCGGGCGCGGTGACTCGGCTGGCGGCTCTGTCGCACTCGGTGATGCTGCTCATCGTGCTCCTCATCGCCGCGCCATGGGTCGGTGAGATCCCATTGGCCGCACTCGCCGGGGTACTCATCGCTACCGCCGTGCACATGGTCAGCATCTCCGCGTTGGCGCCGGTCTTCCGGGTCACCCGAGGGGACGGCCTCGTGCTGGCGGCCACGGCTGCGGCCACCCTGCTGACCAATCTGGTCACAGCGGTCATCGTCGGCCTGGCTCTGGCCGGGTTCGTGGCGCTGCGTCAGACCGCCCGATCGGCCCGACTGGACAGCGAAAACGTCTCGGCTGAGGAGTCCACCGAAGAGGATCGGTTGCTGGACCAGCACATCGTGGCCTACCGGCTAGAGGGGCCGCTGTTCTTTGCGGCTGCGCACGACTTCCTCCTCGAACTGACCCGGCTCGGCGACGTCCGCGTGGTCATCCTCCGGATGAGTCACGTGACTACTTTGGATGCCACTGGAGCGCATGTCCTGGCCGACACCATTCGCCGCTTGGAGTCGCGCCAAGTCACCGTGCTGCTGTCCGGGCTGCAACCGCGGCACACCCGGATCTTGGGCACCCTCGGCGTGTTGTCCACCCTCGCGCACGAGCGCCACGTCTTCGCCACCACCCCTGACGCCATCGCGCACGCCCGAGCACACGTGGCGCGGGTACCGCACCATCCGACGGGCAACGTCTCCTGAGGGAGAAGCCACTTGGCTACGGATCACGACGTCCCTTCTTCAGGAGAGAACCACTCCCGGCCAAAACCCGTTGACGCGTCAGATCAAAACCACCGTTCGTCGGACAGCCCCGGGCTACGACGCTCCCACCGGGTCAAGGAACACGGCCGACGACGGCATGAAGGCCGAATCCCATGAGGCAAGCTGTTCGACCACGTTCTCCTCTTCGTCGGTGCAATCGGGCGGTGCGTCCGCAAGCCCTGGCACGGTGCCCGCGACGAACATGGCGCTCTCGGCGATCACCACCAGCTTGGCGCCCGGAGCGGGCCACAGGCCGAGGCTGAGCCGGAAAAGCCCGCCCGGTTGTCCACCTGCGAGCCCCCGACACTCCAGGCTGTCCGCAGCGACGAGCGCGGTGGCGCCGTCCAGCTGAACTCTCGAACACCGCGGGCCACGAGAACGCCCGTATCCGGTTCCCGCAGCTGCAGTGCCATCCTCAATTCGAACAACAAGGCCAACTGCTCACGAACGGCGTCAAGCTGCACATCCAGCAGCTGCGCTTCCTGTAGGGCATCGCTCTCCGTCAGCGGGTCCATCTCCGGGAGACCCGCATACTCCCTCGACGACGCCCTCGTCGCGTCTATCACGTCCCTGAGCAGCATCAGGGAAGCTCGATGTGCGAGAAGTGAACCGCACTGGGTTTGATGGAGGCTCTGGTCATTTGATTTCAACCAGGGCTTGGTCGCCCTGCTGGGTAGCGTAGGTCCTCCCTTCGAACTCTGGTGGCGGTATGTCGCCGAGGTAGCCGTGCAGCCGCTGATGGTTGTGCCAGTGGACCCACCCGAGGGTCGCGAGCTCGACGTCCTGGATCGTGCGCCACGGCCCGGGCCGGGCGGGCCCGCGGGTCAGTTCGGCCTGGTAGTTGCCGTTCACGGTCTCGGCGAGCGCGTTGTCGAAGGAGTCGCCGACGGTGCCGATCGACGGCACGGCACCGATCTCCGCGAGGCGCTCGCCGTAGCGCAGACTCGTGAATTGCGACCCGGCATCGGAGTGACACCGCAGCCCGGTCAACT
>JBKECS010000059.1:0-12349 GCA_047974805.1 Nostocoides sp. | reverse complement strand
TCGAGCACCTCCGGTGAGGTGGCGAAGTTGAGCCGCGCAAAGCCCCGCCCAGGCTGGCCATATCGCGGCCCGGAGCCCAGAGCCACCCGGCCCCGCTCGCGCAGCACCTCAGCCGGATCGTCACCGAGGCCCAGGGCACGCAGGTCCAGCCACGCCAGATACGTGGCTTCGCCGGGCTGGTATGCGGCGCTAGGGAGTTGGGTGCCGAGCCGGGAAGCCACCCGATCCCGGTTTGCTCGAAGTTCACCAATCAGGCGATCGAGCCAGTCCCCGCCCCGGCTAATCGCCGCCGCGTGCGCGATGACCGCAACATGGGAGGCCCCATGCGTGGCGACTTCCGGCATGCGGGCGAGGTCGTCACGGGCCTCCTCGCCAGGAACCGCCAGGGCTGCCTTCAGACCCGCCAAATTCCACGCCTTGCTGGCCGAGTGCAACGCGATGCCGCGCTGACCACCGGGCACGCTGAGATAAGGGGTGAACCCCGTCCCGGACAGCACCAGGGGAGCGTGGATCTCGTCGGAGATGACCCGGACCCCGTGAGCGTCAGCGACCCGAGCGAGCATAGACAGTTCCTCGCGGGTGTGGACCGTCCCCGTGGGATTCTGCGGGTTGCACAGCAGGTATGCCGCGGCGGCACCACCCGCCGTGGCTTCCCCGAACGCCCGATCCAAGGTCGTCTCGTCCAATCGGCCCGCGCTGGTCAACGGGGCGGTGATTAGACGGCGGCCGTAGCTGGCGATGAACCCGAAGAACGAGTCATAGACCGGGGGAGAGACCACGACCGCGTCCCCGGGGTCGGTGAACACTCGGATCATTTCCAGGACACCGATCATGACGTCCGGCACGGGAACCAGCTGAGCCGGATCAAGCTGCCAGCTCCACCGGGAGACGGCAAAGTCGGCCAGCGCCTCGGCATACGGAGCCGCCCAGGTATAGCCCGTGTCGCCACGCTGCATTGCCGCGGTGACTGCCTCGACCACCTCCAGGCAGGGTTCGGCGTCCATTTCCGCAACCCACGCCGGCAGGACATCGCCCTCAAAGACGCGCCACTTGACGCTGGTCCGGTCCCGGCGCAGGTCCTGAAGGTTTGCGGTGAGCACACGTTCCACGATCGTTAGGTTAGGACGTCGGCGGCGCGCAGGAGAGCACATAGGCTGACGGCCATGGGAGTCCGGTCCAGCGCAGCAAGCCTCACCGGGCCTGCCCTGCCCGAGCCGAGCAACCGAGTGTGGACGCTGCCCAACGCCCTGTCCGGATTGCGACTCATCGGCGTGCCGCTGTTCCTGTGGGCCATCCTCGCCCGTCGCGACGGGCTGGCGTTGACCATCCTCGCCGTCAGCGGCATCACTGACTATCTCGACGGCAAGATCGCCCGGCACTATGGCCTGGTCTCGCGGTTGGGGCAGCTGCTCGATCCGGTGGCGGATCGGCTATACATCGCCAGCACGCTGGTCGGCCTAGCCCTGCGAGAGATCATCCCGTGGTGGCTGGTGGGGGTGTTGCTGGCCCGGGAGGTGTTCATGGGGGTGCTGGTCCTGCTCGGGCGTCGCCATGACGTGGGTATCCTTCCGGTGCACTTCATCGGCAAGGCTGCCACCTTCGCCCTGCTCTACGCCTTTCCACTCTTGCTCCTCGGGGACGGCTCCAGCCCCGTGGCAGCATTGGCTCAGCCGATCGGCTGGTCCTTCGCCTGGTGGGGGACCGCTCTGTATTGGATCGCTGGGGTGCTGTATGCGATGCAGCTAACCACCCTGCTGCGAGCCGAGGAGACCGGGTGAACAGCCGGCCGCCTCAGCGCCAGGACGTCCCCCGACCGGATGCCTCCATGAGTCTGCTGAGGGAGATCGAGGCGAGTCCGGTGGACCCGGCGTATGCCGCCAACGCAGCGAGGCGGGAGCGGCGGGGCCAGCCCCGCTCGACGTCGCTGACCTCGGTCCGTGTTGGCGTCATCGCGCTCGGGGTTGGTCTCCTCCTCGGGGTGAGCGCCGCCGCGCTGAACGCCGACCGGTCGGGGGTGGTGGCGACCCGGCAGATTCTCATCGATCAAATCGACACCACCCGAGCCGAGGCGGACACGCGAGCAGCCACAGCACAATCCATTCAAGGAGACATCTCCCGATTGGAATCCGCGGGGTCGCCCGCCCTGAGCTCAGCCCTAGCCGACCTGGAGCGCGCCATCGGCACGGTTCCGGTCACCGGGCCGGGCATCCGGGTCACCATCGACGATGCTCCGGCTGCCGATGCTGCCGCAAGCGGCAACCCCGACCTGGGCACATCGGCAAAGTCGGGCCGGGTGCTTGCCCGCGACGTCCAAATCGTGGTCAACAGTCTGTGGCGATCCGGCGCCGAGGCAGTGGCCGTCAACGGTCAGCGGATCGGGTCGCAGACCGCCATCAGATTCGCGGGGGATGCCATCTTGGTGAACTTCCGACCATTGAACCGCCCCTATGTCATCTCCGCGATCGGCGACCCCAAGGCGCTGCCGACGGCGTTCATGTCCGGGGACGGTGGAGCCTACCTTTCGGCCCTGCACGGTACCTACGGGATCGTCGTGGATATGGCTCCGGCATCCGAGCTGAGCCTGCCGGGGGTGACCTCGTCCTCCCTGCGCTACGCCAAAGCTGCCGGGCCGACCAAGGCCGGCACAACGGCCACGTCAACGGCCACCACAACAAAGGAGCGTCCGTGATCCCGCTGCTTGGGCTCGTCGTGGGCATCGCCGTCGGTGTCTTCCTCCACCCGGAGGTGCCCATCGCGTTGCAGCCCTATCTGCCCATTGCCGTGATCGCAGCACTAGACGCCGTCTTCGGCGGCGTTCGAGCCGTGCTCGATGACGCCTTCGATGACAAAGTGTTTGTGGTGTCGTTCCTCGCCAACGTCGTTGTGGCCGCATTCATCGTCTTCCTCGGGGACAAACTCGGGGTCGGATCGCAGCTGTCCACCGGGGTGGTCATCGTCCTTGGGGTGCGCATCTTCTCCAACGTGGCCGCCATCCGCCGCCACATCTTCAAGGCTTGACACCCGTGAGCACCGCCGGACATCACGAGTCCAACGATGGGCCGTGGCAGCGGCTGCGCCGAATGGGGCGACCACGCGCGACTCGCGCCATGCTTCTGGCCTTCCTGCTCATGGTGGGCCTCGGCTTCGCCCTGGCCACGCAGGTCCGGCAGACCTCCAACTCGGGCCTGACCAACCTTCGCGAGGACGAACTCGTCCGCATCCTCGACAACGTGCAGCAGGACAATGAGCGTCTTGGCAACGAGATTCGCGCCCTAGAGACGACCCGAGACCGACTCACCAGTGGGCAGGCCTCCGCCGAGGAGGCGCGCAAGGCCGCGCAACTCCGGGTGACCACTTTGGGCATCCTCGCCGGAACCGTGGCCGCGACCGGCCCGGGGATCGTCATTACCATCAACGATCCCGACGACATCGTCACCGCGCCCGTCCTGTTGGACACCCTCGAGGAACTACGTGACGCCGGCGCGGAAGCGATCCAAATGGACGATCAGCGGGTGGTGACATCGAGCTACTTCACCGATGCGGAATCAGGAGGGGTGACCGTCTCCGGCACCCCGCTGAAGAAGCCCTACACCATCGTCGCTATCGGCGACCCCAACACGCTCGCCGCCGCCATGGGCATTCCCGGGGGGATCAGCGAGACCGTGCGGAGCCTCGGCGCAAGCATTCGGATCGAGCAGAGAGACGTCGTCAACGTCTCCGCGTTGCAGGCCCTTCCGGCCGATCGTTACGCTCAACCCGTGCCGCCGTCCCCCGCGACGACCCCCTAGGCTGGGTGACGTCGCCCCAACGATCGAAGAAGGAACCGATGAGCGAGCTGGACTACCCCGAGGACCTGCTGTACACCGCCGAGCACGAATGGGTCCGCGTGGGCGCCGATAGCGAAGTCCGGGTGGGCATCACCGCCTACGCACAGGATGCGTTGGGCGACGTCGTCTACGTCAGCCTGCCCAACGTCGGTGACGCGGTGACGGCCGGGGACTCCTGTGGCGAGGTCGAGTCGACGAAGTCCGTCAGCGACCTGTATGCCCCGTTGGACGGGGAAGTCACTGCGGTCAACGACGCGTTGGAAGCCACGCCCGAATTGGTGAACACCGACCCCTACGGTGACGGCTGGATGTATGAGATGCGTCCCGCGGACGGTTCCGCAGTCCAAGGCCTGCTGAACGTCACGGCGTACCGCGCCGGCCTCGGGTGACCCAGCACGGGCTGCGACGCAGCCGACGTAGGGTTGATACCTGTGGGCCCGGTTGGAGCACTCCACGGGTCAGTGGAAGGAGGACACGATGAGCGAGACAGCCCAGGATCCGGTGGGCGTTAGCCCTGAGCCGACGACGATGCGGTTGCCGAGCGTCGGGGAGCGCATCGAAGGCGGTCACGAAGGGGAGTACCTACTCTCCTCGGCCGACGAGAGCATGGTCGAGGCGCTGCGGCCGTGTACCGCCTTGCTGGTCGTCCTGCGCGGAGCCAACACCGGTGCGCGATTCCTTCTCGACGATTCCGAAATCAGCATCGGTCGACAACCGGACCGAGACATCTTCCTTGACGACGTCACGGTGAGCCGTGAACACGCGGTGTTCCGGCGCACCCCTGAGTGCACCTACGAGGTCGTTGATGTGGGCTCCCTGAACGGGACCTACGTCAATCGCGAAATCGTTGAGTCGGCAGAGTTGCGCACCGGTGACGAGGTGCAGATCGGCAAGTTCCGGCTGGTCTACTACGCAGCGCGGCGGGACTGACGCCTCGGCGTATGCCCTGGCCCGGGGACACTGGCACCTGCGCTCGGCAACTGTGGCGGTACCGTTGAGGGGTGAAGCCGGTCGAGGTTCTCGGTGTCCGGGTCGAATCCCCGGGTAATCAGCCTGTCGTGCTCCTGAAGGAGGTCGGCGGATCCCGGATGCTGCCAATCTGGGTGGGGGCTGCGGAGGCGGCCGCGATCGCCTACGCCCAGCAGGGCGTTGATCCACCCCGCCCACTCACCCACGATCTCTTCGCCACAGTGTTGAGCACCATGGGTCACCGCCTCGAAGCGGTGCACATTACCGAATTGCGCGACAACGTCTTCTACGCCGAACTTCACTTCGAGGATGGCGTGATCATCGAATCACGCCCCTCCGATGCCATCGCGTTGGCTCTGCGCGTCGCCGCGCCGGTTTTCGGTGACGATACGCTCTTCGAGGAGGTCGGGGTCAGCGTCCCTGAGGAGTTGGCGTCCGGGTCAACCTCGCAGGTGAGCGTCCCGGAGGAGGAGCTGGAGGCATTCAAGGAGTTCCTAGATCAAGTGTCGGCAGACGACTTCGGCACGGATGTCGGATCGTCCGAGGAATCGGGAGGAGACCCGCCGGAGTAGCGGCACCCAGGGCGCTCCTACCGGTCAGTGAGCAGCCTCACTCGTCACATCCGTCGCATTCGTCACATGCGACACGCCGGTTGCGTGGGTCGCCAGTAGTTGACCCACGCCCTTCCTGGTCCTACCGTCACTACTGAGAGAGAACGACGTGCCTGTAGTTCGCCGATAGTGACATGCGTCAGCGGGCAAGTTTTCACCACGCCCGGCCACTCAGTCGGGATCGTCGACAAGCCGTGGAGGTGCTGGGGTCATGACCACCGGCGACAAGGTGACCGCCCGCCCCGAACTGCCCATCGTGGCGCAAGGATTGCTGTTCGATGGTGATCTACCGACCCTGGATGACGAAGCCGGCTACCGCGGGATGACCGCAGCGTCCGCGGTTGGGATCACCTATCGCCAGTTGGACTATTGGGCCCGCACCGGCCTGGTCGAACCCTCGGTTCGCACCGCCAGCGGTTCAGGCACCCAGCGACTGTACGGATTCCGGGACATCCTGGCCCTGAAGGTCGTCAAGCGACTGCTGGACACCGGGGTCTCGTTGCAGCAGATCCGTGTGGCCGTCGCGACATTGCGCGAACGAGGCGTCGAAGACCTCGCCCAAATCACGCTGATGAGCGACGGCGCCTCGGTGTATGAATGCACCTCGGCCGAAGAAGTCATCGACCTCCTCCAAGGCGGCCAAGGCGTGTTCGGCATTGCCGTGGGGAAGGTCTGGCGCGAAGTCGAAGGGGAGCTGAGCCAGCTGCCCAGCGAGCGCGCCACCGCGCCCGAGGCGGAGCATCCGGATGACGAGCTCGCAGCACGACGACTCGCGAAATCCAGCTGACCTCGGCTGTCACCGGGCCGACGGGATCGTCGGCTACCCTGGGTTGCGCCGCTCACACCGTGCGGGAGAGTCCTCGGTCACGCCGAGGCGC
This sequence comes from Nostocoides sp., assembly GCA_047974805.1. GTDB lineage: Bacteria > Actinomycetota > Actinomycetes > Actinomycetales > Dermatophilaceae > JAJXUB01. Next base: position 6,064 of record JBKECS010000059.1, on the reverse strand, counting down.
CGAAGGGGCAAACTCCCCGGAACCTCTCAGGCGCAAAGGACCGTACGGGTCAGGCACCTCTGAAGGCCTGCATCGTCTTCGCGTCGACAGAGGGGGAGGCTTGATCGCAGTCCCGTATGCCGTGAACGGAGCCTCGCCTCATGAATCCCACACCCCTGCCCGAGTTCGCCAGCCGCCACATCGGCCCACGCGGAGCCGATGTGGAAACCATGCTGGCGCGGATCGGTTCGCCCTCGCTGGAGGCGCTGACCACCACCGCCGTGCCCGGCAGCATCGCCATGACCGAGGCGCTGAGCCTGGACCCTGCGACTTCCGAGGCCGCCGTCGTTTCGGAGCTTCGCGCCCTGGCGAGCAAGAACCAGGTCCTCACCTCGATGATCGGTCAGGGCTACTACGGCACCCACGTGCCAGCGGTTGTCCAGCGCAATGTCCTGGAGAACCCGGCGTGGTACACGGCCTACACCCCGTATCAACCCGAGATCTCGCAAGGGCGGCTCGAGGCGCTGCTGAATTTCCAGACGATGATCGCCGATCTGACCGGGTTGGACGTCGCAGGCTCCTCCCTACTCGACGAAGGCACGGCCGCCGCCGAGGCGATGACCCTCATGCGGCGCAGCTCATCGGCTCCGGAGGATGCCGTCCTTCTCCTCGACCGGCACCTGTTCGGCCAAACGAAGGCTGTCATCGGCACCAGGTCAGCCCCCTTGGGGATCGAGCGAGTTGAGGTCGACCCCGACCTGCTGAACAGCTCCGATGCCATCACGGCTGCGGCCGGTGGACGCCCGATCTTCGGCATCATCGTGCAGTACCCCGGGGCTGACGGGGCCATCCGAGACTTCGGGGATCTGGCCGCGCGAATCCACGAGCTCGGCGGGCTGGTCACCGCTGCCGCCGACCTTCTCGCCCTGACCCTTCTCCGGCCGCCGGGGGAGTGGGGCGGTGACGTGGCCATCGGCACGAGTCAGCGCTTCGGTGTCCCCATGGGCTTCGGCGGCCCGCATGCCGGGTACATCGCCGTGCGCTCAGGTCTGGAACGCACGCTCCCGGGCCGGCTCGTCGGCGTCAGCGTTGATGCTGCGGGCGCCCCGGCGTACCGGCTGGCCCTGCAAACCCGGGAGCAGCACATCCGCCGGGAGAAGGCCACGAGCAATATTTGCACTGCCCAGGTGCTGCTTGCCGTGATGGCAAGCATGTTCGCGGTCTATCACGGCCCCGACGGTCTGCGCACGATTGCCCGTCGGGTCGCCCACACGGCCGGATCGCTCAAGGCCAGGCTGGAAGATGCCGGGTACGACGTCGGAGCGGGGCCGATTTTCGACACGGTGACAGTGTCGGTGCCAGGTCGTGCCGACGAGGTGCTCGCGGCGGCGCTGGAGCAGGGCATCAACCTGTGGCGGGTGGACGCCGACCACGTCTCGATCAGCGTCGATGAGACCACCACCGACGGCCACATCGGTGCCATCGGCCACATCTTTGGGCTCCCACAAGCTGGTACCGGATTGCCCGCCGGCGACTTCGGGGACCTGGCGCGCACGAGCGAGGTGCTCACCCATCCGGTGTTCCATCAGCACCGGTCCGAGACGCAGATGCTGCGCTACCTGCGGCGCCTGGCCGACCGAGACTTCGCCCTCGACCGCGGCATGATCCCGCTCGGCTCATGCACGATGAAGCTCAAGGCCACCACCGAGATGGTGGCCATCAGTTGGCCCGAGTTCGCCGACCTGCACCCGTTTGTGCCGGCGGATCAGAGCGTGGGCATCCGCGAGCTCATCGCGCAGCTCGAGCAGTGGCTGTGCACGATTACTGGATACGACGCGGTGTCCCTGCAGCCCAATGCCGGATCCCAAGGGGAGTTCGCCGGACTTCTGGCCATCCGCGCCTACCACGTTCAGCGAGGTGAACCGGAACGCACCGTATGCCTGATCCCCGCCTCGGCCCATGGCACCAACGCGGCGAGCGCCGTCATGGCGGGATTGCGGGTCGTCGTGGTCAAGACCGCCCTGGACGGCACGGTGGACATGGACGACCTGAAGAACAAGGTCGAGCTGCACCGAGACACCCTGGCCGCAATCATGGTGACCTACCCCTCCACTCACGGGGTCTATGAGGGTCAGATCACCGACCTGTGCGCGATGATCCATGACGCCGGCGGGCAGGTCTACGTCGACGGGGCCAACCTCAACGCCCTCGTGGGGCTGGCCCAGCCGGGGAAGTTCGGCGCGGACGTGTCCCATCTGAACCTGCACAAGACCTTCTGCATCCCCCACGGTGGCGGCGGTCCCGGCGTCGGGCCAGTAGCGGTCCGGGCGCATCTGGCTCCGTACCTGCCCAACCATCCCCTGGACGACCAGGCCGGGCCGGCCACCGGGGTCGGCCCTGTGGCGGCCGCGCCCTATGGATCTGCCGGCATTCTGCCGATTTCCTGGGCATACGTGCGGTTGATGGGCGGTGCGGGGCTGACCGAGGCGACGCGGATGGCGGTGCTCAACGCGAACTATGTGGCCGCCAGGCTCGCCGAGTACTACCCGGTGCTCTACACCGGCACGGGCGGCCGGGTCGCCCACGAATGCATCCTCGACCTGCGGGCCCTCACCAAGGACTCTGGGGTGAGTGTCGATGATGTCGCCAAGCGGCTCATCGACTACGGCTTCCACGCGCCGACGATGTCCTTTCCGGTGGCGGGCACACTCATGGTCGAGCCCACCGAGAGCGAAGATCTTGGCGAACTCGACCGGTTTTGCGATGCCATGATCACCATTCGCCAGGAGATCGCCCACATCCAGACTGGGGTGGTGGATGTGGGCGACTCGATGCTGCGTCATGCTCCACACACTGCACGGTCCCTGGCGGGGGAATGGACGCACGGGTACGACCGGGTCGCGGCGGTGTTTCCCGCCGGAGTGGTGCCAGCCGACAAGTACTGGCCGCCGGTCGGCCGAATCGACGGCGCCTATGGAGACCGCCATCTGCTCTGCAGCTGCCCACCGCCGGAGGCATTCGACCAAGGATGACCGGTCAGGCCATTGCGTTGAACACCGGCCTGACGATCCGGGCCGTCGATCCCGAGGGTGACTTACTCACCTCAATCTGACTGGGGATGCGCGCGCGCAGGTCGTCGACGTGCGAGACGACGCCGACTGCGCGGCCGCCTTCCCTCAACCGGTCCAACACATCCATGACCTGCTCCAGACTGCCTTCGTCCAAGGTGCCGAAGCCCTCGTCGACAAAGAGGGTCTGCAGGTCGAAGCCCCCGGCCTCCTCACGGACGGCGTCGGCGAGCGCCAGTGCCAAGGCCAGCGACACCATGAAGGTTTCACCCCCGGAGAGCGTGCTGGGGTCACGCTCGGCACCGGTCCAACCGTCCTCGATCTTCAGCCCCAGGCCACTGCGGGCTCCTCGGGCGGCCCGTGAGTCGTCGTGACGCAGCCGATAACGCCCCTCACCGATGATGGTGAGCCGTTCGTTCGCCAACTCAACCACGCGCTCTAGTCGTGCGGCCAACACAAACGAGGACAACCGCATCCTCATGACATTGCCGGCCGACGTCCCGGCCACCAAGTCGGCCAGGCTGGAGACCTGAGCTGCGCGTGTCCGCGCAGCAGTGACTCTGTCAAGCGCGGTCCTAAGCCGCACGGCAATCGCGGCGACGTCCCCCGCCGCCGAGCGGCATCGAGTCGAGGTGTCACGCGCGGCCAACAGCTCCTCGCGGGCGGCCTCGGCAGCGGTCCGCAATACCGCCAGATCAACCTGCGCGACTGCGAGCGCGTTGGTGATGTCCGGGGCGGCCAGCGTCGCCTGGGCGGTGGCGATCGCCGTCTCGTATGCAGCTACCCGATCAGCGAGAATGACAAGCTCGTCGGGGGGTAGGTAGGCGGCCTGTGCTTCTGCGGGGTCGGCGAAGGGCGAATCCGCCAAGGCGGCGGTCATGGCTTGGCTTTCCCGGTGCACGTTCGCGTCTGCAGTGGCGTCCTCAGCCCGGCGTCGGGCAAGCGTTCGCGCTGCCTCCACCGTGGCATCGTGGCGGTCGAACACCTCGATGGCGACGCCGAGGGTGACCTCTGAGGTCGCTTGTGCCGCCGTGCACGGACAAGTGGCGTGGGCGCAGATGGCCCCGGTGAGCTCCAGCTCACCCTCGTCCCACGACGCCCGAGCCTGCGCGAGCAACGCCGACTCTGCCCGCAGCGCGGTGTCGGCTTCGTGCTCGGCGGCTTCGGCGCTCTGAACGTCCTGGTTCGCCTGCTCTGCCTGCTGGAGTGCCTGGACCAGCGCTTCCCGGGCCGTTTGGGCCTTCGTGAGCCGGACGAGGAGGTCGGCGAGTTCGGCGGCGAGTGCGGCGGAGGGGCGGTGCTCGTCGCCCAACTGCTCCTGTCGAGAACTGATGGTGGCCCGGTGAGCGGCGAGTTGGGCTCTCGCTGCTTCGGCCAGATCCTGGCTGACTTGATGATCGGCTTCGGCGGCGTCGATTTCCGCAGGGGGCACCGCTGGTCCTCCCGGTGGGGGGAGCGGATGGTCCGGCGAGCCGCATACCGGACACGGCGCACCGTCGGTGAGGGTTGCCGCGAGTTCCGCCGCGATCCCGTCGAGGCGTCGCTGCCGCAGGTCGAGGACGAGCTGTCGCGCGTCCTGCTCATCTGCCCGGGCCCGGGCCGCCGCATCGACAAGCGAAGGCTCCGCAGCGAGATCGCGCTCCAAGTCCTCCGAGGTCGCCAGGATTGCCCCCAGCTGGGTGTGCCGGGCTTCGAGGGCGTCCACGGCGCCGGCGAGCTCGGCCACGTCACGGACGGCTGCCTGAGCCTGGGCAGCACCGTCTCGTGCCTGTGCGAGGCGCTCCTGGCAGGAGCGTTGTCGCAACTCGCCCCGGCTGGCCCGATGTTCTGCAGCGGCGATCGCTCCCTCAAGGGCTTGGAGGTTGGTCACTGCGCGATGTCCCCGCGCAGCGTCTTGTGTGGCTGAGGCGAGCCGCTCCAACCAGTGATCGATGTCGGGCAACGGCTCGGGTTGACCGGTGGCCGCCTGGGTGGCGAACGTCAGGGCCAAGCGGGCTGCCTCGGCCGCTGCTTGGGCCCGGGCATGGGCGGCCAAGACCCCGCCGAGGCGTTCCGCGTCACGAGCTCGTGCCAGGTCACGCACGGACTGTTCATGCGATGCTCGACCCGCCTCCAGGCCCTCGAGCTCTTGGGCCGCCTGGGCTCCCCGATCCTGCGCTGCCGACAAGGCAACCCCGTCGGCCAGCTGGGCGCTGGCCAGCTGCTCGGCTTGTTCGGCAAGGTCGAAGGCGGCGAGCGCCTCGGTTTCGGCCGAGCGCAACGCCGGCCCGACCATCTCGAGCAGCTGGCCCAGACCCTCCTCGGTGATGCGGTTGCCATCGTCGTGGGCTGCCCCAGCCTGGTCACCGAGCGCTTCCGGCACCCGGGCAAGCACGTCGAGCAGCCGGGCGCGGTGTGTGGCCACCTCGGCTGCCAGCTCGTCCACGGTTCGGTCTCCGGCACGGCGCTGATCCGCGAGCCAAGCTTCGATCGAGGTGAAGGTGGTGACGTCGAACAGGCGCTCCAGCACGGCCCGCCGTTCTTCGACGCTCGCGCGAAGAAACGTGGCGAAGTCTCCTTGGGGAAGGAGCACCACTCGGCTGAATTGCTCCAACCTCAGCCCAAGGGTGCGATCGACGAACTCACCGACCTCGTCGTTGCGGGTGGACAGCACGCTCCAGGACCCGCCCGTGAACTCCTCGAGGGTGACGCTGGCGGGCACCACGGTGCTGCCGGCGGCACGCTTCTTCGGCCGGTCGAAGGCCGGTGAGCGGGTGAGCCGGAGCCGTCGTTGCTGGACGGTCAACTCGAGCACGACGCGCGGCTGGGATCCCGGTCCGGCATGATCGCTGCGTAGTGACTGACCGGATGGCCGAGCGCCAGGCACCTGGGCATACAGGGCGAAACAGATCGCGTCCAGCAGGCTGGTCTTGCCGGCCCCCGTGGGTCCGTGAATGAGGAATACCCCAGCGCTGGCCGCCTCGTCGACATCGAGATCGACGGTGTCGGCGAAGGGACCGAACGCGGTGATGGTCAGC
>JBKECS010000010.1:0-17488 GCA_047974805.1 Nostocoides sp. | reverse complement strand
GCGCCCGAGTGTGCATGCTCCTTGCCGCACGATTCCTCGTCGCGCGTCGGTCACGCGAGCTCACGGGGATCTTCGCCCTGGTCGTCGTGGTGGTCTGCGTGCCGGTGGGGATCTTTCTTGCGTCGCTGCAGTGGGGCGGCGAGGTTCCGTCCCAGCTGGTGGAGGCTGCGCGGGTGCTCGCCCTGACTCCCCTCGGTGCGGCCTGGGCTTTCCCCACCCTGGCAAGCGCCCAGGATGCCGCCGCGGTTCCTGTGCTGCTCGTTGCGATCCTCACCGTGCTGCTGCTCGGTGCGGCCTGGGTGGCGTTGGTCATTCGAGCGATGACGACCGCGGAGCGTCCGAGCTCCACGCGCGACCGGGGCGGGCTCGGCTGGTTCGCCGTCACCCCGGGAACCCCCGGTGGCGCGATTGCCGCGCGCAGCCTGCTGTATTGGACCAGGGACCGCCGGTACCTGGCGAATATTATCGTCATCCCCGTGGCGGCCGTGCTCACTGCCGCGCCGCTCCTGATCGCGGGGGTCCCCATCGAGATCGTCGCGCTGATCCCGGTCCCCTTCCTCGCGCTGTTCTTTGGGTGGCTGCCGCATAACGACCTGGCCTACGATTCGACCGCGATCTGGATGCATATTGCCAGCGGTGTGCGCGGCATATCCGACCGTGTGGGGCGCATCCTCCCGGTCATGCTCATCGCCATTCCGCTGCTGGTGATCACCGTCCCCGTGGCCACCTCTCTGCACGGCAGGTGGGCGCTGCTCCCCGCCATGGTGGGCGTCTGCGCGTCGCTGTTCCTTGCGGGCCTCGGCCTGTCGAGCATCAGCTCCGTGGTCGCACCCTACGCCGTGTCGCGGCCCGGGGAAGGCGCATTCCAGCAGCCGCAGCGCACCGGATCGACCGGCGTGCTCGCTCAGGGGCTGGTGCTGTTTGGCGCCATCGCGGTCAGCGCTCCGGTGCTGTGGTGGGCGTGGCAGACGTCTCGCGGTGAGGTCGGGCTGGCGATGCCGACGATGTGGCTCGGGCTGGGAACGGGTGTGTTCGTGCTCGCGGCGGGGCTGACGATCGGTGCGATCGTGTTTGAGCGTCGCGGTGGTCAACTGATGGAATTTGCCGAGGCGACATAGCCGGTCTCGCCCACAGCGCGCCGCGCCGGGACTACACTGAATCCTCATGAACATGCCCGTCGACAACCCCGATCAGGGGGGGACCACGACCCTGGATCGCGAGCTCGAGGAGCTCATTCAGGAAGAGTCCATTGAGCCGGGCGATCACGAGCGGTTCTCGCACTATGTCAAGAAGGACAAGATCCTCGAATCCGCGCTCACCGGCAAGCCTGTCCGTGCGCTCTGCGGCAAAAAGTGGACCCCGGGGCGGGATCCGGAGAAGTTCCCGGTGTGCCCCAGCTGCAAGGAGATCTATCAGTCCCTTGGCGGCTGAGTCGGCCCCTTAGCCTTCGAGCCCTTCCCGATACCGGGTCGGGAGAACCGGGTCCGCGCGGCTGAGGGCATGCGCGGCAGGCGGAAGTTCCGCGCGCGCGAAGCGGTGGTGCTCACGCGCGGAGAGGACGCCCACGGGACCGAGGGCCTCGTCGCGGATGTCCCCGGCCCTCATGTGAGTGACCTGTAGCGGGCGGTATCCCTCCGGGACAGCGTCAGAATCGGTGTCGAGCACGATCACCTCCGCCGCGGCGATCGTTGCTTCCCGGTGCCGATAGGCCGTTTTTCGGCCGCCCACCGAAGCCTTCCCATCCGATGCCTTCGCCACGCCGATCCAGGACCCCGCGGAGTCCTGCCGCGCCACCAGCTTGAACACCATTCCGGCCGTCGGCGTGCCGGACCCGGTGACCAGGTTCGTTCCGACCCCGTAGCCGTCGACGGGGGAGGCAGCCAGCGCGGCGATGGCATACTCATCCAGATCGCTCGTGACGATAATGCGGGTCCCGGTGGCGCCCAGGCTGTCCAACTGCCGCCGGACCTGCGCCGCGACGATCGGCAGGTCGCCGGAATCGATCCGCACCGCGGAGAGCGATGTCCCCGCCACGGCGATCGCGGTATCGACACCGCGTGCGATGTCGTAGGTGTCGATCAGCAGGGTCGTTTCCGTGCCGTGCGTGGCAATCTGCGCGCGAAAGGCATCGGCCTCGCTGTCGTGCAGCAGGGTCCAGGCGTGGGCTGCGGTACCCATCGTCGGCACACCCCAGCGGCGTCCCGCCTCGAGGTTGCTCGTGGCGTCGAACCCCGCGATGTAGGCGGCGCGCGCCGCCGCGACCGCCGCACTCTCGCTGGTGCGTCGCGATCCCATTTCGCTCAGCGGGCGGTCCCCGGCGGCAATGCTCATCCGCGCGGCCGCGGTGGCGATCGCGGAATCGTGATTGAGCACGCTGAGCACGAGGGTTTCCACGATCACGGCGTCGGCAAAGCTGCCCTCGATCGAGAGCACCGGAGACCCCGGGAAATACAGTTCGCCCTCCCGGTAGCCGCGGACCGTGCCGGAGAAGCGATAGTTCTCGAGGTACCGTACGGTGTCTGCGCTGACGATGCGTTCGTCCCGAAGAAACCGCAGCTCGTCGTCGCCGAAACGGAACCGCTGCAACAGCGTCAGCAGCCGACCCGTTCCCGCGACCACACCGAATCTCCGTCCCCCGCGTAGTCGACGCGCGAAGACCTCGAACAGGCAGCGTCGGTCGGCGGTGCCGTCGCGCAGCGCCGTGTCCAGCATGGTCAGTTCGTACCGGTCGGTGAGCAGGGCTGTGCTGCGCATGCGGGTTAGCGTATCCCGTGCTGGCGTAGGGTGGAACATCGTGAGCAATGCACCCATCGGGATCTTCGACTCTGGCGTGGGAGGGCTCACAGTGGCACGGGCCATATCGGCGATGCTGCCGCGGGAATCGGTGGTCTATCTCGGCGACACCGCGCGCTCGCCCTACGGGCCGAAACCGATCGCCGACGTGCGCCGCTACGCGCTCGAGGTGCTGGACACCCTGGTCGCCGAGGGCGTGAAGATGCTCGTGATCGCGTGCAACACCGCGTCGGCGGCGATGCTCCGCGACGCCCGGGAACGCTACGACGTCCCGGTCGTCGAGGTGATCCGTCCGGCCGTGCGCCGTGCCGCCGCAGCGACCCGAAACCATCGGGTCGCAGTGATCTCCACCACCGGCACCCACCAGTCGGGCGCCTACGTCGATGCGTTTGCCGCAGCGCCGCACCTTGACGTGATCAGCCAGCCGTGCCCGCGATTCGTCGAGTTCGTCGAGTCGGGCATCACCGGCGGTGCGGAGCTCATTGACGTCGCCCGCGGCTATCTCGGCCCGTTGCAGGAGCGGGGCATCGACACCTTGGTATTGGGCTGCACCCACTATCCGCTCCTGACCGGGGTGATCTCCTACGTCATGGGCGACGGGGTCACCCTCGTCTCCTCCGCCGAAGAGACGGCGAAGGACCTCTATCGGGTGCTCGCAGATCGGGACCTGCTGCGCGGTGACGACCTGCCCAGCCCTGGACACAGCTTCACCACGACGGGGGATCCCGAGGAGTTTCGTCGACTGGCGCGCCGCTTCCTCGGCGTGGAGGTCGCCCAGCTGTACGGCAACCGGGAGTTCTCATGAGACTGACCGTGCTCGGCTGTGCCGGGTCGTTTCCAGGACCGGACTCGCCCGCGTCGGCATACCTGGTCCAGGCGGAACACGAAGGCCGCACGTTCTCCCTGGTGCTCGACCTCGGGAATGGTTCCTTGGGCGCCTTGCAGCGCCACCTCAGCCCGAGCGCGGTCGACGCAGTCCTGCTGACCCATCTGCATCCGGACCATTGCGCCGACATGTCCGCGATGTACGTCGTGCGCAAGTACCACCCCCAGCAGGCGCCCACCGCACAGATGCCGGTGTTCGGACCGAAGGGAACCCCGGAACATCTCGTGGCAGCCTACGGCGGGTTGTCCATGACGGACATGACCGATCACTTCGAGTTCACCACGGTCAGCGACGCCATGACCTGGCAACTGGGCCCGTTCAGCGTGTCGGCACATCGGATGAACCATCCCGTGCGCTGCTACGGCTATCGAGTCGCGGCCGACGGGGTCGTGCTGTCCTACACCGGAGACACCGACACCACGACCGCGCTCACCCCCCTGCTCACCGGGGCCGACCTGGCGTTGGTGGACTGCGCGTTCGTCGACGGCCGTGATGACCTGCGCGGTATCCACCTGACCGGGTCACGGGCAGGGCAGGCTGCGCTCGACGCGGGAGGGGTGCGCCGGCTCATGCTTACCCACATTCCTGCCTGGAACGACCCCGAGGTATGCCGCGCGCAGGCAGCGCAGGTCTGGCCCGGGGAGGTGGAACTGGCCCAGCAAGGAGCGGCATACGAACTTACGGGGGTTGGCGAGCAGGCTCGGCTCGACGCAGCCGTCGAGGGGGCTAATGCCCGCCTCGGCCTGGGCGCGGTCGTCCTCGACACCACCGACGTGCGCGGCCTGGCTGAGTTCTACCGCGAGCTGCTCGGGTGGCGCTACCAAGCGGGGGATGCCCTGCCCGCCGACGACGACCCGGATTGGCTGGTCCTCACCGACGCCGGCGGTCAGCGTCAACTGGCCTTCCAACAGGTCCCTGAGCTGCCGGTATCCACCTGGCCGGAGCCGAGGGTGCCTCAGCAATTGCATCTGGACCTCACCGTCCCCGACCTCAGCGCGTTGCAGCGCCAGCGTGTCCGCGCCGAGGCCCTCGGCGCCCGCCTTCTGGATGACCGCAGCACCGACCCACAGGACCCGCTCGTCGTGCTGGCCGATCCGGCGGGACACCCGTTCTGCATCATCCCCGCCTAGCTCGACACGGCCTGCCGGCGAACCACGCAACGCAACTAGGCTGGTCCACCGTGACCGAACAGAGCCATACCGAGCAGACCCACTCATCACCCCGACACGACGGACGCGCGCCCGATGAGCTGCGGACGGTGCGGTTCACGCGAAACTGGCTCGACCATGCCGAAGGCAGCTGCCTCGTCGAGTTCGGCCGCACCCGAGTCCTCGTCGCCGCGAGTTTCACCGAAGGCGTGCCCCGATGGTTGAAGGGCCAAGGAACGGGCTGGGTGACCAGTGAGTACGAAATGCTGCCGCGTTCGACGAACACCCGCAGTGACCGCGAGGCCCGCAAGGGCAGGGTCGGCGGTCGGACCCACGAGATCAGCCGTCTGATCGGTCGCTCGCTGCGAGCCATCATCGACACCGCCGCGTTGGGCGAAAACACCATCGTCATCGACTGCGATGTTCTCCAGGCTGATGGCGGCACCCGGACCGCCTCGATCACCGGGGCGTACGTGGCGTTGGCCGACGCCATCGAGGATGCCCGAGGACGAGGGCTGATCAAACGCACGGCCACCCCACTGACGGGCTCGGTCGCCGCAGTCTCGGTCGGCATCATCGACGGACGCCCCGTGCTGGACCTGGACTACCCCGAAGATTCGACCGCCGAGACCGACATGAACATCGTCATGACCGGCGACGGCGCCTTCGTCGAAGTGCAGGGACCAGCCGAAGGTGCACCGTTCGATCGGAGCCTGCTCGACGGGCTGCTCGACCTCGGAACCGCCGGATGTGCCCAGCTGACCCAGTGGCAGGCCGAGGCTCTGGCCGCACCGGCCCGGGAACGGGATCGTTGAGCCGTATGCCGACATCGGCCGAACATCGGCCGCCTCACGACCCGGCCCGCACTCTCGTGCTGGCTACCCGCAACGACCACAAAGTCGAGGAACTGCGCCAAATTCTCGCGGAGGTGCTGGACGAACTAGATCTGGAACTCATCGGTGCCGGCGACTTCGACGCAGCCCCCGAGGTTGCCGAGACCGAGGTGACCTTCGAGGGCAACGCTCGGCTCAAGGCGGTGGCGTTGGCCCAGTTCACCGGCTTGCCCTCGCTTGCCGACGACTCCGGCTTGGCCGTGGACGTGCTCGGGGGATCGCCAGGGGTCTTCTCCGCACGCTGGTCGGGTCGCTTCGGCGGGGGAGAGGCGGCCGATCGGGATACGCGAGACCGGGCGAACCTTGAGCTGTTGCTCGATCAACTCACCGACGTACCTCAGGAGCATCGCCGGGCCGGCTTCGTCTGCGCGGCCGCGCTCGCCCTTCCCTCCGGGGTGGTGGAGGTGACCACCGGACGTGTCGAGGGCCACGTGGCCCGTGAACCAGTGGGCACGCATGGATTCGGCTATGACCCGATCTTCATACCGGACGGTGATGGGCGCTCCATGGCGCAGCACACCGATGCCGAGAAGAACGCCATCAGTCACCGCGGCCGGGCGTTCCGGGCGATGGTGCCGGTCCTACGGGCGCGGTTCCAGGCCGTAGAGTGATGCCCGCGCGCGAGTGGCGGAATTGGCAGACGCGCCAGATTTAGGTTCTGGTGCCTTCGGGTGTGCGGGTTCAAGTCCCGCCTCGCGCACGCGCTGGCGCGCACCTGCGCTGCCGGTTACGTTGACTCCATGTCGGCGATGAGATATCTCGATCCTGACCGCGCAGGCAGACCGGATCGGGCCCGCCGGTGACCACGCTGGCGGATGTCGCCCGACTGCGATTGGTTTCCCAACGGCTGGTCACCCCGCTTCCAGACGCCGCTGCGGTGGTTCGGCACTTCGGGTGCACCCAGGGGCAGGACCACCCAGGGTCGATGACCTCGATCGCCCTACGCACCAAGGACCGGACCATTGCCGGCGTACGGGCGGCATACGATCGCGGCGACATCGTCCGCAGCTGGCCCATGCGCGGCACGCTGTTCGTCGTCCCAGCTGCAGACCTGCGCTGGATGCTTGAACTCACCGGCACTAGGATTCTCCGGGACACGGCGCGGCGGCGGGAACAACTTGGCCTCGACACGGCCGCCATCGACCTCGCCGAGAAGGTGGCTCGGGACGCGCTGGCTGGGGGCGGCCTCACCCGCGCCGAACTGCTGGCCGCATGGACGGCGGCGGGGCACGTGATCGAGGGGGGCCGCGGCTACCACTCCATCTTTCACCTTGCCGTCCGGGGCGTGCTCTGCCAAGGACCCACCGTCGGCAACGAGCAGCGGTTCGTGCTGGCGGATTCGTGGATCACCTCCTCGTGCCGGCTGTCTGGCGAGGAGGCCGTCGCCGAATGGTTCTCCCGCTACGTGCGCAGCCACGGTCCGGTCTCGCCGAGGGAGTTCCTCTGGTGGACCAAGCTGCTGAAGCGGGATCTGGACCCCGTCCTGGAGGTCGCCCGGGCCGGCTTCGAGGTGTTGGATGTCGACGGCGTCGAGCACTGGGTGGATCCCGCGGTGCTGGCCGCCTACCACGAGGTCTCCCCCGGAGGACGGCCGGTCCACTCCTGGTGCCGGGGTTCGATGAGATGGTCCTCGGCTACGGCGACCGCCGCGCCGTCCTCACCACAGCGGAAGAGGCGGCCGTGGTCCCCGGAGGCAATGGCGTCTTCCGCGCCACGGTGCTGCGTGCCGGCCGCGCCGTGGGGACCTGGAAGCGACCCACCCGGCTCCACGCACCGGTGGCCTTCACGCCCTTCGAGGATGCTGCCACAGATTCGGTGCACCGGGCGCTTCCGCGGCTAACCCGCGCCTTGCCCAGCTGACGCCTCGCGCAGCCGTGGAGCGGTCTGCCTGCCGAACCGGGTCAGTTCTCCCGGGTCATCCGTGCCGAGGATGAGGGTGTCGATCCGGTGATCTCGGACCAGCCGGAGGAGGTCGTCGAACCCCGCCTCCCGCGGCGAAATGTTCAGGATGCGTCGGATGGACTCCGGCGCGCGCCCGGCCTTCGCGGCGGCGGCATCGATGCGTGCGTGGCCCTCATCGAGCGCTTCCACCGAGCCCAGGTAGCTCATCGAGGGCAGCCAGCCGTCAGCGAGCCGACCAACGATGTCGAGCATGCGCGGCTGGTACGCGCCGAGCCAGATGCCGATGTCATGGGCCGGCGCGGGGCCTCGCTTGGCGCCGTTGACCGCGTATGACGTTCCCGTGACGCGCAAGAGCGTTCGGTCCTCTTCCGCCCAGATGCCACGGATCACGGCGATGGCTTCGGTCAAGGCGGTGACGGCCTCGCCCGGCGCGCGATGAGGCCCACCCATCGCCTCGATGGCCTCCCAGAAAGCCCCGGCACCCAAGCCGAGCTCGAACCGGCCGCCGGTGAGGAGGTCGAGGCTGGCGGCAGCCCGGGCGAGGACGGCGGGAGGACGCAGGGGCAAGTTGGCGACGTTTGCCGCCAGATGGACCCGCTCGGTGCGAGCGCCGATGAAGGCCAGCAGCGTGGAGGTGTCGAGGAACCCCGGCTGGTAGGGGTGGTCCTGAACGGTGACGAGGTCGAGGCCGACCTCCTCGCTGAGCACTGCAAGCCGTACCGGCGCTTCGGGGTCCGATGCTGTCGGGGTGATGAAGGATCCGAACGTGAGGGTCACAGAAGGCGCAACCGGTCCGCGCAGACGGACATTCCCGGGGGGAGACGATCGAGACCCAACGGACGTGCGTGCTGTTCGAGTGCCGGCAGCAGCGGCGGACGGACACGGGGCTGAGGTAGGTTGGCAGCCGTGACGCGACTCGAGCCTGGGACCCCGGCACCCGACTTCACCCTGCTCGACGACACCGCAGGCGAAGTGTCTCTCAGGGACTTCCGCGGTCGCAACGTCATCGTCTACTTCTATCCCGCGGCGATGACACCCGGGTGCACGACGCAGGCCTGCGATTTCAGCGACAGCCTCGAGAGCTTTACCGCACAGGGGTATGCCGTTGTCGGGATCTCCCCGGACAAGCCGGACAAGTTGGCGAAATTCCGCGCCAAGGAACACCTGACCGTCACCTTGCTGTCCGACCCGGACAAGGGCGTTCTTACCGCTTGGGGAGCCTTCGGGGAGAAGAAGCTCTACGGCAAGACCGTGCAAGGTGTCATTCGCAGCACGATCGTCGTTGATGGGTCCGGGATCATCACCCATGCGTGGTACAACGTCAAAGCCACAGGTCACGTCGCCAAGGTGCGCCGCGACCTCGGACTGGACGAGAGGTGAACTTGACGTGAGCAGCCAGATCGCAAACCTTGAGGCGGGCGTGGTCGCCCAACGGGAGAAGCTGGCCGGCTCGGTCGACCAATTGGCGGGCCGGCTGGCTCCCCAATCACTGGTCTCCCACACCGTGGCCGACGTCAAGGCGCGCTTCTATGCCGCCACGCATACCGAGGGCGGGGACCTGCGCACCGAGCGTCTCGCCGCCGTCGCCGGCGCCACGGTGGTCGTTCTGGGGGTCATCGGTGTGCTGCGCCGCCGCTCCCGTCGGTGAGTTCCACCATGGCCAAGAAGTCATCCCACGCGGCTACCGGGCTGGCCATCCGTATGCTCCAGGACCGGGTCCTGGTGTCCATGGACAGCGACTCGGCGGAGCGACGCAGCGGCGGCGGGATCGTCATCCCGGCGACCGCGAGTGTCGGCAAGCGGCTCTCCTGGGGTGAAGTCGTCGCGGCCGGACCGAACGTTCGCCAGGTCGGAGTCGGCGACAAGGTCCTTTTCGACGCCGAGGATCGGGCCGAGGTGGAGGTGCAGTCAGCCTCCTACGTCCTGCTGCGCGAGCGTGACCTCCATGCCGTGGCGGCCACCGATTCCAGCCACGCCGGCACCGGGCTATACATCTAATCGGGCGGACCCCAGTCGTGGCAACCGGAAGGACGGGGCAGGGCTCGCGACCGAGAACTCGTACCGTATGCGGTGGCGATACGTCTCCCCCGGACGCAACACTCGTTGGGGGAAGTGCGCGATGTTTGGCGAATCGGGGAATGTTTGGGTCTCCAAAGCGAGCCCTGCGAAGGCGGCATGGGCCCCCGCCGGCCGTTTGGCGCTCGTGCCCTCCAGGTACCCTCCGGCATAGACCTGAACGCCAGGCTGGTCCGTCCACAACCGAAGCTGACGGCCGCTGGCCGGATCGGTGAGGCTCCCGACGAGGCGAAAGCCACTCCCGGCGAGCACCCAATTGTGGTCGTAGCCGGCACCGCGGGTTGTCGTATCCGACGCATCTGAGCGCTGGGGGCCGCCCATGCTCTGGCCGATCGGAGTGGGAGTGCGAGAGTCGAAGGGGGTCCCTTCGACCGAGAGGATCTCTCCGGTCGGCAGGAGTTCGTCGTTCACGGGCGTATAGAACGATGCGTCCAGCTGGAGGAGTTGGTCGAGCACCGTGCCAGATGCGTGTCCAGCCATGTTGAAGTAGGCGTGGTTGACGACGTTCGCGATGGTGGGCCGGTCCGTGGTGGCTGTGATCTCGATGTCGAGGCACCGGCCGGTCAGTGTGTATCGCACCTGCGTGCTGAGCTCTCCAGGGAAGCCTTCTTCCCCATCGGGCGAGAACCTGCTGAAGCTGATCGCGTCCTGATCGCCCTCCTGGCGTGTCGTCCAGGGGTACTGGTCGAAACCGCGGGTCCCGCCATGCACCTGGTTGCGGCCCTCGTTGCAGGTCAGGAGGTGTTCTTGGCCGTCGATGGCAAGACGGCCCTCCCGAATCCGGTTGGCACATCGACCGGCCGTCGCCCCCATGAACGTCTCGTCCCCGATGAGGTCGTCGAGGCTGGCCCTGGCCAGGACCACGTCGGCGAGTTCGCCGGTGCGGTCAGGCACGTGCACCAGCAGCAAGCGCGCGCCCAGGTCGGTGACCACAACCCGTAGCTGCCCGTTGTCCATGGTGAAGAGGTTGACGGGCAATCCTTGAGCCGTTGCGCTGACGGCGGTGATCAACGGTGGCATGTCCCGACGGTGTGAAGGTGCGGTGAACCCGGCCTTGTCGATCAAGCCGCGCCGACCCGGGACGCTGAACTGCTCGCGATGGTGCGCCATCAGGGACTCGAACCCCGAACCCGCTGATTAAGAGTCAGCTGCTCTGCCAATTGAGCTAATGGCGCGCGAGGAGTGACACTAGCAGCCACCCCGGCTCGGCATGAAATCAGCCGGAGGTGCCCGAGCCCGAGCGGTTGCGGCGCCGGACAATGAGGCCGCCAACGGCCGCGGCGGCAATGAGCACCCCGATGAGCCACCACACCCACGGCGCGGCGTCGGACGTCGGAGCGTCGGCACTGACAGTCCCGTCACTTCCCCTGGTGGAGGTAGTGCTCTGCTGTGGCCCGGGCAGGCTGGTTGGCGCGGAGGTCTGGGTCGTTGCTGGGGCCTCGGTGGCCGTCGACGGGTCGGCGACCACAAATCTCGACTGTCCGGAGATGGGGTGCCCGTCGGCGCTCACTACTCGATAGGTGACGACATAGTCCCCGTTGGGCACCCCTGCTGTTAGCGGTTGGGTGACCTTGACGCCGGCGACGACTGCCTCACCCGTGGTCGCAGACCCGCTCGGTCCAGCCACCTTGACGATGGACCCGACGGGCGCAACGTCCTCGTTGAAGGTCAACACCACCTGTGTGGGTGCTGTTGTCACATGGGCCCCGTCCGCGGGGTCGATCGAGACCAACACGTTGTGAGCCGACGCGGCGGCCGCGCCGACGACCCCGATCGCCACGGCGACAATGGCCGCCAGGACTGCTCGGCCGTGCCGCCGGTATGCCATCGGCTGCTTCACCGTCTCAGTCTCGCAGGTGCTCCGCGGGGTGGAAGACTAGGGGTCCGGCATACGCATGACGTAGCGAGGTGGCAGCGTGCGTGCATTGGTCAAGACCCGACCCGGCCCCGGTCTTGAGTTCATCGACGTCCCCGACCCGGACTGTGGTCCTCGCGAGGTGAAGATCAGGGTGCTGCGCGCCGGCCTGTGCGGCACCGACCTGCACATCGACAGCTGGGACGATTGGGCCCAGGCCACGATCACCCCTGGCCTGATCCTCGGACACGAGTTCTTCGGTGAGGTCGTCGAGGTCGGTCCCGACGTCAGATCGGTCCACGTGGGGCAACGGGCGTCGGGGGAAGGCCACATCGTCTGCGGACGATGCCGCAACTGTCGCGCCGGGCTGCGCCAACTGTGCATCCGCACCCAGGGAATCGGCGTCCACCGTGCCGGTGCATTCGCCGACTACGTCGTCATCCCCGAAACCAACGTGTGGGTCCAACCGGAGGACCTCGACCCCGACGTCGGTGCCGTGTTCGACCCGCTCGGCAACGCGACGCATACGACGCTGATGTTCCCGCTGGTCGGAGAGGACGTGGTGATCACCGGCGCGGGCCCGATCGGGCTCATGTCTGCTGCCATTGCCCGACACGTCGGCGCCCGGCACATCGTGGTCACCGACGTGTCGCCATTTCGCCTCGGCCTCGCCCGAGGGGCCGGCGCCGACCTGGCCCTGGACGTCCGCTCCGGCACGCTGGCCGATGCCCAGGCCCAGCTCGGTATGCGTGAAGGGTTCGACGTCGGTCTGGAGATGTCCGGCAGCCCCGCCGCGATGGGTGACATGGTGGCCAACATGAACCATGGAGGCAAGATCGCCATGCTCGGCCTCCCTGCGGACCGGTATGCCGTGGATTGGTCGCGCATCATTACCCACATGCTGACGATCAAGGGCGTCTATGGGCGGGAGATGTACGACACCTGGTACAAGATGTCGGCCATGCTGGCCACGTCGCCGGCGCTCCTGGCCGCCGTGTCCTCGGTCATCACCCATCGCCTGCCCGTTGCCGAATGGGCCGAGGGCTTTGCCGCCGCCAGCACCGGTGATGTCGGCAAAGTGGTCCTGGACTTCACCTGATCTGCCACCACTGACGAGGGAGTGCCCGTGTTCACCTTCCGCGACGAGGTCGCCGATGCTCTGCGCTCCATCCGCGCAGCCGGGCTCTACAAGGATGAGCGGGTACTGACCACCGCACAGTCAGCCCACATCGGCACGACGTCCACGACAGCCGTGAACTTCTGCGCCAACAACTATCTCGGCCTCGCCGACCACCCGCAGATCGAGGCGGCTGCCGCAGACGCGCTGGCTCGATGGGGGTTCGGGATGGCCAGTGTGCGGTTCATCTGCGGTACCCAGGAACTGCACACCCGGCTGGAGGCCACCATTGCCGACTTCGTCGGGATGGAGGCGGCCATCTTGTTCAGTTCCTGCTTCGACGCCAACGGCGGCGTGTTCGAGGTGCTCTTCGGCGACGGGGACGCCATCGTCTCCGATGAGCTCAATCACGCTAGCCTCATCGATGGGATCCGGTTGAGCAAGGCGGCTCGCTACCGCTATCGGAACGCCGACATGGCTGACCTGCGGGCACAGCTCGTCGCCGCTCGAACCGGCGGAGCCAGCCGGATCTGCGTGGTCACCGACGGGGTGTTCTCCATGGATGGCTCGTATGCCCCACTCGGGGACATATGCGACCTCGCCGAGGAGTTCGGGGCGATGGTCTTGGTCGATGACAGCCACGCGGTGGGCTTCGTCGGCGCCCACGGCGGCGGCACCCCGGAGTTGTTCGGGGTGACGGGGCGGGTCGACCTGCTCACCGGGACTCTGGGGAAGGCGCTGGGCGGTGCCTCGGGCGGCTATGTCGCCGGGCCGGGCGAGGTCATCGACCTGCTGCGGCAACGGGCGCGGCCCTACCTCTTCTCCAACGCGGTGGCGCCGCCCGTGTGCGCCGGATCCCTCACCGCCTTGGAGCTGGCAGCGGCCGCCGACGAACCGCGGGAGAAGCTGGCCGCAAACTCGCTCATGTTTCGTCAGCTCATGGACGAGGCGGGCTTTGAGCTGCTGCCGGGCGCCCACCCGATCATCGCGGTCATGTTTCCCGGGGAGAACGGCGCCGTGCGTGCGGGCCGGATCGCCGCCGAGATGCTCACCCTCGGCGTGTATGTCATCGCCTTCAGCTTTCCCGTTGTGCCGCGGGGACGGGCGCGCATCCGGGTCCAGCTCAGCGCGGCGCATACCGAGGCGGACATCCGGGCTTGCGTCGAGGCCTTCATCGCAGCGCGCTCACGCGTCGGCGATCCGTGATGGGGCCGAGCAACCTCGATGCCAGACTCACGCAGGCCGGTCGGGAACGGTTGACCAAGGACGATTCCTTGGCCGACCGTTCCGACCGGGCCGTTTTGGGGTGAGTGACGGGACTTGAACCCGCGACCCTCTGGACCACAACCAGATGCTCTACCAGCTGAGCTACACCCACCATGGCGCGCGAACGGCATACGACCCCTGCGCGGTTTCGTATGCCGTGACAGCCCGACCATCGTAGCGGAGGTCAGGGGGTGCTCGTGACCTCCGCCTGGCCCGGCGCGGGTTTGTCCGACGCCGGGACGACGTGGCGCTCGGCGATCGCCCTGAGGGTCTCGCTGTCCAGACCCGGCTCGGGCACGAAAACCGCCTCCCGGTAGTACCGGAGTTCAGCGATGGACTCGCGAATATCCGCTAAGGCGCGGTGCCCGCCGTGCTTGGGCGGGGACGCGAAGAAGGCCCGCGGATACCAGCGGCGGGCCAACTCCTTGATGGAGGAGACGTCGATGATCCGGTAGTGCAGCCAGCTTTCCACCTCGGGCATGTCTCGGGCGAGGAAACCGCGGTCGGTAGCCACGCTATTGCCTCCCAAGGGCGCCTTGCCCGCCTCGGGTGCCCATTCCTTGATGTAGGCGAGCACCTGCTCCTGGGCCTGCTCCAGGCTGAGCCCGTCGGGGAGTTCCTTGAGCAGGCCCGAACTGATGTGCATCTGCCGGACGAAATCGGACATGTGGGCCAGCGCCGCCTCGGGGGGTCTGACGATGACGTCGAGGCCGCTCCCGAGCTGGTTGAGGTCGTAGTCGGTCACGAGGAGGGCGACCTCGATGAGCGCGTCGTTGGCCAGGTCCAATCCGGTCATCTCGCAATCGACCCAGACGATCCGATCGGTGTGCGCGCGGTCTGTCGATGTGCCGGTCATCTGCCCACTGTATTGGGTCACCCTTGGTAGCCTCGTGCCCCATGACAACCGTGCATGGTGCGGGGGGCGGCCCGGGGCGGCACGCGCGGACAGCGTATTCCGAGACCCTGTCCACGGCACCGGTCTACGCTCCGGATGAGGCGCCGGTCGCGGGGTGGCAAAGGGCAACCAGCCGCCGCGGCCTGCGTGGCGTCATCGTTGTCGGGGTGATGCTCGTGGGGTTCGCCGTGTGCGCGTTGAGCCTGGCCTCGAACTTCGGGGCGGCGTTCGGGGTCCAGGTCACCCTGCTCTCGGTGTTGTTGGCGCTCATCCCGCTGGCCGTGGTCATCCCGACCTTCTTGTGGCTAGACCGGTTCGAGGCCGAGCCGACGTCCTTCCTTGTCGGTGCCTTCCTGTGGGGCGCGCTCGTCGCGGCGCTGCTCGCCGGAAAGTTCAACACATCGGCGCTACTGGTCTTCTCGGCAACGACCGACCCGACCTCGGCCCTGGAAGCGACGGCGATCTTCGTTGCCCCGTTCGTCGAGGAGGCCGTCAAGGGCGTATTCGTCCTGTTGATCTGGCGGCTCATGCGCACCGAATTCGACGGGATCACCGACGGCATGGTCTACGGCGGGATCGTCGCGGCCGGGTTTGCCTTCACCGAGAACATCACCTACCTCGCCCGCGCCTACCTCGAGGAAGGCTCAGGTGTGCTGACCGCCACGTTCGTCATGCGCTGCCTGATGTCGCCGTTCGCGCACCCGATGTTCACCGTGCTCACCGGCATCGGCATTGGGATAGCCGCCACCAGCAGGAAACCCCTGGTTCGGTGGGGCGCCCCGGTCATCGGGTACCTGTGCGCCGTGGCCGCGCACGCCCTGTGGAACCTCTCCACCCTTGTCGCCGGCGGCGGCCTGCTGGCGGTCTATCTCGTCGTCGACGTGCCGATCTTCGTCGGCTTCATCGCCCTGATCGTGTGGGCACGCCGACGCGAGGGACACATCATCGGGCAGTTCCTCACTCCGTATGCCGCGGCCGGCTGGCTCTCCCCGGGGGAGGTCACCATGCTCTCTTCCATGCCCAAACGCCGGGAGGCGCGGGTGTGGGCTAGGACGAACGGCGGACGCACCGGTTTGGCCGCGATGCGGTCTTTCCAGGACGCGGCCAGCGAGTTGGCCCTCTTGCGCCGCCGTATGTATCACTCGGCCGTCGATAATCGGGCACTCTCCCAGGAACGGCTGCTGCTCGATGCGATCCGGCATCGCCGGGTCCAGTTCATCGGCCAGCCGGTCGCTGGCACGTAGGTCGATGGCGCGGGCCGCGTGACGAGGCGTTCCGGATGTTCCCCAGGGGGTCAGGATCGTTGTGGTCCGACCGTTCAGTGAATCCTTCCGGTCCGTTGTATGCCTCGGGCCAGGTCCTTTCGACACGGGACATCAGCTTGTTAGGGGATGAGGTGGGCGTGGGCTTGGGCGACGGTGATGGTGGTGGCGGGTTGGGTGATGGTGACGTGGTCGGGGATGGTGTGCCAGGGGCCGGTGTTGATCTGGTAGTCCGCGCCCCAGGTGATGCTCACGTAGGCGCGGTAGGTCCCGGTCTTGGTGTAGGTGTGGATGATGTCACCGGTGGGGTAGGTGCCGCCGGGTGAGGTTGTCGGGTCGGATTGTTCTCCGTCGCCGTAGTGGTAGGTGTAGGAGAGGACGTTCGGGCGGATTTGTACCGTGTACCCGAGCATGTCCTTCGGGTCGATCACATCGACTTCGCCGGGGCCGTACCCGGCCGGGGTGAACCGGGCGGCGTAGTAGTTGGGGAAGTTCACCACTGTCAGGTTCCCTTTCGGCTGGAACCCGACCGAAGCTGTCGCGAACCGTGTGTGGTGAAACGCTTGGATGATCCTCGCCATCCCCGGCCCGCCCGCCGCCCCAGGCACCGCGTCCGGGACGCACGTGTACCCGGCAAACGCCCACGGCTTCTCCACGCTCCCGTCCGGGTTCATCAACTGCCGCTCAATATCCACCAACGGCCCCTGCCCGGGTGGACACACCGGACGCGTCTCATTCCGGTTACACGTGTTATCCCCCACCAGGCTCCCACCGCCCTGACACGACAACGCCGACCGATACACGTAATACGGCCCACGAGCCGCCACCGCCGCCACCTGGGATTCACTCAACTCCCTCAGCTGTTTCTCGCCGTAGGACCGAACGCCCGCCTCGTTGATGACCTGACACCGAGCGGCTCCCTCACAGTCCGATGGGCCGGATCCAGAAGGCTGCATGGGTGCGATCATGATTCCACCAGCCAAGAGAAGGTGTATCGATTTCTTCATCCCGCCTGAATCTCCTCAACTTTCCATTGACCGTCGACCCAAACGAGTGAGAAGTAGAGATGTCCGGGAGACGCCGAAACATCCTTGATGACGCGACCCGAATCATCGACAATAGAATTTGCATTTTGCGGGCCGGCCATCCTTACCACAAATCCATTTATCGATTCTTCCCATACGGATACATCTTCGATAGCGAAGACCACGCCCCGCATGCGGGTATTCTCGACATTGAATAATTCGGCTGACTTTTCCCACGCTCGACAGGATTTGCAGGTGGATAGTGATAGGGGTGGTAGAAGCCCGGTTTGTGGGGTCATCCACGCCTTGGATAACTGGTCGTTGTAGTAGCGCACGAAGGCTTCTGCGCCGGCGTTGGTGTGTTGCCGGG
>JBKECS010000009.1:0-15247 GCA_047974805.1 Nostocoides sp. | reverse complement strand
GACCGACTCGCGGATCATGTCAACGCCATCGCCGGTGCGGAACGCCTCGAGAAGTTCGGACAGGGCAGACTGGGACAAGGCCATCGGTGGCTCCTTCTTCAGTGCGTGACTTGGTCGTTTCACACCGAAGAACCCGCCGATGGCCGCCTACTTCACGCAGCCCCGCCGTTAGACCTCAAACCCCACCACTCCACGGGACTCTCCTCATGGCATCAGCGAGAGCGATAACACCGTGCCACTCGATCACACCGACCTCCACGAGGGAGCCGGTCTCATCGGGGCCGATGAACATCGTCATCGAATCGTCTTGCACGAAATGATGGACAGGGAAACGGAGCGCATGGAGCATCGCCGCATCCGAGACGCCGTGCCGGTAGGCACTGTCGAGGGAGGGCGACCCGTGCACGTCAGTGCCAGGTGAGCGTGATTGCGCACGATCGACTCGAGCAGGACGGCAGCCTTCGCCTCCAGATATCAAACAGGTATCAAAATGGCATCTCCGGCATACTTAGGACGGTGGTGTGTCAGGCCTGTGCAGTCGCCCTGCCCGATGGAGCGGCGTACTGCCCGACGTGTGGCACGCGGGTCGCAGGTCCCGACGAGCCAACCCTGGACGCCCCGCAGGCCATCTCGATCAGCGAGTGGTACCCCGACTCCCCGATGGACCGAGAGCAGGGAAGCTCCCCGCAACCGATCCCCCCGGAGCAGCCGGCCCCGGCGTCCGCACCGCACGCAACTCCGCAATGGGCCAGATCCGCGCTGGAGAACCCGACGACTCCCCTGCCGATCGACCCGCCGTGGCATGCTCAGGCCCCGGCCCGCGCCGCAGAGAGCATGGCCCGCGACAGCCGGCCAGTCCTCATGATGCTCGGCCTCGCGCTGCTCGTCGTCGTGGCACTTGCCCTGGTCATGGTCAAAATGCTCGACGGCGCCTCATCGGCCACTCCGGCCCAGCCGTCCATCCCAGCCGTCACCGGGACCGCGACATCGCCGGTCACCGTGGCCCCCAGCGACCCGCCGACGCCAGCCCCGCCGACAACGTCAAGAGCGGTCGCCGCCCCCGCCGGTGCCCGACACTGCGCCCCCGCGACCGGCGCGTATGCCGGTGTCTATGTCAACGGAACGACCAGCTGCCCCTTCGCTCAGGCCGTGTTCGCCGCGTATGCCGGCGCCCACCCGACGCCGGTGGACCAGACCAAGGTCACGGCGCGCTCGCCGGTGACGAAGAAGAACTACGACCTGGTGTGCGCCGGGACCACGCTGGTGACCTGCACCGGTGGCAACAACGCCGTCATCTACCTGACTGTGAACTAGCCAGCCTGGCCGTCACTGACCGATCCAGCCGGCGAGGCCCCGGGCACATCCTCATTAGCCGCGCCCACATCCTCGCCAACAGCTCCCACGTCGGGGCGCGCGACCTGACCGGCATCAGCGACGTCATCCACGGGACTAGGCGTGGCCCACGGATCCTCCACCGGCTCCTGAGACCTCAGGTACGCCGTGATCGCGGCGACGGTGATGGCGCTGACCCCGAGCAGGACCAGGGCCCGGTTGCGGCTATGACTCACGATGAACTCCTTGCCGACTGCCCTTGAGCGATGACCACCCTCGGCGGCGCGCTGCGCCACCAGGATCTCTTCACCATATCCCCACGTGCCGACGGTGTGCCCACGGTCGGAAGCCACCGAGCTCGCATGGGAGGATGGGCGCCATGCAGGCAACCATCCACACCAACCACGGTGACATGCACGTCACTCTCTTCGCCGATCACGCCCCGAAGACCGTGGCGAACTTCACCGGTCTGGCCAGCGGCGAGAAGGACTTCAACGACAGCGCCGGCCGGAAGAACCCCACGAGGTTCTATGACGGCCTGATCTTCCACCGGATTATTCCCGGCTTCATGATCCAAGGCGGTGACCCGACCGGCACCGGCATGGGGGGACCAGGGTTCGAGTTCGACGACGAGATCCACCCCGAGCTGCAGTTCGACAAGCCCTACCTGCTCGCTATGGCCAACGCCGGCAAGCGTGGTGGCAAAGGCACCAACGGCAGCCAGTTCTTCATCACCGTCGCTGCGACGGGTTGGCTGAACGGCAAGCACACCATCTTCGGTGAGGTGGCCGACGGCCCGAGCCGTGAGGTCGTCGACGCCATCGCCACGGTCGCCACCGGCCAACTGGACCGCCCGGTCGAGGATGTCGTCATCACCAGCGTCGATATCACCGACTGACCGGGACCATTCGCGATGACTGACCCCGGGATGAGTGCGCCAGAGCCGACGTGCCCCCGCCATCCCGGGGTCGTCTCGTATGTCTCATGCCAGCGGTGCGGCCGGCCGACCTGCCCGCAATGCCAGCGCCCGGCCGCCGTCGGCGTTCAGTGCGTGGACTGTGTCCGGGACGCGGCCAAGGCGACCCGCACCGGCACGACGATCTTTGGGGGCAAGGTCACCGACGGACGCCCCCTGGTGACCTGGGCGATCGTCGCCATTTGTGTCGTGGTCTGGCTCGGCGAAAAATCCTCCACCACGGTCTACCAAGAGGTCGCGTTCAGCTCCGCCCTCGGTGAGTCCGAGCCGTGGCGCTTCCTGACCAGCGCCTTCGCACACGACCGGAACAACATCTTCCACATCCTGTTCAACATGTACGCGTTGTGGATCATCGGCCCCTACCTCGAAGCTCTCCTTGGCCATGTGCGGTTCGCGGCGGCATACCTGATTTGCGCGTTCGGTGGGAGCGTCACCTGGCTGCTCCTGTCCAGCCCGCCCGGTCCGGGCGAGAACCCGTATGCCTCGGACTGGTACGTGGGGCTCGTGGGGGCTTCCGGTGCGGTGTTCGGGCTGTTCGCCATGCTCATTGTGCTCAACCGGCGGTTGGGACGCTCCTCGACCTTCATCTGGGCGACCGTGGCGATCAACGCGGTGCTCGGCTTCACCATCCCGGGGATCGCCTGGGAGGCTCACCTCGGTGGGTTCGTCACCGGGGCGGTCTGCGCAGGGATCATCGGGTATGCCGTGCGTGGACGTTCGCAGGCGATCCAGCAGTGGGTGGGGCTCGGCTTGGTGACTCTCGTGCTCGTCGTGCTTGCGGTGGGCAAGTATTTGGTTGTCGCCTGACCCGGCGCAGGAGCGTCTGTTGGCGTGGCGAGCCCCGCCCCACCTGCGGATAACTCACGACGGTCCGCCACCGAACGAATAACAGGGATGTCATTCATCCCCAACGGTGGAAAAGCCTGTGGATAACATGCTTGCTTGGGTGGGGACAGCGGCGAGCGCCACAAGCTCGGTCGGAGCGGTCCGTGATCAGCGCCAACGGGTCGTCATGGCGAAGCCGGCAAGCATGAGCCCGAAACCGACGCCGAGGTTCCACCGGCCCAGAGAGGGAATAGGGTACTGCTGACCGGTGATGTAGAAGGTTGCCGTCCACAACAGACCGACCACCATCAGGCCCACCATGACCGGCGCAAACCATGGCGGGTTGACCTGCGCAGCCTTGGGGACGCGTTTGGTGGGGGGCGGGGTATAGGCCGGCTTGGGGCGGCCCTTGGACTCGGGCACGTCAACTCCTTCGTAGGCATTCGTCGCTGAGACGGCAGCAACCATCTGCCGCCGAGAGGCGGCCTTGTGGCCTAGCGTAGACGGCACAGCTATCACCCGATCTGTCAGGATGACACCGCCGATGACCACAAGCGCGCCACCGCAAGCCCCGGCCTCAGGCCCGGGCCGGAAGCTGGTGACCCCATGGTCGATGCTCATCCCGGTCATCGGCTTGCTCGCTGGGATGATCTTCGCCGGGTCCAGCTCGGTGGCCACTACCGGCGGGCGCACCGGTGCGGTGAGCCTAACCGACCTCATCACGCAGGACACCTCGGTCAACTCCGAGCGAACCCGGCAGCTCGTGGCTCTCCGCGCCGAGGTGGACGCACTCGAGGCGGCGAACGCGACCGGCGACGACCAGACGGCGAAGCTGCGTGCCGCGGGCAATCCGCTCGCTGCGGCCTCGGGGCTGACCGCCGTGCATGGGCCGGCGCTCACGGTGAGCCTGGACGACTCTCCGTTGCGCGGCGACCAGATCCCCAAGGGCATGACCGTCAACGACGTCGTGGTCCACCAACAGGACGTGCAGGCGGTGGTCAACGCGCTGTGGCACGGCGGCGCCGAGGCCATGATGCTCATGGACCAGCGGGTGATCAACACCAGCGCGGTGCGTTGCGTGGGCAACACCCTCATCCTGCAGGGCCAGGTGTATTCGCCCCCGTTTGTCATCACCGCGATCGGTGACACTGCGGCCATGAAAGCGGCCCTCGACACGGACGTCAGCGTCGGCACCTACCGCCAGTACGTCGCCGCGGCCGGCCTCGGCTATGACGTCAAGCGTCTGGCCGATGTCACCTTCCCGGCCTTTTCAGGCTCCACCGGACTGACGTATGCCAGGATCGCCTCGTGACGTCCATCCTCGTACTCGACAACTACGACAGCTTCGTCTTCACCATCGTGGGCTACCTGCAACAGCTCGGTGCCGAGTGTCATGTCGTGCGCAACGACGCGGTCTCCCCCGATGAGGGCGCCGCCTATGACGGCGTGCTCGTCTCCCCCGGGCCGGGCACGCCGGAAGAGGCGGGGATGTCGATGACCATGATCGAGGCGTGCAAGGTCCGCCAGCAGCCCATGCTCGGAGTGTGCCTGGGCCATCAGGCGCTGGCCGTGGTCGAAGGTGCGCGAGTCGGACGCGCCCCGGAGTTGCGGCACGGCAAGACCAGCCAGGTCCACCACGACGGGAGCGGGGTGTTGGCCGGACTGCCGGACCCGTTCACCGCGACCCGCTACCACTCCCTGGCCATCGACCCGGACACGATGCCGGCATCGCTGCAGGTCACCTGCCGCACCTGGTCAGGGGTCATCATGGGCGTGGCCCATCGAGACCTGCCCCTGCACGGGGTGCAGTTCCACCCGGAATCGGTGCTCACCGAGGGCGGTCACCGGCTGCTGGCCAACTGGCTCCAGCTGTGCGGATCTACCGACGCGGTGGAACTGGCCGAGGGGCTCTCCCCGTTGATTGCCGGAGAGATGGCCGGGCTCACCGACGCGGGTCGCCACTCGGTGAGCTAGCGGGGCCCGGCTCAAGGCTCCCGCCCCCCATGGTCGCCGGTTCAGCCCTGGCCAAGGCCCGTTGTCGATGCCCGGAGCACTCACCGGTTACGGCGTTGTCGGTGGCGTCGGCGCACCACCGGTAAGTGTCGGGGTAGGCGTGGGCGTCGTTGTGGGGTTTGGTGTCGGTGTCTGGATCGGGATAGCGATCCAGACGTTGACCGGCGCATTGCGATCGAGCAGCCCGCCGGCGGGGTCCTGCTGGACGATGGTCCCGGCCTTCTGGTCGGACTCCTGCGGTCTTTGCACGCCAAGGCTCAACCCGGCATCGCTGAGCTGAGCGGCGGCCTGATCCGAGGTCTTGCCGACGACGTTGGGCACGGTCACCTTGCCGGTGGAAACGATGAGGGTGATGCTGTCCCCTTCGGCGACGGTCACCCCGACACCGGGGTTGGTCGAGTCGACGCGCCCCTTGCTAAAGCGGCTGTCGTCCTTGGATTGCTGCTTGGCGGCCACGGTGAGCTTCGCGCGCTCCAAGGTCGTGGTGGCCTCCTCCACGGTCAGGCTGGACACGTCAGGCACCTGTACGGCATTCGGACCGTTAGAGATCCCCAAGTTGATGATGGTGTTCTTCGGCACGGACGAACCGGCGGGTTCGCTCTGGGTGACGACCGTGTCCTTGGCCTCTTGGCTGGGGACGAAGTTCTCCTGGTACTTCAAGCCGCGGGCAGTCAGCAAGTTCTCAGCGTTCGTCTTGTCCTTCTTCACCACGTCGGGCACGACGACGGTTGTCGGCTCGGTGGGCGTGCCGTTCAACGCGGATAGAATCCCCCAGCCGACCAGCGCAAACACCGCCAGCACTGCCAGGGTGAGCAGGACGTATGCCCCGGTCCGTCGTCTGCTCGGTTCCGGCTCCGGGGTCCCCATCTCCGGCAAGGCGCCGGTGCTGTATGCCGCGGTGTTGCCCGCCTCGTAGGCATACCCTCCGGGGATTGTCTGGCTGGAATAGACCTGGGTGGGCTGGTCGGTGGGCGAGAGCCGCTGCGTAGGTGCCCCTGAGGACGCGCCGAGGGCGGCACCCGCGACCCCGGCGGCCGCTGCAGCACCGGTCGCCTCGGGTGAGATCGGCCGTCCGAGCCGGAACGCGGTGAGGTCGGTGCGGAAGGCGTCGGCGCTCTGGTAGCGGCCTTCGCGGTTCTTGACCAGGGCGTGGGCAACGATGTCGTCCATCGCTGCCGGGACCTCCGGCTCGATCGTGCTCGGCCGGGCGGCCGCTTCTCCGACGTGCTGGTAGGCGATGGAGACCGGGCTGTCCCCGGTGAACGGAGGCCGACCGGTGAGCAGCTCAAAGAGGAGGCACCCGGTGGAGTACAGGTCTGAGCGGGCATCGACCTGATGACCTTGAGCCTGCTCCGGGGACAGGTACTGCGCGGTGCCGAGGACCGCTTGGGTCTGGGTCATCGTCGCCGCTGTGTCGGCGACCGCCCGGGCGATCCCGAAGTCCATAACCTTCACCGCGCCGTCTCGGGCGATCATGACGTTCGCCGGTTTGATGTCGCGGTGGACGATGCCGTGCCGGTGACTGTAGGCGAGCGCGTCCAGGACACCCTCGGTGATCCGGGCTGCTTCGGCCGCGGGCAGATGGCCACGATCGGTGAGCACCTCACGCAGTGTGCGGCCGTCGACATATTCCATGACGATGTAGGGCACCTCGACCACGCCACCACCGGGTTCGGTGTGGTGCTCCTCGCCGTGGTCGTAGACGGCGACGATTGATGAGTGGTTCAGCCCGGCCGCGGACTGCGCCTCGCGACGAAACCGTTTGATGAATGTCTGGTCCCGAGCGAGGTCGGCGCGAAGCATCTTGATCGCGACCTGGCGGCCCAGCCGGTTGTCATGGCCGAGGTGAACTTCGGCCATGCCACCGCGACCGATGAGGTCCCCGACCTCATAGCGGCCGTCGAGCAGACGGGGTGTGGGGCTCACGGGATGATCCTTCCATCGGTGTCCTGACCGGGCAGATTGCGGTCAGGGCGATATAGGCGAAGTTGAGGCGTGACACGGCAGGGAGTGGTCATCGCTTAAGCACCGCTTCCATAACAGCTTTGGCAATTGGTCCGGCGACCGATCCGCCGGCAGCTTCGTTCCCGGCGTTGCCGCCGTCCTCGACGACGACGGCGACGGCAACCCGTGGGTCTTCCGCAGGGGCGAAGCCGGTGAACCAGGCATGCGGCGCCTTGCCGGCGGCATGCTCGGCCGTTCCGGTCTTGCCCGCCACTGAGACGCCGGGGATCTGGGCCGCGGTTCCCGTGCCGTTGCTCACCACGGACTCCATCATCGTGGTCAGCTCCGCGGCGACAGACCCCGACACGGCCCGGGACAACTGCTCCGGGCGGGCCCGGTCGACCACGGTGAGCTCGTCGTCGGCGATGGCCTTGGCGATGAGGTAGGGCTGCATGACCACGCCGTCGTTGGCGATCGCGGCGCTGATCATGGCCACCTGGAGCGGTGTGGCGCGCACGTCGTACTGTCCGATCGAGGCTTGGGCAAGCTGGGGTTGGTTGAGGTTTGCCGGCCAGATGCTGGTGCTGACCCGCAGGGGGACCGATAGGGCGTCGCCGAAGCCGAACTTGGCGGCCTGGTCGCCGACGGCTCCGTCGCCCAATTGCATCCCCAGGTACCCGAAGGCGGGGTTGCATGACGTGCGCAGCGCGTCGGCCAGGGTGATCGTGCCGGTCGCGCTGCACGGGACCTTGCCGTGGTTGGGCAGGCCGACGCTGGTTTGCGGCAGATCGAGCACGGCCGGCCCGGGCAGCTCCGACTCGGGGTTCCACGATCCGGAGCTCAGCGCGGCCGCGGTGACGACGAGCTTGAACGTCGACCCCGGCGGGTAGAGCTGGTTGATGCTCCGGTTGAGCATCGGGGTGGCCTTGTCGTCGTTGAGCTTGGTCCAAGCCGCCTCTTGCTTCTTGGGGTCGTGGCTGGCCAAGGCATTGGGGTTGTAGCTGGGGTTGCTCACCATGGCCAGGATCGCTCCGGTATGCGGATCCAGCGCCACCACCGCCCCCCGCTGGTTGCCCAAGGCCGCCACGGCGGCCTTCTGCGCGGCCGGGTTCAACGTCAGGTCGAGGCTGGCCCCGGTGGGTTTCTTGCCGGTGAATAGATCGGCGATGCGCCGATAGAAGAGCTTGTCGCTGGCGCCGGACAGCAGCGCGTTCTCCACCCGCTCCAAACCGCCGCCGGCTCCGTAGATGAACGAGTAGTACCCGGTGACGTGGGCATACGTCTCGCCGCCGGGGTAGCTGCGCTGCCACTTGTACTCGTCCGAGCTGGCCGCGGACTTGGCCATCGCTTGGCCACCGACGAGGATTTGGCCGCGCTCGCGACCGTAGCTGGACAGCAGGGTGCGCCGGTTGTCCGGGCGGGCATTGATGGCGTTGGCCTCGAAGAACTGGATCAGGGTCGTCGAGACGAACAGGCACGCAAAGAGGAAGGCGACCACGAGGGAGAGCCGCCGGACCGGCTGGTTCACGACACCTTCACCACCTGGGTGTCGGCGGCGCTGGTCGAGGGCAGGTCGGCGGGGTCGGGCATGGGCCGGCGCGCCTGATCGGAGATGCGCAGCAGGATGGCGCACAGGGTCCAGTTGGCCAGCAGCGAGGTGCCACCGTAGGACAGGAACGGTGTGGTCAAGCCGGTGAGCGGGATGACTCGGGTGACGCCACCAACGATGACGAAGACCTGCAGGCCGATGGTGAACGCCAGCCCGGTGGCCAACAGTTTGCCGAACCCGTCCCGCACGCCGAGGGCGGTGCGCAGGCCGCGCTCGACGAGCAAGGCATACAGGGCGAGGATGGCGAAGAGGCCGACGAGGCCGAGCTCCTCCCCGAAGCTGGGCATGATGAAGTCGCTGGCCGCGAAGTAGGTCAGGTCCGGGCGACCGTTGCCGAGGCCGGTGCCGAACATTCCGCCGCTGGCCATGCCCATGAGGCCCTTGGCGACCTGATCGGACAGTCCGGGGTCAGTTTCATAGGCGAACGGGTGGAGCCACAGCTCGACGCGTTCGCGCACGTGCCCGAAGAGGAGGTATGCCACATAGGAGCCGGCTGCGAACAGGCCGAGGCCGATGACGATCCACGATCGGCGCTCGGTGGCGACGTAGAGCATGGCGACGAAGATGCCGAAGAAGAGCAGGGAGGAGCCCAGGTCCTTTTCGAAGACGAGCACGCCGAGACTGACGACCCAGGCGAGCAGGATCGGGCCGAGGTCGCGCGCCCGGGGCAGGACCATGCCGAAGACCCGCCGGCCGGCCACTGACAGCGCATCCCGGGTGCTGACCAGGTAGCCGGCGAAGAAGATGGTCAGGGCAATCTTGGCGATTTCGCCGGGTTGGAAGCCAAAGGGGCCGATCTGGATCCAGATCCGGGAGCCGTTCTCGGCGTCTCCGATCACCGGGGCCAGCGGCAGCAGGAGCAGCACGACACCGACGGCGGCCCAGGTGTAGGTGTAGCGGCGCAGGATGCGGTGATCGCGCAGCAGGATGAGCACCGCTGCGGCGATGATCATGGAGATGGCGGTGAGCAGGATCTGGCGCAAGGCATACCCGTCGGCAAAGGACCGGTCGTCGGCCAGGTCGAGCCGGTGGATCATGACAATGCCCAGCCCGTTGAGCAGGGTGATGATCGGCAAGATGAGCGGATCGGCATAGGAGGCTCGCCAGCGCAGCACTGCATGGAAGGCCAGGGCAACCACGAGGATCAGGGCCGCCTGGGTCCACAGGTCGGCGGGCAGATCGCCGGTGGTGGCCAGCGCCACGTTGGCATAGGCCAGGGTGACGATCGCGACGGCGAAGATGACCAGGGTCAGCTCAGTGCCGCGCCGTGGACGAACAGGGAATCGGGAGATCGCCGTCACGCGATCCCCCGGACGGTACTGCTGGCAGTCGGGCTGGTCGGCGCCGGGGTGGTGGTGGGGGATGGCGTTCCCGTGGTGGTCGGGGCCGGGGTGGTAGTGCTCGGCGAAGGGGCGGCCGGTTTGCCGTCCTCGCAGGTGCCGCCGATCGCCCGGGTGGCGCGGCACGCAACGGCTTGGACGCGAAGCTCATCGACCAAGTCGCGCGCGGACTCCTCGCTGGGGCGGCTGACGGTGTCGATCACCCGTTGGCGATAGAAGCCGGGCAGATCGTCCGTATGCACGTCGCTGACCTCGACGGTGGAGGAGAGCTGCAAGCTACCGACGGACTGGTTGATGCCACGGTAGATGGTCACCGATCCGTCATGGTCACCGACGTAGTACTGGGATTGCACCCACGCGTATGCGGCGTACCCGCCGCCGGCGAGGACGAGCAGGGCTAGGGCGAGGGTGGCGATCGTCCGCACGATGGTGCGTCGTTTCGAGCGGGGGGCCTCCTCGGCGAGCGTGAGGTCGTCGTCCTCCAGCGCGGTGGTGCCGGTGGTTTCGGCGGAGAGGGCGGCGGCCTTGGCGGCGGGGGTCAGCGGGATGGGCCGGGTGCCTTTGCGCCGGATAGCGGCGGCTCCGACCACTTCGGGCATGGTCGAGGGGGAGTCGTCGACGATGTCACCGACGACGACGGTGACGTTGTCTGGGGCGCCGGCCCGCAGCGCGAGGTCGACCAGGGCATCGGCGGTGGCGCCGGCGTCGCGGTCGCCCAAGAGCACCTCGTCGACGGTGTCTCGGGCGACATAGTCGGTCAGCCCGTCGCTGGCGATGAGGTAGCGGTCGCCGATCTGTGCCGTGCGCACCACGAGGTCGGGTTCGTCCGCTTCGTGACCGGTGAGCACGCGGGTGACCATGGAGCGTTGCGGGTGGACGGTGGCTTCCTCGGCGGTGATCTTGCCGTCATCGACCAGTGTTTGGACGTAGGAGTGGTCCTTGGTGACCTGGGTGACCGCGCCGTCACGGGCGAGGAAGGCCCGGGAGTCTCCGATGTGGGCCAGGACGAGGCTGGCTTGGCTGCGCAGGATGGCGATGAGGGTGGTGCCCATCCCGGCCAGGGAGGGGTTCTCCTCGACCCGGACGGCCAGGTCGTCGTTGCCGCTGTGAATGGCGGCCAAGAGCTTGTCGCCCGCCTCGGACGCGCCGAGGGCTTCCTCATCCAGGCCGACCAGGGCGGAGATGACGACCGAACTGGCGATGTCGCCGCCGGCATGTCCGCCCATCCCGTCGGCCAGGGCGAGCAGGTGCGGGCCGGCATACGCGGAGTCCTGGTTGGTCGAGCGCACCATCCCAACGTGGCTGCGGGCGGCGTAGCGGAGGCCGATCGTCATGGGGTCAGCCGCCTGGCCGCTGGAGTTCGATGACGGTCCGCCCGACCTGGAGTTGGCTGCCGACCGGAACGGGGACCGCGGAGGTGATGCGCTGGTTGCCCAGGCGGGTGCCGTTGGTCGAGCCCAGGTCTTCGGCGACCCACGCCTGGCCTTCGCGGCGGATGATCAGGTGGCGCCCCGAGGCGTAGTCGTCGTCGAGGACGAGGGCGCATTCGGGGTTGCGGCCGATGAGGGTGCCGGATTCGCGCAGCGGCAAGGTGGTGCCGGTCAGCGGCCCTTGGGTGACGACCAGATGGGTGGGGATCGCCCCGGCGGCGCGGGCGGCCTTCTCCGCCCGGCGGCGTTCGGCGCGGCTGAGCTTGGCTGCGGCCGGCGCGGTGGAGGAGGCGGCGGCACTCGCGGTCTCGGCTCGGGCGGCCGGGCGGCGGGCGATAACCCGGGTGCCGTAGATGTCGCCCTTGAGGACGCGGGCGAGGGTGAAGACGAAGACCCACATGAGCACGAGCAGCCCGAAGCGCAGCAGCGTGACGGTCAGTTCACTCACCGGGTCCCCCTTCCCGTGCGGGCGGGGATCACCGGCCGGTCCGGACGGTCATGGAGGTGCGCCCCACGGTGAGCCGATCGTCGTTAGCCAGGTGTGCGGTGGAGATCCGCTCGCCGTTGACGAAGGTGCCGTTGGTGGAGTTCAGGTCGCGCACGGCCAGGACGGAGTGTGGCCCGTCGCTGGTCACCCGAAGTTCGCAATGCCGGCGGGAGACTCCCGGGTCGTCTAGGACGATGTCGGCCTCCTCGTCCCGGCCTAGCACCGTCAATGCGCCCATGAGGGGATAGCGGTCGCCGTCGATGTCCAGCCAGGGGCGGTCGTTGAGGTTGCCGCCGGACCATGGCGGTGGGCTCGGCTCCACCGGCTCGGCCAGCGGATCGATGCTGGGCGTGGCGACGGCGCTCGGCGCGAACTCGTCCTCATCGAGGTGCCATCGTGCATCCTCCGGGTCGACGTGCGCGCCGTCCTCGCGAAGCGCTAGAGCCGGGTCGAGCGCTGGGTCGAGTTGAGTGGCGCCCTTCGGCATCTCTCGGCGCGGGTCGTCTCCGGGTGGGTTGGCGCCGGGTGGGTTGGCGCCCGGCGGGTTGGGCCCGGCCGGCACGGGTACTCCCGCTAATGCGGGTGGAGCGGGCTGCGATGCCGGTCGCGAGGCTGGCGCGGCATACGAGGAGGAGGCGGACGATCCGAGGCGGGCCTTGGCTGGCCGGACTTGGAAGACGCCCGTTTCGAGGGTGTCGGACTCGGCAAGGATCATCTGGAAGGGACCGCCGGGGGTGTACCGCTGGGATTCAGCATGCTCCTCCGCGGCGGCGATGAGTTCGTCGGAGATGCCGTCCGCATAGGGGCTGAGCCGTTCGTAGTCGGTGGGGCTCAGCTCGACTTGGAAGATGTTGGGGCAAAAGGTCCGGCCCTTGCCTGCCACGGCAGCCCGATCGTCCATGGCGCGGCGGATGGCGCTGGCGATCTCCACCGGCTGCACCTCGGAGCGGAACGCCTTGGCGAAGGCGCCGTTGACGGCTCGCTCGAGTCGGGCTTCGACGCGATCGAAGAGACCCATGCGCACCTCCTTGGCCGATCGAGGATAGGTCGTTCGAGGGGGCACGACCATCGGCGGACGTGGGCTAGACGTCCGTCCTCCTTGATCGTAACGGGGTACGCCAACCGCGCGCGCCGGCAAGGCCCACGTCGGCGCGTGATCCCTGCCGGTTCCCGGCTTGGTTTGCTCATTGGCTCCGGTATGCCGCAAACTATGGGGGCTTCCTTCGGCCCGGCCGGAGGGACTCCACGCGCAAGTGGCGGAACGGCAGACGCGCTGTCTTCAGGTGGCAGTGTCCTTACGGGCGTGGGGGTTCAAATCCCCCCTTGCGCACGCGTGGGTAGTTCCCTGAACTACCTGTTTCGGTTTCCCGAAACTCCCGGCCGGGCACTCCGGCCGGGAGTTTTTCGCGTCTGTCAGTGCGACAGCGGTGATATGGGGCGGGCCGATCATCGCGCAGGTCATTGTGCCAAATCTGGGGTGACCACCCCACCTTCGGCACAATGAGACGATCTGAGGCTTCCGGGCACGCTGGCGCATCCGTGGGCTTGGCGCCTTCACGGGAGAATGCCTCATTAACAGCGATGCTGGGCACGCGGCACGGCCCGTCGGGCAGCGTACAAAACGCTTGTTCTTCGGCGCCCGCAGCGCCATAATGGCGCCATGCCTAGTGTGCAGATCAAGGACGTCCCGGAGAGCACTCACGCGGTGCTGCGGCAACGAGCCGCGGCCGCGCACCAGTCACTGCAGGAGTACCTACGCTCCCGGCTGATCGCCGAAGCCAGCCAACCCACGCTCGAGGAAGTCCTCGACCGAGCCGGTGGACGTTCCGGCGGGTCAGTCGCGCTGGCGGACGCAGTCAGGGCGGTGCAGGAGGATCGTGCTCGTCGTTGACGCCAGCGTCCTGGCCGTGGTCCTAGCCGATGACGGCCCCGATGGGGATACCGCCCGATCCCGTCTGCGCGGTCAGGCACTGGCCGCGCCGGAGCTGGTGGACCTGGAGGTCGCCTCGGTGTTGCGCCGCCAGCACCGGGCCGGGTTGCTGGATGACCGCCGGGCCAGCCTGGCGCTGGCTGACCTCGCGGCGATCCCGTTGCATCGCACCGCGCACCTGCCGCTGTTGGCCCGCTGCTGGGAACTGCGGGACAACCTGACCACCTACGACGCCGCCTACGTCGCCTTGGCTGAAGCCCTGGCCGCGACGCTACTCACCGGCGACCGACGGCTCGCTCGTGCGGCCGGACCCACCTGCACCATCGAGCTGGTCAGTACGCCCGGCCAGTGAATAGCTGGTTGCCCCACCGGATGACGACCACAGGGCGGGCAGCGTCACCTTGATGTTGCCGCCCGCCACCGGTGTCCCACTCGTTCAACGAACTCCCCGAGACCCCACATCAGGTCTTTCCCTACGGAGGCGCTATCCACGTGACGGGCGAGGAGAAGTGCATGGAGGTCGTCTTGACGTCCATGAAGTGGAAACTCTGACCAAGGCCACGTCCGAGATGGTGGTCGATGTAGTGCGGCACGTAGCTTTTCACGTCGCGCAGGGCCCCACGGGCATACGACCGCTGAGGTTTAGTCGGTGACCAGGGGGCGCCCGGTTGCCTTCCAGCTACGCATTCCGCCGCGGAGTTCGACCGCGTCGATGCCGGCGTCGATCAGCAGCGCCGAGGCGTGTTTGCCCTTGGTCCCACCTCCGCAGGTCACCGGCAGCGGCCTGGTTGTTCCCGGTAGCTCGGCGAGGCGGGCGGGGAGCTGTGCGATCGGGATGTGGATGGCGCCTGGGGCGTGTCCGGCGTCCCATTGGTCCTGGTCACGCACGTCGAGGATCACCGCGTCGTCGGAGAGGTCGTTGGCCTCGATCTGGGGAGGGTTCGCCGTTTGGGTCATGCGCATAGCCTGCCGCATCCCTGGCCGTGCGCGGCCGATCCAGCATCCGCCGGATGTGGGCGTCTGGGACGAAAGTGGGCGCCAGATCGCCCATTTTCGTCACAAATGACCACGCTCGGTGGTGAGGTCAGCGGCCACGTGGTCGAGCACGGAGCCGCACCGATGGTCGCTGCCCAGGTTGCCGTTGCGGGCGGCAGTCTTGATCGGTGGATCGCCACCGAGTCGTTCCTTGCTCAGCGCCGTCAGTTCCCCTGCCCGGCGCCGGGATATGACCGCACCGAAGGGTTAGGGGATGAGGTGGGCGTGGGCTTGGGCGACGGTGATGGTGGTGGCGGGTTGGGTGATGGTGACGTGGTCGGGGATGGTGTGCCAGGGGCCGGTGTTGATCTGGTAGTCCGCGCCCC
>JBKECS010000002.1:0-3248 GCA_047974805.1 Nostocoides sp. | reverse complement strand
GGATGGCCAAGCGTGTCCGATGCGACGTCCTGGCGCATCATCGAGGGCATGGGCAGCGGGTAAACCTCCGTCATGCCGTACCCCTGCCAGAGCATCCGCACACGGAACTTCGCCTCGAAGTCTGTCCGTCCCGGGGGCGGGGGAACGCAGAACATTCCCTTGAGGCGATGAGGGGGAGCCTCCTGAACGGTCTTGTCCACGATGGCTGCCATCGGTCCCAGAATGATGGCGAACGTGGCTTGATCCCGCGCGATCTGGGGCCAGAATTCGCGCGCGGAAAACCGGCTCTTCAGGTGGGCCGTACAGCCTACGTGCAGGGCCGCGTTGGCGATGATGTGCAGCGCCGCCACATGGTAGAGCGGCAGGGGGGTGCTCAAGACATCGTCAGGGCCGTGCCCCTGGCTGTCGGCGATCATGGCCGCGTACAGGTAGAGGAAGTGGTGCGAGTAGATCGCGCCCTTCGACGTCCCCGTGGTGCCAGAGGTGAATTGGATCAGCGCGGTGTCGAACGCCGTCGGCAAATCCCCCGGGTCTTCGGCGTCATCCGCGAGCCAGTCCGACCACCTGGACACGCCAACGCCGCAGACGTGGCTCGGAACGTGGCCCTCACCCACCGCCACGATGTGTTCCACCGCAGCCAGGTCCTCCACCACGTCCAATCGGTCCAGTAGATCGACGCGGATCACCAGCACCGTGGCGTCGGAGATCTCGAGGACTTGGCGCAGCAACGGACCACGCGCCTCCGCGTTGAGCGGCACCGCGATGCCGCCGGCAGCCATGGCGCCATAGAAGGACGGCATGAACTCCCATTGGTTGCGGAGCATGATGGCAACTTTGCCGGGCACATCAACCGTATGCCGCAGCGCTGCGGCGACACGCAGGGTCAGGTCGTACCCCTCAGCGAAGGTCAGGACGTCAACATTGTCAAAGACCAGCCACGGGTGGTCTGCCCGGGACTCGGCCCGCTCCGCCAGGACCCGGAGCATGGTTCGATCAGGCAACCGGTATCGGGAGGCGTGAGGTCCAAGATCCAGTCCGGCACCGGTGAGAAGTCCGACCGGTGCCGTTGACCTCGCAGACTCCAGGGTACTCACCTCGTCACTTCGTTGGGCGCACCGGAAGCCGACCCCAATTGACAGAAATTCTACCAAACGACCGGTCAGAGTTTACCCTAGTGAGGACAACGCCGTCGAGATGATCCCGGAGGTAGCCCCCATGGGGATTTCATTGGATGACGATGAGCTGTGGCAGTTTGTTGGACAGGCCCACACCGGCATCGTCACCACGCTGCGCCGCGACGGGACCCCGATCACGCTGCCGGTGTGGCATGTGGCCATCGACCGCCGGATCTATCTGAAGACCTTCGCCGCCTTGTCCAAGGTTGGCCGAATCCGCAACGATCCCCGCGCCGCATTCATGGTCGAGGCCGGACATGGGTGGACACAGTTGCGTGCGGTCTCGATGCAAACTCGGGCTGAAGTGATCGAACCCGGGGATGAAGAGCAGGCCGCGCGGCAAGCGCTCGGGGAGAAGTACCCTCCGGACATCGACGTTCCGCTGGACAGATTGCCTGCGGCCGCGAGAGCCCACTACGGCAACGACGAGGTCATCGTGCGCCTCACTCCCGTCGGCAAGACCCTGTCGTGGGACAACAGTCGCCTGCACCTGCTGCCGGGCGAGCCTGCCAACATCTGCGATGGCGACTAGGAGGTGGTCTCGTGACCGCGGCATACATTGTGGGTGAATTCCTGCGGGCCAATGCAGAACGCCTGCCGGACCACCCTGCCGTGGTCTTCCCAGATTCCAGGCAAACTTACGAGGAACTGGCCGGCGCGTCGGCGGCATGGTCGAGACGGCTCATCGGGCTCGGGGTGCAACCTGGTGAACACGTGGGGCTCTTGATGACCAACACCCCGGAGTTCATCGAGTTGGTGTTCGCCATTTGCTCCATCGGTGCCGTCGCAGTGCCCTTCAACCCCCGGTACCGCGCCCTGGAGTTGCAGCACGTGATCGCCGATGCCGATGTCCGCGCGGTCGTGGTCGGACGCCGACCCGGAGAAGACCTCGACCTCTTGGCTCGCCTCGTCGAAGCCTTCCCGGACCTGCCGGGCCAGCAGGCCCGACGGCTGCGACTTGGTGGCGCTCCTGTGCTCCGGCAGGTGGTGTCCCTGGACGGTCCCACACCTGGCGTCCTCGGAGTTGACGAGTTGGATGCAGCGTCAGAGGGGCCTGCTGAAGACCTCCTTGTGCAGTGGTCCACGCGGGTACGACCCGAGGACGTGGCCCTGATCATGTACACCTCCGGCACAACGGCCCAGCCGAAGGGTGCCGTGCTCTCCCACGAAGCACTCACCCGAACCGCCGAGGCCCTTGCTCTGGCCCGCTACGCGCTGACTCCCGCGGACCGCATGTGGGACCCGTTGCCCCTGTTCCATATGTCCGGACTCCTACCGTTGCTGGCGTCGGTTCGGGCCGGCAGCACCTTCTTGTGCATGGCCCGGGTCGATGCCGGCGAAGGCCTAGCCATGATGCGCAGAGAGCAGGCCACCGTTGCCTTCGTCGCCTTCGCCCAGCTGGCCCTGGACCTGATCGCTCAGCCGGACTATCAGCCGAGTGAACTCCCGCAGCTGCGCATCGTGCACACGGGCGGGGTCCCCGAGGTCCTCGCCAAGGTGCAATTGGCCTTTCCTCAGGCGATACAGGTTAACCCCTATGGGTGCACGGAGGCGGGCGGAATGTGCGCCACGTCCGAGCTGTCCGACTCGGCACAGCAGCGGGCGACGTTCTCCGGGCGCCCATACCCAGGACTGGAGATCCTCGTGGTCGACGCGGAGAACAAGGCCGTTCCGACCGGCGTCGCCGGCGAGATCCTGATTCGCGGATACTCGCTGTTCAACGGCTACTACAACAACCCGGACGCCACCGCCGCGGTCGTGGACGCCCAGGGTTGGTTACATACCGGAGACCTCGGCGAGCTGGACGCCCAGGGGCGAATTCGCTATATCAGCCGGATCAAGGACATGCTCAAAGTGGGCGGGGAGAACGTCGCCTGCGTCGAGATCGAGAACTTCCTGTGTGGCCATCCCGCGGTGGGAATCGCTGCCGTCATCGGGGTGCCCGATGAGCGCCTGGCCGAGGTGCCGGTTGCCTTCGTCGAGTTGCGCCCCGGGGCGAATGTGACGGAGGAGGAGCTCATCGCCTACTGTCGCGGACGCATCGCCAGTTTCAAGGTGCCTCGCCAGGTCAGG
>JBKECS010000091.1:0-9010 GCA_047974805.1 Nostocoides sp. | reverse complement strand
GCTGACGATCGCCTTGGCCGCATCGACCGATCCGACGACAAGTCGAGGCTCGATACGTCCGGAGGAGAGCAGGGCCGTGGTCGTCACTGGCCCCCAACCACCCCCGCCGGTGGCGTCAAGGAACCCGCCGAGCAGCCCCAACGGGGCCAGCAGCTGGGCCGAAAGCCGGGATCGCGCGGCCACTGGTGCTCGGGGTGGCCGCACCGAGAAGCGCACCATGATGTAGCTGCCGATGCACAGCAGGATGACGGCCATGATGACGCCGGCGAATCGCACGGATAGGTGCGTGAGCAAGAGCGCGCCGCTGAAGGCGCCCAAGGCGCCGGGACCTGCCAGTCGACCGACCAGCGGCCAGTCGATATTCCGCATGCGCCAGTGGGCAGCGCCCAGCGCGGTGGCCGTGCCGAGTTCGGCAAAGTGCACCGTGGCGCTAGCCACCGCCGGGCCCAAACCGACAGCCAACAGGGCCGAGGTGGTGATGACGCCATAGCCCATGCCCAACGAGCCGGCCGTGAGCTGGGCAAGCAGGCCGATAAGGCCGACGAGGATCACTCCATGCACGGGCATGCTTCATCAACTCGCCACGGAAAAGGGTCGCGGAC
The DNA here is from genome assembly GCA_047974805.1 of Nostocoides sp. GTDB lineage: Bacteria > Actinomycetota > Actinomycetes > Actinomycetales > Dermatophilaceae > JAJXUB01. The sequence goes on along the minus strand of JBKECS010000091.1, from coordinate 8,408 downwards.
TCGTCCCGGCAAGCATGGCGTGGCCTCGGGGTTCGCCTGTCCGGCTGCGTTGGGCCTCCGTGCAGGTCTCCGCAACGATCACGATGTCGGATGCAGGGAGCAGGCTCGCGGCGCGCCTCCCTGGGCAGCTGCCCGGGCCAGGGCCGGTGTCCAGGAGGGCGACCCAGCCGCCATCGCGTGGGCGACGGGCGCGAAGGTCCAAGAGGCCTTCGCCGGCCAAGGCGAGGATGGAGTCGCGCACCGCCATGGCTCGTCGCGGGTCCCCACCGGCGTATGCCGCCACCTGCACCGGGCCGTCGGCCGTGACCACGGCACCGCGTGCGGGTATGGACGCCCTGGTCGTGGACGCGGCACCAGCGTTGATGCACCACACCGCGGCGGCGTCCGCGTCGGTCGCCACCTGGGCATCGACCACGGCATCGCCGGTCGCGGTGTGCACCAACCATGCGCCAGTGAGGTCGCTCGTGCCGGCATACCCGCGCGGAGTCCACGTGATGGCGTCGGCGCGGACGAGGTCCGCCAGCGCTGGGACGAGGTCAGGGGCGATGACGTGAACCGAGGCACCCTCGCCGTGCAGTGTCGTGGCGCGTCGGGCAGCGACCAGTCCACCGCCGACCAGGACGACACGTCGCCCGGTGAGATCGAGCAGAAGGGGAAGGCTCATGGCATACGTCGCTCACGACCCCGAGTGCAGGCCGCACTCGGTTTTGGCAAATCCGGCCCACCGGCCAGATCGAGGGTCCTCCCCTGCGGCCACCGGCTTGGTGCACGGCTCACAGCCGATCGAGGGATAGCCGGCACTGACCAGGAGGTTCACCGGTATGCCGCGGGTGGCGGCATACGACATGAGCTGCTCGAAGGTCCACTCGATCAACGGGTTGACCTTGACCAGCCCGAAGGCGGCATCCCAGGCAACCGGTGGGGTCGACGCCCTGGTGGGGGACTCATCACGGCGCACCCCGGTGAACCATGCCTCGTATCCGATCAACGCGTTGCGCAAGGGCTCAACCTTGCGCATGCGGCAGCAGGCCGCCGGGTCGTTGGCGAAAAGGTCCGGACCATAGGCGGCGTCCTGCTGTGCGACGGTCAACTCGGGTCGGATGTCCACAACGGTGACGTCCAGGTCCGCGGCGACGAGTTGCCGGGTGGCCAGGGTGTCGCTGAAGTGGTAGCCGGTGTCGAGGAACAGGACGTCGATGCCGGGGACAACTCGGGACACCAGCGAGGGCAGCACAGCATCGGCCATGCTGCAGGCCACCGTGAGCACCTCGGGAGCGAAGTGCCTCGCCGCCCAGTCGATGATGGCGCTCGTGTCGGCCCCGTCCAGGTCTCGTGCACCCTGCTCGGCGAGGTGGCGCAACTCGGCCTCGCTTCGGCGGGTCGGGGTCGTCGGCGACATGGCGCCGGTCGATCGGGCGGCTGGAATGGTTGGGTTGGTCGTGGTCATGCCAGGGCCTCCTCATCGGCGCGGTGAGACCAGGCGGCGAACGTCTCACCGGGCTCTCGCTGAGCCAGGTAGCGGCGAACCAGCCGTTCGACGTAGTCCGCCAGGTGTATTGCCGGAAGTTTCAATCCGCGCACCGTGCGGCCCAGACCAGCCACCTCCCGATCCGCCGAGGCGAGGCCACCGCCGAGGTGAACCTGAAACCCGGGGACCTGCTCCTTCTCCTGCGTGGTGACGATCTGGCCCTTGAGACCGATGTCGGCCGTCTGGATTCGTGCACACGAGTTGGGACACCCGTTGACGTTGAGACCGATCGGATGATCGAGCGTGACATCGGCCAGTCGCCGCTCCAGCTCGGTGATCACCTGGGTCGCCGTGTCTTTGGTCTCGACGATGGCCAACTTGCAGAACTCAAGGCCGGTGCACGCGATGGTCGAGCGGCGGAAGGGCGACGGCTGGGTGGTCAGCCCCAAGGCGTCCAGGCCGGAAGCGGCCTCCTCGATGAGGTCGCCGGGCACGTCGAGCAGGATGAGCTTTTGGTGCGGGGTGAGCCTCAGCCGGTCGGAGCCGACCTCGTCCATCAGCTCGGCGAGTCCGGTCAGGATCGCGCCGCTGATCCGGCCCACGGTAGGTGAAGCACCCAGGAAGTAGCGTCCGTCCCGCTGTCGTTGTACCCCGACGTGGTCCCCGGGACCGGTGGCCGGCGCGGGCGCCGGACCATCGGACAAGGCATACCCGAGGTAGTCGTTCTGAAGGATCTCCCGGAACTTGACTGGCCCCCAGTCGGCGAGAAGGAACTTCAGTCGGGCCTTGTTGCGCAGCCGACGGAACCCGTAGTCCCGGTACAGGCACACCACCGCATGCCAGACCTCAGCGGCCTGCTCGGGAGCAACGAAAGCCCCAAGGCGCTCGGCCAAACGGGGGGCGGTGGATAGCCCACCACCAACCCACAGGTCATATCCAGCACCGAGATGTGGATGCACGACGCCGACCAGGGAGATGTCGTTGATCTCGTGGACGACGTCAAGGCTGGGATGCCCTGTGATGGCGCTCTTGAACTTGCGGGGCAGATTCTCCAGGGAGGGGTCGCCGATGAAGCGGCGCTGGATCTGCTCGATGGCGTCGGTGGGGTCGATGATCTCTGCGTCAGCGATCCCAGCCACGGGGGAGCCGAGGATGACCCGCGGGACGTCACCGCATGCCTGGATGGTCTGCATTCCGGCGGCTTCCAGACGCCGCCAGATCTCCGGGACATCCTCGACGGCGATCCAGTGATATTGAATGTTCTGCCGGTCGGTGATGTCCGCGGTGCCCCGGGCGAAGTCCGTGGAGATCGTTCCGAGCACCTGGACCTGCTCTCTGGTCAGGGCGCCGCCATCCAGGCGTACCCGCATCATGAAGTACCGGTCCTCAAGCTCATGAGGCTCCAGCATGGCGGTCCGGCCGCCGTCGATGCCTGGCCGACGCTGGGTGTACAGGCCCCACCAGCGGAACCGACCGTGCAGGTCCTCCGGCTCGATGCTGTCGAACCCCTGCAGCGCATACCGGGTTTCGATCCGATCCCGCACGGCAAGGCCGCCCTCAGCCGCTTTCCAGGCCTCGTTGGCATTCAGCGGGGCGCTGCCGTCGACCGCCCACTGTCCGTTGCTGCGTCCCGGCCGGGGCGGACGGGCGGATGCCTGCGCCGGCGGGTGGGTGCTGGTTGCGGTCACCCACAAACCATAAGCAAGCGTTATCGAAAGCATCACGTCGCGTCCGAGATGTGGAACCGCGGGGGTGTTCGAGCGGCTTCGGGGCTGTCCCCGGCGTGGGTCACACTGGTCCGGTGAACTCCCGCGTCCCGCCCGGTTGGCCGCACGGCGTGCCGCCACCGGACTCACCTGGTTGGCAGACTGCCGCGGTGGGCTGGCTGCTCGACCATTGCCCACCGGACTACCGCGGGTATGCCACGTGGCGGCGCCATCCTGTGGCTCTCGCCTGGTTGACCACCCGGCATATCGACGCCCAGTTGACCGCTATGCGGGCGGCTTATCGAGATATCCGGGTCGAATTGGCCGATGAGTTGGCAGCGCCGACGCTGGGCGAGGTGCTTGCCGATATGGAGCGGGAAGGGGTGCGTCTGCTCGCCGCACAACGTGGTGCCCGGCTCGTGGTCGAGGCGATGCGGGGGAGACGCTACGTGCCGCGACTATGAGGTGGGCCGATGGTCGCCGGTATGGCCGGGGATGGCGGTGGCGCGGTGCTCAGTGCACCGAGCACTGCCGACTCAGGGCATCGACGGCGTCGGCCAGGGCCGCCACGCCGGGCGGATCGACCTCGCCGAGCGGGCTGTCCAGCTCGAAGCCCATGAAGGCGGCGTCGATGACCACAGCGAGTTGTTCGGCACGCTCGACAGGTACGCCGGAGGCCACGAGGTGTGTGCTCAGCGCGGCCATCCAATCGTCGTTGGCGTCGGCGATGCTCGAGGCATAGGGCTCGCTGCCCAGCAGCCCCAAGGTGGAGGCCTGCACATAAAGGCGTTCACATCGTTGTTGGTCGGGACGACACCACAGGTTCCACTGGGCCCGCACGGCAGCGCCGGGTGAGTCAGCTGGCGGTAGAGAACGCAATTCGCGCAACGACCGGTTCAACGAATGCCGGATGATTTCGGCGAGGAGGACGTCCTTGCTGCCGAAGTGATAGACGAGCATTCGGTCGCTGGTGCCCACCGCCGCCGCCAGCGGGCGCAGGCTCAGGCCGATGAGTCCATGGTCCAAGGCATAGTCGGTGGCTGCCGTGATGAGGTCCGCTCGCCGAGTCACGACATCAACTGTAGCAAGCAGATGTAGCGGGTGCTACAGTTGACGCGTAGCACCGCTACAAACCTGCCCGGGTCTCGGGCCCGTGTCAGGAACATCCCCCATGTCCGCCTTTGCTTTGCTCTTGCTGGCCATCATCATTGAGGTCGCCTCGAGCGCCACCCTGCCCCGCTCCGAGGGCTTCACCAACCCCGGCTGGACTATCGCGGTGGCTGGGGGCTACCTGACATCCATCTGGCTGCTCACGGTCGTGGTTCAGCGAGTGGACGTGTCTATCGCCTATGCCATTTGGTCTGGGGTGGGGACTGCCGCCATCGCCGTGATCGGCTATCTGTGGCTCGGCGAGCCCCTCGGTGTGGCCAAGCTTGCCGGGATCGGCCTGATCATCGTCGGCGTCGTCCTGCTCAACCTCCAATCGGGGGCCCATACGCCGCAACCCTCCCAGGCGCGCCCGTCCGCTGAGCTTCGCGGAGACCAGGTACCCCGCGGCGGCGCCACCTGGCCGAACTAGACTTAAGGCTTATGAGCGTGCTCGATCGGATCCGCGGCCCCGAGGACCTCACGGGACTGTCCGAGGCAGAGATCGTCGAGCTCGCCGACGAGATCCGGACCTTCCTCGTGACGGCAGTCTCGCGCACCGGCGGGCATCTGGGCCCCAACCTTGGGGTCGTCGAGCTGACCATCGCGTTGCACCGGGTGTTCGACAGCCCTACAGACAGCCTCGTTTTTGACACCGGCCACCAGGCATACGTGCACAAGCTGCTCACCGGGCGGACCGATTTCAGTGCGTTGAGGGCACACGGCGGCCTGTCCGGGTATCCCAGCAGGACCGAGTCCGAGCACGACATCGTCGAAAACAGTCACGCCTCGGCGTCCCTGTCTTGGGCACAGGGCATCGCGGCCGGCCGGCGAATCCGCGGCGAGCGGGACCGATGGACCGTGGCCGTGATCGGCGACGGCGCCCTGACCGGAGGGATGGCCTGGGAGGCGCTGAACAACATCGCCGCCGACAAAGACCTTCCGCTCACGCTGGTCGTCAACGACAACGAACGCTCCTACGCCCCCACCGCGGGCGGGCTGGCCGACCACCTCGCCGCGCTGCGCACGACGCGCTCTTATGAGCGGGTGCTCGACTGGGGAAAGAGCACCCTGCAGCACACGCCGGTCGTCGGTGGCGCCGTGTACGAGATGCTGCATGGGGTGAAGAAGGGGCTGAAGGACATCGTCGCCCCGCAAGGGATGTTCGAGGACCTGGGTCTGAAGTACCTCGGGCCGATCGACGGGCACGATGAACCCGCCGTGGAATCCGCGCTCCGTCGAGCCCGCGCGTTCGACGGTCCGGTGCTCGTCCACGTCATCACCCAAAAGGGCCGTGGGTATGCCCCCGCAGTCAACGACGTGGCCGACCAGTTCCATGCGGTCGGGGTGATCAATCCCGAGACCGGTCTGCCCTTCGAGCTGGCCGGGCGCAGCTGGACCGATGAGTTTTCCGACGAGATGGTGGACCTGGGGCGCGAACGGACGGATATTTGCGCGCTCACCGCGGCCATGCTCATCCCCGTCGGGTTGAGCGCCTTCGCGCAGGAGTTCCCGGAGCGGACCTTCGACGTCGGCATCGCCGAGCAACACGCCGTGGCCATGGCCGCTGGGTTGTCCTATGCCGGGTTGCACCCCGTTGTGGCCGTGTACGCCACCTTCCTCAACCGAGCGTTCGACCAGGTCCTCATGGATTGTGCGTTGCATCGCGCGGGGGTGACCTTCGTGTTGGACCGGGCTGGGGTGACCGGCACCGACGGGGCGTCGCACAACGGCATGTGGGACCTGGCCATCAGTGGGATTGTCCCCGGTTTGCACTTGGCCGCGCCGCGGGACGGACAACATGTCGCCTCCGCGCTGCGTGCGGCGGTCGACATCGCCGATGCCCCGAGCGTCGTCCGGTTCCCCAAGGGAAGCGTGGGCGATGCGATTCCTTCCCTTCGCACGGCAGGCGGGGTCGATATCGTCGGCGAACCCGACACGGACGCCGTGGACGTCCTCGTCGTTGGCGTGGGATCCATGGTGGCGACCGGCCTCAGCGTCGCGGACAAACTCGGCGCCGAGGGTTATCGGGTGCGGGTCGTCGATCCGGTCTGGGCCCTCCCAGTGCCGACCGCGTTGACGACCTTGGCCGAAGACGCTTGCCTGGTCGTCGTTATCGAGGACGGGGTCGTCCCCGAGGGCATCGGCAGCCAAATCGAGTTCGCTCTCCGGCGAGCGGGGGGGAGGACCCCGCTGCGCTGTTATGGCATACCGCGTCGGTTCCTCGATCACGCCAGCCGAGATCACGTGCTTGAGGATGTCGGGCTCACCCCCGACCCCATCGCCACCGATGTGCTGGCGCTCTTGCGGACCACTGGCTGACCAGCCCAGGTATGCGCAAACGCACGCCATGCCTTCGGGCCGGGAATTGGTCCCCTAGATGTCTCGGAAGGTCTCGATCGTTGCCCCTAAGGCGTTGAGGCGTTCGGCGAGATCCTCGTAGCCTCGATTGATGACGTAGACGTTGCGCAGGATCGAGGTTCCCGGAGCTGCCAACATGGCTAGGAGGATGACCACGCCCGGGCGCAACGCCGGGGGACACATGACCTCGGCATGGCGGAATCGCGGTGTCGGCCCGGTGATCATTACTCGATGCGGGTCGAGCAACTGCACCTGGGCGCCCAACTTGGTCAGGTCGGTCAGATAGATGGCCCGGTTGTCATAGACCCAGTCGTGGATCATCGTCGTGCCCTGCGCCTTGGTGGCGATGAGCGCGAAGAATGGCAGGTTGTCGATGTTCAGGCCCGGGAAGGGCATGGGGTGGATCTTGTCCTTCGGCGCCTGCAGCGGTCCGGGGATCGTGGTGAGGTCAACGAGCCGGGTTCGTCCGTTGTCGGCCAGGTATTCCTGCGTCATCTCGCAACGCATGCCCATGCCTTCGAGCGTCGCCAGCTCGATCTCGAGGAACTCGATCGGTGCGCGCTCAATGGTGATCTGTGAATCGGTCACCACCGCCGCCGCCAAGAGACTCATCGCCTCGATGGGGTCTTCGGAGGGTGAATAGTCCACGTCCACGTCAATATCCGCCACCCCGGTGACGGTCAGGGTGGTCGAACCGATGCCCTCAATGGCAACCCCGAGGCGCTCGAGGAAGAAGCACAGGTCTTGAACCATGTAGTTCGGGGACGCATTGCGGATAACCGTGGTACCGGGGTGCCGCGCGGCGGCGAGCAGGACGTTCTCGGTGACGGTGTCGCCCCGCTCCGTGAGCACAATGGGTCGGGCAGGGGTGACGTCGCGGCTGACCGTGCACTCGTAGAACCCGTGGGTCGCGTGCACGTCGAGCCCGAACGCCTTCAGAGCCGCCAAGTGTGGTTCCACCGTTCGAGTACCCAGGTCACAGCCACCGGCGTACGGCAGGTCGAAGCGGTCGATCTCATGCATCAGCGGACCGAGGAACATGATGATGGTCCGGGTCCGACGCGCGGCATCCTCGTCGATCGTGGCCAAATCGAGTGTGGCCGGGGGAGTCACCTCCAGATCGGAGCTGTCGGGTAGCCAACGGGTCTTGACGCCCAGTGAGCCCAGCACTTCGAGGATGCGATTGATCTCCTCGATCCTGGCGAGGTTGCGCAAGGTGGTGCGGCCCTTGTTGAGCAAGGTGGCACACAGCAGCGCGACGGCAGCGTTCTTACTCGTCTTCACCGGGATCGAGCCGGACAGCTGCCGGCCGCCTTCGATCCGCAAGTTGAGCGGCTGCGAGGAACCGAGTGAGACGAATTCACTGTCCAGGGCTTCGCCGATACGGGCCAGCGTTTCCAGACTGAGGTTTTGCCGACCCTGCTCGATCCTCCCGATGGCGCTTTGGCTCGTGCTGAGCAACTCCGCAAGTTCCAGTTGAGTCATTCCCTTGTGGCGGCGCGCATCTCGAATGAGGCCGCCGATGCGGATGAGGTACCCGTCCTGGGCGGTGGCTGCCTGGGTTGGCGCGAGAGCGGTTCCAGTCACCGCGGCAGCCTAACTCATATATGAGATGAACGCCTGTTGTGGAGGTGGCGCCAGTTCATGGGGTGCGCCGCTGATACTGATGGAAGTTCGCACTGGAAACCGGAGGTTCGCAAGGGGAACTTTCCCTTGCGAACCTCCGG